>NC_015671.1:705288-1410576 GCF_000218545.1 Cellulomonas gilvus ATCC 13127
GACCCGCACTTCGAGCGGTTCTCGGCGCTGCTGGGCGGGCGGGTGGGTGCGTGGCTCATCCGGCGGCTGAACCTGGTGGTGCGCGGCCTCATCCCCGCGGGTCATCGTCGGCGCCGCCCCACGCGCGCCGAGATGCGGCACTACCGGCACGCGCTCGGCACCCCGGCCCGGCGCCAGGCGTCCGCGGTGCTCCCGCGCGAGATCGTGGCCGCGGCGCCGTTCCTGGCGCGCGTCGAGGCCGGGCTCGTGGCGCTGCGGACGCTGCCCGCGCTGCTGGTCTGGGCGGACCGGGACATCGCGTTCCGCCGCACCGAGCTGGAGCGCTGGCGGCGGGAGCTGCCGGGCGCGCGCACGGTCGAACTTCCCGGAGCGGGGCACTACCTGCAGTCGGACGCGCCGCAGGAGTTCGCCGCCGCGGTCCGCGCGTTCGTCGCGCAGGACCTCGGCGCCGCGGTCGGCACGGCGCACGACGAGGAGGCGCGCGCGTGACCGAGCCGGACCCCGCCGAGCTGTTCGAGGACGTCGTCGAGGCGCTCACGGCCCAGGGTGCGCGCAGCGGCCGGATGATGGGCCGCCCCATGCTCTCGATCGGGGGTCGGATGCTCGCGTGCCTCGACGACGGTGTGCTGGGGGTACGGCTGGGCGCCGGCAGCGCCGAGCACACCGCGGCGCTCGCGCTGCCGGACTCCGCGCTGTTCAGCCCGGGCCGCAGCCGCCGGCAGTTCCGTGACTGGGTGGCGCTCGCACCCACCGCGGGCGAGCACTGGGTGCCGTACGCCGAGGCCGCGCTGCGCCGCCTCACGGCGTGAACGCTCGTGCCCCCGGCGGGGCTCGAACCCGCACTACGCCGGGTTTAAGCCGGCCGCCTCTGCCAGTTGGGCTACGGGGGCGCGGTCAGCATCCTGCCGCACGCGGTGGCGGCGCGGTCTCAGGCCAGGCCGGCCGCGCTCTCGGCGTCCTCGATCTGCGCCGTCCACTCGCGCTTGGTGCTGCGCCACCCCTCGTCGTCGACGCCGGTCCGCCAGTAGCCCGAGGCCGAGAGGTCCGCGCGCGCGACGCCTCGCTCGAGCCGCAGGTAGCGCCGGATCTCGCGGACCGCACCCGCCTCGCCGTGCACGAACGCCCCGACCCGGCCGCCGGGCCACGGGAGCGCGAGCGTCGCCTCGACCAGCCGGCGTCCGGGTGCGGTGTGGTCGGCGTGCAGCCACCGCACCTCGACGCCCGGGGGACAGGCGAGTGCGAGCTCGTCGGCCGGGCCGGCGACCTCGACCAGCGCCCACCCGCGCGCCGCGGCGGGGAGGCGCTCGAGCGCGACCGCGACGGCCGGGAGCGCGCTCGCGTCGCCGACGAGCAGGTGGTGGTCCACGTCGGGCGACGGCGACCACGCGCCGCCCGGGCCGAGCACGAGCACCTCGTCGCCGGATGCGGCCGCCGCGGCCCACGGACCCGCGAGGCCGACGGTGCCGTGCACGACGACGTCGAGCGTCAGCTCACGTGTCGTCGGGTCGTAGGCGCGGACGGTGTACGCGCGCAGCCGCGGGACCACGTCGGCCGGCAGCGTGGCCCGCACGGCGTCGAGGTCCAGCCGGCCGTCGGCGCCCCGCGGCCGCGGTCCCGCGGGCAGGAACATGAGCTTGACGTAGGCGTCGGCGTGCGGGTCCGGCACGAATACGGACATCCCCGGGCCGCCGACAACGAGCCGCACGAGCCCGGGTGTGAGGCGCTCGCTGCGCAGCACGTGGGCGAGCACGGGCGCCGGGCGGGCGCGCGGGCCGCGGGCCGCCTCGCCGCGCGGCGGGACGGAGGCGGGCGGGAGGGTCACGGTGCGCGAGCCTAACCGCGCTTCTTGTCGATGCTCGCGTCGAGCGACGCGTTGAGGTGCTGCAGCGAGCCCGCGAGCGAGGTCAGCTCGTCGGACGTCCAGCTCCCCAGGACGTCGGCGTAGACCTCCCACCGCGCGGCGCGGCTGTGCTCGAGCGCGTCGCGGCCCGCCGCCGAGATCGCGATGACCGAGCGGCGCGCGTCGGCCTCGTCCCGCCCGCGCTCGACGAACCCCGCCTCCTCGAGCTGCAGCACCTGGCGGGTCACGGTCGAGGCGTCCAGGCGAAGGTGGTCCGCGATCTCGTGCAGGCCCGCGGGTCCGTGCTCGTCCAGGCGGCTGAGCGTGAGGTACGCCGAGCGCTCGAGCGTGCCCTCGAGGCGGCGCGAGCGGCGGCGGTTGCGGTCCGCCAGGCGCAGCAGGAGCGCGACCTGGCGCTCGACGTCCGGGATGGCGGGGTCCATGCGTGCTCCTCGTCGGCGGTCCGGCGCCCAGCGTAGGGGCCCGCACGCACGGACGGCCCCGCGGACGCGAGGTCCGCGGGGCCGCCCGGTGCGGCTCAGCTGATCAGGCGTCGCGTCGCTTGAGCAGCACGGCGGCCACGGCCAGCAGCACGAGCACCCAGCCGACGAGCACGGCGTAGCCGCCCCACGCGCTCAGCTCGATGCCCCTGCCCATCTGGTCGTTCATCGCGTCGATCATCTCCTGCGGCTGGGCCACCCGATAGCCGGCCGAGGCCGGCATGAACGGCCGCACGTACTCCAGCGGGCGCCACGGGATCGCCAGCACCGCGTTCTCGACCACCAGGAGCAGACCGAGCACGGAGGCCATCGCCGCGGCCGAGTGGCGCAGGAGCGCGCCGAACGCGAACGCGAAGACCGTGATGGTGGCCAGGTACAGCGCGTTCCCGAACAGGACACGCACGGTCTCGGCGTCGCCGAGGTCGAGCGCGACGTTCTTGGGGCTGAGGATCGGGGTCTGCACGGCTGCCGCGAGCGCGACGACGACGGTCGCGATCACCATCATGGATCCGCCGAGCACCACGAGCTTGGCCCACAGGACGGGGGTGCGCCGTGGGGCTGCCGAGAGGCTCGCCCGGATCATGCCCGTCGTGTACTCGCCCGTGATCGTGAGCACGCCCAGCACCACCACCGCGAGCGACGCGAGGTTGACGGCGACCGAGTAGGGCACCAGCGCAGGAAGCCCGTCGCCGGCGTCCATCTCGCCGACGTTCTGCGCGATGATCAGGCTGATCAACGCGACCAGTGCGACGACCACGACCGCCATGACCGAGACCGTCCACACGGTCGAGCGCACGGTCCAGAACTTGATCCACTCGGACCTGACCAGCCGGGGGAACGTCACGCCGGGCTTGGCGGGGATGCCCTCGGGCACGGGGGTGGGCGTCAGCGTCGCGGCGCTCATCGGGTGGTCTCCTTGGCGAGTGCGGGCTTCGGGGCCTCGGCCTGTGCCGGCTCCGACGAGCCGGCCGCGGGCTCGGCGATCGCGGAGTGGTACTCGACCGAGTCCTGGGTCAGGGACATGAACGCCTCCTCGAGCGAGCCCGAGACGGGCGTGAGCTCGTGCAGCGTGATCCCCGCGGCGGCCGCCGCGTCGCCGATCTGCGGCGCCGACGAGCCGAGGACCTCGAGCAGCCCGGGCTCGAGCGGGTTGACGACGACGTCGGGCCCCGCGACCAGCTGCGCGAGCTGCGTGGCCTGCGGTGAGCGCACGCGGACCGATGCGCGCGTGCTGCGCGCGACGATCTCGTCGACCGGCCCGTCCGCGACGATCTTGCCGCGGCCGATGACGATCAGGTGGTCGGCGGTCAGCGCCATCTCGCTCATGAGGTGCGAGGACAGGAACACCGTGCGGCCCTGCGAGGCCAGGTGCTTGACCAGGTTGCGCACCCACAGCACACCCTCGGGGTCGAGCCCGTTGACGGGCTCGTCGAGGATCAGCGTGCGCGGGTCGCCGAGCAGCGCGGCCGCGATGCCGAGCCGCTGGCCCATGCCGAGCGAGAACCCGCCCACGCGGCGCTTGGCGACGCTCTGCAGGCCCGTCATCTCGATGACGGTGTTGACGCGCTTGTCGCCGATGCCGTGCGTCGCGGCGAGCGCCCGCAGGTGGTTGCGCGCGCTGCGGCCGGTGTGGACCGCCTTGGCCTCGAGGAGCGCTCCGACCTCCGTGAGCGGCGACGCGTGGTGCGCGTAGGGCTTGCCGTTGACGGTCACGGCGCCGTGCGTGGGCCGGTCGAGGCCCACGATCATGCGCATGGTCGTCGACTTCCCGGCGCCGTTCGGGCCGAGAAAGCCGGTGACCTTGCCGGGCTGGACGGAGAAGGAGATGCCGTCGACAGCGGTCTTGCTGCCGTAGCGCTTGGTGAGGTTCTGGGCCTCGATCATCGCGGGGTCCTCGGGTCGGTGACGCGGACGTGGACGACCCTACGGGGCGGACGGAGGTCACGGACATACGACCGTGGGAGGACTTCGGGGTCGCGCGAGTGGGGGAAGTCCCTGATCCTGACCCTGAGGCGCGCCGCCAGGGAACCGACCGGGCGGCCGGCACGTTCAGCACCTACAGACCAGCGCCGTCCGGCGCAGGCCGACCAGGAGGACACCGTGGCGAACCCCGTGTTCAGCAACAGCCCCGTGTTCGGCGAGCGGACACGAGGGGGCGGGACGCTCGTCGCCCCGTCGACGATCGATGCCGCCTCGCTCGACCGGATGTACGGCGCACCCGCCGCCACCACGCGCGAGACCGGCCGGATGACGTACGACGACGTCATCATGAAGACCGGCGGGCTGCTCGCGCTGCTCGTCGTCGTGGCCGCCGGCAGCTGGGCGCTCGTCGAGACGCTCCCGTGGCTGTGGATCGCGGGCGCGGTGGTCGGGCTGGTGCTCGGCCTCGTCAACGCGTTCAAGCGTGAGCCCAGCCCCGTCCTGATCACGCTCTACACCGTCGCGCAGGGCGTGTTCCTCGGCGGGATCAGCGCGTTCTACGAGGCCGCGTGGAACGGCGTCGTCGGTCAGGCCGTGCTGGCGACCGTCGCGGTGTTCGCGACGTCGCTGTTCCTGTTCCGGTCCGGCCGCGTCCGGGTCACGCCCAAGTTCACGCGCTGGCTCCTGGTCGCGATGGTCGGCTACCTGGTGTTCTCGCTGCTCAACTTCGGCCTCGCGGTGTTCGGCGTGGGCGACGGCGCGTTCGGGCCGCTGCGCAGCGGCTGGCTCGGCGTGGTCGTCGGCCTGGTCGCGGTCGGCCTGGCCGCCGCGAGCCTGATCGTGGACTTCGACGCGATCAAGCGCGGGGTCGAGGGCGGCGCGCCGCGCAAGATGGCCTGGGCCGCGGCGTTCGGTCTCATGGTCACGCTCATCTGGCTGTACCTGGAGCTGCTGCGCCTGCTGGCGATCATCCGCGGCGACTGACGCCGCACGCGCACGCGGACCACGGGTCCGCCCGAGCCACCCGTCGACCCCCGCTAGGGTCGGCGGGTGGCTCTCTTCGACCTCCCGCTGACCGAGCTCGAGCGTTACCTCCCGGAGCTCGACGAGCCCGCCGACCTGGACGAGTTCTGGGCCTCGACCCTGGCGCAGGCCCGCCGGCACGACGTGCTGGTCGACGCGCGCCCCGTGGACACGGGTCTGCGGCTGATCGACACCACCGACCTGACGTTCGCGGGCTTCGACGGGCAGCCGGTGCGCGCCTGGGTCACGCGGCCCGCGGGCTCGTCGGGTGACGTGCTGCCCGCGGTGGTCGAGTACATCGGCTACAACGGCGGCCGCGGGTTCGCGCACGAGCACCTGGCGTGGGCCGCGGCGGGCTACGTGCACCTGCTCATGGACACGCGCGGCCAGGGCTCGTTGTGGGGCACGGGGGCGCACACGCCCGACGAGGCGGGCTCAGGGCCGGCGGCGCCCGGGTTCATGACCCGCGGCATCGAGGACCCCCGGCGGTACTACTACCGCCGTGTGATGACCGACGCCGCGCGCGCCGTGGACGCGGTGCGCGCGCTGCCCGGTGTCGACGCCGCACGCGTCGCGGTCGCGGGCACCAGCCAGGGCGGCGGGCTCGCGCTCGCGGCCGCCGGGCTGTCCGACGGGCTCGTCGCCGTGATGCCCGACGTGCCGTTCCTGTGCCACTTCCGGCGCGCGGTGGATGTCACCGACGGCTTCCCGTACCAGGAGCTCGTGCAGTACCTGTCCGTGCACCGGGGCACCGCCGAGCGCGTCTTCCGCACGCTGTCCTACGTCGACGCCGTGCACCTGGGCCGGCGGGCCGACGCGCCCGCGCTGTTCAGCGTCGCGCTGCGGGACGACATCTGCCCGCCGTCCACCGTGTTCGCGGCGTACAACCACTACGCGGGGCTCGCGCCGCAGCGGCCCGAGACCGCGATCGAGGTGTACGAGTTCAACCGCCACGAGGGCGGGCAGGGCTACCAGCTGGACCGGCAGCTGCGCTGGTTGGCGGCCCTGGTCGGCTGATCCGCGTCAGCGCGGGGCCGTGACGAAGATGTCGAACAGGTGCGGGCTGTGCGCGTGCACCAGCACCATGAACACGACCGCGTCGAACAGCAGGTGCACGACGAGGACGTACGTGAGCGACTTGGTCCGCGAGAACGTCCAGCCCTGGATCAGCGCGAACGGGATGGTGAGCAGGGGACCCCACGAGCGGTAGCCGAGCTCCCACAGGAACGAGACGAACACCGCGGCCTGGAGCAGGTTGGCCTGCCACACCGGGAAGTGCCGTCGCAGCAGCGCGAACACCGTGCAGACGAAGAACAGCTCGTCCCACGTCCCGACGGCGTTGACGCCGACGAACAGGCGCGCGATCTCGTCGGGCTCCACCACGGTGGGCCAGTTGCGGTACGCGCCCGACGACAGGAAGTAGAACGGCAGCACCAGGTACCCCGCGGCCACGACCACCGCCAGGTAGGACCACTGCCAGCGCGTCCACCTCTGGCCCGTGCGCCACGGGAACCGGATGACCCGGTCGCCGAACACGTGGTGCGAGAGCACGTACGGGACGACGACCGCCGCACCGAGCGCGACCGCGAAGCGCACGATCGCCGCGTCCGACAGGTCGGCCGCGAGCGGGATGGTGCTCACGATGCTCATGCCGACGGCGACGACGAGCAGGTCCCGGCCGAGCACGCGGTCCACCGCGAAGGCCAGCAGCACGCCGACGACGAGCGGGACGTAGGCCAGGGGCCGCACGTGCACCGCGAACAGCAGGATCGCCGACCCGCACACCAGGACCGCAGCGGCCAGGCGAGCGGCGTGCGCGGGCGCCGTCGTGGTCGCGGCGTCGCGCACGGTCGAGGTCATCGGGCCACCCTGCCAGGCCGCGCCAGGAGCGGCGCGCCGGACGGATGGGGCACGGGCGTCGACCGGAGGGCGGCGGCCGGTGCGGCGGGTGTGGGCGACGTGCGGCACGATGGTCCGAGCGCGCCCCGGTCGGGCGCACCTGTCGACCTGAGGAGATATGTGATGACTGCAGCCCTGCCCGAGGTGTCCGGCTCGTTCGGCGAGAAGCCGACGCTGACGTTCCCGGACGCCGCGCCGTCGGGTGAGCTCGAGGTCCTGGTGCTGAGCCGTGGCGACGGCGAGCTGGTCGAGGCGGGCGACGAGATCGAGGTGCACTACCTCGGTCAGTCGTGGCAGGGCGGGGTGTTCGACAACTCCTACGACCGCCGCTCGTCGATCAGCTTCCCGATCGGCGTGGGCGCCGTGATCGCGGGCTGGGACGAGGGCCTGGTCGGCCAGCAGGTCGGATCGCGCGTGCTGCTCTCGATCCCGTCGCACCTGGGCTACGGCGACCGCGGCGTCCCGCAGGCCGGCATCAAGGGCGGCGACACGCTCGTCTTCGTGGTCGACCTGGTGGGCACCAAGCGCTGAGGTCCTGACCGTCGGACGCACGAGAGGCGCGACCCCCGCGGGGGCCGCGCCTCTCGTGCGCTGCGGAGCGGTCAGGTCACAGGACCTGGGCGACCGCCGACGCGAGATCCTTGATGGTGCGCCCGTTGGCCTTGACGCCCAGCGCGGTCATGGTCCATCCCGCACCGTTGCGGGAGACCTTGGCCATGATCTGCGCGGTGTGCGGGCCCGAGCCGGTCAGGTCGAACCGCGCGACCTCCTGCTCGTTGGTCGAGTCGACCAGACGGCAGAACGCGTTCTCCACCTGGCTGAACGACTCGCCCGAGTAGCTGTTCACGGTGAACACCAGCTGCGTGACCGACGGCGTCACCGCACCGAGGTCCACGACCACCGACTCGTCGTCACCGTCGCCCGCACCCGTGAGGTTGTCACCGAGGTGCTGGACCGAGCCGTCCTTGCTGCGGAGCTGACGGAACCAGACCTGGTCCACCAGCGTGCCGGCCGCGTCGTACATCAGGCACGAGGCGTCGAGGTCGATCGCCTTCTCCTTGACGCGACCGAACAGGCCCTTGACCTTGGCGGCGTCCCAACCCAGGCCCATCCGGACGCGGGTGAGGCCCGCGCCGTCGGACTTCGCGAGCGAGACGGACTGGCCCTTGTTCAGGCTGACTGACATGTGTTGCCCCTTCTGCTGGGTGGTCGGGTCGACTCGGCGTGCTCAGCCGGCGTGGACCAGCTCCTCGGTCTCGGCGTTGCGGCGGTTGCGCAGCACGGAGGTGAGGAACGCGGCGCCGATGAACGCGACGCCCACCAGGCCGGTGATGATCTCGTCGATGTGCACGCCGATGCTGACGAGCAGGATCGCGGCCAGGGCGCCGATCGCCCAGTGCGCGCCGTGCTCGAGGTACACGTACTCGGACAGCGTGCCCTTGCGGACCAGGTAGACGGTGATCGAGCGGACGAACATCGCGCCGATGAAGCCCAGGCCGAGCGCGATGATGATCGGGTCCGCGGTGATGGCGAACGCACCCACCACGCCGTCGAACGAGAACGACGCGTCGAGCACCTCGAGGTAGAGGAACAGGAAGAACGCGGCCTTGCCCGTGGCCTTCGCGACCGCCGTGGGCCCGCCCGACCGCGCGGGCGCGGCCTCGTCGGCCTCGTCCTCGCCGCCGCCGCCCGCCGACTCGAACAGCGAGCCGAGACCGTTGACCGTGATGTAGGTGACCATGCCGAGGATCCCGGAGACCAGGACCACCTCGGGCTCGTCGGCCGCGAGCTCGGCGGCGAACACCAGCGCGACCGCCGCGACGACGACCGAGAGCATGTCGAGCTTGCCGATCCGTGCGAGCGGTCGCTCGATCCAGGACAGCCAGGTGATCTCCCGCTCCTCGAACACGAAGTTCAGGAAGAGCATCAGCAGGAACATGCCACCGAACGCGGCGATCTGCGGGTGCGCCTCGTTGAGGATGAAGCCGTAGGTCCCCGGCTCGTGCGGGTCGCCCTTCTCCATCGCGAGCCGCAGCGCCTCGACCGGGCCCAGGTCGGCGGTGATGCCGACGATCAGCAGCGGGAACACCAGACGCATGCCGAACACGGCGATGAGCACGCCGACGGTCAGGAACAGGCGCTGCCAGAACTCGCTCATGCGGTTCAGCACGGTCGCGTTGACGACCGCGTTGTCGAACGACAGCGACACCTCGAGGACACCGAGGATCAGGCAGAGGGCGAAGGCCGACCAGCCGCCGTAGAAGTACGCGACGACCAGCGAGACGACCGTGATGGCGATCGACCAGCCGAAGATGCGGAGTGCGGAGTGCTCAGCAGGCATGGACTCGTTCCTGGGTGACCGGCGCGGTCCGAGGTGGCCGGGCGCGGGACGGGGAGGGTGACGGCCGGATGGCGTCAGGGAATTCTAGGGGTTCGCCCGCGGGACGGCCGGGGCCGTCCCGCGGGCGGGCTGCGGGGTCAGCCGACGTTGACGCCGAAGTCCCGGGCGATGCCCAGGAGCCCCGACTCGTACCCCTGGCCGACCGCGCGGAACTTCCACTCCGCACCGTGGCGGTACACCTCGCCGAAGACCATGGCGGTCTCCGAGGACGCGTCCTCCGTGAGGTCGTAGCGGGCCAGCTCCTGGCCGTCCGCACGGTTCACCACGCGGATGAACGCGTTGCGCACCTGCCCGAAGTTCTGCGAGCGCGCCGCGGCGTCGTGGATCGAGACCGGGAAGACGATCCGCTGCACCTCGGGCGCGAGCCGCGCGAGGTCGACGTTGACCGACTCGTCGTCGCCGTCGCCCTCACCCGTGCGGTTGTCGCCCGTGTGCTCGACGGTGCCGTCGGGCGAGGTCAGGTTGTTGTAGAAGATGAAGTGCTGGTCGGACAGGACCTTGCCCTCGGCACCCAGCAGCAGCGCCGAGGCGTCGAGGTCGAAGTCCGTCCCGCTCGTCGTGCGGACGTCCCAGCCCAGGCCGACCGTGACGGCCGTGAGGTTCGGGGCCTCCTTGCTGAGCGAGACGTTGCCGCCCTTGGCGAGGGAGATGCTCATGGCCGCCCTCAGACCGTGACGCCGAAGTCGCGGGCGATGCCCGCCAGGCCCGAGGCGTAGCCCTGGCCGACCGCGCGGAACTTCCACTCGGCACCGTTGCGGTAGACCTCGCCGAAGATCATGGCGGTCTCGGTCGAGGCGTCCTCCGAGAGGTCGTAGCGCGCGATCTCGGTGCCGCCGTCGCCGTTCACGATGCGGATGAACGCGTTGCGCACCTGGCCGAAGCTCTGGCCGCGGCCCTCGCCGTCGTAGATCGAGACGGGGAAGACGATCTTGTCGACGTCGGCCGGCACGTTGGCGAGGTCCACGCGGAGCTGCTCGTCGTCGCCGTCGCCCTCACCCGTCAGGTTGTCGCCCAGGTGCTCGACCGAGCCGTCCGGGCTCTTCAGGTTGTTGAAGAACACGAAGTGCTTGTCCGAGAGCACGCGCCCGGCCGGGTCGACCAGCAGCGCCGCGGCGTCCAGGTCGAAGTCCGTCCCGGTGGTGGTGCGGACGTCCCACCCGAGCCCGACGACGACGCTGCGCAGCCCCGGCGCCTCCTTCGTCAGGCTGACGTTCCCACCCTTGCTGAGGCTGACGCCCATGTGTCCTCCAGTGATGCGGCCGTGGCCGGTCGTGATGATGGGCAGGTGCCCGGTGCCTACCGTAAACATGTCGACGGCCGCGCGGGGCCGGTCCGGGCGTCCGGGGACGAAACCGGTTGCCTCGGGGCACGCGCGACGTCCGCCCGCGACCGGTCCCGCGGGTCTCACCGGGACCCCTGGCCGCACCGGTGGTGCGGTCGACGCGGATAGCATCGACGCTCGACGAGGTCGACGGGGTGGGGACATGCGCTGGTGGGCGAGGCTGCGGGGTGAGTCCGCGGAGGCGGACGACGCCGCCGTGACCGACGCCGGGGCCGACGACGAGAGCCCGCAGGCGCTGCGCGCCGGGATCGACGCCGTGGTCCGCACCATCAACGCGAGCGGTGACGACCTGCCGACCGCGGCGCTGGCCAACGCGCGGCACCTGACCGACACGCTCACGCTGCTGGTCGACTCCGCGCAGCTGCGGCCGCTGGACACCGGGACGGCGCTCACGGTGCGGGCCGCGACGCAGGACTACATCCCGACGACGCTGCGCACATACCTGGCGCTGCGCCCCGACCTGCGCGAGGCTCCCGGACCCGACGGCGCGACGCCCATGCGGTCGCTCGTGCAGCAGATCGCCACGCTGCAGGAGGGCTTCACCGCGATCCTGGAGGCCCGTGAGCGGCGGGACGCCGACGCGCTGGCGGTCCAGGGGCAGTTCCTGGAGGCCAAGTTCCACCGTTCGGATCTCGACCTGTGAGCGAGGACATGACGCGACCAGCCCCCCGACCGACGCGCGCGCGTGCGACCACGGGAGCCCGGTGATGGCCGGGCCCATGGCGCGCGGCGCCGTCGCCGAGCTCACGCGTGAGCTGCCGCACCTGCGGGGTGTGGTCGTCGGCGTGCAGCTCAGCTCACCCGAGCCGCTGCTCGCTGAGGACCTCGTGGTCGCGACGCTCCTGTGCGACACGCAGCACCGCGTGCTGTCCGACGAGCACATGGTGTTCTTCAACCAGCTGACCGAGCCCGCGGGGACGGTCGAGCAGCGCGCGCGGTCCCGGGGTGACGACCTCGAGCAGGTGGAGGTGGACCTGGACGGCGTGCCGGCGGACGTCGCGCGCATCGTCGTCGTCGCGTACCTGAACGGGGGGAACGCGCGACGACGGACGCTCGGGCAGCTGCGCGAGGCGCGCATCCGCCTGCTCGACCTGGCGGACGACTCCGAGGTGGTCCGTTCGGAGAACCTGGCGCCCGCGCTGTCCACCGAGACCGGCCTGGTGCTCGGTGAGCTGTACCGCCGCGGTGCGGAGTGGCGGTTCAAGGTGGTGGGGCAGGGGTACGCCGACGGCGTCGTCGGGATCGCGGCGGACCACGGCGTCGCGCTGTGACGCTCCCGGACCCCGCGCGCGCACCGCGTCGCGACGACCTGCCCTGGCTGCGTCGTCGGCCGCGCCCCGGCCCGCGCGCGACGAGCGCGTCCACCGGGGCCGTGCGCACGCCGGCGCAGGCGTCCGCGCCATCGGCCGCCGCGGCGCCGGCCGCGCCCGCCCGCCCGCTCGTCGCGCCGGATGCGCCGCCGGCCCGCCCGCTCACCGGGCCCGGGCCGGAACAGGCGTCCGCGTCGCTGCCCGCGCCCGGGCCGGGCGTCTCGTCGCTCGACCTGACGCCGCCCTCGGCGCCCGCCGCCGCACGTCCCGCCGCGGGCCGTCGGCCGGGTACCCGTCGGCGGCGCTCGGCCGCGGACGGCGACCCGGTGCTGGGATGGCAGCCCCGGCGCGCCCGCGCGGACCGGCCGGTGCTGCTCACCCGCGAGCGCCCGACCGTCGTGCTCACACCCGTGCAGTCGGGCGTCGGTGCGCTGCGGATCACCAGCATCGTCTCCGAGCAGGTCGGCGACCTCACGCTCGGCGCGCTGTGCACGCTCGCCGACGGCTCGGCGACGCTGCTGGACGCCAACCGGGACATGTCTGCTGCGCCGGCGGGTGCCCGCAGTCCGGTGGTGAGCGCCGCGGGCCGGGACCTGTCGGTCGACCTGCGCCAGGTGCGCGCGCTGCGCCGCCTGGTCGTGGTGGCGTTCTCGCCCACGTCCGCGGTCGTGACGTGGGGCGGCGTGGTGCGCGTCGAGCTGGTCGGGGGGACGCGCGTGGACGTGCCGCTCGAGCGCGAGCCGCAGGCCGGTGCGCTCGTCGCGCTGTCCGTGGTCAACGTCGACGGGTCGCTGGTGCTGCGCGCGGAGGACGAGCTGGTGCCGGGCGCGCTGCGCGAGGTGGGTCAGGCGTACGGCTCGGGACTGCGCTGGGTCGACGCCTGGACGCCGGTCGTCTGAGCGCGCGCACCGTCCACAGCCCGTGCGGGCCGGTCGGCATGTCCGGTTAGGCTCTCGGCGGCGCGGCCCACCACCTCCGCGTCGTGGTGTCGGACGGGCCGTGACCGCGGGCCGCCACGAGCCGCCGGACGCAGGGGAGGACGCGCATGCGGCACTACCAGGGCCTGTCCGCCGACGCCCGGCGACGGCTGTTCCAGCAGGAGCCCGAGGAGATCGACGTCGACGCGGACGCGGCGACGCTGTCGACCGCGCTCGGCGCGACGCTCTACATGCCGGCCACGCGCCCGCACCTGGCCGACGACCTCGTCCGCCGCGCGGTGCAGGACGACGTGGTGAGCGCGGTGGTGTGCCTCGAGGACGCGGTGCCCGACGAGCTGGTCGAGCAGGCCCAGGAGAACGCGATCGCGCAGCTGCGCGACCTCGGAGCGCGCGGCGGTGGCCCGCTCGTGTTCGTCCGCGTGCGCCGGCCCGAGCAGATCGGCGAGATCGTGCGCGGCCTGGGTGAGCACCGGGGCGTGCTGCGTGGCTTCGTGCTGCCCAAGTTCACCGCGCGCACGGGTGCGGCGTTCCTCGACGCGCTCGACGACACCGCGCAGACCGAGGGCACGCGGCTGTGGGGCATGCCGCTGATCGAGTCGCCCGAGATGATCCACCGCGAGACGCGCGACGAGGCGCTGCTGGGGGTGCAGCGGCTGCTGGACAAGCACCGGTCGTCGGTGCTCGCGGTGCGCACGGGTGCGACGGACCTGTGCGGCGCGTACGGCATCCGGCGTGGGCGGGACCTGACCATCTACGACGTGCGGCTGGTGGCGGACGTCCTCATGGCGGTGGTCAACGTGCTGGGCCGCACGGATGGCTCCGGGTTCACGGTCACCGGCCCGGTCTGGGAGTACTTCACCGGTGAGGAGCGGCTGTTCAAGCCGCGCCTGCGCGAGGCCCCGTTCCAGGAGCACGACGCGGTGGCGCTGCGCGCCGAGCTCATCACGCGCGCGCTCGACGGCCTCATCCGCGAGGTCGTGCTGGACAAGGCGAACGGCCTGACGGGCAAGACCGTGATCCATCCGAGCCACGTGCCCGTGGTGCACGCGCTCTCGGTGGTCACGCACGAGGAGCACGCGGACGCGCAGGACATCCTGCGGGGGACGTCCTCGGGCGTCGCGGCCTCGTCGTACGGGAACAAGATGAACGAGGCGCGTCCGCACCGCGCGTGGGCCGAGCGGATCATGGTCCGTGCCCGCGCGTTCGGTGTCGCGCGGGAGGAGATCGGGCTCGTGGACCTGTTGACGGAGGCGGTGAGCAGGTGACGGTCGGGACCGGTCGCTGGGTGCAGGAGCGGCTCGGCGTGACGCTGCGCACCGCGGACGCACCCGTCGGGGTGCAGCTCGAGGACCTCGTGGGTCTCGCGGTGCGGCGCAACCCGCGCCGCGCGCACCTGCTGGTCTCGACCGTGCTGGGCAAGCACGTGCCGACGGACCCGCGCATCGTGCGGGGTGCTGGTCTGCTGCTCGGCGACCTGGTGCACGCCGCGCTGATGGAGCCCGCCCCCGGCGACGGCCTGGACGACGAGGCCCGCGCGCGCGGCGCCGTGCTGCGGTCCGCCGTGCACGGGGAGGCGGACGACGCGGCGCTCGAGCGACTCACCGCCGCACGCGGCCGGCCCGCGGTCGACGTGACCGTGCTGGGCTACGCCGAGACGGCGACCGCGCTGGGCGCGCAGGTGGCCGAGGCGCTCGGGGCGACGTACCTGCACTCCACGCGCCGGCACGTGCCCGGTGTCGCGGTCGCGGGGCGCTTCGAGGAGGCCCATTCGCACGCCACGAGCCACCTGCTGCTGCCGGCCGATCCGGACCTCCTGACGGGCGACGAGCCGCTCGTCCTGGTCGACGACGAGCTGAGCACGGGCCGGACGGCGCTCGCGACGATCGAGGCGCTGCACGCCGTGCACCCCCGCGCGCGGTACGTCGTCGCGGCGTTGATCGACCTGCGCAGCCCCGACGACCGCGCGCGCACGCTGGCCGCGGCCGAGCGGTGGGGGACGCGGATCGACGTCGTCGCGCTCGCGGCCGGCGGCGTCGACCTGCCTCCGGGGCTGCCCGAGCGCGCGGCCGAGCTGGTCGCGAGCCTCGGTGCCCCCGATGCGCCGCCGCAGGGCGCCGGTGAGCCGGACGGGCCGCGGCGCGGGACCGACGCCCACGTGGTGCGGGTCCGCGTGCCGTGGCCTGCCGACCTCCCCGAGTCGGCACGGCACGGCTGGGACCCGGCCTGGGACGCGCGCCGGGACGCCGCGGTCGAGCACGTCGCCGCCGCGGTCGAGCGGGCGCTCGAGGAAGTGCCGGGCGACGTCGACCACGTCGTCGTGCTGGGCACCGAGGAGCTCCTCGACGTGCCGCAGCGCATCGGCGCGGTGCTGGCCCGCACGCGCACGGTCCGCTCGTCGTCGACCACGCGGTCACCCGTGCTCGCGGTCGACGACCCCGGGTACGCGGTGCGTTCGGCCGTGCGGTTCGTGGCGCACGACGACCCGGCGGACGCGGCCGAGGGCGACACGACGCGGTACGCCTACAACGTCGCGGGTGCGGGGGCGGGCGCCGTCGTGCTCGTGCTGGACGAGAAGGGCGACACCGAGGCCGCGACCGTGCTGGTGGATGCGCTCGCCGCGGTCACCCCGGTGGTCGTGGTCGCGACGCTGCCGGACACCGCCGCGCGCACGGCGCGCGGCCGGGCGCTCCCGGAGCCGCTGCACGGTCCCACGTTCGGCTCGTACCCCGCGCAGGAGGTGACCTGGCTCCTCACGGACCTGTCCCACGTCGCGCTCGAGGCACCCGTGGAGGAGCGCGAGGAGGCCGTGCAGTCGGGCGGCGCGCACTACGCGGAGTCGCTGCCGGTCGAGTACCTGCCGTCCGCCGCGTACACCGCGCTGTTCGACGAGGCGCTCGCGGACTCCGCGCGGCGCATGGCCCTCGCGGTCGGTGTGGTGACCGAGCGCGCGCTCGCGGCGCGGACCGAGCCGGTGCTGGTCTCGCTGGCGCGCGCGGGCACGCCCGTCGGTGCGCTCATGCGCCGCTGGGCGGCCCGCGTGCACGGCGTCGACGTCCCGCACTACACGGCGTCGATCGTGCGCGGACGCGGGATCGACCACCTGGCGCTGCAGCACGTCGCCGCGCACCACGACCCGCGCGGAGTGCTGTTCGTCGACGGCTGGACCGGCAAGGGTGCGATCGCGCGCGAGCTCGCCGCCGCGCTGGTCGAGCACGAGGCGATCACGGGCGTCGCGTTCCCGAGCGAGCTCGCGGTGCTCGCGGACCCGGGCTGGTGCGTGGACCTGTTCGGCACACGGGACGACTTCCTCATCCCGTCCGCGTGCCTGAACTCCACGGTCTCGGGTCTGGTCTCGCGCACCGTGCTGAACCCGCGGATCCTGCGCGAGGACCAGTTCCACGGCGCGAAGTTCTACGCCGAGCTGGCCCCGTCGGACGTCTCGCTCCAGTTCCTGGACGCCGTCTCGGCCTGGTTCGACGACGTCGCGCAGGAGGCGCAGGCGCTCGCGCGCGTGCCGGTGACCGACGCGCCGGACTGGCGCGGGTGGGCGGCGGTGGTCCGGGTCGCGCAGGAGCAGGGCATCGGTGACGTGAACCTGGTCAAGCCCGGCATCGGCGAGACCACGCGCGTGCTGCTGCGCCGCGTGCCGTGGAAGATCCTGGTGCGCGAGGACGCCGACCCGCGGGACCTGCGGCACATCCGGCAGCTCGCGCACGAGCGCGGCGTCCCCGTCGAGCCCGCGCCGGACCTGCCGTACGCGTGCATCGGCCTGATCCACCCCCAGTACACGCGGGGCGCCACAGGGGCCTCGGGCACCGGTGTGCAGGTGGCCCCGTGACGGCGGCGGTGACATCCACGCGGCAGCCGTCGTCCGACGGTGCGGTGCGCTGGTCCGCGCTGCCGCCGGCCTCGTCGCACGGCGTGACGGACGCGATGCGCGAACGCGTGGCCGGCCTGGCGCCCGAGGCGGCACCCGTGCTCGAGCGTGCCGCGGTCGCATGCGACCTGGACCGCACGCTCGTCTACTCGGCCGCTGCGCTGGGCCTGCCGGGCGCGGACCACGAGGCCCCGCCGCTCGTGGTCGCCGAGGTCTACCAGGGCGCGCCGCTGTCCTACTGGACGCGGGACGCGCAGCGCATGCTCGCGGCGCTCGCGCAGCGCGCCGTGCTGGTGCCGACGACGACGCGCACGCGTGCGCAGTACGCGCGCATCCGGCTGTTCGACGCGCCGCCGCGCTACGCGATCACGACCAACGGCGCCCACCTGCTGGTGGACGGCGAGCCGTGCCCGCGCTGGGCGGACCGCGTCGCGGGTGTGCTGACCGGTGCGCTGCCGCTCGCGGACGTCCTGGCGCACCTGGCGCAGTGGGAGGGCGAGCCGTGGCTGCGCAGCCTGCGCTCGGCCGACGACGCGTTCGCCTACCTGGTGGTGGAGCGTGCCGCGCTGCCGGACGGCTGGGTCGCGGAGCTCGACGCGTGGTGCGGCGCGCGCGGCTGGGTCGTCTCGGTGCAGGGCCGCAAGGTCTACGCGGTGCCCGCGGGCCTGACCAAGAGCGCCGCGGTGGCCGAGGTCGTGGCGCGTACCGGTGCGGACGGCGTGCTCGCGGCGGGCGACTCGCTCCTGGACGCGGGCCTGCTGGCCGACGCGACCCGCGCGGTGCGGCCCGCGCACGGCGAGCTGCATGACGTGGGCTGGACCGCCCCCCACCTGCGGGTCACGGACCGGGCGGGTGTGCTGGGCGGTCAGGAGATCGTCGAGCGCCTGCTGGCCGACGTCCTCCGGGCGGACGGGTGACCGACGCCATGACGCCGCGCGTCCGGATCACGTACTGCACGCAGTGTCGGTGGCTGCTGCGTGCGGCGTGGTACGCGCAGGAGCTGCTGACCACGTTCCACCGTGAGCTCGCGGAGGTCGCGCTGCGCCCCGGGACCGGCGGCGTGTTCGTCGTCGAGGCGTGGCCCGCCGGTGCGTCCGACGACGAGGCCGTGGTGCTGTGGGACCGCGCCGCGGACGGCGGCTTCCCGGACGTGGTGGACCTCAAGCGCCGCGTGCGCGACGCGGTCGCCCCGGACAAGCCGCTCGGCCACGCGGACCGCGTGGCCGAGCAGGGCCCCGAGGCCGGCACAGCGTCGCCGAGCTAGAGGTCAGACGTGCTGGACGCCACCTCGAGCGCGTGGAGAGACGTGTAGCGCTGGCGCTGCACGAACGCGGAGCCTCGCCCCACACCCGCATGTGGGAGTGGCGACGTCAGCGCTCGGTGCCTGGCGTCACCCGGACGCGTGAGCAAGAAGACCTGGTATCGGCCCTCGGTCCAGCCTGCCGATCGGAACGCAGATATCAAGGGCGCGATCTTGCGGTCGAAGCGGTCCGTAGAGGCGAGGAGTCGTGCCGCCTCGTCGTCGGTCCATTCCACGTTGTCGCGACGGTGCACGATCAGAGGGACGTCGGCCTTGATCGACTGCTCGGCGTAGAAGGCCATGCGCGTGATCGGACGGAAGGTGCGGCCCGCCTGGCAGACGTAGGCGTGGTGGAGTTCGTACATGCGCCATGCTTCCCGGGCCGGCACTACGACCGTGTCCTGGACGGTCACGGGGCGTTCGCGGTAGACGTCCATCGCCCGCGAGACGTCCGTGAGCCACGCGGCTGCATCTGTCGAGATGTAGCTCGCGACTTCGATGACCTGGCGGATCTCGAACGGAACGTCGACGTTGATCATCGAGTCGTGGTGAGCCAGGCGGTTGCGGAATTTCCTGACCCGCTCGACTGCCGCTGAGACCTGCTTCCGCTGGCCATTGCCGTTGGGGAATGCCTTGTGCAGCGACTCGCGCCACACGTCTTCATAGCGGGGTCCGAGGAGCCCACTCCAGAACCCAAAGCTCAGTCCCGCGACGATCTGATGTCGGCTCTCCTGGCCCCGAGCGCGGAGGCGGGCACGAACCGCATCGACCTGAGCAGCGACTTCCTGACCGCCTGGCGTCTCGAGCAGGAACCAGGCGATTCCGCGGCGGTGCTCGTCGAAGTGATGCGTCAACGCGCGATCAAGAGCATTGCGGAGGAGCACCTCCAGATGTCCGACGGTCTCAAAGGCGGCCGCCGCCGTCTTGGCGTTCCATTCGTAGAGCGCGACCGCGGTCGACCGGTCGTCGTCGGCGGCCCTGAGGTAGGGGGCGAGGCGAGGCTCTGACAGGAGCTCCCAGACCGCATCTCGAGAAGGATGAGGGCTCGTCGCTGACTCACTCATCGGGTCATGTTAGCCTTGTACATGAACGCCCCAGTGTCGCCTCTGATCCAAGCGCCTGGGGCTTTTTCCTGCCCGCCGCCGCTCGGCCACGCGGTCCGCGTGGCCGAGCAGGAGTGATGCGGCACCGCCGCGCGAGCGAGGGCTACGCGCCCGTGGGCAGCGGGCAGGAGACGCCCGTGCCGCCGAGCCCGCAGTAGCCGTCCGGGTTCTTGTCCAGGTACTGCTGGTGGTAGTCCTCGGCGTAGTAGAACGCGCCTGCCTCGTCGGCCGTCCGGATCTCGGTGGTGATCTGCCCGTAGCCCGCCGCGGCCAGTCGCGGTGCGTACGCGTCACGCGTGGTGAGTGCGGCCGCGGCCTGCTCGGGCGTGGTCGTGAAGATCGCCGACCGGTACTGCGTGCCGATGTCGTTGCCCTGCCGGTAGCCCTGCGTGGGGTCGTGCGACTCCCAGAACCGCTGCAGCACGTCGGTGTCGCTGACGACGGCGGGGTCGTAGGCGACCAGCACCATCTCGGTGTGGCCGGTCATGCCCGTGCAGACCTCCTGGTAGGAGGGGTACGGGGTGAACCCGCCCTGGTAGCCGACGGCGGTGGTGACCACGCCGGGCAGCTGCCAGAACGCGCGCTCGGCGCCCCAGAAGCAGCCCATGGCCACGTACAGGACGCGCGTGCCCTCGGGCCACGGGCCCTGCAGGGGCGTGCCGAGCACGGTGTGGGTCGGGGCGATCGGGTGCGCGTAGCCGTCGCGGCCGGCCAGCGCGCGCTCGCGCGTGACCATCGTCGAGCGCAGGCCGGAGCCGAGCAGTGAGTTGAGGTACGTCATGGTGGAGTCCTCTCCGGAGGGGGTGGACGCCGGCCGCGGGCTGGCGGCGGCGGCTCCCTCCGTGGCAGCACAACCGTCCCCCCGGAGCGGCTGTTCCCGCGGGGTGGACCTGGACCGTGGTCCGGTTCGTGGTGGACGGGTGCTTCCCACCGCGCCCCTGTGTGACCTAGCGTGGGTCCCTGCACGATGGGAGCGCTACTACGCGCTCACCGGTGACGGTTGCGTGCCATGTGACGGTCGTACGGATCGGGGGAGCCCGTACGACCAACGGGTGGGCGGCGGCGGGGGGAACGACGCCGTCCACCCGGTGGCACGTAGCCTGGGCGGATGACGCGCACGCCCGACCCGGCCGCGAAGGCCCCCGCCGTCCCGCACCAGGTCACCGCACCCGACGAGCGTGCGAGCGATCCCGCGGCCGCGGTGCCGCTGCCGGTCCGCCAGGCCGCCGCGTGGTCCTGGCGGCTGCTGCTGATCGCGGCTGCCGCGGCCGTGGTGATCGCCCTGGTCGGCTACCTCAAGCTCGTCGTGGTGCCGGTCGCGGTGGCACTCCTGCTCGCCGTGCTGCTGCACCCGCTCGTCGGCTGGCTCGAGCGGCGCGTGCGGCTGCGGCGCGGGGCCGCCGTCGCGATCGCGGTGATCGGCATGGTCGTGGTCGTCGTCGGGCTGCTGGTCCTGGCGGGGCGGTCCGTCGCGCTCGGCATCGCCGACCTGTGGGACCAGGCGCGCCAGGGCATCGACCAGGTGACGGCCTGGCTCGCGGACGGGCCGCTGCACCTGTCCACGGACCAGCTCGACACGTGGCTGGACCAGGCGCAGAAGGCGGCGTCCAGCAACAGCTCGAGCATCGCCGCCGGCGCGCTGCACGCGACGGTCACGGTCGGCCATGTGCTCGCGGGTGCGGTCATCGCGTTGTTCTGCACGTTCTTCTTCCTGCTGGACGGCCGGACCATCTGGTCGTGGGTGGTCGGGCTGCTGCCGCGCGGCTCGCGCGAGCACGTGCACCAGGCGGGCCGCCGCGGTCTGGTGACGCTCGGGGCGTACACGCGCACGCAGATCCTGGTCGCGGCGGTCGACGCGACGGGCATCGGGGTGGGCGCCGCGATCCTGCAGGTCCCGCTCGCCTTCCCGCTGGCCATCCTGGTGTTCCTGGGCTCGTTCATCCCGATCGTGGGCGCGGTGGTCACGGGTGCGATCGCGGTGCTCGTCGCGCTGGTGACGCACGGCCCCGTGGTCGCGCTGATCATGCTCGCGATCGTCCTGGCGGTGCAGCAGCTCGAGGGGCACGTGCTGCAGCCGTTCCTCATGGGTCACGCGGTCTCGCTGCACCCCGTCGCGGTGCTGCTGGGCGTGGCCGCGGGCTCGTTCATGGCCGGGATCCTGGGTGCGCTGTTCGCGGTGCCGATCATCGCGGTCCTCAACACCGTGATCCTCTACCTGCACGGGCACGACAAGTTCCCGCAGCTGGGGCAGGACGACCACGTGCTGCTGCGCCCGCACCGGCACCCGGTGCTCGAACGCGCGATCGCTCAGGTCAACGAGCTCGAGGTCGAGCGGGCCGCGGGTGCGGACGCACGTGCGCTGGGCGAGGACCCCGCGGTGGGCGCCGACGAGGGCGCGTCCACGGACCTCGACGACGCGGGCGACGGCTCCGACGGCACGAAGGGCCCGGAAGGCCCGGAGGCCGGGCGGACGGGCGACGCGCGGTGACGACGATCGAGGACGTGCGCCGCGCCGCGGCGCTGCTGGACGGCGTCGCCGAGCGCACCCCGGTCGAGTCGAGCCGCGCGCTGTCCGAGATCGCCGGCGCGCGCGTGCTGCTCAAGTGCGAGAACCTGCAGCGCGCGGGCTCGTTCAAGATCCGCGGCGCGTACGTGCGGATGTCCGGCCTGACGGACGACGAGCGTGCGCGGGGAGTCGTGGCGGCCAGCGCGGGCAACCACGCGCAGGGTGTCGCGCTCGCGGCGCGGCTGCTCGGCATCGACGCGATGGTCGTCATGCCCGTGGACGCCGCGCTGCCCAAGATCGCGGCGACGCGCGAGTACGGCGCGCGCGTCGAGCTCGCGGGCACGAGCGTCGACGAGGCCCTGCAGCACGCGCGTGCGTACGCCGAGCGCACGGGTGCCGTCCTCATCCACCCGTTCGACCACCCCGACGTCGTGGCGGGGCAGGGCACCATCGGTCTGGAGATCGTCGAGCAGGTGCCCGACGTCGCGACCGTGCTGGTCCCCGTGGGGGGCGGCGGGCTCGCGGCCGGCGTGGTCACCGCGCTCGCGGCGCTGCGCCCGCAGGTGCGTGTGGTCGGCGTCCAGGCCGCGCACGCCGCGTCCTACCCCGCCTCGCTCGCGGCGGGCCACCCGATCCCCGCGCCCGAGCTGCGCACCATGGCCGACGGCATCGCCGTGGGCCTGCCGGGCGACGTGCCGTTCGACGTGCTCGCGCACGCCGGCATCGAGATCCGCACGGTGTCCGAGGAGGACCTGTCCCGCGCGCTGCTGCTGGTCGCGGAGCGCGCCAAGCTGCTGGTCGAGCCGTCGGGCGCGGCCGCGGTCGCCGCGCTCATGGCCGCCCCGGGGCAGTTCGAGGGCCCCGTGGTGGCGATCCTGTCCGGCGGCAACATGGACCCGCAGGTGCTGCTGCGCGTGGTGCGACACGGTCTGGCGTCAGCGGGCCGCTTCCTGTGGCTGCACGTCCGCATCGCGGACCGGCCCGGGGCGCTCGCGGACCTGCTGCGGGACCTGGCGGCCACGGGTGCCAACGTCATGCACGTCTCGCACGTGCGCACGCAGGGCGAGCTCGCGGTCGACGAGGTCGCGATCGAGGTGCAGGTCGAGACGAAGGGGCCGGACCACTGCTCGGCCGTGATGCACGCGTTGCGCGCGGCCGGCTACCGGCTGACCGACTGACGTGCAGCAGGGCGCCGACCGCGGTGTGCGGTCGACGCCCTGCCGGCGGTGCGGGTCTCAGCCCGTGAAGGGCTTCGCGTCGAGGATCTTGACCTCGATCTCGCGGCCGTTCGGTGCCTCGTAGCTGGTCGTGTCGCCGACGGACTTGCCGTTGATCGACGCGCCCAGGGGCGACGTGGGGGAGAAGACCTGGATCTCGGTGGTGCCGGCCATCTCGCGCGAGCCGAGCAGGAACTGCTCCTCGTCGCCCGCGACCACGGCGGTCACGACCATGCCGGGCTCGACGACGCCGTCGTCAGGCGGCGTGCCGATCTGCACGTTGCGGAGCTTGGCCTCGAGCTCGCGGATGCGGGCCTCGTTCTTGCCCTGCTCCTCACGTGCGGCGTGGTAGCCGCCGTTCTCCTTCAGGTCGCCCTCGTCGCGCGCAGCCGAGATGCGCTGCGTGATCTCCTCGCGTCGCGGGCCCTTGAGGTCCTCGAGCTCGGCGCTGAGGCGGTCGTAGGCCTCCTGCGTCAGCCATGTGGCCGCAGTCGTGTCGGTCACGATCGCTCCTTCCTTGCCTTCGTGGTCGCCCTGCGTGGTGTCCGTCGCGCCGCGGCCGGGCCGCAGGCGTGACCGGACACCGGTGTCAGGTCATGGGGTGTCGCCGTCCAACGTGGTCGCGTGTCGACCTGCGGCGGGTGTCGCGTCGGGTGACGTGAGCACCGCCGTGGCGGCGTGCGAAACGACCACGATAGCAACCGGGCGCCATCCCGCCGTCCCGCGGGCCGGTGTGAGCAGGTTCCACGCGCCCACGGGCCGGGCGTGTCACGTCCCGGCAGGGCTCGCCGAGCGTGCAGGTCAGCGGGTCGTGGCCCGCACCGGCTCGCAGCCCGCGACCGTCGCGGACACCGCGAGCTCGGCCGTGGGCACGCTCGTCGTGACGCGTTGCGTGCGGGCACCCGGGCCGACCTCGACCGTCGCGACCCCGACCTCGCCGTACGACTGCGAGAGGGCCTGCACGCGGCACGTCGCGGTGCTGCCGGGGTCCTTGGTGACCTCGAACGTGACGTCGACGCGTCCTGCGTCCTGGACCGTGAAGCCGACGTCCTTCCACTGCACGGGGTCGCGCAGCGCGCCGACCGCGAGGAACGCGACCACGGCCACGCCGACCACCACCGCGAGCCCCACCGCGACCATCAGCGGGCGCCGTGACGCGGCGCGCTCGGGCCCGTACCGACCGGCCGGCGGGGTGGGTGCGGGGCTCGTGGCGGTCACGCGTGGTCCTTCCGTGCGGGCGTGCGGCGGCGCGTAGGCGATCATTGTCCCGTGCCTGACGAGCCCACCGTGCCGCCGACCCCCGTCCCCGCGACCTCGCACCCGCACGCGCATGCGCCGGGTGGCGAGCCGCTGCGCCTGATGGCGGTGCACGCGCACCCCGACGACGAGTCGAGCAAGGGTGCCGCCACGACCGCGCGCTACGCCGCCGAGGGCGTCGAGGTGCTCGTCGTGACGTGCACCGGGGGTGAGCGCGGTGACGTGCTGAACCCCCATTACGGCACGGTCGAGGGCGGGCTCGAGGGCATGCGGGCGGTGCGCCGCGTGGAGATGGCGGCCGCGGCCGCCGCGCTCGGCGTGCGGCAGCACTGGCTCGGCTTCGTGGACTCCGGGCTGCCCGAGGGGGACCCGTTGCCGCCGCTGCCCGAGGGCTGCTTCGCGCTGGTCCCGCTCGAGGAGGCGTCCGCGCCGCTCGTCGAGATCGTGCGCGAGTTCCGCCCGCACGTCATGACGACGTACGACCCGACGGGCGGCTACCCGCACCCCGACCACGTGATGTGCCACCGCGTCGCGGTCGAGGCGTTCGCCGCGGCCGGCGACCCGGAGCGGTACCGCGGGCACGGCGAGCCGTGGACGCCGCTCAAGCTCTACTACAACCACGGCTTCTCGCTCGCGCGGCTGCGCGCGGTGCACGAGGCCATCCTCGAGGCCGGCGGCGAGTCGCCGTTCGGGGACTGGATCGAGTCCCGGCAGGCCCGGGAGATCCCCGAGCGCGAGGTCACGACGCACATCGCGTGCTCCGACTGGTTCGACCGGCGGGACGCCGCGCTGCGCGCGCACGCGACGCAGATCGACCCCGAGGGCTTCTTCTTCGCGGTGCCGCGCGCGGTCGAGGTCGAGCGGTGGCCTACCGAGGAGTACGAGCTCGCACAGTCCCGCGTCCCCACGCAGCTGCCCGAGACCGATCTGTTCGCCGGGGTGCGGGAGGCGCTGCGATGACCGTCCTGACCATGCTGGCCGCCGTGCCCTCGCCCAGCCCGACGACGACGGTCTCGGCCGCCGGGGCCGGTTCGCCGGGGTTCCTGGGGTTCGTGTTCACGTTCGCGCTCGCGGCCGCGATGGTGGTGCTGTTCCTGTCGCTGACGCGTCACCTGCGCATCGTCGACCGCCGCTCACGCGAGCGTGAGGCGGGCGCGGCCGACGGGTCGGCCACCGGGACGTCCGACGACGGCACCGCGGGCCCGGAGGGCGGGCCGGCGCGGTGAGCAGCCTCGCGCGCCCGCCGGTGCGCCCGTCGGTGCGCGTCACGCTCGCGCAGATCGCGGCGAGCGCGGACCACGCGGCGAACCTCGTCGTCGCACGGGACGCGTTCGTCGCGGCGCAGCGGGTCCGCTCCGACCTCCTGGTGCTGCCCGAGTACGCCTCGGCGTTCGACCCGCGCGGCGTCGGCCCCGAGCACGCGCAGCCGCTCACGGGCTCGTACGTCACGGGGCTGCGGGAGGCTGCCGCGGCGACGGGCGTCGCGGTCCTGGCAGGCACCACCGTGCCCGGCGACGGCGACGACTGGCGCGCGACCAACGCGATCATCGCGATCGACCGCACCGGCGAGCTGGCCGGCGTGTACCGCAAGGTGCACCTGTACGACGCGTTCGAGTCGACCGAGTCGGACCGGTTCCGCCCCGGACCCGCGGATGCGCCGCCGCTGGTGCTGGATCTCGAGGGCACGCGGTTCGGGGTCATGACCTGCTACGACCTGCGGTTCCCGGAGTCGGCGCGCCGGCTGGTCGACGCGGGTGCCGAGGTGCTGGTGGTCCCCGCGGCGTGGGTGGACGGCGACCTCAAGGCGATGCACTGGCGCGCCCTGGCGGTCGCGCGCGCGATCGAGAACACCGCGGCCGTCGTGGCCGTCGGCATGGCGGGCAAGGGTCTGGTGGGCCGCTCGCTCGTGGTCGGGCCCGACGGTGCGGTCGGGCTCGCGATGGACGAGCAGCCCGCGATCCGCACGGTGGACCTGGACCCCGAGCGCCTGCGCTCGGTCCGCGTGCACAACCCGTCGCTCGCCAACCGCCGCTACCGCGTGGTGCCGCGCGACTGACCTCAGCCCAGGCGGTAGCTGGCGATCGACACCGCGATGTAGTGGCACGTGAACGCGAGCACGGTGAGCACGTGGAAGATCTCGTGGAAGCCGAACCAGCGCGGGCTCGGGTTGGGGCGCTTGGTGCCGTAGACCACGGCGCCCACGGTGTAGGCCAGGCCGCCCGCGGCGATGAGCCACACCACGGCCGCGCCGCCCGTGCGGCCGAACTGCGGCAGGAACGCGACGGCCACCCACCCGAGCGCGAGGTACACGGGCACGTAGACCCAGCGGGGCGCGTTGAGCCAGAAGACGCGTGCGAGCAGACCCACCAGGGCGCCGGACCACACGACGATCAGCAGGTTGCGCGCGGTGGTCGGCTCGAGCATGAGCACCGCGAACGGCGTGTAGGTGCCCGCGATGATGAGGAAGATGTTGGTGTGGTCCAGCCGGCGCAGCACGCCCGCGACGCGCGGCGACCACGTGCCGCGGTGGTAGACGGCGCTGGTGCCGAACAGCAGGATCGCGGACAGCCCGAACACGGCGGTCGACCACTTCGCGGCGGGCGTGGGGGAGAGCGCCACGAGCACGATCGCGGCGGCGATCACGAACGGGGTGGACCCGGCGTGCACCCAGCCGCGCAGGTGCGGCTTGACGGTCGCGGCGGCGTGCTCCACGGCGCGCGAGACGCTCATCCCGATGTCCTCCCGTCGCGACGGCCGGTCCTGCTCGGACGGTAGCGCGCCTGGCTGGGTGGCGGGGTTCGGGGTCATGGGGCCTCGTGTCGTGGTGGCGTAACTTACGTACCCGTAGGTTACGCCACCGTAGGTAGGACTGTCGACGCACGCGCACGATCTCCACGTCCCGACCGCGCGACGCGGCGTGAGTCGGGCGGTCCGACGAGTACGGTGGTCCGGGCCGACCGCCGGTCGACCAGAACTGGTTCCAGGAGAGTGCGTGCGTCTGCCCCACCCGCTCTACGGGCTCTACGAGCGGCGCCTCGCCGCGACGCTGCCCCGCGACCGCGTCCCGCGCCACGTCGGCGTGATCCTCGACGGCAACCGCCGCTGGGCACGCTCGATCGGCCGGTCCGCCGCCTCCGGGCACCAGGCGGGTGCGGACCGCATCGCCGACCTGCTCGAGTGGAGCGAGGAGGTCGGGGTCGAGGTCGTCACGTTGTGGATGCTGTCCACCGACAACCTGCAGCGCCCGGCCGACGAGCTGGCCGACCTGCTCGCGATCATCGAGGACGCGGTGCGCGTGCTGGGGGCCACGCGGCGCTGGCGCGTCCAGGCGATGGGCTCGCTCGAGCTGCTGCCCGAGCACACCGCGGCCGCGCTACGCGAGGTCGAGGCGGCGACGCGCGACGTCGACGGGCTGCACGTCAACGTGGCGGTCGGGTACGGGGGCCGGCGCGAGATCGCCGACGCGGTGCGGGCCTACCTGCGCCACGCGTCCGAGCAGGGCGTGAGCATCGACGAGATGGCCGAGTCGTTCGACGTCGAGCACATCGCGGCGCACCTGTACACCAAGGGCCAGCCGGACCCGGACCTGGTCATCCGCACGTCGGGTGAGCAGCGGCTCGGCGGCTTCCTGCTCTGGCAGTCGGCGCACTCGGAGTTCTACTTCTGCGAGGCCTACTGGCCGGACTTCCGCAAGGTCGACTTCCTGCGCGCGGTGCGCGCGTACGTGGCGCGCGAGCGTCGCCTCGGTCGCTGACGCGTCGCGGCGCCGAACGCCGCGTGAACATCGTGTTGCCGCGCGCGCGTGTCGGCCGCGGCGCGTCCCGCGCCGGGATTAGCGTCCGCAGCAGAGGACGGCACCCCGTCGTCCCCGGGAGGTCCCGCCCATGGAGCATCCGCTCCGGGAGGAGGGCCGGCCCCGGTCCTGCTCCGCAGGGCGTGGCCGCCCCCGTCCCGCCGCCGAACGCCGGCACCACGTCCCGCCACGGGACGCCGGCCGCAGGCGCCTTCTGCGGCGCACGTAGCGCCGGAGGGAGCAGGCCGTGGTCAGCAGCGCAGCTCAGCAGGACACCCCCGTCGGTCCGGACGCCGTCCCCGCGGCACCGGGCGGCGAGCCCCGTCGGACGCACGTGCTGGACACCTCGGTCCTGCTGTCGGACCCCCGTGCGATCTTCCGCTTCGCCGAGCACGACGTGGTCCTGCCCGTCGTGGTCGTCACCGAGCTCGAGGCCAAGCGGCACCACGCCGAGCTCGGGTACTTCGCGCGCAGCGCGCTGCGCCTCCTCGACGACCTGCGCATCCAGCACGGCCGCCTGGACCAGCCCCTGCCGCTCGGGGAGCAGGGCGGCACGCTGCGCGTCGAGCTCAATCACACCGACCCCCAGGTGCTGCCCGCCGGGTTCCGTCTGGGCGACAACGACACGCGCATCCTCGCGGTCGCGGCCAACCTCGCGGCCGAGGGGTGCGACGTCACGGTGGTGTCCAAGGACCTGCCGATGCGGGTCAAGGCCTCCGCCGTGGGCCTGCGGGCCGAGGAGTACCGCCACGAGCTCGCGGTCGAGTCCGGCTGGACCGGCATGGACGCGCTCGACCTGACCGAGCAGCAGATGGCGCAGATGTGGGAGCACGAGTCGTTGCCGCTCGCCGACCTCGCGGCCGTCCCGGCCGCGCACGCGGCACCCGGCACCACCAGCAACCCCGCCGACCTGCCGTGCCACACGGGCCTCGTGCTGCACAGCCCGCGCGGCTCGGCGCTCGGGCGCGTGACGCCCGACAAGCACATCCGCCTGGTGCGCGGTGACCAGGACGTGTTCGGCGTGCACGGCCGCAGCGCCGAGCAGCGCATCGCGATCGACCTCCTGCTCGACGAGGAGATCGGCATCCTCTCGCTGGGCGGGCGCGCGGGCACCGGCAAGTCCGCGCTCGCGCTGTGCGCGGGCCTCGAGGCCGTGCTCGAGCGCCGGCAGCACCGCAAGGTCATGGTGTTCCGGCCGCTGTACGCGGTCGGCGGACAGGAGCTCGGCTACCTGCCCGGGTCCGAGGCCGAGAAGATGAACCCGTGGGCGCAGGCGGTGTTCGACACGCTCGGCGCGCTGGTGAGCCGCGAGGTGGTCGAGGAGGTGCTCGACCGCGACATCCTCGAGGTCCTGCCGCTCACGCACATCCGCGGCCGCTCGCTGCACGACGCGTTCGTGATCGTCGACGAGGCGCAGTCGCTCGAGCGCAACGTGCTGCTCACGGTGCTGTCCCGGATCGGGCAGTCGTCGCGCGTGGTGCTCACGCACGACGTGGCCCAGCGTGACAACCTGCGCGTCGGCCGGCACGACGGCGTCGCGGCGGTGATCGAGGCGCTCAAGGGGCACCCGTTGTTCGCGCACGTGACGCTCACGCGCTCCGAGCGCTCACCGGTCGCGGCGCTGGTCACCGAGCTGCTGGAGGGCATCGAGGTCTGACGTCACCCGGACGGGCGATTCACCCGGTAACCGGACCTACCGGGTCACCGGCGACCGCTACGGTCGAGCCGGCCGCCGGCAGATCGCCGGACCGACCGCACTCTCGAGGAGATCTCTCATGTCGCAGTACCCCGCTGCCCCGGGCACCAGCCCGAAGAACCTGCTCGTCGCGACGCTGCTGGCCTTCTTCCTGGGCACGCTCGGCATCCACCGGTTCTACGTGGGCAAGGTCGGCACCGGCATCGCCATGATCTTCACGCTCGGCGGGCTGGGCATCTGGACGCTGATCGACTTCATCATGCTGCTCGTCCAGTCGTTCAAGGACTCGGACGGGCTGACGCTGCGCTGGGACTCGGTCAACGCCTGACCAGGACGCGACGAAGGCCGGGACGCACGCGCGTCCCGGCCTTCGTCGTCCCGGGCCGTGCACGGTCGACGCGCGCGCTCAGTCCTCGACGAGGACGCCGTCCTGCAGGCGGACCACGCGGTCGGCGAGCGCCATCATCACCGGGTCGTGCGTCGCGACCAGCGCGGTGGTGCGCTCCGCCTCGACCACCGCACGCAGCAGGCCCATGATCGCCACGCCGGTCTGCGAGTCGAGCTGGCCGGTGGGCTCGTCCGCGACGAGCAGGCGCGGCGAGTTGGCGAGCGCGCGCGCGATCGCGACGCGCTGCTGCTGACCGCCCGACAGCTCGCCCGGCCGCTGGTTGGCGTGCCCGCCCAGGCCGACGAGCTCGAGCAGGAGCGCCACCCGCTCCTCACGCGCGCGCGGTGCGATCCGGCGCAGCCGCAGCGGCACGCCCACGTTCTCGGCCGCGGACAGCACGGGCACCAGGCCGAACGTCTGGAACACGAAGGACACGACGTCCCGCCGCAGCTCGACCAGGCCGCGCTCGCCCAGCCGCGACACCTCGCGGCCGTCGACGACCACGCGGCCCTCGTCGGGCCGGTCGAGACCGCCGACCATGTTGAGCAGCGTCGTCTTGCCCGAGCCGGACCGTCCGACGAGCACGACGAGCTCACCGGGCGCGATGCTGAACGAGACGTCGCGCACCGCGTGCACCGCGGCGTCGCCCGTGCCGTAGGTCCGTCGCACGTGGTCGACGACGACCATCGGCTCGTCGGCCGGCCGGACGCTGGCTGCGGTCATCGGGACCCCTCCTCGTCGGTGCGTGCCTGCTCGGGTGCGGGCGTGACACGCGGGCGGTCGGGCCACACCGAGACGTGCGACGCCTCGAGCGCGAGCCGCACGCGGCCCACCAGGTCGAGCGCCTCGCGGTACTCCTGCGGCAGCTGCACGCGGCCCGCGCGGTCCATGACCGCGAGCTCCTCGGCGACCACGTGCTCGGTGCCGTCGTCCGCGGTGTGGGTGCGCCGGACCACCTCGGAGGAGGTCCGGCCGTCGCGGATCGCCACCGTGCGCTGCACGTGCTCGCTCACGCTCGGGTCGTGCGTGACCACGACGACCGTGGTGCCGAGCTCGCGGTTGACCATCCGCAGGCCCTCGAGCACCTCGTCGGACGTCGCGGTGTCGAGCTCACCCGTGGGCTCGTCGGCGAACAGGACGCGCGGCGAGGTGGCGAGCGCGACCGCGATCGCGGCCCGCTGCTGCTCACCGCCCGACATCTGGCCGGGCCGGCGGTCGGCGCAGTAGCCGATCCCCAGCAGGTCGAGCAGCTCGGCGGCGCGCAGCCCGCGCTCGCGGCGGCCGACTCCGGCGAGCGCCTGCGGGAGCGCGACGTTCTCGGCGGCGGACAGGTAGGGGACCAGGTTGCGCGCGGTCTGCTGCCACACGAAGCCGACCATCTGCCGGCGGTACGCGACGCGCTGCGCGCCCGTCATGGCCATGAGGTCCCACGGCCCGACGCGCACGCGGCCCGCGGTGGGCACGTCCAGGCCGGACAGCACGGACAGCAGCGTGGACTTGCCCGATCCGGACGCGCCGACGATCGCGACGAGCTCGCCCTCGTCGACCAGCAGGTCGAGACCCTGCAGCGCCTGCACCTCGATGCCCTCGGACTGGTAGATGCGCACGAGCGAGTCGCACACGATCAGCGCGTCCTGGCCGAACGCCGGCGCGCCCGCACGCTCCGTGAGGCGGTCGTACGTCGTGGTCGTCATGCGGGCTCCCTCGTCGTGGCGGACAGCTGGGCGGGCGGTGGGGCCGCGGGTCTGCTCATCGTTCGGCCTCCCGGATACCCTGCGCGAGGTCGTCGTCGCGGCGCGCGCGGGCCTCGGCCTCGACCGCGACCAGCAGCCCCAGCAGCACGGTGCCGACGACGAGCACGAACGGCTCCCAGGCCAGCGCGACGCGCGTCCCGTCCGGCTCGCCGGTGAGCTCCGAGAGCCCCAGCGAGCCCGTGAGGAGCCACGGCACCGCGAGCCCGATGAGGACGCCACCCACGAGCGCGGCGACCACGAGTGGCAGCACCTCGCCCGCGGCGAGGCGGCGCGAGTCACGCGCGGGCAGGCCCTGCGTGCGCAGCACGTGCAGCGTGCGCCGGCGGTCGCGCGACGTCGCGACCACGGTGAGCGTGAGCGCGACCGCCGCGAGCAGCGCGAGCGTGACCTGGGCGACCACCAGGAGCGAGCGGAGCCCGGTGACCAGCGGCGAGCTCTGCCAGTCCTCGAGCCACTGCGCACGGGTCAGGACGGTCACGCCCGGCAGCGTCGTCACGCTGCGCGCGGCCGCGTCGGCGCCCGGGCCGTCCAGGCTCGTCCGCTCGGCGGGCACCGGGACGGCGAGCGCGTCGGCCAGGCGCTCGCGGTCGACCACGACGGTCGGACCGGAGCCGAGCGTCGTGGCCCCCTGCACGTCGAGTCCGACGAACGCGTCGGTGACCCACACCTGCGGCCCGAACGTGTCGGCGGTCGTCGCGAGCCCGGGGGAGATGAGCGCGGGCACAGCACCGTCGGCGCCGGCCTCGGCGAGCGCGACCAGGCCGGGGTCGGGGGTGCGGCCCTCGGTGGTCTCGCGCTGCGCGAAGGCCCGCACGTCGAGCGCGAGCAGCGTCACGTCGACGCCCGAGCTGCGCCCGAACGTGCGCGCGAGCCACTCCCGGGACCCGACAACCGAGTCGACGCCCGGGGCGGCGGCCAGCGCCGTGAGCGTCGCGTCGTCGACGGGGCCGTCGAGCCGTGCGTCTGCGCCGACGACGGCCTGCGCGGCCCGTTCCTGACCGACGTCGACCGTGGCGATCGTCGTGCCGCAGAAGACGACCAGCGCGACCGCGATCGTCATGGTGAGCAGCGGCACCGCGGTGCGGCTCGCATGCTCGGCGCGAGCCGCTGCGACGAGACCGGCGACCGACCGGCCGCGTGCGGCGACCGCGCGCAGGCGGCGCACCACGGGCGGCAGCGCGTAGGACACCAGGACCGTCGCTGCGGCCGCGAGCAGCACGGGCGTCGCGGCGAGCAGCCAGTCCACGCTGCCCGCGTCGCCCGGCAGGAGGCCGCGGGTGCGGACCGAGACGAGCGCGGCCACCGCGAGCGCGACGAGCGTCAGCTCGGTGACCAGGCGTCGCGTCCTGCGCCGGGCCGCGATGCGGTCCCGGTCGGCACGGTTCGCCGGGACCCGCCGCCCGGTCCACGAGCTCCGCGCGACGCCCGCGGCGAGCGCACCGGGTGCCGCGGCGCCGACGGCTGCCAGCGCACCCGCGGGCCACCACGTGCCGTGGCTCCCCGGCAGGACGAGCAGCAGCACGCCCGCGGCGACGAGCGTCGCAACGGCGACCAGCGGCACCGACTCGAGCACCGAGCGCCACACCACGCCCGCGACCGACGAGCCGCGCGCGCGCTCGAGCACGAGCCCGCCGGTGCGGCGCAGCACGAGCAGGCGCGCGGCGAGCACGAGCGTCAGCGCGCCGACCGTCGCCAGGCCCAGCAGCAGCACCGAGGCCTGTGCGGCCGCGCCCGCGATCCGCGCCTCGTACGCCAGCAGCACCTGGTCGAGCGTGGTGACGGGCATGGGCACGCGCCCGTCGGTGAGCCGCAGCGGCGCCGGGTCGGCGCGCAGCGCGCGGATCTCGCGCGCGAGCGGCGCGTTGTCGGTCGCGCTGAGGTGGTCCGGCTGGGCCGCGAAGCGGAAGTGCGTGGTCGCACCCGTGGCCTGCATCGCGACGAGCACGTCCGCGAGCGAGGCGTCCGAGGCCAGGAAGCCCACCGCGGCGTCCGCGCTGCTGCCGGGGGCGGCGGGCTCGGGGCCCACGAACTCGGCCATCCCGGTCCACACGTCGTCGTCGGGGTCGGTCACGTCGTACAGCCCCACGACGCGTGCGGTCAGGCGCGAGACCATCGGGCCCTGCACCGCGACCTCGCTGCCGAGCCGCAGGCCCACCTGCTCGGCCGCGGCACGACTGATCCCGACCTCGACGTCGCGCTCGAGGCTCGCGAGCGGCTGGTCCTCGGCGGGCTCGACGTCCGGCAGCCGCCGGGGCTCGCGGCCCTCGACCCACTGCACGGGCGCCGGGCCGCCGGGCGTGGCCAGCACGTGGCCGATCCGCGCGGCGAGCGGTCCGGCGTCCGTCCGGGCCAGCCAGGCGTTCGTCGTGGTGGTGACGCGCGGCTCGCCGAGGACGTCGGCGACCAGCGGCGGGAGCGACTGCGCGACCACCGCGGCGTCCGCGCGCAGGTCCTCGACGACGCCCGGCAGCCGCACGCCGGGCACGGGGCTCGTCGCGACCAGGACCTGGGCGTCGAGGTCGCTCGCGGGCCGGCCCTGCGTCACGGCGTGGCGTGCGCCGCGGTCCGCGACCTCGGCCACCAGGCGCGGTGCGAGGAGCGCGGCGAGCACCAGGACGGCGACCAGCGCGCCGCTGAGCATGAGCAGGCCGACGTCGGTGCGGGCGCGCCGACGCGCGACCAGCGGGCCGTCGGCGACGACCGCGCGCAGCCGCGTGGTCAGCGTGGTGCGGCTCATCCCTCGTCCCCCAGCCGGAGCAGCTCGCCCGAGGCCCTGCGCAGCAGCGCGTTCGCGGTGACCAGGACCGCGAGCGTCGCGGCCACCGCGATGCCGCCGACGACCACCCCGAACGTCGCCCAGGGCCACTGCACCACGACGTCGGGCACGGCCGGCGTGCCGTCGGCGGCGACCGTGACCACGGGTGCCACCACGCGCGCGAGCAGCGCGCCCACGCCCAGTCCCGCGGCCGTGCCGAGGACGCCGAGCACCGCGTGCTCCGCGGCCACCGCGCGCACGAGCGAGCGGCGGCGCGCGCCGAGCGCCTGCAGCCGCGCCATCTCGAGGCGGCGGGTCCGCACCGCGACCGTCGCGCTCATCGCGATGCCCGCGACGGCGAGCGCGGTGGCCGCGAGCGTGACGATCCACAGCGCTGCGGGGATGCCCACACGCAGCGGTCCGTCGGTCGCGTCCGCGGTGGCGGCGACGCGCGTGGTGACCGCGCCGACGCCTGCGGCCCGGACCGCCGCGGCCGTGGTGCGCGCGCGCTCGTCGGGCACGCGCGCCCACCACTCGTCGACCAGGTCGCCGCGGTAGCCCAGCACGAGCATCGAGCGGGTGAGCGCGTCGCGGTCCACGAGCACGCCGTCGGTGCGGGGCAGTCCGGGCAGGTAGGGCACGACGGCGTCGACGCGCACCTGCACGGTCACGCCCTCGACCTCGAGCACCAGCGTGTCGTCCGGCTCCGCCACGAGGCGGTCCAGCACGCCCGGGGTCACGACCACGTGGACGACGTCCTCCCGGTCGAAGCTCGTGGTGACCGTGCCGGCCGTGCCCGTCGCGATCGTCGGGCCGTCGACCGAGCCTGCGACGTGCAGCCCGTCCTCGTCGGCCCAGGTGGAACCGATGCGCACCCCGCCCCACTCTCCGCTCGGCCCTGACGTGCCCGTGCGCCACGTCGCACGCCCCGGGTCGAGCGGCGTCGTCGCGTCGTCCTCGCCCACCGCGCGCAGGCCGGACCAGGTGATCTCGAAGCCGTGCGTGCCCAGGCCCGCGTCGACGAGCGCGAGCAGCTTGTCGGCGTCGCCCGACAGGCGCGTGCTCACGCCGATCACCGTGGTGCTGCCCAGCCCGGGTGGCAGGTCGAGCGTGAGCGACGTGACCTCGCCGGCACCGTTCTTCGCCGGCGCGGCCGGGAAGTCGTGCGTGGTGCGCGTCCCGCGCGCGTCCTGCAGCACGAGCGAGGGGATCGCGACGACCGGGGCCTTCTCCTGCAGGCGGACGCGCAGGTCCACCTGCAGCTGACGCGTGCCCGCGGGGACGGGGATGCCCGTGACCGGCTGCGCGGGGGCCAGGCCGGCCGTGGGCGTGGCCCAGCCGCCCGCGACGCGGCCGCGCAGCAGGTCACCGGTGTGCCGGGTGTCCACCGCGAGCACGTTCGTGGTCTCGGGCGTCGAGGGGGGCCCGGGCGTCGCGCTCGCGATCCCGACGCCCGCCTGGCGCAGCGTGACGGGCGAGACCACCTGCAGGCCGTCGACGCCCGCGAGCGCCGCCGACTGGGCCAGCGTGGTGCCGTCCGGGTCCGTCACGCGCAGGTCCGTGCCGACGGTCAGGGTCGCCTGCTCGCGCTGCGACGTGCGCCACGTCTCGAGCCAGCCCTGCGCGAACGTGCCCACCGCGACCGCGAGGGTCACGAGCAGGACGGCGCCGGCCGCGCGCCGCGGGCGCCGGCTGACCTCCCACGCCGCGAGCGGCGCGACCAGCGAACGGCTCCGGCGCGCCACGATCTCGCCCGCCCCGGAGACCAGCGGCAGCACCCGGCCGGCGAGCACGCCCCCGGCCAGGAGGACCAGCGCGGGCGCCGCGACGAGCAGGGGATCGACCCCGTCCGACCCGTCGCGCAGCACGGGTGACCGGTGCCCGACCAGCTGCCAGAGCGCGACACCGGCGACCGTGACGAGCGCGAGGTCCGCACCCGAGCGCGCGAGCCCCTGCCGGCGGTCCTGCCGGACGTCCTGCTGCGCGGTGTCCACGGCCGAGACGCGGCGGCGTGCGAGCGGCGCGAGCAGGACGGCGGCGAGCGCCCCGGCGGCGACCGCGCACGTCACCCACAGCGTGGGCGGCAGGCCCGGGTCCACGTGCAGCCCCGCGTCGCGGAGCACCGGCACGGTGGTCACCCCGGCGTACGCCACACGCGCGAGCCACGGCGCGACGGCGGCGGTGACCAGCGCGACGCCCGCGGCCTCGAGCGCCGCGAGCCCGACGAGCTGGCCGTGCGACGCGCCGCGTGAGGTCAGCAGGGTCTGCTCGGCGGTCCGGCGGTCGGCGAGGAGCCGGGCGGCCAGCAGGAGCACAGTCACGGCGACCACGAGCAGGAGCAGCCACACCACCAGCACGCCGACGCGCGTGATGGCCAGGTCGCCTCGCAGTGCGGCCAGCGTGCGGTCCAGGCCGGTGACGAGAGTCGTCTCCGCACCCGTGTCCGCGAGCGCCGCGTCCAGGTCCTGCTCGGCCGACGGCAGGCGGGTCTGCAGCGCCGCGACGTCCGCCGAACCGACCGAGGACAGGTCCGGGCTCGCGACGCTGCGCGCGACCGCGACGGGCAGCGTCGCACCCTCGTCGTCCGTGAAACCCGCGACCACCAGGGGACCCCAGCCGTCGGCCGTCACGCTGCCGAACGTGCCGGGGTACGGCACGTCGGGGGCGTGGCCCCGGCCGGCGAGCAGGTCGCGCGCCCACTCCGATCGCGGTGGCTCGGCGCGGTAGACGCCGACCACGCGCAGGTCCAGCCGCTCGGGCGTGGTGAGGCCCGTCGCGGGCAGGCGCGTGCCGACGTCCCAGCCGTACCGCTCGGCCGAGGCCTGCGGAACGGCGACCAGCACGTCGTCGCCCTCGCGGACCGCCCGCGGCCACGCCCCCGCGAGCAGCGTCGTGCGGTCCGGGACCACCGGGTAGTCCGCCAGGTAGACGAGCGGGGCGACCGGGTCGTCCGTCCCGTCGACCGCGAGCCACGGCGACGTCGTCCAGTGCGCGATCGTCGTGGGCGCCGGTGCGAGCAGGTCGGTCAGCCATGCGTCGGCCGCCGCGGTGGCCTCGGTCGGTTCGCCGACCGCGGTCTCGATGCGGACCTCGACCTGCGTCGCGGCGGCGGCGGAGCGGTCCAGCGCGACCTGGAGCGCACGCTCCTGGCTGGTGACCAGCAGGAGCGTGAACACTCCGAGCAGCGTCGTCGCGACGAGCGTGACCGCGAACACCGCGAGCAGCAGCGTGGACTGCGCGCGGGCGCGGTGCAGGACCACGCGTGCCACCCAGCTCATGACCCGTGGACCCCGCCTTCCTCGGCCGCGCGGCGGACGTCCTCGTGCCCGCGCTCGCGGCACCCTAACCGACGCGCGGGAGCGTTCCCACCCATGTCCCACGGATGGGTGGCGGCCGGCAGGACGGCGCGTGCGCCCGGGCGCCGTGCCCGGGTCGAGCCCCTTGCCGGACGGCGAGCCCGGCGCATATATTCCGATCGGAACATTTCGTCGGGAGCAGATCGGAGGTCGCACGTGGCGTTGTCGGCGGTCGCGGTCATGCTCCTGTCGCTGCTCCACGAGCAGCCGATGCACCCGTACCAGCTGCACCAGACGCTCGTGCAGCGCGGCAGCACGCGGCTGGTCCGCGTCAACGCCGGCGCGGTCTACCACGGGGTCGAACGCCTCGAGCGCGACGGCCTGGTGGAGGCCGCGGGCACGGAGCGTGCGGGGCGCCGCCCCGAGCGCACGACGTACCGGCTGACCGACGAGGGACGTGCCGCGTTCGCCGAGCAGCTCGCGCACCTGCTGGGTGACGAGCACGCGGAGCACCCCCTGCTGCCGGTGGGCCTGTCCGAGGCGCACCACCTGCCCGCGGACCTCGTGCAGCGCGAGCTGCGCCGTCGTCTGGACCGGGAGTCCGCGCACCGCGACGCGCTGCGCGCCCGGTACGACGAGCTGCGCGGGCTCGGTCTGCCGCGTCGCTACCTGCTGGACGTCGAGTACGAGCTCGCGCTGCTCGACGCGCGCGTGCCGTGGCTCGCGGCGGCGCTCGACGACCTCGCCGCCGGTCGCCTCGGGTGGGGGGAGCCCAAGCCCGACGAGTTCGTCCGAGCGCGCCTGCGTGCCCGGAGCACGCCCGACGCAGTCCCGCCGAGCGGCGCCTGACGCCGCACCGCGGCGCCCGGCACGGCGGTGTCGGTACCCGCACCTACGCTCCGTCGAGCCCCCGATCGGCACCGCGCTCCAGCCCGGTGCCTCGTCCCGAGAGGCCCCCCATGTCTGAACGCACGCCCACCGGACCCGCCGCACCGCCCCACCACGGCGGCCTCGCCGACCTCCAGGGGCGCAGCCCGTGGAGCATCCTGCCCCCGCTGTGCCTCGGGTTCTTCATGATCATGCTCGACACCACGATCGTGAACATCGCGGTCCCTCGGCTGGTCACGGACCTCGACACGTCGATCACGGCCGTCGGCTGGGTCAACAGCGCCTATCTGCTCACGTTCGCGGTGCTGCTGCTCGTGACGGGTCGCCTGGGCGACCGGTTCGGCCCGCGGCCCGTGTTCGTCGTCGGCCTCGTCGTGTTCACGCTGACGTCGCTGCTGTGCGGGCTCGCGGACTCGATCGGCCTGCTGATCGCCGCCCGCGCGTTGCAGGGGATCGGGGCGGCGCTCATGACGCCGCAGACCATGTCGATGATCACGCGCGTCTTCCCGCCCGCACGTCGCGGCGCCGCGATGGGCATCTGGGGTGCGGTCGCGGGCGTCGCGACGATCACCGGCCCGGTGCTGGGCGGCCTGCTCGTGGAGACGGTCGGCTGGGAGTACATCTTCTTCATCAACGTGCCGGTGGGCGTGGTCGCGCTCTGGCTGTCGCTGCGCCACCTGCCCACGCTGCCCACGCACGCCCGCACGTTCGACGTCGTGGGCGTGGTGCTGTCCGTCGTCGGGATGTTCCTGCTGGTGTTCGGCCTGCAGGAGGGGGAGACGTTCGACTGGGGCCTGGTCGTCTGGCTCATGATCGCCGCGGGTGCGCTGGTCCTGGGTGCGTTCGTGTGGTGGCAGCGCCGCCTGGGCGACGACGCGCTGCTGCCGCTGCGGCTGTTCACGGTCCGCAACTTCTCGCTCGCGAACGCGGCGGGCTTCGCGGTGACGTTCGCGATGACGGGGATCTTCTTCCCGTTCACGATCTACCTGCAGCTGGTCCTCGGGCTCTCGCCGCTGCGTGCTGCGCTGGTCGGGGCGGGTGGGTCGCTGCTGTCCGGCGTCGTGGCGCCGTTCGCGGGCAGGCTCTCGGACCGGATCCCGGCCAAGTGGGTCGTCGCGGCCGGGTTCGCGATCCTGGTGGTGGTCGTGGCCTGGTTGACGCTGGTCATCGAGCCCGACGCGGCGGTGTGGCACCTGGTCCTGCCGATGACCCTGTTCGGCATCGGCACCGGGCTGCTCTTCTCGCCGCTCGCCTCCGCGGCGACGTCGGGCCTCGACCAGCGGACCGCGGGTGCGGGCGCCGGGGCCTTCAACACCACGCGGCAGATCGGCGGCGTCGTCGGCTCGGCCGCGGTGGTCGCGATGCTCACGTCGCGTCTGGCGTCCGCGATCCCGGCCGCCGCCCAGGACGCGGCGGCGGGGCTCCCGCAGGAGGCGCGCGCGCCGTTCTTCGAGGCGCTCGCCGGGGTGGACGCGTCGCAGGTCTCGGGCGGTTCGCCGGCCGACCTCCCGCTGCCCGCCGGGGTCCCGGACGGGCTGGCCGAGCAGATCCGCGCGGCCGCGCTCGACGCGATCCACGCGGGGTTCTCGACCGCGGTGAGCCAGACGCTGCTGCTGACGGCGGCGCTCCTGGTCCTGGGCCTGGGCGCCGCGCTGGCGATGCACGCGGTCCGCCCGCACGCGCCGGGCCAGGTGCAGCCGGCCAAGGACCGCCGGGAGGCAGTCGCGGACGCCTGAGCCGCGCGTCACCGCCGGTCCCGGCCGGTCACCGCGGTTGCGGTGACCGGCCTCGCGTGCTGCCGTCGGGCGGTCAGGCCTGCGGCGGACGCGTCATGCTCAGGACATCCAGCGCCTGGTCGAGCTGCTCAGGCGTGACCTCGCCGCGCTCGACGTAGCCCAGGTCCACCACGGCCTGCCGGATCGTGATCCCGTGCTTGACCGCGTGCTTGGCGATCTTCGCCGCGGCCTCGTACCCGATCACGCGGTTGAGCGGCGTGACGATCGACGGCGAGGACTCGGCGAACGCACGCGCGCGCTCCTCGTGGGCCACCAGGCCGACGATCGTCTTGTCCGCGAGCACGCGGCTCGCGTTGGCGAGCAGGCGCACCGACTCGAGCACGGCCGACGCGATGACCGGGATCTGCACGTTGAGCTCGAACGAGCCCGACGCGCCGGCCCACGCCACCGTCGCGTCGTTGCCGATCACGCGGGCTCCCACCATGAGGACCGCCTCGGGGATGACCGGGTTGACCTTGCCGGGCATGATCGAGGACCCGGGCTGCAGGTCGGGGATCGCGATCTCGCCCAGGCCCGTGTTGGGGCCCGAGCCCATCCAGCGCAGGTCGTTGCAGATCTTCGTCAGGCTCACGGCGATGGTGCGCAGCGCACCGGACAGCTCGACCAGCCCGTCGCGTGCGGACTGCGCCTCGAAGTGGTCGCGCGCCTCGGTCAGCGGGAGGCCTGTGTCCTCGCGCAGCAGCTCGATGACGCGCTGCGGGAAGCCCGCGGGCGTGTTGATCCCGGTGCCGACGGCCGTGCCGCCGAGCGGGACCTCGGCCGCACGCGGCAGGGCCGCCTGCACGCGCTCGATGCCGTAGCGGATCGCGGCGGCGTACCCGCCGAACTCCTGACCGAGCGTCACGGGCGTGGCGTCCATGAGGTGCGTGCGGCCGGACTTCACGACGCCCGACCAGGCCTGCGCCTTGTCCTGCAGCGCGCCGGCGAGGTGCTCGAGCGCCGGGACCAGGTCGCGCACCACGCCCGCGGTCGCGGCGACGTGCACGCTCGTCGGGAACACGTCGTTGGAGGACTGCGACGCGTTCACGTGGTCGTTGGGGTGTACGTCGGCGCCCAGCGCGCGCGTGGCGAGCGTCGCGATGACCTCGTTGGTGTTCATGTTCGAGCTGGTGCCCGAGCCCGTCTGGTAGACGTCCACGGGGAAGTGCGCGTCGTGCAGCCCGGCCGCCACCTCGTCGGCCGCGCCGACGATGGCCGCCGCGACGTCCTGCGGCAGCACGCCGAGCTCGGCGTTGGCGCGCGCGGCGGCCTTCTTGACGCGCGCGAGGGCCTCGATGTGCCCGCGCTCCAGCACGCTGCCGGAGATCGGGAAGTTCTCGACCGCGCGTTGCGTCTGCGCGCGGTAGAGGGCGGCCGCGGGCACGCGGACCTCACCCATCGTGTCGTGCTCGATCCGGTACTCGACGCCGTCGTCGGGGAGCGCAGAAGTCATGCGGCCCATCCTGCCGCACGCGGCGGGGCTGCCGGAGGCCGGTCAGGCCGCGCCGATGTCCCCGACCACCTCGGCGACGCGCACCCGGCCGTCGGCGAGCGCGTACTCGAGCCCGACGATCGCGCACCGCCCCTCGGCGACGGCCTCGGCGAGCGAGACCGAGTAGCCCTGCAGCATGCGGACGGTGTGCTTGACGTGCTCGTGCCCGAGGGCCGCGGCGTCGACGTTCGACAGCGGCTCACCCGCGGAGATCATGCCGACGATGCTCGGGATGACCCGGTCCACGACCGCGCGCACGAACCCGGGCGGGAGGCTGCCCTGGGCCAGCGCATCGGCCGCGGCCGCGACGGCGCCGCACGAGTCGTGGCCGAGCACGACCACGAGCGGTGCGCCCAGCACCTCGACGCCGTACTCGATCGAGCCGATCACGGTGGTGTCCAGGACGTGCCCGGCCGTGCGGACGACGAACAGGTCGCCCAGGCCTCGGTCGAAGATGATCTCGGCCGCGACGCGCGAGTCCGAGCAGCCGAACAGCACCGCGAACGGGTGCTGGGAGTGCTCGACCTCGGCCCGCCGGCCGACGTCCTGCGACGGGTGCTGCATCGCGCCGCTCACGAAGCGCGCGTTGCCGGACTGGAGCTCGGACCAGGCCTCGGCCGGTGTCAGGGGCGTCGTCACGCGCCCCATGGTGACAGCGCGTCGTCTCATGCGCGCGCCGCTCCCGATCCGTGGACCGGGCGCGTGCGCGGCCCGTTCGAGAGGCGAGGTGCGGCCGGACGGGTTACACAGGTTCCCAGGACGCAACGACGCCATCCGACGGGGGGACACCGTGCGACGACGCACTCGCGGGCTCGCGGTCACCGCGACGATCGCGCTGGCGATGCCGCTGGCGGCCTGTGCGAGCGAGCAGGGACCGCCGGTCCTGTCCTGGTACATCAACCCGGACAACGGCGGGCAGGTCGAGATCGCGCAGCGCTGCACCGAGGCGGCGGGCGGTGCGTACCGCATCGAGACGTCGGTCCTGCCGCGCGACGCCGCGTCGCAGCGCGAGCAGCTCGCGCGCCGGCTCGCGGCGCGGGACGCGTCGATCGACCTCATGAGCCTGGACCCGCCGTTCATCCCCGAGCTCGCGGAGCCCGGCTTCCTGGCACCCATCCCGCCCGAGGTCGCCGACGCGGTGAGCAAGGACGTGGTCCAGGGTGCGCTCGACGGCGCGACGTGGAAGGACGAGCTCGTCGCGATCCCGTTCTGGGCGAACACGCAGCTGCTCTGGTACCGCAAGTCCGTGGCGCAGGAGGCGGGGCTGGACCCGGCCAAGACGCCGGTCACGTGGCAGCAGGTCATGGACGCCGCGCGCGACCAGGACAAGCTGCTCGGGGTGCAGGGCGCCAAGGCCGAGTCGCTCACGGTGTGGATCAACGCGCTCGTGGAGTCCGCGGGCGGGCACGTCCTGGAGAACCCCGAGGCCCCGGCGGACGAGCTGACGCTCGGCCTCGAGTCGGACGCCGGGAAGGCGGCCGCGGAGGTCATCGGCACCATCGGCCGGGACGGGCTCGCGGGGCCGGGCCTGCCGACCGCCGACGAGAACGCGTCGATGGCCCTGTTCCAGTCCGACCGGGGGTCGTTCATGGTCAACTGGCCGTTCGTGTGGTCCGCGACCAACGCCGCGGTCGAGGAGGGCACGCTCGACCCCGGGCTCGTCGACGACATCGGCTGGGCGCTGTACCCGCAGGTGACCGAGGGCCAGGACGCCCGGCCGCCGTACGGCGGGATCAGCCTGGGCGTCGGTGCGTTCAGCGCGCACACCGACCTCGCGTTCGAGGCGGCGCAGTGCATCGTCACGCCCGAGAACCAGTCGTACTACTTCGCGACGAACGGCAACCCGCCCGCATCGGTGAAGGCGTACGACGACGCCGAGGTGCGCAAGGCGTTCCCGATGGCGGACGTGATCCGGGAGTCGCTCGAGCAGGCCGCGCCACGCCCCCAGACGCCGTACTACAACGAGGTGTCGGTGGGGCTGCAGGAGACCTGGCACGCCCCCGCGGACGTCGACCCGGCGACCACGCCGCAGCGGTCGTCCGACTTCATCACCGCGGTGCTCCGAGGGGAGGCGTTGCTGTGACCACCACGAGCCGGGCCCCGGCGTCGACGGGCCGCAGCCCCAAGACCGCCCGCAGCGCCCGCTCACGCGACGAGGCACGTCTGGGGTGGCTGCTGGCCGGCCCCGCGTTCGTCGTGATGATCGCCGTCACCATCTACCCGATCCTGCAGGCGTTCTACGACTCGCTGTTCTCCTACCGGCTGACCGCGCCCGACGACCAGGCCTTCAACGGCGGCCAGAACTACGCGGTGGTGCTGAGCGACCCGGTGTTCTGGCAGGCGCTGTTGGTGACCACCGTCATCACGATCGTCACGGTGCTCGTCGAGCTGGTGCTGGGCTTCGCGCTGGCGCTCGTCATGCACCGCGCGGTCAAGGCGCTGCGGGGTGTGCTGCGCACGGCGATCCTGGTGCCCTACGGCATCATCACGGTCGTCTCGGCGTTCGCGTGGTTCTACGCGTTCGACATCAGCTCGGGCTTCGTCAACCACTGGTTCGCGTGGCTGCCGGGCATCGACGAGGACCTCAACTGGTTCGCGCACCAGGGCACGAGCCTGTTCGTGATCATGGCCTCCGAGATCTGGAAGACCACCCCGTTCATCTCGCTCCTGCTGCTCGCGGGCCTCGCCCAGGTCCCCACCGAGCTCGAGGAGGCCGCGCAGGTGGACGGCGCCACGTGGTGGCAGCGCCTGCAGCGTGTGCTCATCCCGAACATGCGCGCCGCGATCATGGTCGCGGTCCTGTTCCGCGCGCTGGACGCGTTCCGCATCTTCGACAACGTCTTCATCATGACCAACGGCGCGAACGGCACCACGGTGCTCTCGCTGCTCGCGTACCGCACGTCGATCGGGCGGCTCGAGATCGGCCTCGGCTCGGCCATCTCGGTGCTGCTGTTCCTGTGCGTGATCGGCATCTGCTACGTCGCGATCAAGCTGTTCAAGGTCGATCTGGCCGGCGCGAGGGGGGAGAGCTGATGTCCGGACGGCTCAAGGTCGCCTGGGCGGCCATCACGGTCTTCGTGCTGGTGTGGGCGCTGCTGCCCGTGCTCTCGATCGTCGCGACGTCGTTCAAGCTGCCGAGCCAGCTGAACCTCGGCACGTTCTGGCCGACGACGTGGACCACGACGAACTACGAGCAGATCCTCACCGGCTCGGCCAAGGACCTGTTCCTGCCCGCGCTGCGCAACTCGATCGGCATCTCGTTGATCGCGACGTTCGTCGCCGTGGTCCTCGCGACGCTCGCGGCGTACGCGATCGCGAGGCTCGACTTCCCGGGCAAGCGGCTGGTGCTCGCGACCGCGCTCGGCGTCTCGATCTTCCCGGTCATCTCGATCGTCACACCGCTGTTCAACCTGTGGCGCAACATCGGCCTGTACGACACGTGGCTCGGCCTGATCATCCCGTACCTGTCGCTCACGCTGCCGATCTCCATCTGGACGCTCGCCGCGTTCTTCCGGCAGATCCCGTGGGAGCTCGAGCAGGCCGCCCAGGTCGACGGTGCCACCAGCTGGCAGGCGTTCCGCAAGGCGATCGTGCCGCTCGCGGCGCCGGGCGTGTTCACCACCGCGCTGATCGCGTTCTTCATCGCGTGGAACGACTTCGTGTACGGCATCTCGCTCACGTCGACCAGCGCGGCGCGGCCCGTCCCCGCGGCGCTCGCGTTCTTCACGGGCGCGTCGCAGTTCGAGGAGCCGACCGGCGCGATCTCCGCCGCGGCCGTCGTCGTGACCGTCCCCGTCGTCATCCTGGTGCTGCTGTTCCAGCGCCAGATCGTGTCCGGCCTGACCCAGGGCGCCGTCAAGGGCTGATCAAGGAGAACTGTCGATGGCTGCCATCACCCTCAAGGACATCGTCAAGCAGTACGGCGACGGCTTCCCGGCCGTGAAGGGCGTGAGCCTGGACATCGCGGACGGCGAGTTCGTGATCCTGGTCGGCCCGTCCGGCTGCGGGAAGTCGACGCTGCTGCGGATGATCGTGGGCCTCGAGGACATCACCTCGGGCGACCTGATGATCGGCGGCGAGCGCGTCAACGACAAGGCGCCGCGGGACCGGCACCTGGCGATGGTGTTCCAGAACTACGCGCTCTACCCGCACCTGACCGTGTTCGAGAACATCGCGTTCCCGCTGCGGCTGACCAAGGGACAGTTCACCGAGGAACAGATCCGCGAGAAGGTCGAGCACGCCGCGAGCACGCTCGAGCTGCAGGACCACCTGCAGCGCAAGCCGGCCAACCTGTCCGGTGGTCAACGGCAGCGCGTCGCGATGGGCCGCGCGATCGTGCGCGAGGCGAACGCGTTCCTGTTCGACGAGCCGCTGTCCAACCTGGACGCCAAGCTGCGCGGGCAGATGCGCACCGAGATCGCCCGCATGCAGCGCCGCCTCGGCACCACCACGGTCTACGTCACGCACGACCAGACCGAGGCCATGACGCTCGGCGACCGCGTCGCCGTGCTGCGCAAGGGCGAGCTCCAGCAGGTCGCCTCCCCGCGTGGGCTGTACGACCAGCCCGTCAACCTGTTCGTCGCCGGGTTCATCGGCTCGCCGCCCATGAACTTCCTGCCCGGCGAGGTCGACGGGGACACGCTGCGGCTGCCGTTCGCCCAGGTGTCCCTGTCCGACGACCTGCGCGCGCGCATCGGGGACCGGCGGATCGTCATCGTGGGCATCCGGCCCGAGCACTTCGCGGACGCGAGCCTGCTCGAGGACGCCAAGCGGGACGCCGGGACCACGTTCGACACCGAGGTGGACGTCACCGAGTGGCTGGGCTCGGACCTGTACGCCTACATCCCGTTCGAGACGAGCCCCGAGGTCGCGGGCAAGCTCGAGGAGCTGGACCGGGACCTGGACGGCGAGGGCATGCGCACGCAGCTCGTCGTCGCGATCGACTCCGAGTCCCGGATCCGGGACGGGTCGGACGCGACGCTGTGGTTCGACCCCGCCAAGCTCATGGTCTTCGACCCCGAGACGGGCGAGAACCTCACGTTCGACCCTGACCTGGCCCGGGCGCTCGACGAGCAGAACGAGGCCGACCGTCGGGCGTCGCTCGAGCGGGCCCAGGCGCGTGAGGGCGCCGCGGCCCGGAGCTGAGCGGCGGCCGCTCCCGACCGGTGCGGTCGGGTGTCAGCCGAGCTCGGCGCTCGTCGGCGGGTTGGCACCCGCGCGCGAGACGGTGATCGCCGCGATCCGTGCGCACCGCGCCAGGACGTCCTCGACGGTCGTCGCGTCGACGTCGTGCAGCGCGTCGCGGCGGTCGGCGCCGAGCAGGCCGGCCGACCACAGGCCGTCCACCAGCCCGCCCATGAACGAGTCGCCCGCGCCCACCGTGTCCGCGACCGTGACACGCGGTGCGGCGACCTGCAGACGCGCGCCCGCCGCGGTGGCGGCGAACGCGCCCTCGCCACCGTGCGTCACGACCACGACCGCGGGCCCGCGCCGGGTCCACTCCTCGGCGATCTCGGCGGGCGCCACACCGGGGTGCAGCCACGCGAGGTCCTCGTCGCTGACCTTGACCACGTCGGCGAGCGCGACCATCGCGTCCACGTACGGCAGCGCGTGCGCGGGGCTGCCCATGAGGGCCGGCCGCAGGTTCGGGTCGTAGGTGACGGTCGACGTGGGCCGCAGACGTGCCATGACCTCGGCGACGCGGCCGGCACCCGGCTCGAGCACCGCCGCGATCGATCCGGTGTGCGCGACGAGCGGGGCGACGTCGTCGCCGTCCCACGTGGACGGCAGGTCCCACTCGAGGTCGAACTCGTACGTCGCGACGCCCGCGGCGTCCAGGTGGGCCGTCGCGCGCGGCGTCCGGGCCGCGACCCGGTCGCCCGTGAGGACGTGCACGTGCGAGGCCGCCAGGTGACGGCGCACCTGCTCGCCCGCGGCGTCGTCGCCCAGCCAGGTCAGCAGGTCCACCGCGCGGCCCAGGCGGCCGAGCCCGAGCGCGACGTTCGCCGGGCTGCCCCCGGGGTGGTCCTCGCGGGACCCGTCCGCGCGGGCCACCACGTCGATCAACGCCTCGCCGATCACGAGCGCGCGCTGCGCGCGTGCGTCGTCCGGGTGCTCGCCTGCGTGCTGCGTCATGCGTCCCTGCCCGTCCCGTCGTCGGTGGTCACCGTCTGCCCGCCCGCGGCACCCTCGCCACGTGCGGCCGCCAGCCGCTCACGTGCCCCGTCCAGCCACTGCTGGCAGCGCGTGGCGAGCGCCTCGCCGCGCTCCCACAGCGCCAGCGACTCCTCGAGCGACTCGGCGCCGCTCTCGAGCCGCGCCACGACGGTCACGAGCTCGTCGCGCGCCTGCTCGTAGCTGAGCTCGGCGACCCCCGCGGCCGGGTCCGCTGCGGGGCTCGCGGCCGACTCGTTCGTCGCGCGCGTGGTCTGCTTCGGCACGGCGGTCAGTCAACCAGACGGCGCCCACGCCCCGCGTCACGTCGCGGCCGGAGCGCGCCTGGGCCCCCTCAGCGCGGACGTCAGGTGCGCGTCACCTCGGCGGCGAGCTCACCCCGTGCGACGCGGACGCGCAGCGCGTCGCCCACGGTCACGTCGTCGGGACCGCGCACCACTGCGCCGTCGGTGCGCTGCACCACCGCGTAGCCGCGGTCGAGCGTCGCGGCGGGGGACAGCGCCCTCACGTGGCCAGCGAGGCCGCGCGTCTCGGCCGCGGCCCGGTCCAGCAGGTGCGCGAGCGTGCGCCGGGCCGAGTCCCGCAGCGCGTGCACCCGCGCCTCGTGCGCATCCACCAGGCTCGTCGGTCGCGCGAGCGCGGGACGGCTGCGCAGGTGGTCGAGCGTGCTCTGGTCGCGCGCGATGCGCTGCGTGAGCGCCGCGCGCGTGCGCAGGCGCGCCTGGGCGACGCGCGCCCGTTCCTCGGCGACGTCCGGCACGATGCGCTTGGCCGCGTCGGTGGGAGTCGAGGCACGCAGGTCCGCCACCAGGTCCAGCAGCGGCGCGTCCATGTGGTGCCCGATCGCGCTCACCAGGGGCGTGCGACATGCCGCGGCGGCGCGGACCAGCGCCTCGTTGCTGAACGGGAGCAGGTCCTCGAACGCGCCACCACCACGTGCGACGACGATCACCTCGACCTCGGGGCGGGCATCCAGCTCGGCGATGGCCGCACTCACCTCGGGCACCGCGCGCGGGCCCTGGACCGTGACGCGCCGGATCTCGAACCGCACCGCGGGCCAGCGGGCCCGCGCGTTCGAGACCACGTCGTGCTCGGCGTCGCCCTGCTGCGCGCACACCAGCCCCACGACCGCCGGCAGGAACGGCAGGCGACGCTTGCGGTCCTCGTCGAACAGTCCCTCGGACGCCAGGACGCGCTTGAGGTGCTCGATGCGGGCGAGCAGCTCGCCCAGGCCCACCAGGCGCACGTCGTCGGCCGCGAAGGACAGGCTGCCGCGCTTGAGGTGGTAGCTCGGGCGCGCGTGCACCACCAGGTGCGCGCCGTCGCCCACTCCCTTGCCCAGCCGCGCGACCGCCGCCGCGCTCGTCGTCACCGCGATCGACATGTCGACGTCCGTGTCCCGCAGCGTCAGGAAGCACGTCGAGTTCCAGCGCTTGAGGTCGAGCACCTGCCCCTCGATCCACACGGGCGGCATCCGCGCGATGTAGTCGGCGATCTTGGGGGCGAGGTGGCGCACGGGCCACGGACGGTCCGCCGTCGTGTCGCCGGCACGCAGCGGCAGCGCTCCCCGCGGCGCGCGCGTCTCGCCGCCCGCGTCCCCGGTCCCGGCGCCCTCGTCGGGCCGACTGCTCGGTGCGTTCACCCGATCAGGGTGCACCATCGCGCCGACACCCCGCGTGTCGGCCGGACTCGCGGGGCTCGATGGTCGCGTGCACGGCGGCAGGCACTACCGTGCGGGCTCGTGCGAGTGACGCGGCCCCGACGATCACCGATCGCCGCAGCCGTCTCCACGCTGGTCGGCACGGTGGTCTCCATGCTGCTGCCCGGCCCGCTGACCGGGGTCCCGGCCGCGATCGTCACGCCCGAGACGCTCGCACCGTCGCCCGCCGTCTCGCACGAGTTCGGCACCGCGGCCCGCACGCCGGAGCTCACCGTGGGCCGCGCGCCCACCACGCGGTACGGCGCGCTCGAGGGCAGCGGCGTCCAGGTCCGGGTGGGTGCCGCCGGTGAGAAGCGCCGCGTGGTGCTGCGCGTGCCCACCCGGCTCGCGGGGGTTCCGGCGGGGCGCGCCGGACGCACCGACGGGCCGGCACCGCTCGCGATGGCCACGTGGAAGGTCCGGTGCGTGCAGGCCGAGACCTACAACCGGCGGACCGGGCACGCACGCAGCACCGTGCCGCCCACGCGCTGGGCCTACACGTCGCGCTCGGAGGCCGCCGGCTCGCTGGACTGGATGGCGTCGCTGCGCAACGTGCTGCCGGGCGAGGACCACGACGCCGTGGTGCGTGCCACGTTCGAGTTCACGCAGCCCGGACGGTACTGGTGCTTCGGCACGTGGGGGGCCCAGTCGTGGAGCGCCGCTCCGCTGCGCCTGGTGCTGGCCCGGCCGGGCACGTTGTCCGTGTCCGCACCCCTGGCGCACCCGGGCTCGGCCGTCCAGTGCGTCTGGCGTGAGCAGCGCGGCGCGGGCCTGCGCCCCGACGGGTGCGTGGGCGGGCGGCTCGACGCCGCGCTCGAGCGCCTCGAGCCGTCCTCCGCAGCGGGGCCGACGGTCAACCGCGTCGAGGTGGCGCTACCGCCACCCGTCGCGGCGCAGGACGGGCCCGGGCGGTGGCTCCGCGCGCAGGCCACCTTCCGGGTCACGACCTGCTCGGGCCAGCAGCTGGGCGTCAGCCCGTGCCGCGCGCGCGACGTCGCGACCGGCGGCGACCGGTCGGTGTTCGTCGGGTCCCTCGCCGTCCGGGGCGTCGACGGTGCCGCGCTCCCGTCCGGGTGCGTCCAGCTCGCGCCCGGCGACCGCACCTGGGCACGCCACGTCGTCAGCCGCGCGGTGCATCACGACGAGGTCGTGGTCGACATCCGGTTCCGCGTCCGTGGGTCGTGCGCGCAGGCCGTGCGCGTCGTGTCCCTGGTGCGGGTCGCCGCCGGCGCACCGGGCTGGGTCGAGCAGGACAAGTCCCACCTCACGGTGTCCGTCGCCGCCACGTAGACTCGGACGTCGTGACTGCTCCCGAGACGACCAAGAGGGTGCTGCTCGCCGCGCCCCGCGGCTACTGCGCCGGTGTGGACCGCGCCGTCGTCGCGGTGGAGAAGGCCCTCGAGCACTACGGCGCCCCGGTGTACGTGCGCAAGGAGATCGTGCACAACAAGTACGTCGTCGAGACGCTCGCCGCGCGCGGTGCGATCTTCGTGCACGAGACCGACGAGGTGCCCGAAGGTGCACGCGTCGTGTTCTCGGCGCACGGCGTCTCGCCCGCGGTGCACGCCGCGGCCGCAGCGCGCTCGCTGCAGACCATCGACGCCACGTGCCCCCTGGTGACCAAGGTGCACAAGGAGGCCGTGCGCTTCGCGGGCGAGGACTTCGACATCCTGCTCATCGGCCACGACGGTCACGAAGAGGTCGAGGGCACGCAGGGTGAGGCGCCGGACCGCATCCAGGTGGTGAACTCGCCCGCCGCGGTCGACTCCGTCGAGGTGCGGGACCCCGAGCGCGTCGTGTGGATCTCCCAGACCACGCTGTCCGTGGACGAGACCATGGAGACCGTCCGCCGCCTGCGTGAGAAGTTCCCCGCGCTGCAGGACCCGCCCAGCGACGACATCTGCTACGCCACGCAGAACCGGCAGGTCGCGGTGAAGAAGATCGCGCCGCACTGCGACGTCGTCATCACCGTCGGCTCGGCGAACTCGTCGAACTCCGTACGCCTCGTGGAGGTCGCGCTCGAGTCGGGCGCCCGCGCGTCCTACCGGATCGACGTCGCCGCCGAGCTCGACCCGGCGTGGTTCGACGGCGCGACGACGGTCGGGGTCACGTCCGGCGCGTCGGTGCCGGAGATCCTGGTCCGGGACGTGCTCGACGCGCTGGCCGGCCTGGGCTTCGGCGAGGTCGAGGAGGTGCGCACGGCCACCGAGGACCTCATGTTCTCGCTGCCGCGTGAGCTGCGCGCCGACCTCAAGGCCGCCGGCGCCGCACCCGCGCGTCCGCGCCGCGAGAGCCGTCGCACGCTGGACGTCACCCCGGTCTGAGGTCCCGACCCTCGCGGCGGCCGAGCGGGTGTCATGCGCCGGGCGCGCTCCGGGGCTCGCCCGCGAGGTCGTCCTGCGGCGCGGCCTGGTCCGCGAGCGCGGCGGCGTCGCGTGCCGCGGCGGTGTCGAACCCGTCGAGCGCGACCAGCACGTCCTGCGCCGAGGCGAGCAGCTCGGGTGCGCTGACCGACGACAGCCGGGGGTTCACGGGGACCGGCATGTCCAGGTCGGAGTCCACCACGCCCAGGTCCGCGAAGCGTCGCGCGCTGACGAGCACGCGCGTCTCGAGCGACCCGACGGTCTGGTTGTAGGCGGTGGCTGCCGCGTCGAGCGAGCGGCCGAGCCGTGACAGGTGCCCGCCCAGCGTCGCGAGCCGGCCGTGCAGCTGCTTGCCCAGGTCGAGAACCGCCTGCGCGTTCGCGGCGAGCGTCTCCTGGCGCCACGCGTACGCGACGGTGCGCAGCAGCGCGAGCAGCGTCGTCGGGGTCGCGAGCACCACGTTGCGCTCGGCGGCGTACTCCCAGATCGTCGGGTCCAGGTCGAGCGCCGCGTGCAGGAACGCCTCCGCGGGGACGAACATGACGACGAACTCGGGCGCCGGGGTGAACTGCTCCCAGTACCGCTTGGCCGCCAACGCGTCGACGTGGGCGCGCACGTGCCGGACGTGCGCGGCCATGCGCTCGGCCCGCACACGCTCGTCGGTGGCCTCGCTGGCCTCCAGGTAGCCGAGGAACGCGACCTTCGCGTCCACCACCACCTGCTTGCCGCCCGCGAGGCGCACCACCATGTCCGGACGCTGCAACCCGTCGTCCGTGCGGACCTGCTCCTGCTCGACGAAGTCGACGTGCGCGAGCATCCCCGCCGCCTCGACCACGCGGCGCAGCTGCATCTCGCCCCAGCGGCCCCGCACCTGCGAGGCGCGCAGCGCGGTCACGAGCTGCGCGGTCTGGGTGCGCACACCCTCGGACGTGGTGCGCATCGCGTCGACCTGCTCGCACAGCGCTGCGTGCGACTGCGCACGTTCGCGGTCCGCGGCCGCGAGCTGGCCACGCACGTCGTCCAGCGTGCGGGCGATCGGCTCGACGAGCGCACGCACCGCCTGCTCGCGCTGCGCCAGCTCGCCGACCTGCGTCTGCCGGTCCGCCGCGAACCGCTGAGACGCGAGCGCCAGGAACTGCTCCGAGCTCTGGGCGAGCGCGTCCGCCGCGAGCGCGCGGAACTGCTCGGCGGCGCGGCCCGCATCCGCCTGTGCGGCCTCGAGCCGCTCGGCCGCGACCGTGCGCTCCGCCTCGAGCCGGGCCGCGGCGGTGGCGGCCGCGAGCTGTGCCGTGCGCACCGCCTGCTCGCTGCGGTGCGCCGCGACCGCCCACGCGACCGCGGCGCCCGCCGCGAGCCCGACCAGCAGCGCCACCAGCACCAGAGCCCACCCCTGTCCATCCATGGCGCGCACGCTGCCACAGGGCACCCACAGACATCCGCGGGGCCCCAACACGTCGGCCCGGGGCGAGCACGCACCCCCGGCACTGTGCTCGCACGTCGCCGCGGCTCCCTATGCTGGCCCGCGTGCCCGACGACGTGACCGACCCGCCCGTGCCGACCGGGGGCCTGCCCCCCGGGACGCTGCCCACCGCCCGCCCCGAGCACGTGGACGCAGCGCACCGCGCGACGCCCGCGCTCGAGCTGCGCGGCCTGTGGCGCAGGTTCGGCGACAAGATCGCGGTCGCCGGGATCGACCTCACGGTGCCTGCGGGGTCGTTCTACGGCCTCGTCGGGCCCAACGGCGCGGGCAAGACGACGACGCTGTCCATGGCCACGGGCCTGCTCGTGCCCGACGCGGGGACGGTGCTGGTCGACGGTCACGACCTGTGGCAGGACCCGGTCGCGGGCAAGGCGCGCCTGGGCGTGCTGCCGGACGGCGTCAAGCTGTTCGACCGGCTGACCGGCGAGCAGCTCATCACGTACGCGGGGCTCCTGCGCGGCCTCGACCGCGAGACCACCGCGCAGCGCACGCACGACCTGCTCGTCGCGATGGACCTGGTCCGTGACGCCCGCACGCTCGTCGTCGACTACTCGGCGGGCATGACCAAGAAGGTCGCGCTCGCGTGCGCGCTGGTGCACGCGCCGCGACTGCTGGTGCTCGACGAGCCGTTCGAGGCGGTCGACCCGGTCTCGGCGGCCAACATCCGCGACATCCTCGCCGGCTACGTCGCCTCGGGCGGGACGGTCATCGTCTCGTCGCACGTCATGGACCTGGTGCAGCGCATGTGCGACCACGTCGCAGTCGTGTCCGGTGGGCACGTGCTCGCCGCCGGCACGGTCGACGAGGTGCGTGCGGGCCAGAGCCTGGAGGACCGGTTCGTCGAGCTCGTGGGCGGCCGCGTCAGCGGGGAGGGGCTCGCGTGGTTGCGCACCTCGTCCGACTGAAGCTCGCGCTGCTGCGCAACGGGCTGCGCAGGAGTCCGTGGCAGGTCGTCGGCATGGTGTTCGGCCTGCTGTACGGCCTGGGCATCGCGGCGCTCGTGGTGTCCGCGATGGTGGCCGTGAGTTTGCAGGACGTCGCGCTGCAACGGACGGTCACCGTCATGCTCGGGTCGCTGCTCGTGGCCGGCTGGTGGTTCGTCCCGCTGCTTGCGTTCGGCGTCGACGCGACGCTCGACCCCGAGCGGTTCGCGACGTTCGCGATCCCGCGCCGCAGCCTCGTCGTGGGGCTGTCGATCGCGGCGCTGCTGGGCGTGATGGGCGTGCTGACGACGATCGTCGCGCTGTCCACCGGGCTCGCGTGGTGGAAGCACCCGCTCGCGATGCTCGTCGGGCTGGTCGGCGCGGTGCTGGGCCTCGGGGTCGCGGTCGTCGGCGGCCGGGCCGTGGTCGCGGCGGCCGCGCCGCTGGTCGCGCGGCGCCGCGCTCGCGAGCTGACGGCCGCGCTCGCGGTCCTGGCGGTCGCGAGCATCGGTCCCGTGCTGTCCGGCATCACGAGCGTCCGCCTGGACCGGGACACGTTCGCGGGGGTCGTCGACGTGCTCGTCTGGACGCCGTTCGGTGCGCCGTGGGGGGCGCCGGCCGACGTCGCGCAGGGTCGCCCGCTGCTCGCGCTCGCGCGGCTCGCGATCGCGGCGGCCACGCTCGCGCTCGCGCTGGTGGTGTGGGACCGCGCGATCTCGCGCTCGCTCGTCTCACCGCCCCGTCGGGAAGCCGCCGGCGCACGTGCCGGGCTCGGACCGTTCAGCCGGCTCCCCGCCACACCGCTGGGTGCGGTGACCGCGCGGTGCCTCGTCTACTGGGTCCGCGACCCCCGCTACGCGATGGCAGTCGCGATCGTGCCGATCATCCCCGTGCTGCTGTGGGTCGTCGGCCGCGGTGAGGGGATCCTGCTGTTCGCGGGGCCGTTCGCGGCGTTCGTGTGCGGCTGGGGCGTCTCGTCGGACGTCTCCTACGACGGCTCGGCGTTCTGGACGCACGTCAGCGCGGGGGTGCGGGGGCGCGTGGACCGGCTGGGCCGCGTGCTCGCCTCCGCGACGCTCTCGGCGCCGATCGTGCTGCTGATCACCGTGGTGACGGCGGCACTCACGGGCCACGCGCGGGACCTGCCGGCGCTGCTCGGCGCGACGCTCGGCGTGCTCGGGGCCGCGTACGGCGGCGCGAGCATCTTGTCCGCGCTGGTGGTCCAGCCCGTGCAGCAGCCGGGGGAGAACCCGTTCGCGACCCGCCAGGGCGCCTCGATGTCCGCGATGCTGTCGCAGATGGTCGGCTCGTTCGCGGTCATGGCGGCGACGCTGCCCGTGGTCGTGCCCGCGTGGGTGGCCGTCGCGACGTCGTCGGCCCTGCTCGGGTGGATCGCGCTCGCCGTGGGCGCCGTGGTGTGCGGGGCGTGCGTCGTCGTCGGCGTGCGCGTCGGTGGACGGCTGCTCGACCAGCGGGCGCCCGTGCTCCTTCAGCGCGTCATCGCGTTCGCGTAGGCGGGCCGGGCGTCCGCGCGCCCGTAGACTTGCCCGCCGTGGCACTCACCATCGGCATCGTCGGCCTGCCCAACGTCGGCAAGTCCACCCTCTTCAACGCCCTGACCCGCGCGCAGGTGCTCGCCGCGAACTACCCGTTCGCGACGATCGAGCCCAACGTCGGCGTCGTGCCGTTGCCCGACCCGCGGCTCCACCAGCTCGCCGAGGTGTTCGGCTCCGAGCGGATCGTGCCGGCCACGGTGTCCTTCGTCGACATCGCGGGCATCGTCAAGGGCGCGTCCGAGGGCGAGGGGCTCGGCAACAAGTTCCTCGCCAACATCCGCGAGGCGGACGCGATCTGCCAGGTCACGCGCGCGTTCGCCGACCCGGACGTGGTGCACGTCGCGGGTGAGGTGAACCCCCGCGAGGACATCGAGATCATCTCCACCGAGCTGATCCTCGCGGACCTCCAGACGCTCGAGAACGCCATCCCGCGTCTGGCGAAGGAGGTGCGCGGCAAGAAGACGGACCCCGAGGTCCTCGCCGCCGCGCAGCGTGCGCTCGAGGTGCTGCAGACCGGCAAGACGCTGTTCGCCGCGGGCCTCGGCGACGACGAGCAGGTCCGGGCGCTGCAGCTGATGACCTCCAAGCCGTTCATCTACGTCTTCAACACCGACGACGCCGGCCTGGCCGACACCGCGATGCAGGACGAGCTGCGCGCGCTGGTCGCACCCGCCGACGCGATCTTCCTGGACGCCAAGTTCGAGTCCGAGCTCGCCGAGCTGGAGGAGGACGAGGCCCGCGAGATGCTCGAGGCCAACGGCCAGGACGAGGCCGGCCTGGACCAGCTCGCACGCGTCGGGTTCCACACCCTGGGCCTGCAGACCTACCTCACGGCCGGACCCAAGGAGGCCCGCGCCTGGACCATCCGCCAGGGTTGGACCGCCCCGCAGGCCGCCGGTGTCATCCACACCGACTTCCAGAAGGGCTTCATCAAGGCCGAGGTCATCTCGTTCGCCGACCTGGTCGAGTCCGGCTCGGTGGCCGCCGCGCGTTCGGCGGGCAAGGCCCGCATCGAGGGCAAGGACTACGTCATGCACGACGGCGACGTGGTGGAGTTCCGTTTCAATAAGTCGTGACGGCCTCGCGCGCAGCTCGACTGAGCACGTTTCCGGCATCCTGACTCCTATGAACAACGCGGAGTTCGAGAGCGAGCGCCACTTCCAGATGTGGAAGTACTCGGTGGGCCATGCACAGTTGCTTCTGCGCAGCGTCAGGAGCGACGGTCACCCGACCCGCATCGACGTGTTGTTTGTCGGAGTCCGCCGTCTCGATCTTCCGACGTCGTTCGACGGCCTGCGGGTAGAGCGTGTGGGTGGCCGGTTTCGACTCGATGGCCGCGACTGGGCCGGGAGTGTGGAGGCGCTCAACATGGCGTACGCGGAGGACGAGGGTGAGTACTTCGACCCCAGCCCGTTCGCCGAGGGATCGGGCATCTGAATCACTGCACCAGGAGGGTCTCATCGGGCACGATTGCCTGGTGCCGGAACTTCTCGAGACCTTCGCGTTTGGTGTTGCGCTGCACCTCACGACGGCAGCGGAAGGTGGGAGGCAGTCGCCCCTCGCAGGAGGCTCCGGCCCAGAGGCCCGGTTCGCCTATCGCCCCAACTGGGGTCTGCCAGGTATGACACCACCAGATCAGTCAGGCGCTCCTGTGCTCGCCTTCTCACGTGAGCATGTCGCACCCGGTGACGAGGTCCGTGTGGTCGTCGTGCCCCCATTCCCAGGAATGATCCCGGAGTGGGAACGCGTGCAGGTTGGTGATGTCCTCCCGATGTACGAAGGGCCGCATGTATGCGGGCACGGACGGATCATCTGGCGACGGGCCACCGTCCTGCCCCTTCCGCCGGGAGACGAGAACTCGTTCCGAAACTGGGTTGTTGGCCCAGAAGGAGCATCGGAGCCGGATACTCATGCATAGGGATGAGGATGGTCAGTTCGTCGTTGCGCCGGAGGAGATGTTCATGCTCCGGCAGGGCTTGTTCATCACGAAGTATCACCTGGACCCGACCTTTGAGGACGACCTGCACGCCCTCACTGGCGTGACGCCGGAGGAGTTCGCGGCCCTGCTCGCGCACGTCGACGAACTCGGTCGACCTTGGATCTGACCGAAGGCCAGAATGTCCCGGTGACGGCTGCTGAGATCTTCGACGGACGGACGCGGCTTGCGTTCGCCGAACCTGCTGGTCCCGGCAAGCTCGTGGATTACCTGACAGTTCGCGTCAAGGGACCGGATGTGTCCGCGAGCCGACAGGTCTACACGGGGTGGGCCGAAGGCTTCGCGGGGCTGGCCGACTACTTCCAGGGATTGACGGACTCGTGGCGAGGTTGGGACGGCGAGCGCGTGTTCGAGTCCATTGAGGCCGACCTGCGCATCGCGGCGAGACACGACGGCCATGTCCGCCTCTCGGTCGTGCTTTGGGAGTCCGCCGAGCCACGCGGTTGGCGGGTCGAGGCGGAGCTACGGCTTGACGCAGGCGAGCAGCTCGCCGACGCCGCCCGCGACCTTTCGGCGCTCCTGCGCCCGTAGTCGCTGGTCTCTCGGCGGTGCCGGGTCCGCGCCTTGCTGGCGTACGACTCCGGCTTCAGGAGCCACTGCCGGTCCCACCCGTCATCTCGGGCGTGGAACGGGCAGTCGTGCGGGTCGTGCCCGCGCCAAGCGCAACCCTTGACGACGCAAGGGCGAAGCTCCGGCGCGGGCGCGGTCACTGGTCACGCGACGCAGCAGGACGCTGACGTCATCGACACCGCAGAACCGCAGCATCCGGCGCGGGTCGTTCTCCACCGGGCCAGATTCGGGGAGTGCGAGCACGTGCAGCAGCACGTCGACCGCTTCGCCCTCGATTGCGGAAAGGCGGACCCCGACGACATCTGACTCGGTCAGAGCAACCTCGAGCCGCTCGCGGTTGTCGTCGCTCCAGTCCACGCGCTCATCCTGGCGTACCGCAGTCTCGACCACGGTTCCCACGAACGGTGAGCCTCCTCGGCTGCCGAAGGCTTGCGTCATGTGGTCGTCCTGCGACTCGTCGTGCCCCCCGCTGTCGTTGGGCAGTCCCGGTCGTCCTGCTCGACGGTGGTGGAGGTCCGCTTCAAGGTGTGGGCGGATCGTCCGGAGCCGCCGCCTCGGTGAGCGCTGCGGCATAGGCGCGCATCGAACGCTGGTAGCGGGGCAATGAGTCGAGCTGGGCCTCGAGGGCGACACGCAGGGCCTCATCCTGGTGACCCGCGCTGTGGAGAGCCAGGGCCAGCATCAGACGCGGAGCGGACCCGGTCGACTCGTGCGTGGGGGCTGCACGCAGGATGGCGATCGCCTCGTCGAGGCGCCCGAGGTTCCGCAGCGTCGATCCGTACTGCACCGCGAGCTGAGCATGCCGAGCCGCGTCGAGACCCAGCTCGAGCGCTCGCTCGTACTCGGCGCCGGCCTCCGCCTCGAACCCCATTGAGTCGTACATGCCCGCGAGCTCGAACGCCGCGCGACCATCGGCCACCGGGCAGGCGTCGGCGAGCTCGCGCATGGCCGCGACACCAGCGTCGCGACTGAGGGCGTCGAACCGGCCCCAGAGCTCAGAGACGGACGACTCCCAGCGGTCGATCGATGCGCTCATGCGCGCCAGTGTCGCAGCGACGGGCCGCGACCTGCGCGCCTAGCTGTCCTCGTCCGCGAGCGGGCCGGGTCCCACGATGGCCTGCGAGGGCGTGCCCGCCGCGTCACCCTTCAGCTCGACGAAGATCGCGTGGGTGGGGGTCGTGCCGGTGTTGTGACCCGAATGGCGCTGCGCGGGCAACCACACCGCCTGCCCTGCGGGAAGCGAGACGTCGCGGGTGCGTTCGCCGGAGGACAGCCGTCGGTCGAACGCTGACAGCGTGATCATCACGCTGTTCGGGTGCTCGTGGGCGACGGTCTGCACCCCGGGGGAATCGGTGTACTCCAGGACGCGGACGAACTCGTTCTCCCACAGCACCCGGTCGTACTCGGGGTTGGACGCGATCGGGTCGTCGGTGGCCATGAGGGGACGGCTACGCCGCGCGTGGGCCGCGGGCGAGGGGGCGACGTCCGGGCGTGGTCGCCCGGGACCCGGACGTGTGGCCCGACGCGTGCCCCGACCACCAGACAGCGGTGGGGGCGGGTCGTCGCTCCCCGTCAGCCGGCGGCGCGGGTGATGAGGTCGGTGATGCGGCGGGTCTCGTCGTCACCGATGGTGGTCAGCGCGAACGCGGTGGGCCACATGGCGCCGTCGTCGAGCGCGGCGGTGTCGTTGAAGCCGAGCGTGGCGTAGCGGGCCTTGAACTTGCTCGCGGGCTGGAAGAACACGACCACCTTCCCGTCACGCGCGTAGGCGGGCATGCCGTACCAGGTCTTGGGGGTCAGTCCCGGGGCGCGCTCGGTCACGATCGCGTGGATGGCCTCGGCCAGCGCGCGGTCCTCGTCGGGCAGCTCGGCGATCTTGGCCAGGAGGTCCGCGAGCGGGTCGGTGGCCGCGGTGCGGCTGCGGGCCTTGCGCACCTCCCGGGCGCGATCCTTCATCGCGGCGCGCTCCTCGGTGGTGAAACCCTCGTCCTGCCTGCTCGTCGCCACGGTGCTGCCTCTCCCTCGGTGATGGTCAGCCCAGGCTAGGGAGCGGTGCGGCGGCGCTGCTTCTCGGATCCTGACCGGTCGTGGCCCGCGCCGGGGTGCGGGTGTCGGTGGGTGCCGCGACGATGGGCGCCATGGCGACACTGACGGGGCAGCAGATCGCGGATGCCGGTCTGGTGGGGTGGGTCAACCTGGGCGGGTGCCTGCACACGCGGGTCCGGACGGGGGACTTCGCGGCGGGCCTGGCGCTCGTCGTGCAGATCGGCGCGGAGGCCGAGCAGCGCGACCACCACCCCGACGTGGACCTGCGGTACGGGCACGTGGACGTCACGGTCGTCAGCCACGACGCGGGGGGCGTCACGCAGCGGGACGTGGACCTGGCGCGGCGGATCGGCGAGCTTGCCGCGCAGGGCGGGCACACGCTGCACGGAACCGAGGTGACCCGGCTGGACATCGCGCTGGACACCCCGGACCGCACCGAGGTGGCGCCGTTCTGGCGCGCGGTGCTGGCCTACGAGGACCGTCCGGGCTTCGACGACGAGGTGCGGGACCCGGCGGGCGCGCTGCCCCCGGTGTGGTTCCAGGAGTCGGGGGACGCCGAGCCGCGGCAGCGGTGGCACCTCGACGTGTGGCTGGACCCGGAGCAGGTCCAGCCGCGGATCGACGCGGCGCTCGCGGCGGGCGGGCAGGTGGTCGACGACGACGCGGCGCCGCGGTTCTGGGTGCTGGCGGACCCGGAGGGCAACCGGGTGTGCCTGTGCACGTGGCAGGACCGCGGCTGACGGGCCGGGACGTGTGTCAGCCGAGGCGCGCGGCGAGCTCGGCGTCGTCGGCCACGAACCACACGTGCCGCCCGCGGTTGGACTCGCGCACGTAGGCGTCCAGCGCGTCGGAGCCCGCCACGTGCGCGCTGACGTCACCGACCACGGCGAGCTGCAGGTGGTAGTTGACGAGCTTCTGGGCGAGCTCGCCGGCGACGCCGCTGGACAGCCGGAAGAACTCGGGGTCGAGGCGCTGCGCGGGGATCGCGACGACAGTCACGTCGTGCCCCCATGCCTCGCCGATGAGGTCGGTGGCGTTCCCGGCACCGACGGGTGCCCCGTCGGGGGCGAGGACGAGGACCCGCTGATCACCCATGACCTCCACGCGCATGCGGCTCACCGTAGCCCGCCCGCGGCGGGAAGGTACCGGTTCCGGGCGGCGGGAACGTCACGGACGTCCAACGATTCGATCACCGCGCCCGCCCGCGCGAGCGGCGGGCACGGTGACGGGGCGGCCGGTCAGCCGGTGATCGTGAACGTGCCGGTCAGCTGGCGCTCGCGCACCGACGAGGGCCCGACGCGCAGCTCGAAGTCGCCGGGCTCGACCACGCGGCGCGCGTCGGCGTCGACGATCGAGCAGTCCGCCGCGGCGACCGTGAGGTCCACGACGACGCGCTCCCCGGGTGCGAGCTCGACCTGGCGGTAGGCCTTGAGCTCGGTGTCCGCCCACATGGTGCTGGTCACCTGGTCGGAGACGTAGACCTGGACGGTCTCGAGCGCGGGGCGCGTGCCGGTGTTGTGCAGCGTCACGCGTGCCGCGACGGAGCCGTCCGCGCTCACCCGCGGGGTCAGCACCTCGAGGTCGGTGTACTCCACGGTGGTGTAGGACAGCCCCTCGCCGAACGCGAACGCGGGCCGCTGCGTGAGGTCGGCGTAACGCGTGCCGTGCTGACCCCGCAGCTGGTTGTAGAACGTGGGCTGCTGGCCGACGTGCCGTGCGAACGAGATCGGCAGGCGTCCCGACGGCTCGACGAGGCCGAGCAGGATCTCGGCGATCGCCTGCCCGCCCCGCATGCCGGGGTTCGCCGCCCAGACGATCGCTGCTGCGTCCAGCGCGGAGTCGGGCAGCACCAGCGGCTTGGACGCGACGACGACGACGACGAGCGGAGTGCCGGTCGCGGCGAGCGCGTCGAGCAGCGCGACCTGACCGCCGATGAGCTCGAGCGTGGCCGTCGAGCGCCCCTCGCCCACGAGCTCGATGCGGTCACCCACCACGGCGACCACGTAGTCCGCGTCGCGGGCCGCGGCGACGGCCTCGGCGATCAGCGTCTCGTCGGGCGCGCACGGGACGACGACCTGGGGACGCGGCTGGCCGTCGGGGAAGAACTCGCCCTCGGGGTCGGGCGCGAGCTCGAGGATGTCGGCACCGCGTGCGTGCGTGACCTGCCACCCCGCGGGGGAGCGGTCGCGCAGGCCGTCGAGGACGGTCTCGATGAGGTGGCGCGGGTGGCCGTCGGGCAGCCAGCCGGCCTGCCCGGAGCGGCCCGCCCAGTCGCCCAGCTGCGCGTCGGTGTCGTCGGCGTTGGGGCCGACGACGAGGATGCGGCGCGTGGTGGCGTCGTCGGGCGCGACCGCACGCTCGTCGGGACCGGGGGTGCAGCCGCCGCCCAGGGGGAGCACGCCGTCGTTGCGCAGCAGGACGACGGACCGGCGGGTCAGCTCGAGGTTCGCGGCGACGTGCGCGGGGCTGGAGACGACCTCCGCGATGCGCGCCGGGTCGGGGCGGCGCGGGTCCTCGAACAGCCCGAGCTCGAACTTGAGCGTGAGGATCCGGGAGACGGCCGCGTCGATCGCCGACTCGTCCAGCAGCCCCTGCGCGATCGCCTGCTGCGCGCCCTCGAAGAACTGCGGCGTGGTCATCACCACGTCGTTGCCGGCCCGGACGGCTGCCGCGGCCGCGTGCGCGTGGTCCGGCTGGACGTGCTGCTCCCAGACCATGCGGCCCACGTTGTCCCAGTCGGTGACGAGCGTGCCCGTGTAGCCCCACTCTCCGCGCAGCACGTCGCTCAGCAGCCAGTCGTTGATGGTGATGGGGGTGCCGTCCATCGACTGGTAGCCCAGCATGAACGTCGCGCAGCCCTCGCGCGCCACGCGCTCGAACGGCGGGAGGAACCACGCGCGCAGCTTGCGGCGGGAGATGTCGGCCTCCGTCGCGTCGCGCCCTCCCTGCGTCTCGGAGTAGCCCGCGAAGTGCTTGGCGGTCGCGAGGATCGCGGTCGGGTCCGTCAGACCGTCGCCCTGGTAGCCGCGGACCATGGCCGACGCGAGCTCGCCGATCAGGAACGGGTCCTCGCCGAACGTCTCCGAGACCCGGCCCCACCGCAGGTCACGCGCGATGCAGAGCACGGGGGAGAACGTCCAGTGGATGCCGGTCGCGGCGACCTCGACGGCCGTGACGCGCGCGGCGCGCTCGACCAGCGCGGGGTCCCACGACGCGGCCATCCCGAGCTGCGTGGGGAAGATCGTCGCGCCCTCCCAGAACGAGTGGCCGTGGATGCAGTCCTCGGCGATCAGGAGCGGGATCCGCAGGCGCGTCTGCGCCGTGGTCTCGTGCGCCTGGACCACGGCCGCGGGCGACGTGTGCAGCACCGAGCCGACGTGCATGTCCTCGATGAGGTGGCGCGCGTCGTCGCGTGCCTCGAGCTGCAGCATCTGGCCGACCTTCTCCGCCGTCGTCATGCGGGCGACGAGGTCCGCGACCCGCTCGGGCACCGGCCGGGAGGCGTCGAGGTACGGCAGCGTCTCGGTGGGGTTCTCGGTGGTCACGGGTGTTCCCTTTCACGACGACGGTGGCGGTACGGGCAGGTGGGCGGAGGGTCGTGCGTCACGGTCGTCCGCGCGCTTCCGGAACCGGTTCCGGAGCGATGCGTGAGCGGACCCGATCCGATGCGCGAGCCTAGCAGGACAATGCTTACCAGCCGGTAAGTTTCGGCTCAGGAGGCGGCGGACCCGAGCTCGGGCTCGAGCACGAACAGCAGCAGCGGGCGTCCCGCGCGCGCGGCGTACGCCTCGTACCCCGGCCACACGTCGCGGAACTGCGCGACCAGGCGCGCAGCCTCGACCTCGGACGCCTGGCGGGCGCGCACGGCCGTGGTCCGTCCCGCGACCGTGACCTGCGCGCGCGGGTCTGCCAGCAGGTTGAGCGCCCAGGCCGGGTGGTGCGCCTGGCCCCAGTTCGAGCCCAGCACCGCCCAGCCCTCCCCGGCCGGCACCTGCAGCAGCACCGCCTCGCGCGGCTCGCCGCTGCGGCGCCCCGTGGTGGTCAGCACCAGCTGCGGGAGGCGAGGGCGGCCGAGCACGGTCCAGCGACCGTCGGTCGCCCGCTGGAGGCGCCGGTCCAGCCGCGAGGTGGCACGGCCCACGCGGGCGAACCACCGGGTCCGCCCGAGCCGCCGGGCCACGTCGGTGAGGTGCACGCCGGTCATTGTGCCGGTGCGGGGCCCCGCGGCGCCGCTGTGGCCCGGCGGCGTGGAACTTTCATGTATCGATCATGTTTCCGGCGTATAACACGGCGGCTCGGCGTGCTGTGCGGATTTGACAGCCGGACGAGCGTCCGACGACGCGGAGAGCAGGAGAAACCGCCCGGAACCGGCGGCCCCGTCTCACTATGTGGAAGGTACCGGTCAGTATCAATCACGTAACGATCACCCGTTGCGGCTCCGGGGGCGCCGACGGCCCCTTGAGGCGTGACTAACGTTCATCCAAACCCCGGTGGGCCGCTGCCGGTCGGTGCGTGCGCGCACCGACCACGACGGGCGCCCGCCACCTTCACAGGAGGAACCTTGAAGATCAGGCGAATCAGCGCCGGCATCGCGGTCGTTGCCGCGGGTGCCCTGGTGCTCGGAGCGTGCTCCAACGACCCGTCCGACCCGTCCACGTCCGAGCCGTCCGCGAGCTCGACCGGCGAGGCGACGACCGGTGGCTCCGTGACGGTCTCCGAGACGAACGAGTTCTTCTCGTTCAACTCGTCGACGGCCAACGGCAACACGGACATCAACTCCAAGGTCGCCCTCGTCACGAACTCGCACTTCTACTACATCGACGACCAGCTGAAGGTTCAGCGCGACGAGTCGTTCGGCACGATCGAGAAGCTGAGCGACGACCCGTTGACCGTCAAGTACACGGTCAACGAGGGCAAGAAGTGGTCGGACGGCGAGCCGATCGACGCCGACGACCTGGTCCTGGCCTGGGCCGTCTTCTCGGGCTACTACGACGACGCCGTCTACGACGACGCGGGCGAGATCACCGAGGGCACGAGCTACTTCTCGTACGCCGGTTCGACGCTGGGCCTCGGCCTGACGGACTTCCCGGAGATCGGCGAGGACGGCCGCAGCATCACGCTGACCTACTCCAAGCCGTTCTCCGACTGGGAGGTCGCCTTCGACCTCGACCGGCCGGCGCACGTCGTGGCCAAGGGTGCCGGTCTGGCCGACGGTGCCGCCCTGCTCGAGGTCTTCAAGTCCGTCGAGCGCGGCGACAGCGAGAAGCCGAAGGAGACGAACGCGGAGCTCAAGGCCGCTGCCGACTTCTACAACACGGGCTTCGACTCCAAGACGCTCCCGAGCGACCCGGGCCTGTACCTCTCGTCCGGCCCGTACATCGTCTCCGACGTCGCCGAGGGCCAGTCGGTCACGCTGGTCCCGAACGAGACCTACGACGGCGACCTGACGCCCAAGCTGGACCAGATCACCATCCGCACCATCGCGGACCCGTCCGCGGCGATCTCGGCACTCAAGAACGGTGAGGTCGACATCGTCTCGCCGCAGGCCAACGCGGACACGCTCGCCGCGCTCGAGGCCGTCGACGGCATCCAGATCCACCAGGGTCTGCAGCTCGCGTTCGACCACATCGACCTGAACAGCACGGGTGTCTTCAAGGACGCCAAGGTGCGCGAGGCCTTCCTCAAGACGATCCCGCGCCAGGCGATCCTCGACGCGATCATCACGCCGCTGCAGCCCGACGCCACGGTGCTGGACTCCTTCCTGTTCGTCCCGGCGCAGGACGGCTACGCCGACACCATCAAGACCAACGGCGTCGCGCAGTTCACCGAGCCCGACATCGAGGGCGCCAAGGAGCTGCTCGCGGGCGCCAAGCCCGAGGTCCGCATCCTCTACAACAGCAACAACCCGAACCGCGTCGACGCGTTCACGCTGATCGCCGAGTCCGCCAAGCAGGCCGGCTTCACGATCGTCGACGAGGGCGACCCCGAGTGGGGCTCGCGCCTGGGTGACGGCTCGTACGACGCCTCGATCTTCGGCTGGATCAACTCGGGTGTCGGCGTCTCCGGCGTCCCGCAGATCTACGGCACGCAGCAGGCGTCGAACTTCAACGGCGTGTCGAGCCCCGAGGCCGACGAGCTCATGGACCAGCTGATCTCGACGATCGACCCGGCCGAGCAGGTCGCCCTGCAGGTCCAGATCGAGGAGCTGCTCGGCAAGACCTACACGACGCTGCCGTTCTTCCAGAGCGTCGGCGTGGAGGGTGTCGCGGACCGCGTCCAGGGCATCGACACCTACAACCCCAACCAGAACGGTGTCTGGTGGAACGTGTGGGAGTGGACGGTCGACGACGCGGCCTGAGCCGCGGACGTCACCCCTTCCGTAGCCGCGTGAGCGGCTGAGACGGAACATGACGGTGCCGGGTCCCCGCTCGCGGGGGCCCGGCACCGTCAGGTCCGGCAGGCCCACGACCAGCATCGAGGCCTGCCGTACTATGACCGAACCGTCGACGGGCCGCCGCCTGTTGTCGCCCGTCCTCACAGCGAGAACCCATGCTCACCTACATCACACGACGAGTCCTGGCGTCGCTCATGATCCTTCTGGGCGCGTCGTTCATCGTCTACATGCTCGTCGCGTACAGCGGCGACCCGCTGGCCGAGATCCGGTCCACGAACTCGCCGAGCAAGGAGGCTCAGCTCCAGGCGCGCACGGAGATGCTCAATCTCAACGTGCCCCCGGCGCTGCGCTACTTCCTGTGGCTCGGTGGCGCCGCCAAGTGCCTGGTGCCGTTCGCGGGCGAGTGCGACCTCGGCGTCACGCTGCAGAACCAGCCCGTCACCGCGGCGCTCAGCCAGGCGATCCCCACCACGCTCCAGCTCGTGACCACGGCTGCGGTGCTGGCGATCGTGCTCGGCATCTCGATCGGCATCGTCACCGCCCTGCGGCAGTACTCGACGCTCGACTACGGCGTGACGTTCGTGTCCTTCCTCTTCTTCTCGCTGCCGGTGTTCTGGGTCGCGGTGCTCCTCAAGGAGTTCGGCGCGATCGGGTTCAACGACTTCCTGCGTGATCCGTTCATCGCGACCACCACGATCGTCGTGGTCTCGTTGATCGCCGCACTGCTGTGGACCGTGCTGCTCGCGGGGTCGTGGCGGCGCCGCCTCATCACGTTCGCCGCGGCCTTCGCCGCGACGTTCGCGGTCATGTACTTCCTGTCGGTGACGCGGTGGTTCAGCGACCCGTCGCTGGGTGTCGTGGTCATCGGCCTCACCGGTGTCGCCATCGCCTTCGGCGCGACGACGCTGTTCGCCGGGCTGCGCAACCGCAAGGCGCTGTACGCGTCGCTGACCACGGTCGGCCTGGGCGTCGTCGCGTACTTCGTGCTGCAGCCGATCTTCGAGTCGAACGCGAGCCTGTGGCTGATCCTCGGTCTCCTGGTGCTCTCGCTCGGCGCCGCATGGGGCATCGGTCACGCGTTCGGCGGGTACGACCGCGGGCAGTCGCGCAAGGCCGCGATGCTCACGTCGTTCGGCATGGGCGCCCTGGTGCTGCTGGACCAGTTCATGCAGCACTGGGCGGAGTACACCACCAACTCGAAGGTCCGCGGCCGGCCGATCGCCACGATCGGCGCCGAGACGCCCAACCTCAACGGCGACTTCTGGCTCACCGGGATCGACAAGTACACGCACCTGATCCTGCCCACGGTGGCCCTGATCCTCATCTCCCTCGCGTCGTACACGCGCTACTCGCGCGCCTCGATGCTCGAGGTCATGGGTCAGGACTACGTGCGCACCGCGCGGGCCAAGGGCCTCTCGGAGCGTGTGGTCGTCACGCGGCACGCGTTCCGCAACGCGCTCATCCCGCTCGCCACGATCGTCGCGATCGACATCGGCGCGCTGATCGGTGGTGCCGTCATCACCGAGTCCGTGTTCTCGTTCAAGGGCATGGGCGTGCTGTTCCTCAACGGCGTGCGCGGCATCGACCCGAACCCCGTCATGGGTGTCTTCCTGGTCACCGCCATCACCGCCGTGGTGTTCAACCTGCTCGCCGACCTCACGTACTCGGCGCTCGACCCCCGAGTGAGGGTGAAGGCATGACGACGCTGCTCGAGAACACCGCCGGCGTGCCCGGCGGAACCCCGGAAGCGCCCGAGCAGGTCAAGGGCCTGAGCCAGGGCCAGATCGTGCGGCGCCGGTTCTTCGGCCACCGCGCGGCGGTCATCAGCATCGTGGTGCTCGCCCTGGTCGTCGTCCTGTCGATCTCCGCGATCGGCCTCGGGCCGATCCCGGGCTGGTGGAAGTACAGCTACACGCAGACGCCCACCCTGATGGACGGCGGCCGGCCCACGCTGCAGCTGTGGCCGTTCTCGTTGGGGGAGCACCCGTTCGGGCAGGACCGCGTGGGCCGCGACATGTTCGCGATGACCATGCGCGGCGCGCAGATCTCGCTGTTCATCATGCTGCTCGTGGGTTCGCTCGCCGCGCTGGTGGGCGTCCTGATCGGCGCGACGTCGGGGTTCTTCCGCGGCAAGGTCGAGGCCGTGCTCATGCGGTTCACCGACATGATCATCATCATCCCGGCGCTGATCGCGGCGTCCGTGGTCGCCCGGTCCGCCTCGAGCGTCGTGCTGCTGGCCGTGTTCCTGGGGCTGGTGTCCTGGACCGGCATGGCGCGCCTGGTGCGCGGTGACTTCCTGACGCTGCGTGAGCGCGAGTTCGTCGACGCGGCTCGTCTGGCCGGTGCGTCGAACAGCCGCATCATCTTCCGGCACATCCTGCCGAACGCGGTCGGCGTCATCACGGTCAACACCACGCTGCTGATGTCCGCGGCGATCCTCACCGAGACGGCTCTTAGCTACGTGGGACTCGGAGTGCAGAACCCGGACACGTCGCTCGGCAAGCTCATCAGCGACAACCAGGCCGCGTTCTCGACGCGTCCGTGGCTGTTCTGGTGGCCCGGCCTGTTCATCGTGGTCATCTGCCTCACCATCAACTTCATCGGCGACGGTCTGCGCGACGCGTTCGACCCCCGTCAGAAGAAGATCGTGCTGCGTCGCGTCAAGGAGTCGCCCGCGTCGGCCGAGCTCCGGCAGTCCGTGGACGCGCGCGTCCCGGCCACCGGTGCCGTCTCCCCGGCCGTGAGCGGCGGGGTCGTCGAGCCGCTCGACGACCCGAAGGACGCCGGCGAGGGCAACGACGACGTGGACGGTCGTCGGTGACGTCGTCAGCCGACGAGCGCCACGATCAGCGTGGTGATCGCGGCGACCGCGAGCACCGCGATCGCCGGGACGTTCCACCGGTTGGTCACGGGTGTGCGGTCGGCGACACCGGCCTCGACGCGGCCCTCCTCGACCAGCCGCTGCCAGCGGCGGCGGACCAGGAGCGCGGCGCTGCCGGACGGCGCGGTCGGCAGGTCGCCCATCGGGACGGCGCCACGCGCGTCGGCCGAGCCGGCGGACACCGCGCGCACGTCGGACACCGACACGCGGGCCACGTGCCCGGCGCCCGGGCCGGGTGCCGCCCAGGCGCGGTACTGGCCGTGCGGCGTGACGAGCGTCATCGCGTACTGGGTGGAGACGTGTGCGAGTGCCGCCCAGGGCACGCTGACGGTGCGCAGCGGGTTCACCAGCCTCACCGCCTCGTCGTCGACCTCGACCCGCGGGTACCAGAACGCGAGCCAGCCGCCGAAGGCGAGGCCCGCGCACGCGGGCAGCGCGCTCACGGCGCCGGCGACGCCCGCATCGACCCACGCGGCGGCGCACCAGCCGCCGGCGAACAGCCAGGTCCCTCCCGTGGTGAAGAACCTGCTGGTTGGGCGGTACACCGTGCCGTCGCTCGCCATGCTCACCCCCGCATGATCTCAGGAGCCTCCGCATGACCCCGACCGTCCCCGAGAACACCCCGGTCCTCGAGGTCACCGACCTGTCGGTGGACTTCGCCGTCGACCGCGTGTGGGTGCCCGCCGCGATCGACCTGAACTACACGGTCGCCGCCGGTGAGGTGCTCGCGATCGTCGGAGAGTCGGGTTCGGGCAAGTCCGTCAGCTCGATGGCGATCCTCGACCTGCTGCCCAAGAACGCGCGCATCCGCGGGAGCATCAAGCTCGCGGGCCGCGAGCTGCGCGGGCTGCACGGCTCGAAGATGCGGGAGATCCGTGGCAACGACATCGCGATGATCTTCCAGGAGCCGATGACGGCCCTGAACCCGGTCTACACGATCGGCAACCAGATCATCGAGACGCTGCGTCTGCACAGCGAGATGTCGCCCACGCAGGCGCGCGAGCGTGCGATCCAGCTGCTCGAGATGGTGGAGCTGCCGGACCCGGAGAAGGCGTTCCGCTCCTACCCGCACCAGCTCTCGGGCGGGCAGCGCCAGCGCGCGATGATCGCGCAGTCGCTCGCGCTCGACCCGCTGCTGCTGATCGCCGACGAGCCGACCACCGCGCTCGACGTCACGGTGCAGGCCGAGATCCTCGACCTCATGCGCAACCTGCGTGACCACCTGAACTCGGCGGTCATCCTCATCACGCACGACATGGGCGTGGTGGCGGACCTCGCGGACCGCATCGCGGTCATGCGGCGCGGGCTCATCGTCGAGACGGGCACCGCGGAGCAGATCTTCGGGGACCCGCAGCACCCGTACACGCAGGAGCTGCTCGCGGCCGTGCCGCACCTGGGCGGCGCCGAGATCGACCTCACGGCGTCGCTCGCTGCCGCCGCTCACGCCGAGTCGGTCATCACCGAGGTGGACCCGGCCGAGCTCGCGCGCCGTGAGAAGGCCAACGCCGAGGCGCTCGAGGCCGCACGCCGTGCCGAGCGCGCCAAGGAGCACGAGGCGGCCGAGCCGATCCTGCTGCTCGAGGGCGTCGCCATCGAGTACCCGAAGCAGGGCCGCATGCCCGCGTTCCGCGCGGTCGAGGGCGCCGACCTGGTGGTCCGGCCGGGCGAGGTCGTCGGACTCGTGGGCGAGTCGGGCTCGGGCAAGACGACGATCGGCCGCGCCGCGGTCGGTCTGCTGCCCGTGGTCGAGGGCCGGCTCGTCGTCGGCGGCGTGGACGTCACGCAGCGGGACCGCAAGCTGCTCAAGCAGCTGCGCCGCCGGGTCGGCATGGTGTTCCAGGACCCGTCGTCGTCGCTCAACCCCCGACTGCCGATCGGGGAGAGCATCGGCGAGCCGATGCTGCTGGCGGGCATCGCCAAGGGTGCGGCGCTGCAGAAGCGGATCGAGGAGCTGCTCGACCAGGTCGAGCTGCCGCAGGCGTACCGCAACCGCTACCCGCACGAGCTCTCGGGCGGTCAGAAGCAGCGCGTCGGCATCGCGCGCGCGCTCGCGCTCTCGCCGGAGCTGCTGGTGGCCGACGAGCCGACGTCCGCGCTCGACGTGTCCGTCCAGGCGCACGTGCTCGACCTGATCCAGGAGCTGCAGGCGCGCCTGCAGTTCGCGTGCCTGTTCGTCACGCACGACCTCGCGGTCGTCGACCTGCTGGCCGACCGGATCGTCGTGATGCAGCGCGGGCGGATCGTCGAGCAGGGCACGCGTGACGCGATCCTGCGCAACCCGCAGGACCCGTACACGCAGCGCCTGATCGCCGCGGTCCCGCTGCCCAACCCGGAGAAGCAGCGCGAGCGGCGCGAGCTGCGGGCGCTGCTGGTCGACCGAGGCTGATGACGCGGCGGCGAGGAGCGCGCGGTGCCCGGCGGGCACCGGTGGTCGCGCTCCTGGCCGCCGTCGTCGTCTCCGGGTGCACGGCCGCGCCCGAGCCCGGGCCCACACCCGCCGACGAGGTCGTCGTGGCGGTGTCGGTGCCGTTCGGCTCGCTCAACGGCGCGACGCCCGACGGCCGCACGCCGGGCAGCACGCTGGTGCGCGGGCTGGTGCAGGACGGGTTCGTCTCGCTCGACGCGCGCGGCGTGCCCGTGCCGGACCTGACGTTCGGCACGGTCGAGCTGCTCGACGAGGACCCGCTCACCGTGCGGTACACGATCGGCGACGACGCGCGGTGGTCCGACGGCGTCCCGGTGACCGCCGACGACCTGCTGCTCGAGTGGGCCGCACGCTCGGGTGCGCTCGACGACGTCGAGCCGCGGCTGGGGGCGGACGGCGAGATCACCAACGCCGCCGAGCTCGATGCCGGGGTCGCGTTCGCCGCGACGTCACCCGCGCTGGTCCACGTCCACGACCAGCCGACGGTGGACGACGAGGGCCGTGTCACCCTCACGTACGCGCATCCCGTCGCGGACTGGCTCGCTGCGCTGGACGTCAACGTCCCCGCGCACGTGCTGGGGGAGTCCGTGCTGGGGGTCGCGGACCGTGCGACCGCCGCGGACGCGGTGACGCGGGCGATCGCCGCACGCGACGCGGGCGCGCTGAGCCGGCTCGCGCACGCGTGGCGCACGGCGTTCGACGCCGACGAGCTGGCCGGGGCCCCTGCGTCCGCCGTGACCACCGGACCGTACGTGGTGAACGCGGTGCTGCCCGACGAGCGTGTGGAGCTGCGCCGGAACGCCGCGTACCGCGGCGCGCGGCCCGCGCGCTACCAGAGGCTCGTCGTCGCGTCCGACCTGCACCCGCTCGACCAGGTGGCCGGGCTCGCGGACGGCACGGTCGACGTCGCGGCGCCCGTCGCGTCACCCGACGTGCTGGAGGCGTTCGCGGAGGTGGGTGCGGAGCACGTGGCCGCGGGGGACGCGGCGTGGCAGCTCGTCGCGGACACGGGGCACGGCGGGGTGCTCGCACCCGGCGACGACGGCGGCGCGGACCGTGCGGCGCAGGTGCGCGAGGCGCTGTGGCTCACCGTGCCGCGCGAGCAGATCGTGCAAGAGGTGATGGCGCCGCTGTGGGCGCAGGCCTCCGCGGACGACACCGTGCTGCCGACCGCGGGTGAGGGCGCCGGCGCAGCGGGGGTTCCTCCGCAGGACGTGTCCCGCGCCCGCGCGCTCCTGACGCGGGCACAGACCGCGACGCCGGTCCGGGTCCGGCTGGCGGCCGACACAGCCGACCCGCTGCGCGCCCGGCTGGTGGATCTCGTCGTGGCCTCGGCCGCCCAGGCGGGCATCGAGGTCGTGCCGACCGCCCCCGACGCGGCCCCCGGTGCGTGGGACGTGGCCCTGGTCACGCACGGGCAGGACGACCTGCCCGCGGCCTCGGTCGCGGGGCTGTGGGGAAGCGACGGCGCGACGAACGCCACCGGCTGGTCGTCGGACGCGACGGACGACGCGCTGACCGCGCTCACGGAGGATCCCGAGCCCGACGACGCGGCGTACGACGAGGTCGCGCGCACCCTCCTCGAGGGCGGAGCGGTCCTCCCGCTCGTGCGGGCGCCGTGCCTGACCGCGGTGCCGGGCACGCCCGCGGCCGACCGCCCGGACGTGGACCGGGTCGGTCCGCTGCAGCTGTCCCGGGCAGATGTGACCGACTGGTGGTCGTGGGCGACGACGTCCGACCGGTAAGATCGATCGGCGCCGCCGTCGGCGCGACCCCACCCCCTTCTCGAGAAGAGCCCCCGTATGCCTTCGTCCGCCACCTCGGGCAGCGCAGTCCGTTCCGACCTGCGCAACGTCGCGATCGTCGCGCACGTCGACCACGGCAAGACCACCCTCGTCGACGCGATGCTCTGGCAGTCCGGTGCGTTCGGCGCGCACGACCACGTCGACGAGCGTGCGATGGACTCGGGCGACCTCGAGCGCGAGAAGGGCATCACGATCCTCGCGAAGAACACCGCGGTCCGGTACTCCGGTCCGGCCGCGGCGGCCGCGGGGCACCCCGAGGGCGTGACCATCAACGTCATCGACACCCCGGGTCACGCGGACTTCGGCGGCGAGGTCGAGCGCGGCCTGTCGATGGTCGACGGCGTCGTCCTGCTGGTCGACTCGTCCGAGGGTCCGCTGCCGCAGACGCGGTTCGTGCTGCGCAAGGCGCTCGTCGCGCAGCTGCCGGTCATCCTGGTCGTGAACAAGGTGGACCGCCCCGACGCGCGCATCGACGAGGTCGTCCACGAGGCGACCGACCTGCTGCTGGGCCTGGCCTCGGACCTGCACGAGGACGTGCCGGACCTGGACCTCGACGCGATCCTGGACGTCCCGGTCGTGTACGCGTCGGCCAAGGCCGGCCGCGCGTCGCTCACGCAGCCCGCGGACGGCGGTCTGCCGGACAGCGAGAACCTCGAGCCGTTGTTCCAGACGATCCTCGAGAAGATCCCGGCGCCCACCTATGAGGAGGGCGCGCCGCTGCAGGCGCACGTGACCAACCTGGACGCGTCGCCGTTCCTGGGCCGCCTCGCCCTGCTGCGCGTGTTCAACGGCACGCTGCGCAAGGGCCAGACGGTCGCCTGGGCACGCCAGGACGGCTCGCTGCAGAACGTCCGCATCACCGAGCTGCTCGAGACCAAGGCGCTCGACCGCGTGCCCACCGACTCGGCGGGCCCCGGCGACATCGTCGCGGTCGCGGGCATCGAGGACATCACGATCGGCGAGACGCTGACCGACCCGGACGACCCGCGCCCGCTGCCCCTCATCACGGTCGACGACCCCGCGATCTCGATGACCATCGGCATCAACACCAGCCCGCTCGCGGGCAAGGGCGGCAAGGGCCACAAGGTCACGGCCCGCCAGGTCAAGGACCGGCTCGACAAGGAGCTCGTCGGCAACGTCTCGCTGCGCGTGGTCCCCACCGACCGCCCCGACGCGTGGGAGGTGCAGGGTCGTGGCGAGCTGGCCCTGGCGATCCTGGTCGAGCAGATGCGCCGCGAGGGCTTCGAGCTGACGGTCGGCAAGCCGCAGGTCGTCACGCGCAAGGTCGACGGCCACGTGCACGAGCCCATGGAGCGCATGACGATCGACGTGCCCGAGGAGTACCTCGGCGCCGTCACGCAGCTCCTGGCCCAGCGCAAGGGCCGCATGGAGACCATGTCGAACCACGGCACCGGCTGGGTCCGCATGGAGTTCGTCGTCCCGGCGCGCGGCCTGATCGGCTTCCGCACGCGGTTCCTCACGGACACGCGCGGCACGGGCATCGCGTCCTCGATCTCCGAGGGCTACGAGCCGTGGGCCGGCCCGATCGAGACGCGCCTCAACGGCTCGCTCGTCGCCGACCGCGCGGGTGTGGTGACGCCGTTCGCGATGATCAACCTCCAGGAGCGCGGGACGTTCTTCGTCGACCCGACGCAGGAGGTCTACGAGGGCATGATCGTGGGTGAGAACGCGCGCCAGGACGACATGGACGTGAACATCACCAAGGAGAAGAAGCTCACCAACATGCGGTCGTCGACCGCTGACAACTTCGAGAACCTGGTCCCGCCGCGCAAGCTCACGCTCGAGGAGTCGCTTGAGTTCGCGCGCGAGGACGAGTGCGTCGAGGTCACGCCGGAGATCGTGCGCATCCGCAAGGTGGTCCTGGACCAGACGGAGCGCGCACGCATCACGGCCCGCAACAAGAAGTCCTGATGCGCGCGTCGTCGGGGGCGGGTGGGCTGCTCGCGGTCCACGCGCACCCCGACGACGAGACGCTCGCCACCGGAGCGCTGCTCGCGGCGTTCGCGGCCGCGGGACGGCCCGTGACGGTGGTGACGGCCACCCGCGGTGAGCGGGGCGAGGTCATCGGCGATGCGCTGGCGCACCTGCAGGGCGACCCCCGCGGTCTCGCGGCGCACCGCGAGACCGAGCTCGCGGCCGCGCTCGCGGCCCTGGGCGTGGCCGACCACGCGTTCCTCGACGCGCTGCCCGGCTGGAGGGGCGGCCGGCTCGAGGACTCGGGCATGGTGTGGGCCGACGAGGGCCGACGCGCGGTCGCCGCCCCCGACGCGCACGCGGCGTTCTCGACGCACGACCTCGATGCGCTCGCCGCGCCGCTCGCGGCGCTGATCGCGGACCGGCGCCCGGACGTCGTGGTGACGTACGAGCCCGCGGGCGGCTACGGCCATCCCGACCACGTGCGCGCGCACGAGGTCACGCACCGCGCTCTCGCCCTCACCCCGCACACCGTCCCCGTGGTGCTGTGGGCCGCGCAGGGCCGCGCGCGCGCCGCCGCCGCACGCCGTGCGCTGCGCACCCTCGTCGCCGCGGGTGCGGTACCGGGGGACTCGCCCGACGACGACGCGTTCGCCTCGCTCGTCGTCGACGACGAGCAGATCGCGCTCGAGGTCGACGTGCGGCCCGTGCGCACCGCGGTGCTCGCCGCGCTGCGTGCGCACGCGACCCAGGTCCAGCACGTCACGGCGCTCGACGACGAGCCCGACCTCGCCGGCGCCTACGCGCTGAGCCTCGGCCTGGCCGAGCCGCTCCTGCCCGTCGAGCAGTACCGCGTGGCCGGCGGCGACCTGACGGCCGTGGCCTGGCCCGCCCAGGTCGCGCCGGTAGCCTGACCGCGTGCAGCCGCTCACGCCCCAGTCGTTCGTGCGGGCCCTCGTCTCCTTCGTCCTCGGCATCGTGGCCGGCGTGCTCGGCACCGTGATCCACCGCTCGACCGTGCCGTGGGGTCTGCTCGCCGCACTCGGCCTGGTGCTCGCGTTCACCGTGACGGTCCGCGCGTGGGCCGGCTGGCCGGGGTACGTGGGCATCGCCGGCGGCGTCTTCCTGGCGCTCATGGTGCTGACGCAGACCGGACCCGGAGGTGACGTGCTGGTGCCCGGCGGCGAGAACGTGGACCACGCGTGGCTGGGCGTCGCCTGGCTGGGTGGCGCGATGGTGGCGCTGATCGTCGCCGCCGGTGTGCCCCGACGCTGGTTCGACCCCACGCCGCGGCCGCCCCGGGTGCCCACCCGGCCCGACGGGACCGGTGGGTCCGAGCAGCCCACCGCTCGCGACGAGCCCGCGACGCCCGCTCGGCCGTGAGCGCGACGCCGGACGTCTACCGCGGCGCGGTCGCCGCGCTCGCGGGCGGTGTCGCGGTGGTGACCACGACGTGGCGCCGCACCACCTGGGCGATGACCGTCAGCTCGCTCACGTCGGTCTCGCTGGACCCGCCGCTGCTCCTGTTCTGCGTGCACGGTGACGCGCGCCTGCGCGACGCGCTCGACGAGGCCGAGACCTGGACCGTGAGCGTGCTGTCCGCGGACCAGGCCTCCGTCGCGGACTGGCTCGCCTCGGCGGGGCGGCCGGCCGTCGACCAGCTCACGCGCGTGCCCCACCGGTCCGCGACGGTGGCCGCGGGCGTGCGGGTCGACGGGGCCGCGGCCTGGTTCGAGTGCCGCACGCAGGCGCTGCACCCCGCGGGTGACCACGACGTGGTCGTCGGGGAGGTGCTCGTGGCCGAGCGCGCTCCGGGCGAGCCGGGCTCGCTGGTGCACCTGGACGGGCGGCTGCGCGCGCTGCGCTGAGCCGGGATCGTGACGATGCCGTGAGGGTGGCGTCGACGAACCGTCGGTGGACCTGCGCCGCGCCGGGACCTGCGGTGGTCCCACGGACGGGCGACGTAGAATCGCCCGGGCGTACCAGACCGAGCAGGGGATGCGATGACCGACCGTACCGAGTCCGACGGCCGACCGGACCCCGGGCAGGAGCCCCCCGCCGCACCCGATTCATCCCGTTCTGACCGTGCCGCATCAGCCCCGTCCTCCGAGGCCCCGGCACCCGTTGCCGCCGACGAGCCCGTCGTCTGGCCGGTGTGGGGCGCGACGAGCGGCACGGGCACGGTGCACGACGCCGCGCCGGTGACGCCACCGTCCGCCGAGATCGACACGTCGCCGGTGACGCCGCCGTCCGACGAGAGCGACGCCGCCGAGCCCGTGGCCGAGCACGTGGCCGACGAGATCACTCCGTCCGACGACGCCACGGCGCGCCCCGTCGACGGGGCGCCCACCTCTCCCGAGGTCGTCGAGCCCGACCCCGCTGAGCGCGCGGCCGCCGAGCCGGAGACTGCCGAGCCGGAGACTGCCGAGCCGGAGGCCGTGCAGCCCGAGGCCGTCGAGCCGGAGGCGGCGCAGCCCGAGGCCGTCGAGCCGGAGGCCGTGCAGCCCGAGGCCGTCGAGCCGGAGGCGTCGACGCCCGAGCCCGTCGAGACGGAGCCCGCCGAGTCGGTCGTCGCCGAGCCGCAGCTCGCCGCTCAGGCCCCTGCCGAGCAGCGGCCCGCCGATCAGGCCCCTGCCGAGCAGCGGCCCGCCGATCAGGCCCCTGCGGATCCCGAGCGCGCCGAGGACGTGGCGGAGTCCCCGTCCGCCGACGCGGAGCCGGCCGACGCGCCGCGCGTCACCGCGGTCACGCCCGACGCGCATGGCGTCACCGCCGGACCCGAGTCCGAGCAGCCCGTCGCACCCGAGCAGTCCGTCGCACCCGATCAGCCCGTCACGCCCGAGCAGGCCGTTGCGCCCGAGCAGGCCGTTGCGCCCGAGCAGGCCGTTGCGCCCGGGCGGACCGTGACGCGCGAGCCGGCCGCTGCGCCGGTGCCGGGCGCGGCCCCCACGCGCACGTCGGTGCTCGGGACTGCGGCTGCGCGCCCGGCTGCGGACGACGCGACGCGCGTGATCCCGCCCGTCGCCCCGCAGGACCCCGCACCGTCCGCCGACGTGACGCATGTGATCCCCCCGGTCACCCCGGAGGAGCCCGCGTCGTCGGCCGACACGACGCGCGTCATCCCGCCCGTCCCGGGCGTCGACGAGCGAGCGGCGCGCTCGGACGACGCGGCGCCGACACCGGCGGCCGCGGCACGCGCGCGCGCGGTCACCGCACGCGGTGAGGCGGCCGGTGCTCCGACCGCCGCTCCGACCACCGCGCCGTCGACCTCCCAGCCCGTGGGCACGACCGGTGCCGCGGCGAGCCCGGCGCCCCGGGCGGCCTCGTCGACCGCGGCACCCGTGCCGCCCGCGCTGGCCGGCACGGCCAAGGTCTCGGGCGGCCCGGTCCCGCAGAACCCGCGAGGCGACTCGCCGTTCGACGGCTTCGAGGAGGAGCGGCGCACGCGTCGCTGGCCGCGGCGCGTGCTGATCGGCACGGGCGTCGCGCTCCTGCTCGTCGGTGCGTACGTCGGTGCGAGCTACGCCACGGGCGACCGGGTGCCGCGTGGCACGACCGTCGCGGGTGTCGACATCGGCGGTCTCGGCAGGGCCGAGGCGGTCGCGCTGCTCGAGTCCGAGCTGACCCCGTCGGCGGACTCGTCGCTGGACGTCGTCGCGCGTGAGGTGCAGGCGCAGATCGACCCGGTGGACGCCGGCCTGACGTTCGACGCCGAGGCCACCGTCGACGGCCTGACGGGCGTCGACCTGGCAGAACCGGCCCGGCTGTGGCACCAGGTCGTGGGCCTGGGCGCGCACGAGCCCGTGACGCAGGTCGACCGTGCGGCGCTCGACCGCTCGATCGAGGCGCTCGGCACGTCGCTGTCGCAGGCGCCGGTCGACGGTGCTGTGGTGTTCGTGGACGGCGCGGCGCAGGCCACGCCCGCGGAGGACGGCTGGGCGGTGGACGCCCCGGCGGCCGCGGAGGCCATCACGTCGGGCTGGCTCGAGGCGGCCCAGCCGCTCGAGCTGCCGACGACCGTCGTCGAACCGACGATCACCCAGGCGGAGGCGGACGCGGCGCTGCAGGACGTCGCGGAGCCCCTGGTCTCGGCGCCGGTGTCGGTCGAGGTCGAGGGCAAGCTCGCGGTGCTGCAGCCCGCGACGGTCGCGGCCGCGGCGTCGATGCAGCCGGTCGACGGCGACCTCTCGCTTGTCCTGGACGGCGAGGCGCTCGCCGAGGAGGTCGTCGACCAGCTCCCCGACGGCGTGCTGACCGAGGCGGCCGACGCGCAGTTCGAGTTCAAGGGTGGCAAGCCCGTCGTCGTGCCCGGCGTCCCCGGCACGACGGTCGACCCGGAGGGTCTGGCGGCTGCGGTTGCGACCGCGAGCACGGCGCAGGACCGCACGGCGACGGTCGAGCTCACGCAGACGGACCCCGAGGAGTCGACCGAGGCGCTCGAGAAGCTGGGCGTCAAGGAGATCGTCTCGGAGTTCTCCACGCCGCTGACGAGCGAGACGCAGCGCACGATCAACATCGCGCAGGGGCTCGAGAACATCACCGGGGTTCTGGTGCGGCCCGGCGAGACGTTCTCGCTCACGGAGGCGCTGGGGCCGATCGACGCCGCGCACGGGTTCGTCCAGGCGGGTGCCATCGTCAACGGCGAGCACTCCGACGCGTGGGGCGGCGGCCTGTCGCAGGTCTCGACGACGACGTTCAACGCCGCGTACTTCGCAGGTATGGAGGACGTCGAGCACACGCCCCACTCGGAGTGGTTCTCGCGCTACCCCGAGGGCCGTGAGGCGACCATCTTCACGGGCGTGATCGACATGAAGTGGAAGAACACGACGCCGTACGGCGCGCTGCTGCAGGGGTGGGTCAAGGACGGCCGCGCGTACGTGCGCATCTGGGGCACCGAGTACTGGGAGGTGGAGACGTCGACGAGCGGTCGCTCGGGCGTCGTCATGCCGTCGACCGTGTACTCGGACTCCGCGACGTGCTCGCCGCAGTCCGCGGGCAACCCCGGCTTCTCGGTCACGGTGACGCGTCAGCTCTCGCTCGACGGCAAGGTCGAGGAGACCACGTCGACGTCGTGGCGGTACAAGCCGCAGAACCGCGTCGTGTGCGGCGAGCCGCCCTCGTCGGACGACGAGAAGGACTCCGACGAGGGCTGACGCGCGCGTCAGCGGCGGTGCAGGCGGCGGTCGGGCGACCGCGGGGGGATGACCTTCCACAGCACGACGTCCTCGCCGGGCACCCGCACATGACCCCGCGTCGTCTCGAGCACCACGTCGACGGGCTCGACGCGCAGCACGACACCGAGCACGTCGGTGAGCCGGGGGCCGCCCGGTTCCGGGTCGGGAAGGCGCCGGCGGACGACGACGCGCTCGCCGGGCGGCATGCTCCGCCAGGCCGGTGCCGTGGGGGAGGTCACGCCCGTCTCCGTGGACAGCGCGTCGCACGCGTTCGCATGTGCGGAATACTAGGGACGACCCCCGGCCTGTGGAGGACCGTCTCGTGACCTATGTGATCGCCGAGCCCTGCGTGGACGTCAAGGACAAGGCGTGCATCGAGGAATGTCCCGTGGACTGCATCTACGAGGGCAAGCGGTCGCTGTACATCCACCCCGACGAGTGCGTGGACTGCGGCGCGTGCGAGCCGGTGTGCCCGGTCGAGGCGATCTACTACGAGGACGACGTCCCGGAGCAGTGGACCGAGTACTACAAGGCGAACGTCGAGTTCTTCGACGACCTCGGCTCGCCGGGTGGCGCCGCGAAGATGGGTCAGATCGACAAGGACCACCCGATCATCGCGACGCTGCCGCTCCGCGTGCACGGCGAGTGACACGCGGCGTCCGGGCCGAGCGCACATGGGCCTGCTGACCGGCGCGCTGCCGGACTTCCCCTGGGACACGCTCACGCCGTACGCACGGCGCGCGCGTGAGCACCCGGGCGGGATCGTCGACCTGTCGGTCGGCACACCCGTGGACCCGACACCGGCGGTCGTGCGGGACGCGCTCGTGGCAGCGGCGAACTCGCCGGGCTACCCGACGACGCACGGGACGGCCGAGCTGCGCGAGGCGGTCGTGCGCTGGTTCGCGCGGCGCCGCGGCGTGCCGGGCCTGGACCCGGCCGCGGTGCTGCCGACGGTCGGTTCGAAGGAGCTGGTCGCGCTGCTGCCCGCGCTGCTGGGACTGGGCGCCGGCGACGTGGTGCTGCACCCCGCGGTGGCGTACCCGACGTACGACGTGGGCGCGCGGCTGGCCGGTGCCGCACCCGAGCCGTGCGCGGACCCCGCCGGGCGTCTGGAGCACGGCCCGGGGGACGTGCGGCTGGTCTGGCTCAACTCGCCGGGCAACCCGGACGGCTCGGTGCTCGGCGTGGCCGAGCTGCGCGCGGTGGTCGACGCGGCGCGTGCCGCGGCCGCACGTGACGGTCGGCCCGTGCTGGTGGTGTCGGACGAGTGCTACGCCGAGCTCGCGTGGGATGCGCCGTGGTCCGAGCAGGGGGTCCCGAGCCTGCTCGACCCGCGCGTGAGCGGCGGCGACACCACGGGCCTGCTCGCGGCGTACTCGCTGTCCAAGCAGTCCAACCTGGCGGGGTACCGCGCGGCGTTCGTCGCGGGCGACCCGGCTGTGGTCGCGCGGCTGCTGGAGGTGCGCAAGCACGCGGGCATGATCGTGCCCGGACCGGTGCAGGCCGCGATGACCGTGGCGCTGGACGACGACGCGCACGTCGCCGAGCAGCGCGAGCGGTACCGCCGCCGGCGCACGCTCCTGCGTGCCGCGCTCGAGGGCGCCGGCTATGCGGTCGACTCCTCGCACGCCGGGCTCTACCTGTGGGTGCGTCCCGAGGGTGCGCCGCAGGACTGCTGGCAGACCGTCGCGGACCTGGCCGGGCTGGGCATCCTCGTCGCGCCCGGGGCGTTCTACGGTCCGCAGGCCGCGGGGCACGTGCGCGTGGCGCTGACCGCGCCCGACGAGGCGATCGCCGAGGCCGCGGCCCGGCTGACCGGCGCGTAGCACCCCGCGTCCGCCGCGGCCTGTGACCCGAATCACACCGTTCGACCGGTCGTCTCCAGGATTCGTCAGGGCACGCTAGCCGCGGGTACCGTCGGCGGAGGCCGAGGGTGGCCGCACACGGGCCCCTGGGCCGAGGTCGGCAACGGCGCCGCGCAGCTGCGTGGCGGTCCGTCGCAGGAAGGAACCCCATGTCTGAGACCATCACCGCTCCGGTCCAGCTGGTCGTCGACGGCCAGGCGAAGGATCTGCCGGTCGTCACCGCCACCGAGGGCAACGACGGCGTGGTGGTCTCCACCCTCCTGCGGGACACGGGCCTGGTCACCGTCGACCCGGGCTTCATGAACACCGCGTCGTGCGAGTCGAAGATCACGTACATCGACGGTGACGCGGGCATCCTGCGCTACCGCGGCTACCCGATCGACCAGCTCGCGGCGCGATCGTCGTTCCTCGAGGTCGCGTACCTGCTGATCAAGGGCGAGCTGCCCACGCCCGCGGAGCTCGACGCGTTCGAGGAGCGGGTCAACCGCCACACGCTGGTGCACGAGGACTTCCGCACGTTCATGGGGACGTTCCCGCGCGGCGCCCACCCGATGGCGGTCATGTCGTCGGCCATCAACGCGCTGTCCACGTTCTACCCCGAGTCGCTCGACCCGTTCGACGAGGAGACGGTCGAGCTCGCGACCGTGCTCATCCTCGCCAAGACGCGCACCATCACGTCCTACGTGCACCGCACCGCCAAGGGCGAGCCGCTGCTGTACCCGGACTACAGCCGCGGGTACGTCGAGGACTTCCTGCGCATGACGTTCGCCGTGCCGTACCAGCAGTACGAGCCCGACCCGGTCATCGTCGAGGCGCTCGACAAGCTGCTGATCCTGCACGCGGACCACGAGCAGAACTGCTCGACGTCGACCGTGCGCATCGTCGGCTCGTCGCACGCGAACCTGTACGCGAGCGTCGCCGCGGGCATCAACGCGCTGTCCGGCCCGCTGCACGGCGGTGCCAACGAGGCCGTGCTCTCGATGCTCGCGGAGATCCAGGCCAACGGCGGCGACGCGACCGACTTCATGACGCGCGTGAAGAACAAGGAGGCGGGTGTCCGTCTCATGGGCTTCGGGCACCGCGTCTACAAGAACTACGACCCGCGCGCGGCGATCGTCAAGGAGAGCGCGCACGCGGTGCTGACCGCGCTCGGCGCGACGGACGAGCTGCTCGAGATCGCGATGAAGCTCGAGGAGATCGCGCTCGAGGACGACTACTTCATCTCCCGCAAGCTGTACCCGAACGTCGACTTCTACACGGGCCTGATCTACAAGGCCATGGGCTTCGACCAGTCGATGTTCACGCCGCTGTTCGCGCTGGGCCGCATGCCCGGCTGGATCGCGCAGTGGCGCGAGATGATGAAGGACCCGGCGACGAAGATCGGCCGCCCGCGCCAGGTGTACACGGGCGCCGTCGAGCGCGACTACCTGCCCCGCGAGCAGCGCTGAGGCCATGACCGACGGTCGCGGGCCGGACGCGGTGCGGATGCGCGCGCCCGGCCCGTTCGCCGTGCTCGCGTTCGCGTGCGAGCTCGCGCTCCTCGTCCTGTCCGCCGTGACCGGCTGGCGGCTGGGCCAGGCGGCCGACGTCCCGAGCAGGGGTGCCCTCGCGGCGGTGATCGCCGTGGTGCTCGTGGTGGCCGTCGTGCTCGTGTGGGCGCGGTGGAACGCGCCGCGGTCGCGCTCGCGTCTGCCGTGGCCGGGGCGCTACCTCACGCAGCTCGCGCCGTTCGTCGTCGTGGGGCTGCTCGCGGCGGTCGTCGGGCTGGGGTGGTGGGCCGCGGTGCTCGCGTTCCTCGCGGCGGTCGCATTCGGCGTCTCGCGCGGGGGAGACGACGAGCCCGTCAACCCGCGAGCGTGACCCGCACCTGACCGGTGCCGAGCGGCCGCTCGACCGCCGACCACTCGCCGGACTCCCGGTCCCACGTGCGGTCCCCGACGCTGACCCGCTGCGCGCCGAGGACGTCGGCGGTCGCGACGGCCCACGCCGCGAGCGACTGCGCGCCGAGCGCGGCGTCCGCGGCCACGGCCGTGAGGTCCAGGCGCGCGGGTGCGTCGTCGGACGCCTCGCGGACGCGTGCGCGGACCGTGTCGCCCCAGTCGCGCTGCGCGCGGTCGCGGGCCGCCGCAGGGTCCGCGGGGCCGGCGGCGTCGTCGAGCGTGCACGTCAGCGCGCCCGGGGAGTGCCCGGTGAGCGCGGACGCCCACGCGCGGGCACGCCCTTCGTGCTGCGCGTAGGCGTCCGGGAAGCCCGAGCGCTGCACGGCCTGGGCCGCGACCGTGATCTCCATGTCCTCGTACCCGTCGACCTTCTCGAGGCCCTCGAAGAACTTCCGGGTCGCGTACGTGGGGTTCATGATCTGCTCGACGGTCCCCCAGCCCTGCGAGGGACGCTGCTGGAACAGCCCGATCGAGTCGCGGTCGCCGTAGTCGATGTTCTCCATGCGCGACTCCTGCAGCGCGGTCGCGATGGCGATGGTCACCGCCCGGGCGGGCAGCCCGCGCCGCGCGGCCATGCCCGCGAACAGCGCCGCGTTCTGCGCCTGGTCGGGGGACAGGTGCCACGACGTGCCGTCGACCGTCGCGGCGCACGACGCGGCGACGACGGGTGCGGGCGTCATGCGGTCGAGCGCGGCGACCACGGCCCCGACGCCTGCCGCGAGCAGCGCAGCCAGGAGCGTCAGGACCAGGAGCGTCCGCGTGGTGCGACGACGACGGCGCGGGCGGCGGCCCGGGGGTTCGGCCACGCGGGTCAGTTGGCGTGCAGCGCCGCGTTGAGCTCGATGCCTGTGCCGGCACGTGCCACGGCCTCGACGCCGCCCGTCAGGGAGTTGCGCCGGAACAGCACGCCGTCGGCGCCGGACAGCTCACGCGCCTTGACCACGCGCGGCTCGTCGGCCGGGCCTCCCAGGCCCACGAGCGTCACCTTGGTGCCCGCGGTCACGTACAGACCGGCCTCGACCACGCAGTCGTCGCCGAGTGCGATGCCCAGGCCCGCGTTCGCGCCGAGCAGCGTCCGCCGACCGATCGAGACGACCTCGCGGCCGCCCCCGGACAGCGTGCCCATGATCGAGGCGCCACCGCCGATGTCCGAGCCGTCGCCGACCACGACGCCCGCCGAGATCCGGCCCTCGACCATGGACGTGCCGAGCGTGCCCGCGTTGAAGTTCACGAAGCCCTCGTGCATGACGGTGGTGCCGGGTGCCAGGTGCGCCCCGAGGCGCACGCGGTCGGCGTCGGCGATGCGGACGCCGGAGGGCAGCACGTAGTCGACCATGCGCGGGAACTTGTCGACGCCGTACACCGTGGGCGCCACCTGGTGGGCGGCGCGCAGCCGGGCGCGCGTGTCCTCGAACCCGTCGACCGCGCACGGGCCGAGGTTCGTCCACACGACGTTGGGCAGCACCGCGAAGATGCCCTCGAGCGCCAGCCCGTGCGGCGCGACGAGCCGGTGCGACAGCAGGTGCAGCCGCAGGTACGCGTCCGCGGTGTCGGCGGGCGGGGCGTCGAGGTCGATGACCGTGCGCACCACGTGCACGCGCACCCGGCGCGCGTCGTCGACGTGCTCGTGCAGGTCCGTGGGCGGCTGCGCGGACTCGTCGGGCTCGCCCAGGGCGGGGGACGGGTACCAGGTGTCGAGCGTGGTGCCGTCGAGGGTCGCGGTCGCCAGACCGAACCCCCAGGCGGTGCGAGAGGTCATGCGGACCAGCCTACGGCCGCGATCCGGGCTACCGGTCGGTAGCCCGTCGTGGGCGCGCGGCGGGCGGCGTCAGGCCGGGCCGGGCGCGTCGTGCGGTGGCTCGTCCGCGTCCTGCGAGCGCGCGCGGCGCTTGCGCTCCTGCTCGAGCCGCCAGAGGAACTCCTCGTCGTCGTCCGGCGCGGCCGGCGCGCCCGAGGGCCCCGCCGGGTCGCCCCACCCGGGCCGACGCGTGCGCGCGGCGCTGCGACGCGACCGGCTGACCGCGAGCCAGATGATCGACCCGAGCACCGGCACCAGCAGCACGGCCAGCACCCACAGCGCCGGGTGGACGCCGAGCCGCTCGTCGTCCTCGCTGTTGACGATCTCGATGACGCAGAACACGACGAGGCCGATGAGCAGGAGGAAGCCGACGTACCGCATGGCGACCAGGCTACCGACGCCCGACGGTACGCGGGGCGCCTACGCTGGTGGCGTGCCCGTCGTGACCTACACCCTGCTCCGTCTCGCGCTGTTCGCGGCCGTCACCGCGGGACTGTGGGCGGTGGGCATGCGGTCGTGGCTCGCGCCGCTCGCCGGGCTGTTCCTGGCCTGGGCGCTGTCCTACGTGCTGCTGGGCCGGCAGCGCGCGGCCGCCGCGCGGTTCGTGCAGGAGCGGTCGTCGGCGCGCGCGCCCCGCACCACGCGCGCCGACGAGGACGCGTCCTACGAGGACGCGATCGACGACGCGCAGCGCCGCACCCGTCCCGCGGACTGAGCGCGAGCTTCGGGCCGCGGTGCTCAGAGCGCCAGGCCGAGGCCCAGCAGCACGCCGTACGCGAGCTCGAGCATGCCGGTCCCGGCGAGCACGGGGACGAGCGCGCGACCGCGCGCGCCGAGCTGCACCACGACGGCCAGCACGAGCGCGGGCGCGAGCAGGACCAGGACGAGCAGCGCCCACGGGGAGCCCGCCGCGCACACCGCGCCGAGCAGGACCGGCACGATCACGAGCGCGGCGTAGACCCGGCGTGCGCGCGTCTCGCCCAGCCGGACCGCGAGCGTGCGCTTGCCGACCAGGACGTCGGTCGGCACGTCACGCAGGTTGTTGGCCATGAGCAGCGCGCACGCGAGCAGCCCGACGCCGACCGCGCCCAGCCATGCCTGCCAGGAGACCCGGCCGGCCTGCGTGTACGTGGTGCCGAGCACCGCGACCAGGCCGAAGAACACGAACACGCCCACCTCGCCGAGGCCGAGGTACCCGTAGGGCCGCTTCCCACCGGTGTAGAACCAGCCTGCCGCGATGGCCAGCGCGCCGACGCCGATCAACCACCACGCGCCCGCGGCGAGCGCGAGCCACAGCCCGAGCACCGCGGACAGGCCGAACGCGGCGAACGCGGCGTTGCGCACCTCGCTGGGCCGTGCGGCGCCCGATGCGGTCAGGCGCATCGGCCCCACGCGGTCGACGTCGGTGCCGCGCACGCCGTCCGAGTAGTCATTGGCGTAGTTGACGCCCACCTGCAGCGCGAGGGCCACGCCGAGCGCGAGCAGTGCGCGGCCGATCCGGGCCTCGCCGAGCTGGGCGGCGGCGCCGGTCCCCACGAGCACGGGTGCCGCGGCGGCGGGCAAGGTGCGTGGCCGGGCCCCGGCGAGCCATTCCTGCGGTGTGGTCACGGACGGCTCCCGGGGCTGGTGGGTGGGGTGTGCGCTGCGGTGGTGGGTGGGGTGTGCGCTGCGGTGGTGGGTGGGACGGGCACGGGGTGGCGGGCCAGGACGAGGGCCCGGGCCGCGGCGCGGTCGGGCTTGCCCGGGCCGCGCAGCGGCAGCGCGTCGACGACGAGGAGGTGGCGCGGCGCGTGCGGTGCGCCCAGCAGCGCGGTGACGTGCGCACGGACCTGCGCCAGGTCGGGCGGGGGCGCATGCGCGGGGACGACGACCGCGGCGACCGCCTGGCCCCACTCCTCGTCGGGCACCCCGACCACGCACGCCTGCCCGATGCCCGGCAGCGTCACCAGCGCGGCCTCGACCGCGGCAGGCGCGACGTTGACGCCGCCCGTCACCAGGACGTCGTCGGCCCGGCCCAGCACCGTGAGCACGCCGTCGGTCACGCGCCCCAGATCGCCCGTGCGCAGGTGCCGCACGCCGTCGACGTCGACGAACGGGTCCTCGACCGAGCCGTCCTCGCCCAGGTAGCCCGCGCACAGCACGGGTCCCGCGAGCAGCACGCGACCGTCCGGCGCGATGCGCACGTCCACGCCGTCCAGGGGGACGCCGTCGTACACGCAGCCGCCGCATGTCTCCGTCATGCCGTACGTCGTCACCACGTGCAGACCCGCCGCACGCGCGCGGGAAAGCAGGGGAGCGGGTGCCGCGGCGCCGCCCAGGAGGATCGCGTCGAACGAGCGCGCGGCCGCGGTCGCCGCCGCGTCGTCGAGCACGCGCGCGAGCTGCGTGGGCACCAGCGACGTGTAGCGCGGCCCCGCCGCGCCGAGCGCCGCCGCACCCGCCGTGAACGCGGGTGCGGTGAACGGACCCGGGGGCACAGCCACGGGCTGCGTGCCCGCGAGCAGCGAGCGGACCAGCACCTGCAGACCCGCGACGTGGTCGAGCGGCAGCGCCAGCAGCCACCGGCCCGGACCGGCGAGCCTGCGTTCGGTCGCGCGGGCCGACGCGGCGAGCGCGGGCGCGGTGAGCACGGCCGCACGCGGACGCCCGGTCGAACCCGACGTGCCGACGACGAGCGCGGCGTCACCGGGGAGCGCGTCGACCACCTCGTCGGGCGCCTCGTCAGCGGCCGCGCGTGACGCGGTGCCCAGGACACGCAGCGCGGGTCCGGAGCCGTCCAGCGCACCCGGCAGGAGCTCGAGGAGCGGACCCGCCAGCGGCAGGACGTCACGCAGGCTCCGACTCACCGGCTCAGCCTACGGGTGCCGGTCGGGTGCCCGTCGGGTGCGGGCCTGCGGCCACGCGCGGGTCGGATGCGGGGGGCGTCCGTGGGCCGTGGCACGCTGGGGCCGCACCGATCTTCCAGGGGAGACGCCATGACGCCCAGGTCCATCCGCCGCGCTCCGTCCGCGCCCGCGCTGCGAGTCGTCGGTCTCGTCGGTGTGCTCGCGCTCACGCTCGTGGGCTGCAGCGGCGACCCCGAGCCCCAGGAGACCCCGTCGCCCGTGGTGCAGGGGCCGACGATCGACCCGGACAAGCAGCCCGTCCCCACGCCGTCGGTCGCGCCCGTGTGGCCGCTGACCGGTGTCGCGGCCAAGGGCACCGTCAAGGAACGGCCCGCGCTCGCGGTCAAGATCGAGAACACGTCCGCGGCCCGCCCGCAGACGGGTCTCGAGGACGCCGACGTGGTGTGGGAGACGATCGTCGAGTTCCAGGTCTCGCGGTTCGTGGCGGTCTACCACTCGCACACGCCCGCCGAGATCGGCCCGATCCGCTCGGTGCGCCCCATGGACCCGCTGATCCTCGCGCCGACCAACGGGCTGCTCGCGTTCTCGGGCGGACAGCGGGGGATCCTCGAGCTCGCGCAGGCGTCGGGCCTGCAGCTGCTGAGCAACGACGCGGGCGTCGCGGGCATGTACCGCTCGGCCGACCGTCCGGCCCCGCACAACGTGTACGGCGACCCGAAGACGTTCTGGGGCCTCGCCAACAGCTCGCACTCCGCGGCGCCCGGCGCCCAGTTCCTGTTCGCGCGCACCGCGGACGAGGCGGCCGCGGTCGCCGGCGGCAAGCCCGCGAAGACGCTCGCGTTCCGGCTCTCGGCGGCGGCGAGCCCGACGTGGACCTGGCAGTCGAGCTCGCGCACCTGGTTGCGCTCGGAGGGGTCGAGCCCGGCCGTCGCCCGCAGCGGCGAGCGGCTCGCGGCGACCAACGTCGTCTCGATCGTCGCGAACCACCCCGACACCAGGTACCCGGCGCAGGGCGGCGCGCGCGTCCCGACGTACGACCTGGTGGGCTCGGGCACCGGCACGATCGCCACGGGCGGCCGGACCATCGAGGTGACGTGGAAGAAGGCCGCGCAGGACAAGCCGCTGCGGCTGTTCCTGCCCGGCGGTGAGCCCGCGCTCCTGGCGCCCGGCAACACGTGGGTCGAGCTGGTCCCGAAGGGCAGCGGGTCGCTCACCGTGAGCTGAACGTGCACCCCGGCTAAGGCCCGTCTCCGCCCTGGGGTGGAGGTCCCGCACGGCCGGGCCCGCCCCGCGGCTGACCCGCGGCCGGCCAGGACGGCACCCACGTCCGACGCGGCCCGCACGGGGTGCGCGTGAGGCTGGAGCCATGACCACCACCTCGCTCCACGAGCCCGTCGAGCACGACACCGCCGGCATCGGCGCGGTCGTCGCCGCGGGCGTCATCCTCATCGGCTTCGCGATCGGTGCGGCGTTCGCGCTCGCGCAGCTCGTCGACCTCGCGTCCTGGGTCACCCAGGGCTGACAGGCGGACCGCTGACGCGGCGACCGGCGCCCGCCGGGCCGCGCGTCAGTACGCGTACGGGAAGCCCGACCAGTCCGGCTCGCGGCGCTCCAGGAACGCGTCGCGCCCCTCGACGGCCTCGTCCGTCATGTAGGCCAGACGCGTCGCCTCGCCCGCGAAGACCTGCTGACCCGCCAGGCCGTCGTCGGCCAGGTTGAACGCGAACTTGAGCATGCGGATCGCCTGCGGCGACTTGGTCGCGACGATCCGGGCGTACTCCAGGCCCGCGTCCTCGAGCTCGTCGTGCGGCACCACGTCGTTGACCGCACCCCACGCCAGCGCCTGGTCCGCGGAGTACTCGCGGGCCAGGAAGAAGATCTCCCGCGCACGCTTCTGACCCACCTGCCGGGCGAGCAGCGCCGAGCCGTAGCCGCCGTCGAACGAGCCGACGTTCGCGTCGGTCTGCATGAACCGCGCGTGCTCGCGGCTCGCGATCGTCAGGTCCGCGACCACGTGCAGCGAGTGCCCGCCGCCCGCCGCCCAGCCGTTGACGAGCGCGACGACCACCTTGGGCATGGTCCGGATGAGGCGCTGCACCTCCAGGACGTGCAGGCGCCCCGCGCGCGCCGGGTCGATCGCCTCGGCCGTCTGCCCCTGCGCGTAGCGGTAGCCGTCGCGGCCCCGGATGCGCTGGTCGCCGCCCGAGCAGAACGCCCAGCCGCCGTCCTTGGGGCTCGGGCCGTTGCCGGTGAGCAGGACGGTGCCGACGTCGGAGGACATCCGTGCGTGGTCGAGCACGCGGTACAGCTCGTCGACGGTGTGCGGCCGGAACGCGTTGCGCACCTCGGGCCGGTCGAACGCGACGCGCACCACCGGCAGGTCCCGCTCGTCGGCGCCCGTGCGGTCCACGCCGCGGTGGTACGTGAGGTCCGTCAGGTCCTCGAGCCCGCGGACCGTCCGCCAGCGGCTCGGGTCGAACGTCGTGGACACCTGGGTCGGCAGCTCGCTCACGGCGCCACCCTAGTCAGCGGTCCCGCGGCCCGGCGCCGTAGCCTGGGCGCGTGCTCGCCGGGGACGTGGTCGTGTGGTCCGTGCCGTTGCGCACCCGGTTCCGTGGGCTGGACGTGCGCGACGGCGTGCTGGTCCGGGGCGACGCGGGCTGGGCCGAGTTCTCCCCGTTCTGGGACTACGACGACGCCGAGTCCGCGGGCTGGTGGCGCGCGACGCGTGAGGCCGCGGACCAGGGCTGGCCGGCGCCCGTGCGGGACCGCGTGCCGGTCAACGTCACGGTGCCCGCGGTGGACGCGGCCACCGCGCACGGCATCGTGACGGGCTCCGGCGGCTGCCGCACGGCCAAGGTCAAGGTCGCCGAGCGCGGGCAGAGCCTGGCCGACGAGGTCGCGCGCCTCGAGGCGGTGCGCGACGCGCTGGGCCCGGGCGGCGCGATCCGGGTCGACGCGAACGCGGCATGGGACGTCGAGGAGGCGGTGCGCCGGCTCGCGGTGCTCGACCGTGCCGCGGGCGGCCTGGAGTACGCCGAGCAGCCGGTCCCCGGTGTCGCGGACCTCGCCGCGCTGCGGCGTCGCACGCACGTCCCGCTGGCCGCGGACGAGTCGATCCGGCGTGCGGCCGACCCGCTCGCGGTCGCGCGTGCGCACGCCGCGGACGTCGTGGTGCTCAAGGTCCAGCCGCTCGGCGGTGTGCGCGCGTGCCTCGAGCTCGCCGAGCGGATCGGGCTGCCGGTGGTCGTGTCCTCGGCGCTCGAGTCCTCGGTGGGGCTCGCCGCGGGCGTCGCGCTCGCGGCCGCGCTGCCCGAGCTGCCGTACGCGTGCGGTCTGGCGACCGCCCAGCTGCTGGGTGCCGACCTGGTCACGGCGCCGCTGCTGCCGGTCGACGGCGCGCTGCCCGTGCGCCGCACCGAGCCGGACCCGGCGCTCGTGGCCGCGGCCGCCGCGGACGACACCACGAGCCGTCGCTGGCGCCGCCGCGTGGCCGCGGTGCGCGCGCTCGCCGACGCGCGCGACCAGGCATGATGGCGGGCGTGACGCCGCCCGACGAGCCCGCAGCCGAGGTCGCCCCCGGCCCGCCCGCGGTGGCCGCGGCGCGCGTGCTGGTGCAGGCGCTGGCCGCGCTCGGCGTCGAGGACGTGGTGCTGGCGCCCGGGTCCCGCAGCGCGCCGCTGGCCTACGCGCTCGCGGAGGCCGCGCAGCCCGACGACGCACGTCCGCCGGGTGCCCCCGCGCTGCGCCTGCACGTGCGCGTCGACGAGCGTGCGGCCGCGTTCCTGGCGCTCGGCCTGTCGCGGGCCTCGGCGTTCGCGTCGGACGCGGGCCCGCGTCCCGTGGCGGTGGTGACCACGTCGGGCACCGCGGCGGCCAACCTGCACCCGGCGGCGCTCGAGGCGCACCACGCGGGCATCCCGTTGCTGCTCCTGACCGCGGACCGTCCCCACGAGCTGCGCGGCACGGGCGCCAACCAGACCACGGACCAGGTCGGGCTGTTCGGCTCGGCGACGCGGCTGACGGTCGACGTGCCCGCTCCGGTCGGCCTGCCCGACGAGCCGCGCGACGTGCGACGGCTCGCGGTGCGGGCCGTCACCGCGGCGACCGGCGCCCGCACGGGCGACCCCGGGCCCGTGCACCTCAACCTCGCCTACCGCGACCCGCTGGTGCCGGGCGACGATCCGTGGCCCGCGCCGTCGACGGTGGGCCTCGCGCACGTGCACGCGGCGCGTGCGACGGGCCCGGCCCCGGCCGCCACGGGTGCGCTCCCGGCGCTGGCCATGCGGGCCGAGCGGGTCGAGGCGGACGTGCGGCCGGCCCCGCGCCGCGGCGGCAGGTCGCGCGGGATCGCCACGGTCGTCGTCGCGGGTGACGGCGCCGGGCCTCTCGCGGCGCGTGTCGCGGAGGCCAACGGCTGGCCGCTGCTCGCCGAGCCGTCCTCGGGGGCGCGCGGCGGACCGTGCGCGATCGGTGCGTACCGGCTGCTGCTCGCCGACGACGCGCTGGGTGGACGCGTCCGCCGGGCCGTGGTGCTCGGCCGGCCGACGCTGTCCCGGCCCGTGCAGCGGCTCCTGGCCCGGGACGACGTCGAGGTGCTCGTCGTCGCGCCGCGCGGCGCCGACTGGCCGGACGCGGCGCGCAACGCCGACGAGATCCTGGTCGAGGTGCCCGCGCGCATGCGCCAGGGCCGCATGCCGGGACCCGTCGGCTGGCTCGAGGCGTGGCTCGAGGCGGACGCACGCGCGGCCCGGGCGATCGACGACGTGCTCGACCACGGCCCCGAGGCCGAGCGGGGGCGACGGTCGCGCACCGGCGCACGCGTCACGGGGCCGGTGCTGGCGCGTGCCGTCGCCGCGGTCAGCGACCCGCAGGACGTGCTCGTCGTGGGCTCGTCCAACCCGGTGCGGGACCTGGACCTGGTCGCGCGCTGGTCCAGCCCGCCGCTGGTCGTCGCGAACCGGGGGCTCGCGGGCATCGACGGCACGATCGCGACCGCGACGGGCATCGCGCTCGGGCTGCCGCGGCGGCGCGTGCGTGCGTTCGTCGGCGACCTGACGTTCCTGCACGACGTCGGTGGGCTCCTGCGCGGACCCGCCGAGCCCGCGGTCGACCTGCAGGTGGTCGTCGCGAACGACGACGGCGGGTCCATCTTCATGACGCTCGAGCACGGCGAGCCCGCGCACGCGGACGTGTTCGAACGCGTCTTCGGCACGCCGCACGGCGCCGACCTCGCCGCGCTGTGCGCGGGCTACGGCGTGCGGCACACGCGCGTCGTCGACGTCGACGGACTGCTCCCCGCGCTCGCGGCACCGGGGCGGGGCGTGTCCGTGGTCGAGGTCCGCGTGGACCGCTCGGGCCGCCGTGACCAGGCCGCGCGGCTCGCTGCCGCGGTCGCGCGCGCCGCGCGCGGCGCCTGACGCGCGATTCCCAGGGAACTCACAGGTCCGACGAAGGGTCCGTCCAGCGGCGCGTCGTCTCATGGGTGGTGAACCGAGGAGGGACACCCGACATGAGCACTCCCGCAGGCGAGAACCACCCGCAGGCGCAGCCCACGCAGCCGCTGCCCGCACCGCCCGCCCCGCCGCAGGCCCCGACGCCGCCGAACGCGACGCAGCGGCTCCCGCTGGCGCCCGCACCCGCTGCCTCGTTCCCGCCGCCGCACGCCGCGCACACCGCGTGGCAGGGCGGCCCCACGCCTCCGCACGACGGTACGCACGCAGGTCCGCACCCAGCTGACCCCCTGCTCGACGAGCGTCGGGCCGAGCGCAAGCGCCGGATCTGGATCCCCGTGACGTCGGCAGCGGCCGCCGCCGCGCTCGTCGCCGCGGCGGCGACGTTCGGGCTGACGTACGACGACGACCCGGCACCCGCGGCGAGCTCGAGCTCGTTCGGCGACCTCGGCCGGTCCACCACCGACGTGGTGCCCGTGGCCGGCTCCACGAGCGACGACCCGGACTGGCAGGCCGTCGCCGCGGCCGTGCAGCAGTCCGTGGTCGCGATCGACACGAAGACCGCCTCGGGTGAGGCGCTGGGCTCGGGCGTGCTGATCGACGACCAGGGGCACATCGTCACCAACAACCACGTGGTCGCGGGTGCGCAGGACGACACGGTGGCGGTCACGCTCACCGACGGCCGGATCTTCTCCGCCGACGTGGTCGGCACCGACCCGACCACGGACCTCGCGGTCATCCGCCTCGTCGACCCGCCCTCCGACCTGTCGCCCGCCGCGCTCGGCGTCTCGGCCGACGTCGAGGTGGGGGAGTCCGTCATGGCGGTGGGCAACCCGCTCGGCCTGCAGAACACCGTGACCACGGGCATCGTCTCGGCGGTCGACCGGCCCGTGACCACGCAGGGCGAGTCGGACGGGTCGACGTCGGTCACCAACGCGATCCAGGTGGACGCGTCGGTCAACCCCGGCAACTCGGGCGGACCGCTGTTCGACGCGGCGGGCCACGTCATCGGCATCAACTCCTCGATCGCGACGCTCTCGAGCCAGTCGGGGTCGATCGGCCTGGGCTTCGCGATCCCCGTGGACCTGGTGAAGAACATCGCGAGCCAGCTCATCGAGAACGGCACCGCGGAGCATGCGTTCCTCGGCGTGGGTCTCGACGACGGCACCGCGACGGTGGACGGCGTGACGCGCGCGGGTGCGGTCGTCAAGCAGGTCAACGAGGGCTCGCCCGCAGCCGAGGCGGGGCTCGCGACCGACGACGTGGTCGTCGGCATCGACGGGCACGCCGTGGGCGGCGCGGAGTCGCTGACCGCGTACGTCCGGTCCTACGCGAGCGGTGACCGGGTGACGCTGACGGTGGTGCGCGACGGCGCGTCGCGCGACGTCGAGGTCACGCTCGCGACGCGTGAGGACACCGGCACCGGGCAGGCGCCGGACCAGGACGGCCAGGGTGACGGCCAGGACGACCAGGGCACCGCTCCCGACCAGGAGGGCCAGGCGCCGGACGACGACCGGCTGCCGGACGGCCTGAGCCAGATGACGCCCGAGGAGCTGTGGCAGTGGCTCCAGGAGCACCAGGGCAGCCTGGGCGACCAGGGCTGAGCCCGTAGACGCCCGGCCGGCGAACCCCCTGTCGTCGGCCGGGTCACCCCGGTGGTCCGTCACCCCCTGGACGGATCCCGCGGGGGAGGACCCCGGAGCGCTCGGTGCACACCCCCGAGCGCTCCGGGGTCCTCGACGTGCGCGTGCGTCGGGTGGTCAGTCGCCTGCGAGCGCGGTGCGCATCGGGACGAGCTTGGCCTCGGACTCGGCGAGCTCGGCCGCGGGGTCGGACGCGGCCACGATCCCGCAGCCCGCGAACAGCCGGACCCGGTGCGGGTCCTGCGGGGACGTCTGGGCCGACCGCAGCGCGATGCCCCACTCGCCGTCGCCGTCGGCGCCGAACCAGCCGACGGGCCCGGCGTAGCGCGCGCGGTCCATGCCCTCGATGCGGCGGATGAGCGCACGCGCGGCCGCGGTCGGCGTGCCGCAGACGGCGGCCGTCGGGTGCAGCGCGGCCGCGAGCGCGAGCGAGGACGGGTGGCCGTGCGCCTCGCCGCCCAGCACGCCCGTGACGTCGGACGCCAGGTGGAGCACGTTGGGCAGGTGCAGCACGAACGGCACGTCGGGCACGTTGGTCGACGAGCAGAACGGCTCGAGCGCCTGCGCCACCGACTGCACCGCGTACTCGTGCTCCTCGAGGTCCTTGGAGGAGTGCGCCAGGATCGCGGCGCGCGCCACGTCCGCGTCGTCGTCGCCCGTGCGCCGGATGGTGCCCGCGAGCACGCGCGAGGTCACCAGGCCCTTCTCGGAGCGGACCAGCAGCTCGGGGGTCGCACCCAGCAGCCCGTCGACGCTGAACGTCCAGCACGAGGGGTACCCGTCGGCCAGGCGGTGCAGCGCCCACCGGACGTCGAGCGGGTGCTGCGTGCGCGCGACGACGTCGCGTGCGAGCACGACCTTCTCGACGCTGCCGTCGCGCACGGCCGCGATCGCGGTCGCCACGACCTGCCGCCACGCGTCGGCGCCGACCGCACCGTCCTCGTAGCGGACCTCGCCGGGCGACGTCGGCGCCACGCGCGGGCCGAGCACGTCGGCGAGCGTGGGTGCGGGGCCGAGCGCGGCGCCCGCGCTGATCGTCGTGAGCCACGCGCGGCCTCCGCGGCGGCCCACGACCACGCGCGGCACGATCACCACGCCGCCGGCGGCGGACTCGTCGTCGAACGCGAAGGACCCGAACGCGACCGGCCCCGAGCCGGGCACCTGCACCTCGTCGCGCACCACCGCGCGGGCCAGGACGTCCCGCCACGCCGCCTCGGCGTCGGCGAAGCGGTCCGCACCCGAGACCTCGATGCGCAGCAGCTCGCCCCACGCCACCAGGCCGTCGCCACGGCGCACCCACGCGAGCGGGGGCACGTCGGCGGCGGGCAGGAGGTCCAGCAGGTCCGCGGGGGCGGCACCGGCCCCGGGTGCGTTGGCGCGGTCGCCCGGCAGGTCCAGGGCGACGGTGCGGACGACCAGCGGGTGGGGGAGGTGGTCCGCGGGCGTGGCCAGGGTGCTCATCTCCTCCAGGGTAGGCCCGCGTCGGGCGCGTGCGGGCCGCCGGGTGCGCCGGTCGGGCGTGACGGCTGGCACGATGGGTGCATGGCGCGCGCGAGCTTGGACAAGCAGCCCGAGGAGGTCGCGGCGATGTTCGACTCCGTCGCGCACCGCTACGACCTCACGAACGACGTCCTGTCGCTCGGGCAGGACCGGCGCTGGCGGCGCGCCACGATCGCGGCGGTGGACGCGCAGCCGGGTCAGACCGTGCTGGACCTCGCCGCGGGCACGGGCACGTCGTCGGAACCCCTCGCTGACGCGGGCGTGCGCGTGGTGCCGTGCGACCTCTCGGAGGGCATGGTCGGGGTCGGCAAGGCGCGCCGTCCGGACCTGCCGTTCGTCGCGGGCGACGCGCTGCACCTGCCGTTCGCCGACGAGTCGTTCGACGCCGTGACGATGTCCTTCGGGCTGCGCAACGTGCCCGACGTGCCCGCGGCGCTCGCGGAGCTGCTGCGCGTCACCCGGCCCGGCGGCCGCCTGGTGGTGTGCGAGTTCTCGACGCCGACGCTCGCGCCGTTCCGGGGCGTCTACACGGGCTACCTCACGCAGGCGCTGCCGCGCGTGGCGCGCGTGGTGGCCAAGGAGCCCGACGCCTACGTGTACCTCGCCGAGTCCATCCGGGACTGGCCCGACCAGCAGGGCCTGGGCCGGCTCATCAAGCAGGCGGGCTGGTCGCAGGTCGCGTTCCGCAACCTGTCCGGCGGCATCGTGGCCCTGCACCGGGCGACCCGTCCGGCCTGATCCGGGGCCCGGCGCGAGCGCGTCCCGCGGCCCGAACCCGCAGTTCACGCGCCGTTCGCCGGGTGCTCGCGGCAGGTGAGGTAAGCCTTCGCAGACACCCCCCGGACGCCTGGTTACACTCGCCGGGAGCTTGCACGTGAACATCGTCACAAGTGGAGCGACTCCGTGGTGGTAGCAACCGATGACGCCGACGTCATCGTCGTGGGCGCGGGTCCCGCCGGGGCAGCGACCGCCTACCACTGCGCGCGCGCAGGGCTCGACGTCCTGCTGCTGGAGAAGGCCTCGTTCCCGCGTGACAAGGTGTGCGGCGACGGCCTGACGCCCCGCGCCGTGGCCGAGCTGGTGCGCATGGCCGTGCCCATCCGCGAGCAGGACGGCTGGATCAGGAACAAGGGTCTGCGCGTGATCGGGGGCGGTCACCGCCTCGAGCTGCCGTGGCCCGAGATCTCCTCCTACCCGTCCTACGGCCTCGCGCGGTCGCGCATGAGCCTGGACCAGCTGCTGGCCGAGCACGCGCGCGCGGCGGGCGCCAAGCTGCACGAGCTCACGAACGTCACGGGGCCGCTGCGCGACGAGCGCACAGGACGCGTCGTCGGCGTGACCGCGCGGCCGGTCGACGTCGACGGACGCCGCGCGGGCGACGAGGTCGAGTACCGGGCGCGCGTCGTGGTCGCCGCGGACGGCGTGAGCGCGCGCCTCGCGACCGGCTTGGGCCGCGTCAAGCGCGACGACCGCCCCATGGGCGTCGCGGTGCGCACCTACTTCCGCACGCCGCGGCACGACGACGCCTGGATGGAGTCCCACCTCGAGCTGTGGGCGGGGGAGCCGGGGCGCTCGGACCTCATGCCGGGCTACGGCTGGATCTTCGCGCTGGGCGACGGCACCGCGAACGTCGGGCTGGGCTCCGTGAGCTCGACCGCGGCGGCCACCAAGGTCGACTACAAGGCGCTGTTCGCCGCGTGGATGGCCAACGCGCCCGCCGAGTGGGAGTTCACGCCGAACAACCAGGTGGGCCCGGTGCGGGGCGCCGCGCTGCCGATGGGCTTCAACCGCGGTCCGCTGTACGGCAACGGGCTGCTGCTCGCGGGTGACGCCGCGGGCATGGTGAGCCCGTTCAACGGCGAGGGCATCGCCTACGGCCTGCAGGCGGGGCGCGTCGCCGCGGACGCGATCGCGCAGGGCCTCGCGCGCGGCACGGCCGCGGGCCGCGAGCGTGCGCTCGCGACGTACCAGGGCCGCATGAAGGACGACCTGGGCGGGTACTACACGCTCGGCCGGGTGTTCGTGAAGCTCATCGAGCACCCCGAGGTCATGCGCCTGTGCACGCGCTACGGCCTGCCCCGGCCGCTGCTCATGAAGTTCGTGCTCAAGCTCCTGTCCGACTGCTACGAGCCGCACGGCGGCGACGTGGTGGACCGCACGATCGCGGGCCTGGCCCGCCTGGCCCCGGCGGCGTGACGACGCCGTGACCACTCGAACCTCAGTGCCGAGGAAGGACGCCTGATGAACAACCCGTACGTGCCGCTGCTGTGGCTCATGGGCATCGCCGCGGTCCTCGCGCTCGGCGGCGTCGGTGCGAGCGCGATCCTGGGCCCCAAGCGGTACAACCGCGCCAAGCTCGAGGCGTACGAGTGCGGCATCCAGCCCACGCCGCACGCGATCGGCGGCGGACGGTTCCCGATCAAGTACTACCTGGTGGCGATGACGTTCATCGTGTTCGACATCGAGGTGGTGTTCCTCTACCCGTGGGCCGTGAGCTTCACCGAGCTCGCGCTGTTCGGGTTCGTCGCGATGATGGCGTTCCTGGTGCTCATCACGGTGCCGTTCGTCTACGAGTGGCGGCGCGGGGGCTTCGAGTGGGACTGACGGCGCGGCCGACCGGCACGAGCACGCACGGCACCAGCGGTACGACGACGAGGAGGGCCTGAGATGGGGATCGAGGAAGCACCCTCGGGTTTCCTGCTGACGACGATCGAGGACCTCGTCGGCTACTTCCGCAAGGGTTCGCTGTGGCCGGTCACGTTCGGCCTGGCGTGCTGCGCGATCGAGATGATGTCCGCCGGCGCCCCGCGGTACGACCTGTCGCGCTTCGGCATGGAGGTCTTCCGCGCCTCGCCGCGCCAGGCTGACCTGATGATCGTCGCGGGTCGCGTGAGCCAGAAGATGGCGCCCGTGGTGCGGCAGGTCTACGACCAGATGTCCGAGCCCAAGTGGGTGCTCTCGATGGGCGTGTGCGCGTCGTCGGGCGGCATGTTCAACAACTACGCGATCGTGCAGGGCGTGGACCACATCGTGCCCGTGGACATCTACCTGCCGGGCTGTCCGCCGCGGCCCGAGATGCTCATCAACGCGATCCTCACGCTGCACGACCAGATCCAGAACGAGCCGCTCGGCGTCAACCGCAAGGAGGCCGCCGCGGCGGCCGAGGCCGCGGCTCTCGCGGCGACGCCCACCTCGCACATGACGGGGCTGCTGCGATGACCGACGAGAAGAAGGACGCCGCGCAGGCGGTCAAGCCCGGCGAGGGCACCACCGCAGCGCAGCCCACCACCCAGGCCGCCGCGGAGGCGGGCTCGCAGAACGTCCCCGCGACGCAGGCCGACGCCCCGCGCACCCCGCTCGACCTGGTGGACGTGCGCACGGGTCTGTTCGGCGTGCACGGCTCGGGGGACACGAGCGGGTTCGGCGGGCTGGTCACCACGGTCCTCCTGCCCGGTCCGAGCGAGCGGCCCTACGGCGGCTGGTTCGACGAGGTCGTGGACGTGCTGGCCGAGCTGCTCGACGCGTCGGGCACCGGGTTCTCGGCCGCGGTCGAGGCCGTGGTGGTCGACCGTGGCGAGCTCACGCTGAACGTCGCGCGGGAGCACGTGGTCGAGGTCGCGCAGCACCTGCGCGACGACCAGGACCTGCGCTTCGAGCTCAGCCTGGGCGTGTCGGGCGTGCACTACCCGCATGACGTCGGCCGCGAGCTGCACGCGGTCTACCACCTCACGTCGGTGACGCACTCGCGCAGCCTGCGGCTCGAGGTCGCGGTGGGCGAGGCCGACCCGCACATCCCGTCGACGACGGGCGTGTACCCCGCCAACGACTGGCACGAGCGCGAGACGTTCGACTTCTTCGGCATCATCTTCGACGGCCACCCCGGCCTCGCGCGCATCCAGATGCCCGACGACTGGCCGGGTCACCCGCAACGCAAGGACTACCCGTTGGGCGGCATCCCGGTCGAGTACAAGGGCGCGACCGTCCCGCCCGCGGACCAGCGGAGGTCCTACAGCTGATGAGCACCGCACGCCCCGCCCCCCAGGCCGCCCCCCGGGCACAGACGCCGCACTCGACGGGCCACATCGTCGACGACGAGACGACGGGCATCCCGTCGTTCGAGGCGTCCGGCGGCGACTGGTCCGAGATCGCCGAGGAGGCCGCACGCCTCGGTGAGGAGCGGATCGTCGTCAACATGGGTCCGCAGCACCCGTCCACGCACGGCGTGCTGCGCCTCATGCTCGAGATCGACGGCGAGACCGTGACCGAGGCACGTGCCGGCATCGGATACCTGCACACGGGTATCGAGAAGAACATGGAGTTCCGCACCTGGACCCAGGGCGTGACGTTCTGCACGCGCATGGACTACGTGGCGCCGCTGTTCCAGGAGGCCGCGTACTGCCTCGCGGTCGAGAAGCTGCTGGGCATCACGGACGACGTGCCGGAGCGCGCGAACGTCATCCGCGTCCTGATGATGGAGCTCAACCGCATCACGTCGCACCTGGTGTGCATCGCCACCGGCGGCAACGAGCTGGGCGCCACGACGATCATGACGGTGGGCTTCACGGCCCGCGAGGAGCTGCTGCGGATCTTCGAGCTGATCTCCGGGCTGCGCATGAACCACGCCTACATCCGCCCCGGCGGCGTCGCGCAGGACGTACCCGCGGGTGCGGTCGAGGCCACGCGTGAGGCGCTGACCAACGTCGAGCACTACCTGCGTCAGCTCGAGGACCTCATGCTGGCCAACCCGATCCTGCACCTGCGGCTCAAGGACGTCGGCTACCTGGGCCTGTCGGGCTGCATGGCGCTCGGCATCACGGGACCCATGCTGCGCTCGGCCGGCCTGCCGTACGACGTGCGCAAGACCGCGCCGTACTGCGGCTACGAGACGTACGACTTCGACGTCCCGACCGCGCAGAGCGGCGACTCGTGGGGTCGCGTCGAGGTCCGCCTCGAGGAGATCTACCAGTCGATCAAGATCGCCCGGCAGGCGCTGGACCGCCTCGAGCGGAACCCGGGCCCGGTCATGGTCGAGGACAAGAAGATCGCCTGGCCGGCCCAGCTCGCGATCGGCTCCGACGGCATGGGCAACTCGCTCGCGCACATCAAGGAGATCATGGGCACCTCGATGGAAGCCCTGATCCACCACTTCAAGCTGGTCACCGAGGGCTTCCGCGTCCCCGCGGGCCAGGTGTGGCAGACCGTGGAGCACCCGCGTGGCGAGCTCGGCGTGCACCTCGTCTCGGACGGCGGGACGCGCCCGTACCGCGCGCACTTCCGCGACCCGAGCTTCAACAACCTGCAGGCCACGTCGATCGTGTGCGAGGGCGGCCAGGTGGCCGACGTCGTCGTCGCGGTGGCCTCGATCGACCCGGTGCTCGGAGGGGTGGACCGCTGATGTCCGTCGAAGAGCTCGTCCCGCGCGGCGAGGGCCAGGCGCACCGCACGGCGTACGACGACGAGACGCGTGCGCGGCTCGCGGCCGACGCCGCGCAGATCGTGGCGCGCTACCCGCAGGAGCGCTCGGCGCTGCTGCCGATGCTGCACCTGGTGCAGGCCGAGGACGGCTACGTGAGCCCGCGGGGCATCGCGTTCTGCGCGGCCACGCTCGGGCTGACCACGGCCGAGGTGTCCGCGGTCGCGACGTTCTACACGCAGTACAAGCGCCACCCCAACGGCGACTACACGGTCGGGGTGTGCACCAACACGCTGTGCGCCGTGATGGGCGGCGACGCCATCTGGGAGCACCTGTGCGAGCACACGGGTGTGGGCCACGACGAGACGACGCCCGACGGCAAGGTCACGCTCGAGCGCGTCGAGTGCAACGCGGCGTGCGACTACGCCCCCGTGGTGATGGTCAACTGGGAGTTCCTGGACAACCAGACGCCGCAGTCGGCCGCAGCGGTCGTCGACGCGCTGCGCGCGGGCGAGAAGGTGGTCCCGACGCGAGGCGCCGACGAGGTGGTGACGTTCAAGGAGATGTCCCGCGTGCTCGCGGGCTTCCTGGACGGCCGCGCCGACGAGGGCGTGGGCGCGGGGGAGGCCACGGTGCGCGGGACGGTGCTGGCACGCGAGAAGGGCTGGTCCGCGCCGGCCTTCCCGGGCGACGAGCCCGCCACGGGCACGGGGGCCCAGGCCGCGGCGGGCGCGGCGGTCCCGCGGCCGGGTGACGAGCAGTCGAGCGCCGAGCGCCCCGCGACCACGGCCCGCGACGTCTCCCCGGAGCAGCAGGAACGCAAGCAGGCCGCCTCCGACGCGAAGGAGCAGTGATGGCGACGACCCTGGCTCCCGTGCTGAGCGCCCACTGGGACGCCGAGCGCTCCTGGACCATGGAGACGTACGAGGCGCACGGCGGCTACCGCGGCCTGCGCCGCGCGCTGGACATGCAGCCCGCCGACCTGGTGACCATGGTCAAGGACTCGGGCCTGCGCGGCCGCGGCGGCGCGGGCTTCCCCACCGGCATGAAGTGGGGCTTCCTGCCCGCACCCGACGGCGGCCCGCGCTACCTGGTGGTCAACGCGGACGAGTCCGAGCCGGGCACGTGCAAGGACATCCCGCTGATGATGGCGAGCCCGCAGCACCTCATCGAGGGCGTGATCATCACGTCCTTCGCGATCGGCTGCCACCACGCGTTCATTTACGTGCGGGGCGAGGTGGTGCACGTCTACCGCCGACTGCTGCGCGCGGTCGAGGAGGCCTACGCCAAGGGCTACCTGGGCAAGGACATCCTGGGCTCGGGCTACGACCTGGAGCTCACGGTGCACGCGGGTGCGGGCGCCTACATCTGCGGCGAGGAGACCGCGCTGCTCGACTCGCTCGAGGGCCTGCGCGGCCAGCCGCGGCTCAAGCCGCCGTTCCCGGCCGTCGCGGGGCTCTACGCGCGCCCGACCGTCGTCAACAACGTCGAGTCGGTCGCGTCGGTCCCCGGCATCGTCGTGGGCGGCGCGGACTGGTTCAAGCAGATGGGCACCGAGCGCTCGACCGGGCACGGCCTGTTCTCGCTGTCCGGTCACGTGACCCGGCCCGGCCAGTACGAGGCCCCGCTCGGCATCACGCTGCGCGAGCTGCTCGACATGGCGGGCGGCATGCGCGGCGGACGCGCGCTCAAGTTCTGGACCCCGGGCGGCTCGTCGACGCCGATCTTCACCGCGGAGCACCTCGACGTGCCGCTCGACTACGAGTCGGTGGGCGCCGCGGGCTCGATGCTCGGCACACGCGCGCTGCAGATCTTCGACGAGACCACGTCGGTGGTGCGCGCGGTGACGCGCTGGATCGAGTTCTACAAGCACGAGTCCTGCGGGAAGTGCACACCGTGCCGCGAGGGCACGTTCTGGCTCGCGCAGATCATGCAGCGCCTCGAGCGGGGCCAGGGCACGGCGGCGGACATCGACCTGCTGCTGGACCTGTGCGACAACATCCTGGGCCGGGCGTTCTGCGCGCTGGGTGACGGTGCGACCAGCCCCGTGACGAGTGCGATCCAGTACTTCCGGGAGGAGTTCGAGGCCGGCTGCCACACGCCGGCCGACGTGCTGTTCCCGCCCGAGCGCAGCGCGCTGTTCGACTACACGCCACGCCGCACCGGTGCGGCTCTCGCGGGGGTGCACGCATGACCGTCACGTCCCAGGACGCCGCCCGCACGGGTGGCGCGCCGCTGGTCCCCGCGGCGGCGCCGCCCGCTCCCGCGGCACCCGAGCAGACCGTCACGTTCACGATCGACGGCATCGAGACCACCGTGCCCAAGGGGACGCTCGTGATCCGGGCCGCCGAGCAGCTGGGCATCCAGATCCCGCGGTTCTGCGACCACCCGCTGCTCGCACCCGCGGGCGCGTGCCGGCAGTGCCTGGTCGAGGTGTGGGCACCGGGCCGCGACGGCGCCGTGGCGAAGATGCCCAAGCCGCAGGCCTCGTGCACGCTCGAGGCGGGCCCCGGCATGCAGGTCAAGACGCAGCACACGTCGCCCGAGGCGGACAAGGCGCAGCACGGCGTGATGGAGCTGCTGCTCATCAACCACCCGCTCGACTGCCCGGTGTGCGACAAGGGCGGCGAGTGCCCGCTGCAGAACCAGGCGATGAGCAACGGCCGGCCCACCAGCCGGTTCGTCGACGTCAAGCGCACGTTCCCCAAGCCGATCTCGATCTCGACGCAGATCCTGCTGGACCGTGAGCGCTGCGTGCTGTGCCAGCGGTGCACGCGGTTCTCCGAGGAGATCGCCGGCGACGTGTTCATCGACCTGCAGAAGCGCGGCGCGCAGCAGCAGATCGGCACGTTCGACACCGACGTGCTCGGCTTCGCGGGCGAGACACCCGTGGGCGCGTCCGCGACCGACACGAGCGGGCGTCCGTTCGCCTCCTACTTCTCCGGCAACACCGTGCAGATCTGCCCCGTGGGCGCGCTGACCTCGGCCGCCTACCGGTTCCGCGCGCGGCCGTTCGACCTGGTCTCGACGCCGGGCGTCTCGGAGCACGATGCGCAGGGCTCGGCGATCCGCGTGGACCACCGCCGCGGCGTGGTCATGCGTCGGCTCGCGGGCGACGACCCCGCGGTCAACCAGGAGTGGATCACCGACAAGGACCGCTTCGCGTTCCGCTGGCAGTCCGCGGCGGACCGGATCACGACGCCGCTGGTGCGCGAGCGTCCGTCCGACGGCTCGCGCGGCGAGCTGCGACCCGCGAGCTGGGTCGAGGCGTTCGGCGCGGCCGCGGCGGGCCTGCGGGCCGCGATCGAGGCCGGCGGCGTGGGCGTGCTGCCGGGTGGCCGCGTGACGCTCGAGGACGCGTACGCGTACGCCAAGCTCGCGCGCGTCGCGCTGGGCACCAACGACGTCGACCACCGCGCGCGTCCGCACTCCGACGAGGAGGCGCAGTTCCTGGCGCACCACGTCGCGGGTCGCACGCTCGACGTGACGTTCGCGGACCTGGACCGCGCGCCCGCGGTGCTCCTCGTCGGCCTCGAGGCCGAGGAGGAGGCGGGGATCCTGTTCCTGCGGCTCCGCCAGGCCGTGGTCCGCCACCGCACGCGCGTGCTGTCCGTCGCGGCGCTCGCGAGCCGCGGGCTCGAGCGGCTGTCCGGCACGCTGCTGACCGCGGCTCCCGGCACCGAGGCCGAGGTGCTCGACGGCATCACCGCGGACGCCGAGCTCGACGAGCTCGTGCAGGCCGCGGAGCTGCTGGCGACGCCCGGTGCGGTGGTGCTGGTCGGCGAGCGCGCAGCGGTCTCGGCCGGTGCGCTCAGCGCCGCGGTGCGCCTCGCGCAGCGCTCGGGTGCGCGCCTGGCGTGGGTGCCGCGGCGTGCGGGCGAGCGCGGCGGCGTGGAGGCCGGCACGCTCCCGACGCTGCTCCCCGGTGGTCGGCCGGTCGCGGACGCCGGAGCACGCGTGGACCTCGCCGCGGTGTGGGGCGTCGAGTCGCTGCCGGCGGCCCCGGGCCGCTCGACCGCGCAGATCATCGCCGCCGCACGCGACGGGAGCCTGGGCGGGCTCGTCGTCGGCGGCGTCGACCCGGCCGACCTGCCGGACCCCGCGCTCGCCCGTGACGCGCTCGAGAAGGTCGGGTTCCTGGTCTCGCTCGAGGTGCGTGCGTCGGAGGTGACCGAGCGCGCCGACGTGGTGCTGCCCGTCGCGCCCCCGGTCGAGAAGGCGGGCACGTTCGTCACGTGGGAGGGCCGTCCGCGGCCGTTCCCGCAGGCACTCGTCTCGCACGCGCTCGCGGACCACCGCGTGCTGCACGGCCTGGCCGACGCGCTCGGCGTGGACCTGGGCCTCGGCTCGCTCGCCGACGTGCACGCCGAGCTCGACCAGCTCGGCGGCTGGGACGGTGCGCGTGCGCAGGCACCCGAAACCGACGCGGCCGAGCCGCCCGCGGTCCCCGCGGGTCACGCGGTCCTCGCGACGTGGCACCACCTGCTGGACGCGGGCCGGCTGCAGGACGGCGAGCCGCACCTGGCCGGCACGGCCAAGCGCCCGGTCGCGCGGGTCTCGGCAGGCACCGCGGCGGCGGTCGGCGTGGCCGACGGCGCGCCCCTGGCCGTGAGCGCCGACTCGGGCACGATCACGCTGCCCGTGCTGGTCACCGACATGCCGGACTTCGTGGTCTGGCTGCCGACGAGCTCGCCCGGCTCGGCCGTGCGGGACACGCTGCACGCCGTGAGCGGCGACCTGGTGCGCCTGGCACCCGGCGCCGCCGACGGCGCGACCGACGGGGAGGCCTGAGATGCCCGTGCTGCCCGTGCAGCTGCTCACCGCGCCGCAGCCGGGGGTCGCCGCGGACTTCAGCGAGGACACCTGGTGGATCTGGCTGATCAAGGCCGTCGCCATCATCGTGTTCCTGCTGACCAGCGTGCTGTTCGCGATCTGGTTCGAGCGCAAGGTCGTCGCGCGCATGCAGGTGCGGCCCGGCCCCAACGTGCACGGACCGTTCGGTCTGCTGCAGTCGCTCGCGGACGCCATGAAGCTCCTGTTCAAGGAGGACATGACGGTCAAGGCCGCGGACAAGGTGGTCTACATCGTCGCGCCGATGATCGCGGTGTTCTGCTCGCTGCTGACGTTCGCGGTCATCCCGCTCGGCCCGTCGGTCAACATCTTCGGCATCGAGACGCCGCTGCAGCTCACGGACTTCCCGGTGGCGGTGCTGTACATCCTGGCGTGCGCGTCCGTGGGCGTGTACGGGATCGTGCTCGGCGGCTGGTCGTCGAACTCGACCTACCCGCTGCTCGGCGGCGTGCGCTCGACGGCCCAGGTCATCAGCTACGAGCTCGCGATGGGGCTGTCGCTGGTCAGCGTGTTCGTCATGGCGGGCTCGATGTCGACGTCCGAGATCGTCTCCTCGCAGACGCGGCTGTGGTGGTTCCTGCCGCTGCTGCCCGCGTTCGTCATCTACGTCGTGTCGATGGTGGGCGAGACCAACCGCCTGCCGTTCGACCTGCCCGAGGCCGAGGGTGAGCTGGTCTCCGGCTACATGACGGAGTACTCGTCGATGAAGTTCGCCTGGTTCTTCCTGGCGGAGTACATCAACATGCTCAACGTCTCGGCGGTGGCCACGACGCTGTTCCTCGGGGGCTGGCGCGCGCCGTTCATCCCGGCGGACCACTTCCTGCAGCAGGGCTGGTGGCCCGTGCTGTGGTTCCTGGCCAAGCTGTGGGCCGTGATGTTCTTCTTCGTCTGGGTCCGCGGCTCGGTGCTGCGCTTCCGGTACGACCAGTTCATGAAGCTCGGCTGGAAGGTGCTGGTCCCCGCCGCGCTCGTGTGGCTGGTGTGCGTCTCGGCCGTGCAGGGTCTGCGCACGTTCCCCGAGTTCGCCGACGTCGAGCTCACCACGGTGCTTCTCGTGCTCGCGGGCGTCGTCGTGCTGGGCGTGGTCGTCTCGATGTTCGTCCCCGAGAAGACGACGCAGGAGCCGGCCGGGCCGCCGCAGGTGCTCGACGCCTTCGCGGACGGCTACCCGGTGCCGCCGCTGCCGGGCCAGGTGCTCCCGCCGTCGCCGCGTCGTGCGCGCGTCCCGGCCGGTGCGCCCGCGCCCGACGAGGCGGCGGACGTCCCCGCAGTGACCGCCGTCTCCGCCCCGACCGACCCGAAGGAGGTGCCCGGTGGCTGAGTCCGGCACCACGCCCCCGGCCCCGCAGCAGCCCGTAGCGCCGGGCGGCGCCGTGGCCCCGCAGCAGCGCGGCGGCGAGGTCGGCGCGCCCGCGCCCGCGCCGTACGAGTCGCTGATCCCGCAGTCGACCGGCCTGCGCGCGCTCCTCGCCCCCGTGGGCGGGTTCGGCGTCACGCTGTCCAACATGTTCCGCAAGACCGTCACCGAGCAGTACCCGCGCGAGACGGTCCCGACCAAGCCGCGCTACCACGGCCGCCACCAGCTCAACCGCTACGCGGACGGGCTCGAGAAGTGCATCGGCTGCGAGCTGTGCGCCTGGGCGTGCCCCGCCGACGCGATCTACGTCGAGGGCGCCGACAACACGCCCGAGGCGCAGTTCTCCCCGGGCGAGCGGTACGGCCGCGTCTACCAGATCAACTACCTGCGCTGCATCTTCTGCGGGCTCTGCATCGAAGCGTGCCCGACGCGCGCGCTCACGATGACCAACGAGTACGAGCTCGCCGGTCCCACGCGCGCCGGGATGATCTACGAGAAGCAGGACCTGCTGGGCCCGCTGCGCGACGGCATGGTCGCGGGCCCGCACCCGATGGCCGAGGGCACCACGGCGACGCAGTACTACCGCGGCGAGGTGGGCGCGGCCACGGCCGAGCAGGTCGAGTGGGTGCGTGAGCACCGGCCCGACGACTCGACGCTGCCCGAGGGCGCAGGGCTCGCCGCGGCCAACGTGCCCGGCCCCACGGCCGCGCGCATGGCCGAGCACGTCGCGGGCGCGCACCGCCAGGGCGGTGCGCGGTGACGGGGCTGACGCAGCTGCTGCCGCAGGCGGTCGACGCCGCGGGTGATGCGAGCACGGGCGAGGCCGTGCTGTTCTGGGTGCTCGCGCCCGTGATGGTGCTGGCCTCGCTGGGGCTGCTGTTCGCGCGCAAAGCGGTGCACGCCGCGCTCTCGGTCATCCTGGTGATGGTGTGCCTGGCGTTCCTGTACGTCGCGCAGGGCGCGGTCTTCCTGGGCGTGGTCCAGGTGGTCGTCTACACCGGCGCGATCATGATGCTGTTCCTGTTCGTGCTGATGCTCGTGGGCGTCGGCGCGGCCGACTCGCTCGTCGAGACCATCCGCGGTCAGCGTTGGATCGGCTGGCTCGCCGGGCTGGGGCTCGTGGTCGTGGTCGCGGGCGTCATCGGCACCGCCACCTACCCCGACCCCGCGGGCCTGGGCAGCGCCAACTCGGACACCAACACGCGCGGCATCGCGCACCTCATCTTCGGCGAGTACGTGTTCGCCATGGAGGTGGTGGGAGCGCTGCTGGTGACCGCCGCACTGGGTGCGCTGGTGCTCACGCACCGCCGCCGCCTCACGCCGCGCCTCGGTCAGCGCGAGCGCGCCGACGCGCGCGTCAAGGCCGGTGGCCATCTGGCGCCGCTGCCCGCACCGGGTGTCTACGCCAAGCACAACGCGATGGACGTGCCGGCGCTCGACCCGTACGGGCAGCCCATCGAGTCCTCCGTGCCGCGCGTGCTGCGCGTGCGCGGACAGGAGGCCGACGCGGCGGAGTACGCCGCGCGCATCGACCGCGTGCTCGCCGGCGGCTCCGCCGGGGACCGCGCGCCGGTCGAGCCGCCGCCCGCAGCGGCTGCCGACGAGACGGAGGAGCCCCGGTGACGCTCACCCACTACCTGGTGCTCTCGGGGATCCTGTTCTCCGTCGGCGCCGCCACGGTGCTGCTGCGCCGGCAGGCGATCATCGCGTTCATGGGCATCGAGCTCATGCTCAACGCGACGAACCTCGCGCTCGTGACGTTCTCGCGCCTCCACGGCTCGCTCGAGGGCCAGGTCCTCGCGTTCTTCGTGATGGTCGTGGCCGCCGCCGAGGTCGTCGTGGGACTCGCGATCATCGTGGCGATCTTCCGTACCCGCCGGTCGGCCTCGGTCGACGACGTGAACCTGCTGAAGAGCTGAGGGAGCGCGCGTGCACACCCTGATCTCGCTCGGAGGGCTCCCCGCCGAGTCCCTCGAGCCCGCCGCCCAGGCGGTGTCCGGCGGCATCTTCGCCGCCGCGCCGCTCCTGGTCGGGCTGCCACTCGCATCCGCCGCGGTCCTGCTGCTGCTCGGCCGCCGCGCCGACCGCTGGGGTCACTGGCTGGGCGTCCTGGCCTCCGCCGGTGCGTTCGTCGTCGGGCTGCTGACGTTCCTGCGCGTCGTGAGCCGCCCCGCCGAGGACCGCGTGCTCGACGTGCACCTGGGCACCTGGCTCGACACGGGCTCGCTGCACGTCGACGCGGGGCTCCGGCTGGACCCTCTGTCGCTGACGTTCGTGCTGCTCGTGACGTTCGTCGGCACGCTCATCCACGTGTACTCCGTGGCCTACATGGACCACGACCGGGACCGGCGGCGGTTCTTCGCCTACCTCAACCTGTTCGTCGCGGCGATGCTCGTGCTCGTCCTGGCCGACTCGTTCCTGCTGCTGTTCGTCGGCTGGGAGGGCGTGGGCCTCGCGTCCTACCTGCTGATCGGGTTCTGGAACCACCACACGCCGTACGCGGTCGCGGCCAAGAAGGCGTTCGTCGCGAACCGCGTGGGCGACGTGGGCCTGCTGGTCGCGATGGGGCTGATGTTCGCGCAGTTCGGCGCGCTCGACTTCGCGACCGTGCTCGCGGACCCGGGTGCGCACGCGAGCGAGGGCACGCTCACCGCGATCGGGCTCATGCTGCTCCTGGCGGCGTGCGGCAAGTCGGCGCAGTTCCCGCTGCAGTCCTGGCTCGGTGACGCGATGGCCGGCCCGACGCCGGTCTCGGCGCTCATCCACGCCGCGACCATGGTCACCGCGGGCGTGTACCTGATCGTGCGCTCGGGCGGCGTGTTCGAGGCCGCACCCACCGCGCAGCTCGTCGTGGTGGTCGTCGGCGCGATCACGCTGCTGTTCGGGGCGATCGTGGGCTGCGCGAAGGACGACATCAAGAAGGCGCTCGCCGCGTCGACCATGTCGCAGATCGGCTACATGGTGCTCGCCGCCGGGCTCGGCCCGATCGGCTACGCGTTCGCGATCTTCCACCTGGTCACGCACGGCTTCTTCAAGGCCGGCATGTTCCTGGGCGCCGGCTCGGTGATGCACGGCATGGACGACCAGGTGGACATGCGCCGGTTCGGCGGGCTCGCGCGCTACATGAAGATCACCTGGCTGACGTTCATGATGGGCTGGCTCGCGATCCTGGGCGTGCCGCCGTTCGCCGGGTTCTTCTCCAAGGACAAGATCATCGAGGCCGCGTTCGTGCCGCTCGACGGGCAGGAGTGGCGCGCGTGGCTGTTCGGCACGGTCGCGCTGCTTGGTGCCGGCATCACGTCGTTCTACATGTCGCGGCTCTTCTTCATGACGTTCGAGGGCGAACGTCGCTGGTCGACGCGCAAGGACGGCTCCGAGCAGCACCCGCACGAGTCCCCGGCGCTCATGACCTGGCCGATGATCATCCTCGCGGTCGGCTCGGTCGGCCTCGGCCTGGTGCTCGCGATCGGCGACCGGTTCGTCGGCTGGCTCGAGCCCGTCACGGGGCACGCCGAGCACCACGAGCCCGTGCTCCCCGCGGGCGTCCTCATCGGTCTCACGCTCGCGGTCGTCGCGGCGGGCCTGGTGATCGCGTGGCGCCGCTACGCGGTCTCGACCGTGCCCGTGGTCCCGCCGCTCGGCACCGCGCTGACGCGTGCGGCACGCGTGGACCTGTACCAGGACGCCGTGAACGACGCCGCGCTCGTGGAGCCCGGCCGGCACCTGACGCGGTCGCTGGTCTACGCCGACCACGCGGTCGTCGACGGCGGCGCCAAGGGCCTCGCCCACACCACCGTCGGGCTCGGCAGCCTGCTGCGCCGCACGCAGACCGGCTACGTCCGCACCTACGCCGCGACGATGCTCGGGGGACTCGTGGTCCTCCTCGTCGTCGTGCTGGCCCTGCAGAGCTGAGGAGAGCGATGTCGCCCGACTTCCCCTGGCTGACCACGCTCATCGCGTGGCCGGTGCTCGGCGCGCTGCTGCTGTGGTGCGCGCCGCGCGCGCTGCGCCCGCACGCACGCGTGATCGCGCTCGGTGTCGCGCTCGTCGAGCTCGTGCTCGGCGTGCTCGCGCTGACGGCGTTCGACACCGCCGACGCCGGCACGGTGCAGCTGGTCGAGACGCACCGGTGGATCCCCGCGATCGGCGCCTCCTACGCGGTCGGCGTCGACGGCGTCGGTCTCGCGCTGATCCTCATGTCGGTGCTGCTGGTCCCGCTCGTGGTGCTCGCCGCGTGGCGTGAGCAGGGCTCGGCCACCGGGTCCTCCGACGCGCTGCGTCGGTACCTGGCGCTCGCGATCGTGCTCGAGGCGTTCATCGTCGCGGTGTTCGCCGCGCGGGACGTGTTCCTGTTCTACGTGCTGTTCGAGGCCATGCTCATCCCCGTCTACTTCATGATCGGCGGGTTCGGGGGAGCGGGCCGGCGCTACGCCGCGGTGAAGTTCCTGCTGTTCTCGCTCGCGGGCGGCCTGATCATGCTCGTCGGCGTGATCGCGCTGTACCTGCAGGGCCCCGGCGGCCCGGACGGCTTCCTCACGGCGAACCTCGTGGGCGCGGACCTGGCGCCCACCACCGAGAAGTGGCTGTTCCTGGCGTTCTTCGTCGCGTTCGCGATCAAGGCGCCCATGTTCCCGGTGCACACGTGGCTCCCCGACGCCGCGGAGCAGGCTCCCGCGGGCACCTCCACGCTGCTGGTCGGCATCCTCGACAAGGTCGGCACGTTCGGCATGCTCACGCTGTGCCTGCCGCTGTTCCCGAACGCGTCGCGGTGGGCGGCTCCCGTGGTCATCGTGCTCGCGGTGGTCTCGATCCTGTACGGCGCCCTCCTGGCCATCGGCCAGAAGGACCTGATGCGGCTCATCGCCTACACGTCGGTGTCGCACTTCGGCTTCATCGTGCTGGGCATCTTCGCGTTCACGTCCACGTCGGTCGCGGGCTCGTCGTTCTACATGGTCAACCACGGCCTCTCCACCGGGGCGCTGTTCCTGGTGGCCGGGTTCCTGGTGGCGCGGCGCGGATCGCAGCAGATCGCCGACTTCGGCGGGCTGCAGCGCGTGGTGCCGGTGATCGCGGGGCTGTTCCTGGTCGCGGGTCTGTCGGCGCTGTCGCTGCCCGGCCTGTCGACGTTCGTCTCCGAGTTCATGGTCATCGTCGGGACGTTCGAGCGGCACACGGCCGCGGCCGTCGTCGCGACGCTCGGCGTGGTGCTCGCGGCGATCTACGTGCTGTGGACCTACCAGCGGATCTTCACGGGTCCGCCGCGCGACGAGCCGGCCGACCTGCCCGACGCGCGACCCACCGAGCGCTGGGCGGTCGCGCCGCTGATCGCCGCGATGCTCGTCCTCGGGTTCGTCCCCGGGCCCGCGCTCGACCTCGTCCGACCGCCCGCGGGCGTCACGCTCGAGCAGGTGGGCGTCGACGACGTGCCCGCGCTCGTCACCGAAGGGAGCGACCAGTGAGCTTCACGGCACCCGAGATCGCCTGGGGCGCGCTGACCCCCGTCGTCGTCATGCTCGGCGCCGCGGTGCTCGGCGTCCTGGTCGAGGCGTTCGTGCCCGAGCGGGCGCGGCGCGGCACGCAGCTGGTGCTCGCGTTCGCTGCGCCCGTCGGTGCGATCATCGCGGTCGCGGCACTGTGGTCCGGCGTCGCCGAGGACGGTGGCACCGACGTGCTGGGCGGCTCGCTCGTCGTCGACGGCCCGACGCTCGTGCTGCAGGGCGTGATCGCGGTGCTGACGCTCCTGTCCGTGCTGGTCATCGCCGACCGCACCGCGACGGGGGAGGACGCGTTCGCGCCCACGGCCGCCTCGGTCCCCGGCTCGGACTACGAGGAGGTCGCGCGCCGCCGCGGGCTCACGCAGACGGAGGTCTACCCGCTGGTGCTGTTCGCCGCGGGCGGCATGCTCATCTTCCCGGCGACCGCGGACCTGCTCACGCTGTTCGTCGCGCTCGAGGTGCTCTCGCTGCCGCTGTACCTGCTCACGGGCATGGCGCGGCGCAGGCGGCTCCTGTCGCAGGAGGCCTCGCTCAAGTACTTCCTGCTCGGGGCGTTCGCCTCGGCGCTCATGATCTTCGGGGTCGCGCTCGTCTACGGGTACAGCGGGTCGCTGCGCTTCTCGGAGATCGCGCAGGCCACGGCCACGCCGTCGGGCCTGGACTCGCTGCTGCTGGTCGGCACGGTCCTGGTGCTCGCGGGTCTGCTGTTCAAGGTCGGCGCGGTCCCGTTCCACATGTGGACGCCCGACGTCTACCAGGGCGCGCCGACCCCCATCACGGGGTTCATGGCCGCGTGCACCAAGGTCGCGGCGTTCGGCGCGCTGCTGCGCTTCTACTACACCGTCGTCCCGGGCCTGCAGTGGGACCTCGACGCGGTCATGTGGACCGTCGCGATCGCGACCATGGTGGTCGGCACGGTCGTCGCGCTCGTCCAGACGGACATCAAGCGCGTGCTCGCGTACTCCTCGATCGCGCACGCGGGGTTCGTGCTCACGGGCATCGTCGCGCTCGAGGGCTCGGGCATCAGCGCCGTGCTGTTCTACCTGCTGGTCTACGGCGTGGCGACGGTCGGCGCGTTCGGCGTCGTGTGGCTCGTCCGCGAGCGTTCGGGCGCCGACGACGACGACCCGCGCACGTCGGTGCTGGGGGAGGCGACGCACCTGTCGCAGTGGGCCGGGCTGGGCCGTACCCACCCCGGGCTCGCCGCGGTCTTCGCGCTGTTCCTGCTGTCCTTCGCGGGCATCCCGCTCACCGCGGGGTTCATCGGCAAGTTCGCGGTGTTCTCCGCAGCCGTCGACGGCGGCGCGTGGCCGCTCGCGCTCGTCGGCGTGCTGAGCTCGGCCGCGGCCGCGTTCTTCTACGTGCGCATCATCGTCCTGATGTACTTCACGGACCCGGCCGAGGCGCCCGCGGTGACGGCGGCCGACGACGAGGCGGCCGGCGCGTCGCCGGCCGAGCCGGTCTCGCCGGTCGAGGAGATCGACGTGGCGGTCGCACCCGACGGCTCGGCGGTCGCGACGCTCGTCGCGGTGCCCGCGCCGACCACCACGACGACGGTCGTCCCGTCCGAGGGGCTCGCGGTCGTCGCGATCGGCGTGTGCGCGATCCTCACGGTCGTCCTCGGCGTGTTCCCCACGCCGGTGCTCGACCTCATCGGCGACGTCGCGCAGTTCCTGCCGTGACCGGTGCGCGCCGGCCGGCTCGGCGCGCACCGGCGCCGCGGTCCGCGTCACACCGGCACGTGCGGTGGCAGCGTGCGCGTCGGGATAGGTTCGTCCCGTGACTTCGACCGCGGCCATCCCCCTGGCCGACCACGCCCTCTCCGAGCGGCTGACCGCGCGCCTGTCCCTCGTGGAGGAGGCGCTGCGCGACGCCGTGGCCCACGCGGACGCGCTCGCCGACGACGCGTCGCGGCACCTCGTGAACGCGGGCGGCAAGCGACTGCGCCCGATGCTCGCGCTGCTCGTCGCCGAGCTGGGCGACGGAGCCCGGCGTGAGGTGATCGACGCCGCGGTGGTGGTCGAGCTGACCCACCTGGCGACGCTCTACCACGACGACGTGATGGACTCGGCGCCGCTGCGCCGCGGTGCGCCCTCGGCGCACGAGGTGTGGGGCAACTCGGTCGCGATCCTCACGGGCGACCTGCTGTTCGCGCGGGCGTCCACCACCGTGGCCGGTCTCGGCCCCGAGGCGGTGCGGATCCAGGCCCGGACGTTCGAGCGCCTGTGCCTGGGCCAGCTGCACGAGACGGTGGGCCCGCAGCCCGGCGACGACGCCGTGGAGCACTACCTCCAGGTGCTCGCGGACAAGACCGCGTCCCTGATCGCGACGTCCGCGCGCCTCGGTGCGATGTTCGCCGGCTGCCCGCCCCGCACGGTCGACGTCGTGACGGCGTTCGGCGAGCGCATCGGCGTGGCGTTCCAGCTCGCCGACGACGTCATCGACCTGACCTCGGACGGTTCGCTCACCGGCAAGACCACGGGCACGGACCTGCGCGAGCACGTGCCGACGATGCCCACGCTGCTGCTGCGCGCGCGCTGCGCCGGCCCGGACGCGACCCCCGCGGACCACGCGCTGCTCGCGCGGCTCGACGGGGACCTGTCCTCGGACGCGGACCTGGCGGACGTGGTCGCCGAGCTGCGCGCGCACGTCGTCGTCGAGCAGACCCGCGCGCGCGCCGTGGACCTGGCGCGCACCGCGGTCGCCGAGCTCGCGCCGCTGCCGGACGGCCCGGTCAAGGATGCGCTCGTGTCGTTCGCCGACGCGCTGGTCGACCGCGCGACCTGAGCCCGCGCGGTCGCCGCCCGCGTGTCGTCGGCGTGTCATGCAGGTCACGGACGATCCGCTGGCCCTGACGGGTGAACGCGCGACGGCGACCGGGTGCACGTCTGGCACGATTCAGGCCAGTGACCGCGGCCGTCGGCGCGAGGGAGGGGTACCGGTGGGCGCAAGGACGTGCAGCACGTGCGGGGCGGAGCTCGAGGTCGGTGCGATGTTCTGCGCCGAGTGCGGCGCGCGTGCCTCGCAGACCGGACCCGTGCCGCCGCCCGGTGCAATCTCCTCGTCGCCCCCGCTGCCGGGCACCACATCGGCGCCGCTCCCCGCGGGCGTCGCGCCCCAGCCGCCCGCGCCGTTCGTCCCCGCGGTGCCCGCGCACCTCGCGTCCGCTCCGCCGTCCGCACCGTCCGTGCCGTCCGTGCCGGGCGCCGACGACCAGGCCGCCCCGGCGGTCGCGCACGAGCCCGACGGCCCGGGGCTGGCACCGCCGCCCCCGCCCTCGCCGCCCGCCGTGCACGCCGACGTCCCGCCCGTGTTCGCGGCACCCGTGCGGCCGGCCGACACGTTCCCGGTGGTGCCGGGCCGCGTCGCCCCGGTCGGGACGCGCGTCGGTGCGTTCGCGATCGACGTGGTCGCCCTCGCGCTCGTCGCGGGCCTGGGCGTGCTGATCGCCTCCCTCACCGTGGGCACGCCCGCGCCCGGTGACGTGTCGGCGACCGCGGGGATCGTCTCGTTCCTGCCTGCCGCGCTCGGCGGGCTCGGTGGGCTCGCGCTGTGGATCAGCGAGGCGCGTACGGGCGCGACGCTCGGCGGGTGGCTGCTGGGCATCCGCACGGTGTCCGTGCGCACGGGCCGCCCCGCGGGCTTCCTGGCGATCTTCCTGCGGCAGCTGATCGTGGGGCTCGGCGCCGTCGCGTGCTACGTCGGCCAGTGGGTCGTCGTCGCCTCGGGCGCGTTCGACAAGACGCCCGCGCAGCGCGGCTGGCACGACCGCGTCGCGGGCACGCTCGTGCTGCGGGCGGGGGCCACGGGCGTCGCACGCAGCGCGGACCCGGACGCCGCGTGGGACCACGCCGTCGCGCGCGCCGTGGGCGGCGCCGTGCCGCCCGCCCCGCTGCCGCCCGCTCCCGTCCCGCCCGCTCCCGTCCCGCCCGCTCCCGTTTCGCCCGCCCCGGTGCCGCCCGCCCCGGTGCCGCCCGCCCCGGTCCCGCCCGCGCCCGTGCCGCCCGCCCCGGCGCCGGTACCGCCCGCGCCGGCGCCCGCCGTCCCGGTCCCGCCCGCGCCCGGGACGCCCCTGGGTGCCGCACCCGGGAGCGCCGTCCCGCCGCCGCCCGCGCCGCCGGTGCCCGCCCTCGCGCCCGCGCCGCCCGTGCCCCCGGCACCCGCCGCCGAGCCCCGGGCCCGCACCGGCGCTGTCGCCGACGCGCCGCCCTCGGAGCCGGTCGTGACCGCGCCCCTGCCTGCCGCACCCGTCATCAGCCTGGTGCCCCTGCCGCCCGGCGTCGGCACGGGCCGGCCCACGGGCCCCGCCGCACCCGACGCGCGACTCATCACCGGCTTCCCCGGCTCGGGTGGGGCGCCGACGGGTGGTGCCCTCGCGGGTGCGGGTGACGTGCCCGCGCCGTCCGACGTCGTCGGGGAGCCGCGCCTCACCTCCGGACCCGTGACGCCGCCGGCGCCGCCCGTGCGCCGGGACCTCGTCGAGGACCTCGACGAGCTCGAGCTGACGCGCATGCGCGAGCCCGAGACGCTCGACGCCCAGCCGGGCGTGCGCGGGCTGCGGCTCGTGTTCGACACGGGCGAGCGCGTCGACGTCGTCGGTGAGGGTGTCGTCGGCCGGGCGCCGCAGGCGGCCCCCGGCATCGACCACGTCGTCGCGATCGACGACCCCGCGCGGTCGGTGTCCAAGGTGCACCTGGCGTTCGGTCCGACGGATCACCCCGACGAGCTGTGGGTCATCGACCGTGGCTCGACCAACGGCTCGGTGGTGGTGCGGCCCGACGGCAGCGCCGCGACGCTCCCTGCGGGTGCGCGCGCCACGGTCGGCCCGGGCTGGTCGGTGCGCTTCGGCGACCGCACGGTCGTCGTCGAACGCCGCTGACGCGCACGGTCGCGCCGGCAGACCGCCGCTCCGACGCGCGGGCAGGCCGCACGCTGCCCGCGACGTCGTCGTCCGTGCGCCCGTGCTGCGCGACGGGACCGGCGGCCCGGTGACGGGTCAGGTCGTGGGCGGGGTCCAGGCCATCTGCACCACCTGCACGCCGGCGTCGCGCGTGACGAGGCGAGCACGGCCCGGTACGGCGGGAGCGGGCCGGACGCCACCGACCAGCGCACCCTCGTCGGGGCTGCCGGACATGACCAGACCGGGTGCGGCGAGGTCCCGCAGGCCCTGCAGCACCGGGTCGAACATCGCGCGTGAGGCGCCACCCGTGCGTCGCGTCAGGACCAGGTGCAGGCCGACGTCGCCGGCCTGGGCGAGCAGCGGGACGAGTGCGGTCATGGGGTTGCCCGAGGACGTCGCGACCAGGTCGTAGTCGTCGACCAGGACGTAGACGTCGGCTCCCGACCACCACGAGCGGGCGCGCAGCTGGTCCGGTGTGACGTCCGGGCCGGGCATGCGTCCCCGCAGGTAGGTCGCCAGGTCGGCGAGCTCGGCCGTCGCCTGCTCCTGCGTCGTGAGGTAGCTGGTGAGGTACTCCTCGGGGATCTCGCCCAGCAGCGCGCGACGGAAGTCCACGGCGATGATCTGCGCCTGCTGCGGCGTGTGACGCCGCTGCACCTCGGCGGCCACCAGGCGCAGCAGCGCGGACTTGCCCGCGCCCGAGTCGCCGTAGGCGTACAGGTGGTTCTCCTCGGTGAGGTCGAGCACCACGGGTGCGAGCGCGGACTCGTCGATGCCCAGGAGCACGCCCGGGGCGTCGGGCACCCGCTCGCGCAGCGACGCGAGCGTGACCTCCTCGGGCAGCAGCCGCAGCTTGGGCGGCGGCGCACCGCGCCACGCCTGCGTCACGGCCTGCACCAGGTGCGCGACGCCGGCGCCGAGCGTGTCCGCCGAGCCGTCGCCGTCCACGCGGGGCAGCGCGGTCAGGACGTGGTGCTTGGTGACGGCCAGACCGCGGCCCGGGCGCTCGCGCGGGACGGCCGCGGCGACCTTGCGGTCGAACTCGGAGTCGGTCGGGTCGCCGAGCCGCATCTCCAGGCGCGTGCCGAACAGGTCCTTGATCTGCGTGCGGAAGTCCATCCACCGGCTCGCGGCGGCCATGAGGTGGATGCCGAACGTCAGACCGCGGCCCGCGAGGGCCTGCAGGCGGGGCTCGAGCTCGTCGAACTCCGCGCGCACCGTCGACCAGCCGTCGACGACGAGGAACACGTCCCCGTAGCCGTCGTCGACCCGGCCCTCGGCGCGCCGCGTGCGGTACGTCTCGATCGAGTCGATGCCGTGCGCGCGGAAGTACCGCTCACGCGCGTCGACGATGCCTTCGACCTCGGCCACGACGCGGCGCACCACGTCGGGCTCGGCACGCGTCGCGACGCCCGCGACGTGCGGCAGGTCGACGAGCGGCGTGAACGTGCCACCGCCGAAGTCGAGCACGTAGAACTGGGTCTCGAGCGGCGTCCGCGTCAGCGCGAGGCCCGTGACCACCGACCGCAGCACGGTGGACTTGCCCGAGCGCGGCCCGCCCACCACGGCCAGGTGGCCGCCCGCACCCGCGAGCGACATGGTGAGGTGCTCGCGGCGCTGCTCGAGCGGCCGGTCGACGATGCCGAGCGGGAACGTGAGCGGGCCGGCGGCGCGCCAGCCGGGGGAGACCAGGCCGAGCGCGGGGTCCACCGCGAGGTCGGGCATGAGGGTGTCGAACGTCTCGGGCACCACGAGCGGCGGCAGCCACACCTGGTGCGCGGCGGGGCCCTGACCCTTCATGCGCTCGACCGCGAGGTCGAACGTCGCGCGCTTCTCGCCGTCGTCGACGGTCTCGGGCTCGTCGGGCTCGTCGCGCCCCGGGGTCAGCCCCAGGACCGGTGCCGCGGTGAACGACTCGAGGCGCGCCCGGCCGGTCGCCACGGCGGCAGGACCCGCCGTGGAACGGCGGCGCGCACGCGGCGGGCCGGAGACGTAGGACGCGCGGAACTGCACCATCGTCGTCGGGTCGGGCTTGAGGTACCCCACGCCGGGGATCGGCGGCAGCTCATAGGCGTCCGGCACGCCCAGCACGGTGCGGGACTCGGCGGCCGAGAACGTCCGCAGACCGATCCGGTAGGACAGGTGCGACTCGAGGCCGCGCAGGCGGCCCTCCTCGAGGCGCTGGCTGGACAGCAGCAGGTGCATCTGCAGCGAGCGGCCCAGCCGTCCGATCGCGACGAACAGGTCGACGAACTCGGGCTTGGCGGCCAGCAGCTCGGAGAACTCGTCGGCGACGATGAGCAGCGCCGGCAGCGGGGCGAGGTCGGGGCGGTCGGTGCGCCGCGCCTTCTCGTAGTCCGCCACGTTGGCGAAGTTGCCCGCCGCGCGCAGCAGCTCCTGGCGGCGCACCATCTCGCCCTGCAGCGCGTCCTGCATGCGGTCGACGAGCGTGAGCTCCTCGCCGAGGTTGGTGATGATCGCGGACACGTGGGGCATGTCGGCCATCCCCGCGAACGTCGCCCCGCCCTTGAAGTCGACGAGGACGAAGTTGAGGTCCTCGGACGAGTGCGTCAGCGCGAGCGCGAGCACGAGCGTGCGCAGCACCTCGGACTTGCCCGAGCCGGTCGCGCCGATGATGAGCCCGTGCGGGCCCATGCCCTGCTGCGCGGACTCCTTGATGTCCAGCGAGACCGGCTGACCCTGCGGGGTCAGGCCGATCGGGACGCGGAGGCGGTCGCGCGGCAGCCGCGGCTTCCAGGCCTGGGCCAGGTCGAGGTCCCGCACGTCGCCCAGCCCCAGCAGGTCGACGAGCTCGGAGGAGACCTGCCCCTCCTCGCGCTGCGGACCCGCGTCCACGAACAGCGGCAGCAGGCGCCGCGCGGCAGCCTCGGCCTCGGGGATCGAGAGCTGGTCGCCACGCAGGCGGGTGGGCTCGAGGCCGACGCGCAGCACCTCGACGGGGACGCCGCCGTCGGGCAGCGCCGCACCCAGCAGGAAGCGCAGCACGTGCGGGTCCTCGAGGTCCTCCCAGTGCTCCGGAAGCTCGAGAACGGTGATGCCCAGCACCCCGTCGGGCGTGACGATCCCGTTGCCGACCGGGACGTGCCCGCCGTCGACGACGACGAGCACGTGCGGGGTGGGTGCGTTGAGCGCGGCGCGGCCGAAGCGCGGCCGGTCGGCCAGGCCCTCGGGCAGCAGCCCCTCGACGTCCGCGAGCGCGGTGCCGATCATGCGCGCCGGGCCGACCGCGTCGCGCTCGCGCGTCGAGTGCGCGTGCGGCAGCCACTTGACCCAGTCCCACGCGGGCAGCGCACGGTCGCTCGCGAGGACCGCGATCTGCAGCTGGTCGGGCGAGTGGAACGCCGCGAGCTGCGCGACCATCGCACGGGCCAGGCCGCGCGCCTCCTGCTCGGTGCCCGCGACCTCGATGCGCGACGCGCTGCGCACGTCGACGGACAGCGGGATGCCCTGCTGCACGCGGTGCGTGACCAGGAACCGGTGCGCGGCCGACGCGGCCACCGGGTCCAGCTGCGCGAGCGGCGGCGTCTGCGGCGCCTCGAGCTGCAGCGCGAGCATCTGCGGACCCGTGCCGATGCGGGCACGGAGGAACTCGGGGTGGTCGGGCGTGCGCTCCCAGGCGCGTGACCGCTCCTCGACGAGCGCGGCGAGCGCACCCGGCTCGGGTGCGTACCAGTGCGCGGCACGGCGCTGCGCGCGCCCCGCCTGGCGCACCGTCCGCCGCAGGTCCGCCAGGTAGGCGAGGTACTCCCGGCGGGCGCCGATCACCGAGGCCTGGTGCTGTGCGCGCTGCCGCCAGCCGTTCACGACGACGAACCCGAGCGAGGCGACCAGGAACATGCCGCCCGCGACCATGCCCTTGCCGCCCGGCTGCGCGAGCGCGATGAACACGATCGACCCGACCGAGCCGAGCATCGGGACCATGTTCGACAGCACGCCGCTCATGCCGTCCGACGGCTGGAGCTCGGGCGGCGGCTGCATGACGACCTGACCGGTCGGGACCGGGGGCGGGCCGGCGGGCTCGCGGCGGTCGGCGGCGATCGACATGGGCCTCCTCGGTGGCTCGTCGCGACGGGCGGCGGCGGCCCGACGACGCCGCAACGGTACCCGGACCGGCCGCGACCTGGACGATCCGGACCCGTAGCATGTGGCCGTTCCTGGACGCCGTCGACGCAGGGGAGGGCGAGACGTGACCACCACGGCCGCACCCCGCGTCCGGCACGCGCAGGTGCGCCTGGTCGTCGGCGTCGGTCCGGACCAGCGCCACGTGGCGCTGCGCGGTGACGTCGCGCTCGCCGACGCGCTGCGTGCGGCGCTCGTCCCGCTCGACGCACCGGGCACCGCTGTCCTCGACTCCGCGGGCCGACGCCTCGACCTCGCGCTGCCGGTGGGCGCCCAGCTCGACGACGGCGCCGCGGTGCACGTGGTGCGGCCCGCGCCCGCGCCGCGCGGTCGGCGGGACCCGGCGGCCGACGCCGAGGCGCTCGCCCGCCGTCCGCGGCCGCGTGCGGCGCTGCTCGCGCTCGCGGGCGCGCTGGGCCTCGTGCTGCTGACGCTCGCGCTGACGGGGGCGCCCGCGGTCGCGCTGGCCGGCTGGGACGCGGACCTCGCGCCCGTGCTGCCCGCCGCGCTCGTCGTGGCGCTCGTGGCCGCGTCGCTCGTCGTGGCCGGGACGGGGCGTCGGCGGGGCGGTGCCACGCCGACGGCCGTCGCCGCGGCCGCGACGTTCGCCGCGCCCGCACTGGCCGCCGCAGCGGGTGCGTGGGCCGTGCTGCCCGACGACGCGGCGACCGTGCGCCTGGCCGGGACGGTCGCGCTCGTGGCCGCGACGACGGCCTCGGCCGTGCGCGCGGTGATCGCCCGTGCCGCACGCATCGGTGACGACGAGGCGCTCGTGGTCCTCGCCGCGCTCGTCGTGGTCGGGTCGACCACGACCGCGGCGCTCCTGCTGGAGCTGCCCGGGACCGCAGCCGCAGCGTTCCTGCTCGGCCTGACGCCCGTGGTGCTGCGCGTCGCGCCGCGGCTCGCGCTCGCGGTCCCCGACGAGCAGCTGGTCGACGTCTCGCGCGTGTCCCGGACCGCCGACTCGGTGCGGCACCCGCGCCCGCGCGCGCTGGGTCGCGTGAGCGAGCGCCTGGTCGCCCGCACGGTCGCGGGCGCCGAGCGGCGCGTCACCACCGCGGTCGTGGTCGCCACGGGTCTCGCCGTGGCGCTCGTGCCCCTGGTCGTCGGCGCCCGCGAGCCGGGGACCATGGCCGGCATCGCCGCGATCGTGCTGGTCGCGGCGGTCGTCGTCGCGTTCGTGCTGGTCCCGCGCGTGGCGCGCGACCCGGCGACGCGGTGGCTCCCCAGGCTCGCGGCCGGGCTCGTGCTCGTGGCGGCGTCGGTCGCGGTGCCCGCGGGTGCGCGGGTCGCTGTCGCGGCCGGTGCGATCCTGCTGGCGCTGGTCGTCACCGCGGTCGGTGCGGCGCTCGGGCGCGGCTGGCACTCCGTGGTCGCGTCGCGCGCGGCGGATGCGTGCGAGGGGCTCGCGGTCGTGCTCGCGCTGCCCGCGGCGGTCGTCGCCGCCGACCTGGTCGAGTCGATCCGGCAGGCCGTCTCGTGACGGTCCACGGCCCCGTGCCGTGCTCCGCACGGTCCCAGCGAGAGGAGGCGCGCCCGTGAGCTCGCCGACGCCCTGCACCACCTGTGGGCAGCCCCTGCGCGAGGGTGCGCGGTTCTGCACCGCGTGCGGCGCGCCCGTGACACCCGTGCTCGTCGTGGAGGCGCAGCCCTCCCGCCGTTCGCGCGCGGCCACCGGACGGGCCAGCGGCCGACCCCGCCCCGCGCCCCCGGTCCCCGCCCCCGCGCCCGCGCTGGGCGCCGCGTTCGACGGCGCCCCGACCGTCGGCGTCGGACGGCGCCTGCTCGCCTACCTGATCGACGCGGCCGTGGTCGCGGCCGTGGCCGGCGGTGTGCTCGTGGCCACCGGTCACGTCTTCTACGGCGCGCTCGCCGCTGCCGAGCTGGCCCTCGGCATCGTGGTGTGGGAGGCCCGCACAGGACGCACGTTCGGCAACCTCGCGCTCGGGCTGCGTGCCGCGCGTGCCGAGTCGCCGTACGCACCCGGGCTGGGCCGCGGCGCGGCCCGTTCGCTCGTGATGCTCGCCGGTCACGCCGTGGGCGGCGTCGGTCAGCTGGTCGTGGTGGGTTCGGTCGGGTTCGACCGCGGACCGTTGCGCCAGGGCTGGCACGACCGCGCGGGGCGGGCCGTCGTCGTCGACGTGCGCGCGCCGCGTGGGGGAGCGGGCGCTGCGGTCGCACCGCACGTCCAGGGTGTACCCGCACCGTTCATCCCGACCGGCCCGCAGCCGTCCGCCGTGGCGGCACCGGCCGTGGCACCGGCCGTGGCGCCGCCCCCGCCGCCCGCCGGCGCCCCCGTCCCGGCGACCACCCAGGCGCCCGCCCCGGCCGTCGCGCGGACCTACGTGCTGACGCTCGACACGGGCGAGGCCATGACCGTCAGCGGTCCTGGCGTGATCGGGCGCGCGCCCCGGCCGCGGCCGGGGGAGCGGTGCGACCACGTCGTCGTGGTCGACGACCCCGAGCGCTCCCTGTCCCGCACGCACGCGAGGTTCGGTGTGGACGGACGCGGGTTCTGGGTCGCGGACGCGGGCTCGGGCAACGGGACGCTCGTGGTCCTGCCGACCGGTCAGACCCTCGTGGTCGCCGAGGACCGGCCGACGCCCGTCCCCGCGGGGGCGACCGTGCGCATCGGCGACCGTTCGGTCCTCGTCGACCCGCTGCCCGGCTCCTGACGCCTGGAGGACGCACACCGCGGCGTGCACCGCGCGGTGCGGTCTCGCCCGCTCACGGCCCCGCCTCGCGCGACCTGCGGGCATGCCACCGGGCCGCGGCGGTCCGCCGCGGCCCGGTGGGTGGTCACCAGCGTGCGGCGTTGGCGCGCTCGGTGGCCTGGTAGTCCTCGTTGGACGTGGTGACCGCCTGGCCGATCTGGGCCAGCAGGGCCTTCATGTCGGTGATGGCGGTGGTCCACTTGGCGCGGGCTGCCTCGTAGGAGGTCGAGGCCTCACCGGACCAGTTCGCGCGCAGGGGCGCCAGCGACTGGTCCATGTCGTTGAGGCGGCTCTCGATGTTGCCGGCGCCGGGCTGGATGTCAGCGGCGGCCGTGGCCAGTCCGCCGAAGTTGACCTTCAGGTCGCTCATCGGGTTCCCCTTCTCAGCCCAGACGCCCGGACAGTCGCGTGAACGCGGACTGCTGGGTGTCGTCGGACGCGGTGTAGGTCGACTGCGACTGCAGCAGGTTGGACTCGAACTCGTTGAGCGCCGAGACGATCTTGTTCGCGTCCTCACGCCAGCGGACCATCAGCTGGTTGAACGCGACCGCGCCCTGGCCCTGCCAGTGCGACCCGATCCCGGCCAGCTTGCCCTCGAGTGCGGACAGCTCGCGCTGCAGCTCGCCGCGCGTGCGTGCGACGACGTCGGCTCCCTGCTTGATCGCACCATCTGCTGCGGAGACCTCTGTTGCCATGACACCTCCCCCGTGCCCGACCCGTGCGGGCCGATGCCTCACCCGCCCCGGACGGGACGCGCCAGTCCCGGCGAAACGCCGCGAAACCGACGGAACCATAACGCGACGCCGGGGGACCGCGTGGGGTGGTGCCGTCGGCTGTGGATGCGCGTGCCGGGCGTCGGGCCCGGATGGCACGGGCCCCGCCGCGCGGGTGCGCAGCGGGGCCCGTGGACGTGGTTCAGCCGACGGTCACCAGGTCTCGTCGTCCTCCGTGCTCACCGCGGTGACGGCCGGGCCGTCCTCCCGGGAGCCGCGGCGGAGCCCGGCGGCGCGGTCGGCCGCGGTCGCCTCCTCCTCGAGCTCCGGGGCGAGGTAGCCGAGCGCACCCGTGCGGCGCTTCTTCTTCGACGCGCCCCCGGCGGCACCACCGCCGGGAGCCATAGCGCCACCCGCGGCACCGCGGGCCCCGGCACCGCCGGCGGCACCTGCGGCTCCGGGTCCGCCGAGCGCACCCGCGACCATGGGTGTGCCACCCAGCTGCCCGGACACGGCGCCGAGACCGGCCATGCCCAGCCGGGCGTTGCCCACGGCCCCGAGAGCCGCGCCGCCCACGGCGACACCGCCGGCGAGCGCCCCGCCGAACACGCCACCGGGGGGCGTCGGCGCGCCCAGACCGGGGGTGGTGCCGGTGGGCGGCTGCCCGGTCTGGGGGCCGCCGACGGGTCCGCCGATCGGCCCGGGGTCCCCGGGCCGGGGCGTGCCGAAGTCGATGCGGTCGTCGCCCGTCGTGTCCTCCGGGGGCGTCGGGTCCGTCGGGTCCTCGGGCCACGGCGGCTGCGGCGGCACGGGCGGCTCCGGCGGCTCCGGGGGCTCCGGCGGCGGCCACTCCGGCGGCAGCGGCGGGGGCGGGGGCGTGGGGGGCTGCGGCGTCGGGGTGGGCTCGTCCACGGGCCCGCCGACGGGCGGCTGGTAGAGCACCGCCGTCCCACCGGGACCACCGGGGCCGCTCCCGAACGTGGGCGCGTTGCGCGGCGGCCGGCCGCCGCCGGGGTCGGAGCCGCCCGGACCCGGGACGTCGTCGCGGTCCTGGTCGTCGCGTGCGGCCGTCAGCTCGTCGGCGAGCGCCATGAGCTGGGTGTCCATCGCGGTGACGGCCTCCTGCGCGACGCGCTCACGCTCGAGCGCACGCGCCTGCTCGATGTACGGCAGGCCCGCCGACGCGCCGTTGTCGATGTACTTCTGCCGCTCGGCGCTGCTCAGGGTGCCCGAGGGCAGGTCCCAGTACTGCGTGCGGGCGGTGCGGACGACGTCCGCCGCGCGCACCGCGATGCCCGCCATCGCGTTGAGCGCGTCGACCTCGTGCAGCATCGCGCGGGCGACCTGCGCGATGCTCTCCTGGGCGGCCGTGGCGGCCAGGCCCTCCATGCCGAGGTCGCTCGACATGCGGCGCAGCGTCGCGCTGATCTCCGTCAGCGGCGTGCACAGCTCCTCGAGGACGCCGGCGTCGCTCTCGACACCGGGCAGGTCGGCGCTGAGCGTCTTGGCGAGCTCGAGTGCAGCCTTGTTCTCCATGGTCACTCTTCCCCTGGGTGCGGTCGCGGGTCAGGCGGTGCTGCGGATGACGGGTGGGTCGACGCGGTCGCGGGCGTCGCGCTGCGACGTCGGACCAGGACGACGGCGGTGGCGGCGAGGGCTGCCGTGAGCAGGCCGCCCGCGCCCAGCGCGGCGACCGGGACGCCTGCCCCGTCATCGGCCGAGGGTGCGGGTGCCGCGGTCGCGGATGCGCTCGGCACCGCCGGGGCGGGCTCCGTCGCCGGGGCCGCCGGGGTCGGGGTGGGCTCGGGCGAGGCGCTCGCACCCGGCGCGGGCGGCGGGTCCTGCACCTCGTCGTACGTGGGCACGCTCAGCTCGCGACGGTCCAGCAGCGGGTTCTCGTCGGGGTAGCGCGTCGGGTCCTTCTCGAGCATGTGCCGCACGTTGACCCGGCCGTGCCCGTACTCCGGGTCGCGGAACAGCTCGTGGTCCTCGCTCTCGGTGTTGCGGACCAGCGTCTGCAGGATCTGGTCGGCCGTCGCGTCGGGGTAGGCCGACCACACGAGCGCGAGGGCCGCCGCCGTGTAGGCCGTGGCGCTCGACGAGCCGTTCTTCTCCTCGGCGCCCCGCAGGTCCTCGGTGATGTGCCGGATGCCCTCGCCGGGCGCGACGACGTCGGCGCCGGGAGGCGCACCGTCCCACAGCTTCCCGTCGGGTCCCACGGAGTTCACGGCGACCACGCCGTTGTGCGCCGCGGGGTAGCCTCGACCGCCGTCGGGCTCGACCGCGGCGACGACGATCACGCCGGCGTGCAGCGCACGTGCGATCGCGTCGCCGTCGCCGGGGGACTCGGTGCTGAGCGAGATCGAGATGATGTCCGCCCCGTCGGCCACGGCCTGGTCGATCGCGGCCGCGTACACGGTCCCCCCGTACGCCGTCGTCTCGGGGTAGCACTTCCCCTCGGGCGCGCCCGCGGGCGCGGTGAGCGCCGAGTAGAAGGAGACGGACGCATCGGGCGCCACGCCACGGATGCCGACTCCCTCGCCGGTGCCGATCACGAGCGAGGTCATCGTCGTGCCGTGCGCGGCGTCCGAGGAGTCCGTCACGGCGGGCATCGCCGTGCCCAGCGGCTCGTCGGCGCAGAACGACGGCTCGTGCACGGTGAGGTCGGTCCCGACGAGGTCGCCGACGTCCGTCTGGATCGCGGTGTCGATCACCGCGACCCGGACACCCTCGCCCGTGGCCTCGCGGTGCAGACGCTCCATACCGGTCTTCGTGAAGTACCACAGGCCGTCGTCGGTGTCCGTGGCGGCCTGCGCCGGCGCCGCGAGCGACGCACCCAGCACCGACGCGAGCGCGCCGACGAGAAGGGTGCGAGGTCGCGTCATGCCATGCCCATGCCGCCCGGCACCCGGTGGCCGGGGGCGTACGGCCCGTACATCGGCAGGGGGTCGAGGCGCGCGGCGAGCCGGGCGAACAGCGCCTGGATGTCCTCGTCGGTCGCCTTGGTGTTCGCGACCATCTTGTCCAGCTCGTCGCGCATGGTCTCCACGCGCGTCCGCAGCTCGGCGAGCTTCTCGGAGAACACCGCGAGCTGGCTCGCGTAGGTCTGCGCGAAGTACGTGGGGGAGGACGCCCTCGACCAGGTGTCGGCCGTCTGGTTGCTCTCGACCCGCGCGGCGCGCGTGCGCACGCTCTCGAGCTGGTCGAACAGCTCGAGCAGCGCGTTCAGCTGCTGCTTGACGAGGTCGGCATCGATGCTGACGCCGCTGCTCATGGGGCTCCCCCTGGAGTCGTGGTGATGCGTCGTTCGCCACCCGTTCCGGGTGACCTGAGCCGGAGGTGCGGTACCGGGCCGCGGCGGTTCGCCGCGGCCCGGTGGGTGGTCACCAGCGTGCGGCGTTGGCGCGCTCGGTGGCCTGGTAGTCCTCGTTGGACGTGGTGACCGCCTGGCCGATCTGGGCCAGCAGGGCCTTCATGTCGGTGATGGCGGTGGTCCACTTGGCGCGGGCTGCCTCGTAGGAGGTCGAGGCCTCACCGGACCAGTTCGCGCGCAGGGGCGCCAGGGACTGGTCCATGTCGTTGAGGCGGCTCTCGATGTTGCCGGCGCCGGACTGGATGTCAGCGGCGGCCGTGGCCAGTCCGCCGAAGTTGACCTTCAGGTCGCTCATCGGGTTCCCCTTCTCAGCCCAGACGCCCGGACAGTCGCGTGAACGCGGACTGCTGGGTGTCGTCGGACGCGGTGTAGGTCGACTGCGACTGCAGCAGGTTGGACTCGAACTCGTTGAGCGCCGAGACGATCTTGTTCGCGTCCTCACGCCAGCGGACCATCAGCTGGTTGAACGCGACCGCGCCCTGGCCCTGCCAGTGCGACCCGATCCCGGCCAGCTTGCCCTCGAGTGCGGACAGCTCGCGCTGCAGCTCGCCGCGCGTGCGTGCGACGACGTCGGCTCCCTGCTTGATCGCACCATCTGCTGCGGAGACCTCTGTTGCCATGACACCTCCCCCGTGCCCGACCCGTGCGGGCCGATGCCTCACCCGCCCCGGACGGGACGCGCCAGTCCCGGCGAAACGCCGCGAAACCGACGGAACCATAACCGACGGGGTGGGGCTTCGTCCTGCCGGGCAACCGTCCTGGGCCCCATCCGGGGCCACTCTCCCCCGATCGGCGGACGCCGCAGGTCGGGACGCACCGCCCGATCGGGCGTGACTATGCTGACCGACGTCCTGCGCACCCCGACCACGGGCGATCGTGCGGGCACGACGTGACCGACGACCAGCCGACGAGCCAGCCGAGGACGCCGATGACCGATCCGAGCACGCCGACCCCGGTCGGCACCCTGCTGCGGATCTCCGTGTCGAGCGCCGACCGGCGGATCGACCTGGGCGCACCGGGCAACGTCGCGGTCGTCGAGATCGTCCCGGGCCTCGCCCGCGCGCTGGGGGTGCTCGACGCGGGGTCGGTCTACGGCGGGTACCACCTGGTCACCGCGGCGGGCGTGCCGCTCGACCCGGCGCGCAGCCTCCTGGCCTCGGGTGTCGAGGACGGCGAGGTGCTGACGCTCGAGGTCGGTGCCGCGCGCCCGGAGCCGCGTGTGTACGACGACGTCGTCGAGGCCGTCGCGGACGCGGTCGAGACCCGGTTCCGCCCCTGGACGCCGCACGACAGCGCGCTGGGTGCGGCGTGGGGAGCGGCCGCGCTGCTCGCCGCGACGGGTCTGCTGCTGCTCGGCGCGGCGTCCGACGAGCCGCTGCCGCCCGTGGTCGCGGCCGTCGGTGCGTTGCTCGCGGTGGTGGCCGGTGCGGTCGTCGCCCGGGTCGGGCGCGATGCGGCCGCGGCACGCGTGCTGGTCCTGTCCGGCGGTCTGCTGGGCGCGGTCGCGGGGCTCACCCTCGGTGAGACCGCACCGTCCTGGGGGTGGCCCGCGGCTGCGGCCGGCGCGGGGCTCGCGGTGGCCGCGGTGCTCGCCGCCGCGGCGCTGCCGGACGCGCGCGAGGTCGCGGTGGGCCCGGGGGCGCTGGGTCTCGCGCTCGGCGTCGTGGGGGCGACGGTCGAGCTCGCGCCGGCCGAACCCGCGCACGTGCTCGCGGTGCTCGTCGCCGTGGTGCTGACCGCGAGCATCGGGGTTCCGTGGCTCGCGCTGGCGACCACGCCGCTGCGTGTGGTCTCGCCGCGCAGCGACGCGGAGATCCTGCTCGACCCCGTCGCGGTCGACGCCGACCGCGTGCAGCGCCAGCTGGACACGGGCTACCGCGTCCAGCTCTCGCTGCGGGTGTGCGTCGGGCTGCTGACGATCGTCGCGACACCGACGCTCGTCGCGTCCGGCGTCCCCGCGACGCTCCTGGTCGTCGTGGGCTGGGTGGGCGTGCTGCTCGCGACCCGGCAGTCGTACGCGCGTGCCGACGTCTTCGTCGTGGTCGCGCTCGGGGTCGCGGGGCTGGCGCTGACGCTCGTCGTCGCCGCGCTGGTCCACCCCACCTGGCGGACCGGGCTCGTCGTCGCGGCAGGCGTCGCGGTGGCGGCGCTCGTCGCGCTGGGGCTCGTCGCGCCGCGTCGCCGCGTGGGCCTGGCGCGCGCGGGTGACGTGCTCGAGATGACCGGCCTCGCCGTCCTGCTGCCGCTCGGCGTGGCCGCAGCCGGGCTGGTCTGACGCGGCCCGCGCTCGATGGCGACCAAGCGTGACCTCGTCGAGGCGCAGGCGTTCTCCCGCCGCCGCCTGCTGACCGCGTTCGTCAGCGGGGCCCCGGGCGGCCAGGAGCTCGAGCCCACCAAGCCGATGCGCGGCGTGGTCGCGGGCGTGGTGCTGAGCGTGCTCGTCGTGATCGGCTCGGTGGGCTGGGGGCTGCTGCAGCCCAAGCCGAACGACTGGCAGGACGACCGGCTGGTCGTCGTCAAGGACTCCGGAGCGCGGTACGTGTCACAGGGCGGCACGCTGTACCCGGTGCTCAACACGACGAGCGCGCGCCTGGCGATCGAGGCGGGCTCGTTCGACGTCATCGTCGTCTCGCCCGACGTCATCGCGGACGCGCCGCGCGGGCGCACGGTCGGCATCGAGGGTGCGCCCGACTCGCCGCCCGCGCAGAGCGCGCTCGTGGGCACGGGCTGGACGGCGTGCGTCGCCGAGGACGGGATCGCCACGCACGTCGGCGTCCCTCTGGAGACCGAGGCGGCCCAGGCCGTGGTCGTCCAGGTCGCGGGCGAGACGTACGTGGTCGCGGACGGCGTGCGGCACCACGTGCCCGCCACGGACGCGCCCGCGGTGCTGCGGTCGCTGCAGCTCGACACCGCGACCCCGGTGGAGGCGAGGGCGGCCTGGCTCAACCTGTTCCCCGCGGGCAGCGACCTGGCCCCGCTGGAGGTCGAGGGCGCGGGCAGCCCAGCTCCGCCGGGTGCGGGGCTGGACGGGCTCGAGGTCGGGACGGTCGTGCGCGTCGGCGCCGTCGGCGTGACCAGTCGGACGTTCGTGGTGCTGGAGGACGGCGCGCTCGCGAGCCTGAGCGAGTTCGCCGGGGCCCTGTACGCGCTCGGCTCCGGCGCGCTGGGAGCCCAGGTCGAGGTCGCGCCAGCGGACATCCGCGGGGCCGCGTCCGCGGACCCGCTCGGCGCCGACGACTGGCCGCAGGAGCTGGTCGAGCCGATGCCGGCCGAGCGTGCGCCGTGCGCGGTGCTGAGCACGGGGACGGCGCCCGGCGTGTCGCTGGTCTCGGCCGAGCCGCCCGCGGCCGCGGGCGTGGACGTGGTGCCAGGAGGCGGGGCGGTCTTCGTCGCACGCACGCAGGAGGGTGCGGCGGGTGCCTACGGGCTGCTCGACGAGACCGGCCGACGGTTCGGGCTGCCGGGCGCGACGTCCGACACGCTGCTGCGGCTCGGCTACACCGAGGACGACGTGGTCAGCGTCCCGCCCGCGTGGGCCGAGCTGTTCGCGCCGGGGCCGGAGCTGACACCCGAGGCAGCCTTCCCGGCCGAGGTGGCGGCGTCGGCGACCCCGACCGCCGGGACCCCGTGAGCGCCCGCGGGCGCCGCCGGGCCCCGCTGGCGCTGCTCGTGGCGGGTGGGCTGCTGGGCGGTGCCGTGCTGACGGGCGTGCCGGCCGGGCCGGCGGTCGCGGCGAGCCCGTGCCTGGAGCAGCCCGCGACGCCCATCCGGGACCGCGCGCCCGCGGAGAGGAGCCTGTCCGCGCAACGTGCCTGGCAGACCGCGACGGGGGTGGGCGTCCTGGTCGCGGTCGTCGACTCGGGCGTCGACACGCGCAACCCGCACCTGACGCGCGCGGTGCGCCCGGGCACGGACCTGGTGGGCGGCGCGGGTGGTGCACCCGGGACCACCGACGTGTGGGGGCACGGGACCGCGCTGGCGGGCATCATCGCGGCCCGCAAGATCGAGGGCTCGGGCCTCGTGGGGCTCGCGAAGCAGGCCGACATCCTGCCCGTGCGCGTGTTCGTCGCCGACGACGCGCAGGCGGCGGATGCGGGCACGGGACCGTCCGCGCAGCGCATCGCCGAGGGGATCCGCTGGGCGGCCGGGCACGGAGCGCAGATCATCAACGTCTCGCAGTCCACCAACGTGGACACGCCCGCGCTGCGCGACGCCGTGCGCGCCGCGACGGCAGCCGGAGCGCTGGTCGTGGCGAGCGCGGGCAACCGCGACACGGCCGAGAACAAGGAGGACCACGTCCGCTACCCGGCCGCGTACCCCGAGGTGCTCGGCGTCGCGGCCGTCGACGCGGACCTGCAGCCCACCACCGCCTCGATCCACGGCCCGCAGGTCGACGTGGCCGCGCCGGGCGCGTCGGTGCTCGCACCGAGGCCCGGCGGCGGCGACTGCGTGCTCGGGGACACGGCGCCCTCGTCGAGCTATGCGACCGCGTACGCGAGCGCGGCGGCGGCGCTGCTCGCGGAGCGCTTCCCGGACGAGACGCCGGCGCAGTGGAAGCACCGCCTCGAGGTCACCGCGGCCCGCGCGGGCGCGGACGTCCGGACCGACGAGACCGGCTGGGGCGTGATCCGGCCCGACGAGGCGCTCGCGTTCGTCGACGACGGCTCCGCGGTGGGGCCGACCAGCCCGGCGTTCCCCGAGGCCCCGCGCGCGACACCGACCCCGGCGCCGATCGTCGTCGCGCACGAGGCCGACCCGCTCGCACCGGTGCGCGCCCAGGCGGTCTGGTGGGCGCTCGCGGGAGCGGCCGTGATCGCGTTCGGCGCGTTGGCGTGGCGGCTGGTCACGGCGGGGGCCGGGAGGTCCGCCCGGCGGGGACCGGGATGAGCGCGCGCGTGCCACGGCTGCGCTGGGGCGCCGCGACCTCGCCCGGCGGACGCGCGGAGAACGAGGACGCGCTGCTGGCCGACCGCGACGTGTTCGTGGTCGCGGACGGCATGGGCGGGCACGACGCGGGTGAGGTCGCGAGCGCGGCCGCGGTCGCGACGCTGCGACCGCTGGCGGGGACCGCTCCCGGGCCGGACCGCGTCCGTGCGGCTGTCGTCGCGGCGCACGAGGCGGTGCGGGCCGTCCCGTCCGAGTCGTCGCGACGCCCGGGGACGACGTTGACCGGAGTGGTCGCGTGCGTGCACGAGGGTGTGCCGTGCTGGGTGGTGCTCAACGTCGGGGACTCGCGGACGTACCGCATGGCGGGAGCCGTGCTCGAGCAGGTCACGGTGGACCACTCGGAGGTCGCCGAGCTCGTCGCCGGCGGCCTGCTGCCACCCGACGACGCGGCGCACCACCCGTGGCGGCACGTGGTCACGCGCGCGCTCGGGGGCGGGGCCACCACGGTCGAGCCGGACCTGTTCGTGATGGCGATCAGCCCGGGCGACCGCATGCTCGCCTGCACCGACGGCCTGACCGACACGTTGCCCGACGCGCGCATCGAGGCCGAGCTCAAGGCGGCGCACGACCCGCAGGCCGCGGCCGACCGCCTGGTCGCCGCGGCGGTGGCCGCGGGTGCGGGGGACAACGTGACGGCGGTCGTGGTCGACGCGCTGCCACGGGCACGCGTGCGCTGAGCCGCCGCGGACGAGGTGTTGACGCCGCGCGGCGTCGCCCCTACTGTCCGTTTGCAGCAAGTTGCTGTCGATGTTGCGGCACTCTTGCAGCACCGGGGGACGCGCACCCGGGCGACGGCTCCGCAGGCCGTCGCCCGGCCCACCTCCTCCTCGCCCTCCCGGGCGTGGCGCCCCCCGTGTGAGCCGGTCCGCCGGCGCACGGTCGTCGCGACGAGGCGACGGCCGGGACCGGTCCGACGACGACGTCGGGCCCGACCAGAGGAGAGCACGTGCGCACCACCTCGCACCCGAACCCCACGGCGGGAGCGCCCGACCGCGCGCGTCGCCGGCTGCGCGCACTGGCCGCGCTGGTCGTCGGCGGGCTCGCGCTCGCCGGCGTCCTGAGCGCGGTCGCGCCGTCGGCGAGCGCGGCACCCGCGGGCAGTCGCACCGTCGGCGTCAACCTCTTCCAGTGGACGTGGAACTCGATCGCGGCCGAGTGCACCGACCACCTGGGGCCCGACGGGTACGCGTGGGTCCAGACCTCCCCGCCGCAGGAGCGCCCGGTGCTCGGCGGGCAGTGGTGGACCTCCTACCAGCCCGTCAGCTACCGCATCGAGTCCAAGCTCGGCACGCGCGCGGAGTACCGCGCGATGGTCGACACGTGCCGCGCGGCAGGTGTGCAGGTCATCGCGGACGTGGTGATCAACCACATGTCGGGCCAGACCTCGGGAACGGGCTGGGCGGGCACGCCGTTCAGCGAGGAGCGCTACCCCGGCCCGGCGGGCGGGTACGGCCCGCAGGACTTCCATGCGTGCCGGACGAACATCGCGAGCTATGCCGACCGGTACCAGGTGCAGAGCTGCCGACTGGTGGGGCTGCAGGACCTCGACACGGGCAGCGACTACGTGCGCCAGGAGATCGCCGACTACCTCAACGACCTGATCTCGCTCGGGGTGCGCGGGTTCCGGGTGGACGCGGCCAAGCACATCGCCGCGGCCGACCTGGCGGCGATCCGGGCGCGGCTCACGGACCAGAGCGTGTACGTCGTGCAGGAGGTCATCGGCGCCCCGGGTGAGCCGATCCAGCCGGGGGAGTACCTGGGCGTGGGCGACTCGCACGAGTTCTCCTACGCGCGTCATCTCAAGAGCGCGTTCAGCGGCGGCGGCCTGGCGTCGCTCGGCGGCCTCGACTCCGCGTCGTGGCTGCTCCCGTCGGACAAGGCGGGCGTGTTCGTGGACAACCACGACACCGAGCGCAACGGCGAGACGCTGTCCTACAAGAACGGCAGCGCGTACCGGCTCGCGAACGTCTTCATGCTGGCACACCCGTACGGCTGGCCGACGGTGTACTCGGGCTACGCGTTCTCGAACAACGACGCGGGCGCGCCGCAGAGTGCGAACGGCGAGGTCGACGACGCGCGGTGCGGCCAGGGCACGTTCACGTGCGCGCACCGGTGGAACGAGACCGCGCACATGGTCGGTTTCCGCAACGCGGTCGCGGGCACCGGACTCGTGGGCTGGTGGGCCGACGGAGACCGCCTCGCGTTCGGTCGGGGCGACAAGGGCTACGTCGCGCTCAACCGGACGGGCAGCCCGCTGACCCGGACGTTCACGACGAGCCTGCCGGCCGGGCAGTACTGCGACGTGATCAGCGGTGGTGCGGGCGCCACGTGCTCGGGCACCACCGTGACGGTGGGTGCGGGCGGCGCGGCGACGTTCACGGTCCCGGCCGACGGCGCTGTCGCGCTCCACGTGGGGGCGCGGCCCGGCACGACGACGTCGCCCAGCCCGACGACGAGCCCCACGCCGAGTCCGACGAGCTCGGCGGCCGCGGTCGCGTTCGGGGTCAGCGCGACGACCGTCTGGGGTCAGAACATCTTCGTCGTCGGTGACGTGCCCGCGCTCGGCGGGTGGGACCCGGCCCGGGCCGTGCCGCTGTCGGCGGCGACCTACCCGGTCTGGCGCGCGACCGTCTCGCTCCCCGCGGGATCGGCCGTCCAGTACAAGTACGTGCGCAAGGACGCCTCGGGATCGGTCACCTGGGAGAGCGGGGTCAACCGGACGCTCACCGTCCCGTCCGGCGGGACCCTGAGCGTGGCCGACACCTGGCGGAGCTGAAGCCGGCCGGGCCCGCACGCCTGCGCTGCGGGCCCGGTCCCGGGCGGGTGGTGCGCGCGCGTGGAGGTGCGCGTGCCACCCGTCCACCCCGCGCGGTCAGCCGTGGCCCCCGCACGATCGGTGCGTGGCGCGCAGCCCGCCGGGAGATCGCGACCCCTCCCGCGCGCGGATGCGGCACCACGGCGCGCTCGTCGTGCGTACGCTCGGGCGGATGGACGGGACGGACGCTCGCATCATCGACCTGCTGCGCGCGGACGGCCGCGCGCCCTACGGCCGGATCGGCGAGGAGGTCGGGCTCTCGGCGTCCGCGGTGAAGCGGCGCGTCGACCGTCTGCTCGCGCAGGGCGCCCTGCAGGGCTTCACGATCCGCGGCGGCCGGCCGGCCGCCGACACCGAGATCCAGGCGTACGTCGAGATCTTCTGCACCGGGAACGTCGCGACCGCGTCGCTGCGGCGGATCCTGGAGGACATCCCCGAGGTGCGTCGCGCGGGGACGGTCTCGGGTGACGCGGACGCGATCGTGCACATGGTCGCGCCGACGATCGCGCGGCTCGAGGCCGCGATCGAGCGCATCCGCGAGGCCCCCCACATCGACCACACCGTGAGCGCGATCGTCCTGACGGACATGTTCGACCGCTCGTGAGCCGTCACGCGGCGGAAACCCGGGTGTGACGCCCGGGTCATGCCGCGCGCCTAGCCTGCCGCCGCGCACGATTCGTGTGCACGGGTCGGCCATGCTGCACATTCCGTGCAGATGGGGGAGGTCGGCGCAACAGTTCACGACCGACTGAACGGGCGCACGTGTCAGCTCGAGCGCGTCACGCCGCCACCACGGGTGCGGCCCTGGTCCTGACGATGCTGGTGGTCCCACCGTCGCAGGCAGCACCACCGCAGGCCGTGCCCCTGAGCACCTCGGTGGCGGGATCGGCGATCGACTTCCCGGCCAGCTATCCCTTCCAGCCCGTCCTGGAGACGGTGCCCGACAACCCCGCCGACGCGTCGATCGCGCGCGGCGCCCTCCCGTACGACGAGATCGCCCCCACGCTCAACGGCTTCATGGCCGAGACGGACGTCGTCTCGGCGCAGGTCGTGGGCGAGTCCGCGAACGGGTGGGACATCCACCTCGTCACCGTCACGGCCCCCGAGACCGCGCAGGAGACCGCGCAGCAGGCGCGGTGGCGCGACGAGGTCAAGCACGACGCCGCGGCGGCCGCCGACGACGAGGAGCTGCAGGCCGGCTACAAGCGCCCCATCTGGTTCAACGGCAACATCCACGGCAACGAGTGGGAGGGCACGGACGCGAGCCTGAACTACATCGAGTGGCTCGTGGAGAACGAGAACACCCCGTACGTGCAGGACCTGCTGGAGCACTACCGCCTCTACTTCACGGTGTCGAACAACCCGGACGGGCGCATCGTCGGCACGCGCGCGAACGGCCAGAACCTCGACCTCAACCGCGACTTCGTCACCAACCAGGCGGCCGAGACGCGGATCGTGCGCGACCTGACGGCGTTCATCCAGCCGATCTTCTTCATCGACCTGCACGGGTACACCGGCGTGCTGCAGATCGAGCCGTGCGGCCCGCCGCACGGTGAGAACTACGACTACGACCTGTTCATCGGGCACGCCTACGCGGCGGCGCTGCAGATCGAGCAGGACGTCGTGGCCGCCGAGATCCCGGGCAACACCTACCGGGACTCGGTGACGGGCGCGACGAGCACGACGAAGACGGACACGAGCGGCATCATCATCCCGTTCCGGGACACCCCGGACGGCTGGGACGACTGGCCGCCCGTGTTCACCGCGCAGTACGTGGCCTACCAGGGGGCGATCTCCTACACGGCCGAGCTGCCGCTGGGCCGCGTGTCGAACCCCGAGACCAACAAGGCCAACTCGGCGGTCGACACCGCGGTGGGCTTCCAGGTGATCGACTCGACGATGGACTACGTGGTCGAGAACGGTGACGCGATCCTCGCCAACCAGATCGAGATCTTCCGCCGCGGGGCCGCGGGTGAGCCGCTGCGCACGCTCGAGGTGGGCCTCGACGCGGCCACGATCGACGGACCGACGCAGTGGGTCGAGCTCTGGGACCAGGGCGACGCCAACGGTCACGACCTCCTCACGGGTGCGCGGTTCCCGCGCGGCTACGTGATCCCGGTCGGCGACGGCCAGCGGTCGGACTCCGACGCGGCGCACCTGGTCGACTTCCTGGTGACGCACGGCATCGAGGTCTCGCGGGCGACCGCCGCGTTCACGTCCGACGGGGTCACCCACCCCGCGGGCTCGTACGTCGTGGACATGCACCAGCCGCTGCGCGGGCTCGCGAACGCCCTGCTCGCCGCCGGCTCCGACATCTCGTCCTGGGTGCCGTCGATGTACGACATCTCGGCGTGGAGCCACGGCTACCTGTGGGGCGCCACGGTGACGCCGGTCGGCTCGACCACCGACGCCGAGCTCCCGGTCCCGACCGTCGCGGTGAGCGGTGCGACGCCCACGGGCGGGCTGCCCGGCGCGGGCGGCTACCTCACGTTCGAGCTGGACGGCGTGGACGACTTCGCGGGCCTGAACGCGCTGCTCGTCGACGACGTGCCGGCGAGCCTCGTCGGCACCGGCACCGTGGTGCTCGGCAACGACACGGCCACGTACGCGGCCGCGCAGGAGGTGGCCGACGAGTACGGCGTCGCGTTCCGCACGACGAGCGGGACCGAGCTCACGGGGGCTGACGTCAAGCCGCTCGACGAGCTGCAGGTCGCGTACACCGGCACGCAGGACGACCGGCTCACGCTGTCGGCGCTGGGCTTCGCGCCCGAGCAGCTGACGCTGGTCAGCGGGGCCACGCTGCAGTCCGCCGCGGTCACGCTGGACGACGCGGACGTGCTGTGGATCGGCTCCGCGCTCACGGTCAGCCCGACGACCCAGCCGGTCGCGTACGCCGAGGTCAGCGACTTCGTCGCGGCGGGCAAGGGCGTCGCGGGCCGGGGTGCGGCGGCCAGCACGTTCGCGACGACGTGGTACGACGCGCAGGCCACGGCCGTGACGGGCAACGGCTCGGGCAACGGCGTCGTGCGGCTCGACACGGTCGCGGACGGCGTGCTCGGCGCTCTCGGCACCGAGTACGGCTTCGTGTACCCGGCGGTCTCGTTCGCGCTCGCGGAGTCCGGGCACGGCCGCGTCGAGCAGACCTACGGGACGGACCCGCTCGTGTCCGGCCACTGGCGCGAGACCACGGCGACCAACGGGCCGTCGTACGCCGCGGGCCGGGCCTCGGTGTACTCCGCCGAGCTCGACTCCGGCGCGCGCGCGGTGGTGTTCGGCACCGCCGTCGCGTTCCGCGGGCACCCGCGCGGTCACTTCTCCGAGGTGGCCACCGCGCTGTACTGGACGGCCCCGGCGGCGACGCAGGACGTCCTGACGGCACCCGTCGCGACGACGACGACGCTCGCGCTCACCGCGGGCTCGGCGGTCCACGGCGGGACGCCCGCGGGTGCGGTGGTCAAGGTGACCGCGGCGTCCGGCACCGCGTCGCGGCGCGGGACGGTCGAGATCCGGGAGGACGGCCGGCTCGTCGCGACCGGCGCGGTCAACGCGTACGGCAACGCGAAGGTCGCGCTGCCCGCCGACCTCGCGGTCGGTGAGCACGCGCTCGTGGCCACGTACCTGCCGGCTCCTGGTGCGGCGCTCGTGCCGTCGAGCTCGGGTGCCGTGACGTACACCGTGACCGCGGCGCCGGCCACGGTCACCGCGACGGTGACGGGGAGCACGTACGGCACGCCCGCGAAGGTCGCCGTGCGCGTGACCAGCCCGGCCGGCACGCCCACCGGCACCGTGCGCGTCACGGTCGGCTCGTCCGCACCGATCACCGCGACGCTCGTCGGTGGTGCGGTCACGGTCGCGCTGCCCGCGACGCTCGCCGTCCGGACGCACGCGGTCACGGTCGCCTACGCGGGTGACGCGGTCACGGCGCCCGCACAGGCCTCGACGTCCGTGACGGTCGTGCGTGCCGCGACGACGACGGGCCTGGCGCTCTCGCGGGCCAAGGTCGCCCGGGGAGGTGCCGTCACCGCGACCGCGGTGGTCCGGGTGCCGTCGGCGAGCGGCGTCGCACCGGTCGGCGTGGTCAAGCTCCGCGTCGACGGCACGGTCGTCGCCACGCGCACGCTCACCGCGGCGGACCGGGGCAGGGTGACCTTCACGCTGCCGAAGGGCGCCACGAGCAAGCGGGGTGCGCGCGCGGTGACCGTGTCGTTCGCGGGCAGCTCCACGCTGCTGTCGTCGGTCTCGGCGGCGCGCACGCTCACGGTCGTGTGACATGACGGTCGCTGGCCCCGTCCGCTCCTGCGGGCGGGGCCGGCGCCGTGCGTGGGCGGACCCGGCTCGCACGCGGTCCGCGGGTGTCCGCATGCTGGCCTCGGGGCGTCTCACGGACGTGAGGTGGTCCTAAACTGACCGCCAGCACGCCCCACCCGTCGCGCCCGCTCCAGCGAGCACGCCCCGAGGCGGGCGCCCCCGGGCGCCACCGAGGAACGGCGGGGCCTGGTCCCGAACCGGAAGGTCCGCCCGTGAGCACCCCGACCCTGCGCGTCGCCGTCGTCGGCGCCGGTCCCGCCGGCATCTACGCCTCGGACATCCTGTCCAAGACCGACCTCGACGTCAGCATCGACCTGTACGAGCGCCTGCCCGCACCGTTCGGCCTGGTGCGGTACGGTGTCGCGCCCGACCACCCGCGCATCAAGCAGATCATCGTCGCGCTGCACAAGGTGCTCGAGCGCGGGGACATCCGCCTGCTCGCGAACGTGGACTACGGCACCGACCTCAAGCTCGACGACCTGCGCCAGTTCTACGACGCCGTGATCTTCTCCACGGGGTCCATCCGCGACGCCGCGCTGCCGATCCCGGGCATCGACCTGGAGGGCTCCTACGGCGCCGCCGACTTCGTGTCCTGGTACGACGGGCACCCGGACGTGCCGCGCACGTGGCCCCTGCAGCACCAGCAGGTCGCGGTCATCGGCGCGGGCAACGTCGCGCTCGACGTCGCGCGCATCCTGGCCAAGCACGCCGACGACCTCCTGCCCACCGAGGTCCCGGGCAACGTGTACGACATCCTCAAGGCGAACCCGATCACGGACGTGCACGTGTTCGCGCGCCGCGGCCCCGCCCAGGTGAAGTTCTCGCCGCTCGAGCTGCGCGAGCTCGGCCACGTGCCGGACGTCGACGTGATCGTCTACCCCGAGGACTTCGAGTTCGACGAGGGCTCGATGGCCGCTATCCACTCGTCGAACCAGACCAAGCAGGTCGTCAAGACGCTCACGGACTGGACGCTGCGCGAGCCCGAGGAGCTCACCGCGTCGCGGCGCATCCACCTGCACTTCCTGCACAAGCCGGCCGAGGTGCTGGGCGAGGACGGCAAGGTCGTCGGGCTGCGCACCGAGCGCACCGCGCTCAACGGCGACGGCAACGCCACGGGCACCGGTCAGCTGCACGACTGGCCCGTGCAGGCGGTCTACCGTGCCGTCGGGTACTTCGGCTCGCCGCTGGTGGACATCCCGTTCGACGACGTCGCGGGCGTGATCCCCAACCGCGAGGGCCGCGTGGTCGACGTCGACGGCGACCAGCTCGCGGGCGTGTACTGCACCGGCTGGATCAAGCGCGGGCCGGTGGGTCTGATCGGCCACACCAAGTCCGACGCGTCGGAGACCATCCGCCACCTGGCCGAGGACGTCGCCGCGGGCGGTGAGGCGTTCTACACCGCGACCGACCGCGACCCCGCGGCGGTCACGGACTTCCTGTCCGCGCGCGGCGTGGACGTGATCGAGTGGAGCGGCTGGGAGCTGCTCGACGCGTACGAGCGCTCGCTGGGCGAGCCGCACGGCCGCGAGCGCATCAAGGTGGTCCCGCGCGAGCAGATGACCGACATCGCACTGGGGCGGACGCCCGCCGTCTGAGCCGCCGCGCACCGCGCGCCACGGGAACGTCCCCCTGCCGACACGCGTTGGCAGGGGGACGTACCGTTTCTCGAGGGCGGCCGCGCCGGCCCGAGTACAGGCAGGACGAGGATGACGAGCAGGCAGCACTTCAACGGGGTCAAGACGGCCGCGCTCTTCGGGGTGATGTGGGCCGTCCTGCTGGGCATCGGCTGGGCCATCGGCGGCGGCCGCTACCTGTGGCTGTTCGCGGGGCTCGGCCTGATCGGCACCGCGGTGAGCTACTGGAACTCGGACAAGATCGCCATCCGCACCATGCAGGCGGTCCCGGTCACCGAGGCCGAGCAGCCCGCGATGTACCGGATCGTGCGCGAGCTCTCGACGCGCGCGCGCCAGCCCATGCCGCGCCTGTACGTCTCACCCACCATGGCGCCCAACGCGTTCGCCACGGGCCGCAACCCGCGCAACGCGGCCGTGTGCTGCACGTCGGGCATCCTGGCGCTGCTCGACGAGCGCGAGCTGCGCGGCGTGCTCGGGCACGAGCTGCAGCACGTCTACAACCGGGACATCCTCACGTCGTCGGTCGCGGCCGCGATCGCGGGCGTCATCACGTCGGTCGCGCAGATGGCGTTCTTCTTCGGCGGCGGGGACCGCCGCGACGGCGGCAACCCGATCGCGGGGCTGCTGCTCCTGCTGCTGGCCCCGCTCGCGGCGACCATGATCCAGCTCGCGATCAGCCGCACGCGCGAGTTCGACGCGGACGAGGACGGCGCGAGCCTCACGGGCGACCCGCTCGCGCTCGCCTCGGCGCTGCGCAAGCTCGAGCAGGGCACCGCGGCGCGTCCGCTGCCCCAGGACCAGCGGCTCGAGAACGTCTCGCACCTCATGATCGCCAACCCGTTCCGGGGCGCCGGCATGGCCCGGCTGTTCGCGACGCACCCGCCGATGGCCGAGCGCATCGCGCGGCTCGAGTCGCAGGCGGGCTCGCTCGGCGGCATCACGCGCTACTGACGCGACGCGCGCGGGGGCGCCGCCGGTCCTCGGCGACGCCCCCCACGTGCGTGCCGGGTCAGCGGTAGTTGACGAACTGGAGCGCGGCGTCGACGTCCGCGCCCTTGAGCAGCGCGATCGCGGTCTGCAGGTCGTCACGGCTCTTGCTCGTCACGCGCAGCTCGTCGCCCTGGATCTGCGTCTTGACGCCCTTGGGGCCCTCGTCGCGCAGGATCTTGGCGAGCTGCTTGGCGATCTCCGTGGACAGCCCCTCCTTGATGCTGGCCGCGAGCCGGTACTCCTTGCCCGAGGGCTTGGGCTCGCCGTCGCCCGTGTCGAGCGACTTGAGCGAGATGCCGCGCTTGATCAGCTTCGACTGGAACACGTCGAGGACCGCGAGCACGCGGTCGGACGAGTTCGCGACCATGAGGATCGACTCACCGCTCCACGCGATGGATGCGCCCACGCCCTTGAAGTCGTAGCGCTGCGCGATCTCCTTGACCGCCTGGTTCAGCGCGTTGTCGACCTCCTGCCGGTCGACCTTGCTGACGACGTCGAACGACGAGTCGCTCGCCATGTGCCACCCCTTCGGATCCGTTGCCCACCGGTGCGCCGGCGCCGCCCGGGTCTCCCGGTGCGCGCGCGGTGCGTGCGGGCTGGTCGCCCGCCCGGCCGTCCACCCCGTGCCCGCCGTTTTCTCGACTGGCCACGAGTGTTGCTATCCTTCCACGGCACGCTGCGCGAGCGGCGGTCGGGGTCCTGGTGACCCGGGCCGCGGGTCGGCGGCGGCACCACCCTGGCGGGTTACCCGAGCGGCCAAAGGGGGCTGACTGTAAATCAGCTGGCACAGCCTACGGGGGTTCGAATCCCTCACCCGCCACGCATGTCGACGGGGCGTTCCTCACGGGGAGCGCCCCTTCGTCGTCCCACGTGGACCCCCTCACCGCGACGCGCACCGGGACCGAGGTCCGTCGTCGCGGGGCTCCGCCGGGCGTAGGCCGGGAGGTGAGACGCGTCACGACCGGCGCACGTCCGGGCGCCGGAGCATCGGGCGCCGACGGCCCGGCACGCGTGCCGGGGGAGGGGAGTCGTCATGACCACCACCAGCACGAGCGGGCGCGCGGGTCGGCTCGAGGGCAAGGTCGCGATCGTCACCGGCGCGGCGCGCGGCATGGGGGAGGCGGATGCGCGACGCCTCGTCGCGGAGGGTGCGCACGTCGTCGTGGCGGACGTGCTGGACGACGAAGGACGGCAGGTCGCGGACGCGCTGGGCGACGCGGCCGTCTACGTGCACCTGGACGTGGCCGACGAGACGTCGTGGGAGCACGCGATGTCCGTCGCGCACGAGCGGTTCGGACCCGTGGACGTGCTCGTCAACAACGCGGGCATCCTGGCGCAGGGGCCGGTCGACCAGACCGACCCGGCGACGTTCCGGCACGTCCTCGACGTCAACCTGACCGGCGTGTTCCTGGGCATCCGGGCGGTCGTGCCGGACATGCGGGAGCGCGGCGGCTCGATCGTCAACATCTCGTCCGCCGCGGGGCTGGTGGGGATGCAGGGGCTGGGTGCGTACGCGTCGTCGAAGTGGGGCGTCCGCGGTCTGACCAAGTGCGCGGCGCTCGACCTGGGCCGCCACGGCATCCGGGTCAACTCGATCCACCCGGGTGCCATCCGCACGCCGATGGCCGCGGGGGTCACCGACGCGGACCTCGCGCACCAGGCGCTGCCGCGGGTGGGCGAGCCCGACGAGATCGCGGCCGTGGTCGCGTTCCTCGCGAGCGACGACGCGTCCGACATGACGGGCGCCGAGCTCGCCGTCGACGGGGGGATGGTGCTGGGCGCCACGGCCTGACCGGGGCGGCGCACCGCGGCCGGAGCCTCCGGGGCGGGTGCGGCGCGCGGTCGCGCGGGGCGTCGGCGGACCCGATTTCGCAGGCGCCCCGGTGGCCGTGTAGCCTGTTCCGCGCTGCCCCGATAGCTCAGTCGGCAGAGCGTCTCCATGGTAAGGAGAAGGTCAAGGGTTCGATTCCCTTTCGGGGCTCTGTGGTGTGTCTCGGGGTGCGGCTGCGGTCGCACCCCGAGATCGCCCGAGGCGGGGTAGCTCAGTTGGTGAGAGCGCACGACTCATAATCGTGAGGTCGCGGGTTCGAACCCCGCTCCCGCTACAGCCTGTATTTCCTGGCGTGCGTCGGCCGGCGCACCGCTGATCACATTCGCTAGCGCCGTGGTGGCGCGAGAGGTGGCAAGACCATGGCCAGCAAGAGCTCGGACGTTCGCCCCAAGATCACGCTCGCCTGCACGGAGTGCAAGGAGCGGAACTACATCACCAAGAAGAACCGTCGGAACGACCCCGACCGTCTCGAGATGAAGAAGTTCTGCCCGCGCGAGAACCGCCACACGCTGCACCGCGAGACCCGCTGACCCTGGCGATGCCGGTCGACACCGGGTACGCGGGGCGGCAGTACCCGCCCACGGCGGCGTTCGAGGTCGGACGCGAGCACCTGCGGTCGTTCGCGGCCGCGGTCGGCGCCCAGCACCCCGCGCACACCGACCTCGAGGCAGCCCGGGCGCTGGGTCACGCGGACGTCGTCGCGCCCCCCACGTTCGCCGTGGTCGTGGCGCAGCGCGCCGAGGCGCAGCTGTTCGAGGACCCTGCCGCGGGCATCGACTTCAGCCGCGTCGTCCACGCCGACGAGCGGTTCACGCACCACCGCCCGATCCATGCGGGTGACCGGCTGGTCACGGTGCTGCACGTCGACGCGATCGTCGAGCGTGCGGGAATGGCGATGATCACCACGCGCGCGGAGATCGCGGCCGAGGGCGGCGAGGCCGTCGCGACGGTCGTCTCGACCCTCGCGGTCCGCCCGGAGGAGGCCTGATGGCCCCGCGTCTCGCCGACCTCGAGGTCGGCCAGGAGATCGCCCGTGCCGAGGTCGTCGTCGACCGTGCCCGGCTCGTCCGCTACGCCGCCGCGTCGGGCGACTTCAACCCGATCCACTGGAACGACCGCGTCGCCGTGGCCGTGGGCCTGCCCGGCGTCATCGCGCACGGCATGTGGACCATGGGCGCCGCGATCGGCCCCGTCGTCGAGTGGCTGGGTGACCCCGGCCTCGTCACGGACTACCAGGTGCGCTTCACGCGTCCCGTCCCCGTGCCGGATCCCGGCGCCGCGACGGTCGAGGTCGTCGCGGTGATCGGCGTGCTCGACGAGGCTGCGGGCACCGCGCGTGTGGACCTGACGGTGACGGTCGAGGGGCAGCGCGTGCTCGGCAAGGCGCAGGCGGTCGTCCGCCTGCACTGACCGGGGCCCGGACGGACCCGTCGGTCAGGCGGGCGCCGGGCCGGTCGTCGTCCCCACCCGTAGCTCCACGGGCATGACCACGGGCGGGGGATAGGTGCCCTCGAGCAGGCGCGCCACGGACCGGCCCACCTCGGCACCCTTCTCGGCCAGCGGCTGCGCGACCGTGGTCAGCACGTCCGGTGCGAGCCACGGCAGGTCCAGGCCGTCGAAGCCCGCGACCGAGACGTCCCCCGGCACGGCCAGGCCGAGCTCGCGGGCCGCGAGCACCACACCCGACGCCAGCAGGTCCGACTGGCAGAGCACCGCCGTGGGGCGGTCCGCGCCGGACAGCAGCGCGCGGCCCGCGGCCGCACCGTGCTCGACGAGCGACGCGGGCGTCTCGTAGACCGCCACGGGCTGCACACCCGCGTCGTACATGCCGTCCAGCCGCCGCCGCGTGATCTGCCACTGCACCTGCGCCAGGCGCTCCGCGTCGACGACACCCTCACCGCGCGTGCGGTCGAACGGGAGCGCGACGCACGCGATGCGCCGGTGCCCGAGGTCCACCAGGTGCTGGGCGACCTGCGCGATGCCCTGGCGGTCCTCGATGCCGACCGTCGCCACGTCCGGCTCGGGGATCCCCTCGACCACCACGGTCGGGACGCCCCGCCGGCGCAGGGCCGCGAGCACCGGGTCGGCGCTGCCGCTGGCCCACAGGAGCACCGCGACGTCCATCGCGGCGGACAGGACGAGCGGGTCGACGGGCGGCTCGCTCGGGTCGGTCGGGCCGGGGATCAGGAGCACGCCGAGGTTCATCTCGCCGAGCGTGCCCACGAGCCCGTCGAGCATCTGCACGGACACCGGGTCGCGGAACGACCGGCGCAGCGCGTCGCCCACGACGACGCCGACGATGCCCGAACGGCCGCTGCGCAGCTGCCGGCCGAGCGGGTTGGGACCCGAGTAGTCGAGCTCGGCGGCGGCGGCCAGGACACGCTCACGCGTCGCTGCGGCGATGGGGCCGGCGCCCGAGAAGGCGAGGGACGCTGTGGAGACCGAGACGCCGGCGGCCGCGGCGACGTCGGCGAGCGTCGTGCGCTGCGACAGCGGACACCTCCGGGTCGGGAGCATCGGGTGAGTTTCCCGGCGGTCGTTGCCGGGCGGTTGACGCGGTGGCCAGCGTACCCGCAGAATGTCGGGCGGTCCCCGAATCGATTCGACCGTACGTCCTGCATCGGGATCGAATCGATTCGACCTCGCCGATCGGCCCGCCCGCCCCGCCCTCCCGGCCCTCTCGTCCCGTTCGGAGCCCTGCCCGTGAACCACCGCGACCACCCCGGCCGCACCGCCCGGCCCACGCCGCCCGTCGCCGTCGTGCGGGCGCGCCTGCTCCTGCTCGGCCTGTTCGCGCTCGCCGGCATCGTGTTCTCGAGCTGGCTCGCCCGTCTGCCCACCGTGCGGGACGCGCTCGACCTGTCCACGAGCGCGCTCGGCGGGATCCTGCTCATCGGGTCGGTCGGTGCGCTCATGACCGTGACGGTCGCGGGCGTGGTCGTGCAGCGGTGGGGCAGCCGGTGGGCGCTGCTCGCGTCCACGGCGCTGCTGGCCGTCGGCTACGTGCTCATGGGCGTGGGCCCGGCGGTCGGCTCGGTGCTGGTCCTGTCCGTGGGCGTGTTCGTCAACGGCGTCTCGATCGCGCTGGGCAACGTCCCGATCAACGTCGAGTCCGCGCGCATCGAGCGCGCCCTGGGCCGCACCGTGATCCCGCAGTTCCACGCGGCGTTCTCGATCGGTGCGGTCGCGGGCTCCGCGCTCGGCGCGCTGGCCTCGCGCCACGGTCTGCCGATCGCGGTGCAGTTCAGCGCCGTGGCCGCGGTGGCGGTGGTGTGGCGGCTCGCCTCGCTGCGCGGCGTCGTGCTCCCGCCCGGCCCGTCCGACCTCCCGCGCGTCGTCGCCGCGGCCCCCACCCCGACGCCCACTGCCACGCGCACCGCCCGCGCGCGACGGCTCGGCTCGTCGCTCGACGCGTGGCGTGAGCCGCGGACGTTGCTGATCGGCGTCGTCATCATGGCCGCCGCGCTCTCCGAGGGTTCGGCCAACGACTGGCTCGCGCTCGCCGTGGTCGACGGGTTCGACCGCTCCGAGGCGGTCGGTGGTGTCGTGCTCGCGGTGTTCGTCGCCGCCATGACGGTGGTCCGGCTCGCGGGCACGCGCCTGATCGACCGGTTCGGCCGCGTCGCGGTGCTGCGCGTCTCGGGCGTGGTCTCGGTCCTGGGCCTGCTGCTGTTCGGGTTCGCGCCCGACCTGACGACGGCGTCGGTCGGCGTGGTCGCCTGGGGCTTCGGTGCGGCGCTGGCCGTGCCGATCGGGGTCGCTGCGGCGTCGGACGAGCCGGTGCGGGCCGCGGGCCGCGTCGCCGTCGTCTCGGCGTTCGCGTCGGTCGCGTCGATCGCGGCACCGCCGCTGCTGGGCATCGCCGCGCAGTCCATGGGCGCACGGCACGCGCTCGTGCTCATCGCGGTCGCCATGGTGGTCAGCGTGCTGCTGGCGGCCCAGGTCGCGCCGCGCACGCTGACCGACGAGCCCACCGGCCCGGTCCACGACGACGAGCCCGCCCCCGCGGCCGGCCCGGTCGCGGCCACGACCGGCCGCGACCTCGTCGGGGCGTCGGCCGCACCCGAGAGCCGCGTACCGTGAGCACGCCCGACCGTGACGACACCGTCCTGCAGGGAGCGCAGGTGACCGACCCCACCCCCGTCCAGCCACGCCACGGCGTGGTCACGCGAGCGTCGTTCGCGGTGTTCGCCGTGTTCTTCCTCAGCGGCTTCAACTTCGCCAGCTGGGCGTCGCGGCTGCCCGCGGTCCGGGACGGCCTCGACCTGTCGGCCGCGAGCGTCGGCATCCTGCTGCTCGTCGGCTCGGCCGGTTCGCTCGTCGCGCTGCCGCTGTCCGGCAGCATCATCGAGCGGATCGGTGCGCGCCGGACCGTGCTGTGGTTCGCGGCGCTCAACGCGGGCGGTCTGACGCTCGCGGCGATCGGCGTCACGGTGGGCCACGTCGTCGTCACCGGTGCGGGTCTGGTCGTGTACGGCGTCGGCACCGCGGTGTGGGACGCCGCCATGAACGTCGAGGGTGCCGTGGTCGAGCAGCGGCTCGGCAGGACGGTGATGCCGCGCTACCACGCCGGATTCTCGCTGGGGACGGTCGCGGCGGCAGGCGTCGCGGCGCTCGCGGCCTGGCTGCACCTGCCGGTCGGCATCCACCTGCCCGTGGCGCTCGGCCTGTCGATCGTCGCGGTCGCCGTCGCGGTGCGCTCGTTCCTCCCGGACACGCATGCGGCCGTGCCGTCCACGCACGACGAGGACGCGGTGCCGCGCGGCGGCGGCGCACGGCGCGCGATCGCCGCGTGGCTCGAGCCCCGCACGCTGCTCATCGGGCTGGCGGTGCTCGCCGCGGCGCTGACCGAGGGTGCCGCGAACGACTGGGTGAGCCTGGCGGTCGTCGACGGCTTCGACACCCCGCACGCGGTCGGCGCCATGGCGCTGGGTCTGTTCCTCGCGTCCATGACCGGCATGCGCTGGTTCGGGACGACGCTGCTGGACCGGTACGGCCGGGTCGTCGTGCTGCGGCTGTGCGCGGCGCTCGCGCTCGTCGGGCTCGCGGTGTTCGGTCTGGCGCCCACCATGTGGCTCGCGCTGGTCGGCATCGTCGCGTGGGGTGCGGGCGCGGCGCTCGGGTTCCCCGTGGGCATGAGCGCGGCGGCGGACGACCCGCTGCGCGCCGCCGCGCGCGTGAGCGTCGTCTCGACCATCGGCTACTCGGCGTTCCTCGCCGGCCCGCCGCTGCTCGGCCTGCTCGCCGAGCACGTGGGCTACCGGCACGCGCTGCTCGCCATCCTGGTCCCGGTCGCGCTGGGCATCCTGGTCTCGGGTGCGGCGGCCCCGCTCAAGACGGCCGGGCCCGTGCACGACGAGACCACCGCCGACCGCCCGTAGCCTGGACCGCATGGACGTGCGCACCTCGGGCCGGCTGGCCGACCTCACCACGCTGGGCGTCGGCGGGCCCGCGGCCCGCTACGTCGAGACGAGCACCGAGGCCGAGCTGATCGACGCGGTCCGCACGGCGGACGAGGCGGGCGAGGCGCTGCTCGTCGTCGGGGGCGGGTCGAACCTGCTGGTGTCCGACGAGGGCTTCGACGGCGTCGTCGTGCGGGACGTGCGGACGGGGATCGAGGTGCCGGACCACTCGGCGTGCGCGGGCGTGACGTACACGGTCCCCGCGGGCACGCCGTGGGACGACGTCGTGGCGGAGGCCACGAGCCACCGCCTGTACGGCATCGAGGCGCTCTCGGGCATCCCGGGTTCGACCGGCGCGACACCCGTGCAGAACGTCGGTGCGTACGGCCAGGAGGTCGCGCAGAGCATCGCGACGGTGCGCGTGTGGGACCGCGCGCGCTCACGCGTGCGCACGCTCCCGGTGGTGGACCTGCGGTTCGGCTATCGCTCGTCGCTCCTCAAGCGCTCGATGCAGCCGGTCACGGGGACCACGGCGGACCCGCGCGACCCGGCCGACGACCGTGCGCCCTGGGGCCCGACCCCGCGGTACGTCGTGCTCGACGTGACGCTGCAGCTCCGGCAGGGCACGCTGTCGGCACCCGTCGCGTACGCCGAGCTCGCGCGCACGCTCGGGATCGCGGTCGGGGAGCGCGCGCCGCTGCCGGACGTGCGCGCCGCGGTGCTCGCGCTGCGCGCGGGCAAGGGCATGGTGCTGGACGCCGCGGACCCGGACACCCGCAGCGCGGGGTCGTTCTTCACCAACCCGATCCTCGACGCGGCCGCCGCGGCAACGCTGCCCGAGGGGGCTCCGCGGTTCCCCGCCGCGGACGGCCGCGTCAAGACGAGTGCGGCGTGGCTGATCGAGCACGCGGGCTTCGGCCGGGGCTTCGGTCTGCCGGGCCCCGCCGCGCTGTCCACCAAGCACACGCTGGCCCTGACCAACCGGGGCGCGGCGACGGCGCAGGACCTGCTCGCGCTCGCGCGCGAGGTGCGCACGGGCGTGCACGCGGCGTTCGGCGTCGAGCTCGAGCCGGAGCCGGTGCTCGTCGGCGTCACGCTGTAGGCGCGCGGTCAGGCCGGGCGGGCGATCCAGTCGTCGACGCCCGCGAGCAGGCGGCGCCGCACGTCGTCCCGGGCCCGGCTCGCGCGGATCGACGCGCGGGCCAGGTCCGCGAGCGCGGCGTCGTCGAACCCGTGCTCGTCGCGAGCGGTGCGGTACTGCTCGACCAGGCGGGACCGGAACAGCAGCGGGTCGTCGGCCCCGAGCGCCACGAGCGCTCCCGCGTCGACCAGCGCCCGCAGCGGCACCTGGCCGGCGTGCGCGTACACGCCCAGCGACACGTTGGACGCGGGGCAGACCTCGAGCGCGGTGCCCGCCTCGGCGAGCCGCGCGAGCAGCGCCGGGTCCTCCGCGGCGCGCACGCCGTGCCCCAGGCGGTCCGGTCGCAGGTGCTCGACGACGTCGTGCACGTGGCCAGGGCCGAGCAGCTCACCGCCGTGCGGGACCGCGGCCAGACCCGCGCGGCGGGCGATCGCGAACGCGGGCTCGAACGCGGCCGTGTCACCGCGCCGCTCGTCGTTCGAGAGCCCGAACCCGACGACGTCGCCGGGACCGTCACCCGCGTGGCGCGCGGCGAGCCGGGCCAGCGTGCGCGCCTCGAGCTCGTGCCGCATGCGCGAGGCCGCGACGACCACGCCCACGTCGACGCCCTCGCGGGCGCTCGCCGCGCGGGCCTCGTCCAGGACGATCTCGAGCGCCGGGGTGATGCCGCCGACGAACGGCGCGTACGACGTGGGGTCCACCTGGATCTCGAGGCGTCCCGAGCCCTCGGCCGCGTCGTCGGCGACCGCCTCCGCGATGATGCGGCGCATGTCCGCCTCGCCGCGCACGCACGCGCGTGCCGCGTCGTACAGGCGCTGGAACCGGAACCAGCCGCGCTCGTCGGCCGGGACCTTGAGCGGGTCGGCGTCCAGGAGCGCCGCCGGCAGACGGATGCCGTGCCGCTGCGCGAGCTCGGCCAACGTGCTCACGCGCATCGACCCGGTGAAGTGCAGGTGCAGGTGCGCCTTGGGCAACTGGGTGAGATCGCGCACGCGGGTCAGTGTGCCAGCAGGCCGCGGCGCCTCGGACGGGTGAACTGCACGTGTCCGATGTGGATGGGCGAAGCGCCTGGAGTGTCCGGGTCCGTAGGATGACCCGGCCCGTACCACGGGAACCCATCGTCTGCTCAGGGGAGCCGTTACATGCACCAGGACCCGCTCGCCGCGCTCGTCGCGGATCCGTCGACGCCACCGGCGCAGCTGGCGCGCATCGCCACCGAGCGGCCGGACCTGCGTGTCCAGGTCGCGCAGCACCCGGCGGCCTACCCCGCTCTGCTGGACTGGCTCCGCGGTCAGGGCGACCCCGCGGTCGTCGCGGCGGTCGCCCAGCGCGCCGCGCAGGCGGCTCCGGCCGCCCCGGCTGCCCCCGCCGCGCCGCCGGCCGCGCCCGCACCCGTCGCGCAGTCCGCCGGCTCGGCGCAGCCGACGGTCCCCACGGCCCAGGAGGGCGGCGAGGCGTGGGAGCCCAAGCCGATCGTGCCCGCCCCGTGGCAGCCCCAGCAGGCGCAGCCGGGCACGGCGCCCGACGGGACGTACGCGGCTGCCGCCGGCTACGCGCAGCCCGGGATGACGCTCGTGGGCGACGGGACCCCGGCGGCTCCGCGCCGCCGTCGCGGTCTGATCATCGGCGTGGCCGCGGGTGTGGTGCTGCTGCTCGGCGGTGGTGCGTACGCGGCGTGGACGATGTTCTTCGACAAGATCAACGGCGCACCGTCGGCCCAGGCCGCCGTGACGCAGCTGATCGAGGGTGTCGCGGACAAGGACGGCGTGGCCATCTACGGCGCGATGTCGCCGTCCGAGGTCGCGGCGTTCCGGGACGCGTACGAGTCGGTCGCGGACCTGGGCGAGACCGACGAGTCGGCGACGGAGAAGCTGCAGGCCGTGCTGGACGCGGTCGAGGTCGACCTCGAGGGCCTCGAGGTCGAGGTCGAGGAGGTCGACGAGGGCCTCGCGAAGGTCTCCGTGACCGGTGGCTCGCTCAAGGTCGACGCCGACGCGGACAAGCTGTTCGACGCCATGATCGACCTCTACAGCGTCAGCCCCGGGGGCGAGCAGACCGCGGAGATGCTCGAGTCCAGCCGGGACGACGCGGTCGACGCGCTCCAGGACGAGCTGCCCTGGAAGGTGACCGCCGACGAGCTGGAGATGACGCTCGACTCCGAGGAGCAGCAGCCCTTCCTCATGGCGGTCGAGGAGGGCGGCAAGTGGTACGTCAGCCCGATGATGACGATCGGCGAGTACGCCACCGTCGCCACGGGTGGCACGCGCGGCACCATGCCCACACAGGACGCCGCCGACCTGGACTCGCCCGAGGCCGCCGGCGAGGCCTTCCTCGCCGCGCTGCCCGCGATCGCCACGGGCGACCTCACGGAGGTCGCCGACACGATGCCCACGGCCGAGCGCCGCTTCCTGACCGTGTACGCGCAGGCGTGGGTCGACGCCGCGGACCTCGGCGGCTCCGAGGCCCCGTTCGAGATCGACGGCGGGCTCTCCTCCGAGGCGGCCGGCGACGGCCGGGCGCGCCTGCAGCCCAGCGACCTCTCGGTCACCGCGGACGGCGAGACCGTGGTGTTCGACGGCGTGTGCGCGACCGCCGAGGGCGAGACCCGCTGCCTCGACGACTACCCGTGGGCGGTCGAGCTCGGCATGACGGACCTCGGGCTCCTCGCGGTCGAGGAGGGCGGCGGCTGGCGCGTCTCGCTGCTGGGCACGCTCGCGGACATCTCGGCCACCACCGGCAAGAACGTGGTCAGGCTGCAGGACGAGGGCAAGCTCGACGACGAGCAGTGGGTGGCCGACACGTTCGGCGACCTCGGCATGGGCACCGGGCTGGGCAGCCTGCTCGGTGGCGGCCTGCCGACCGACCTCGACGGGCTCGACCAGGGCCTCGGCCTGGACGACGGGCTGGGCACCGACGACGGCCTGGGCACCGACGACGGGCTCGGCACCGACGACGGCCTGGGCACGGACGACGGGCTCGGCACGGACGACGGCCTTGACGAGCTCGAGCCGACCATGCTCGGCGACTACACGCTCGAGCTCGACGGCACGCTGACCGGCCCGAACGGCGAGAAGATCCAGGACTGGACGTTCGACGGCCAGGGCCGTCTGGTGGACGGCGACGGCAAGGTCCTCGAGGAGGACCCGTGGGGCCTGGCGGAGTTCGGCACGGGTGAGTGACGCGACGGCGGGTCGGACGGCCCGCTGAGCGGCCGCGGTCCTGCCGACCGGCCCGGCTCCCGGCACGTCCGGGGGCCGGTCAGCCGGTCGGCAGGATCCCGCGCTCCATGGCGGCCGTCACGGCGCGCGTGCGGTCGTCGACGCCGAGCTTGGCGAAGACGCGCAGCAGATGCGTCTTGACGGTCGCCTCCGCGATGAACAGCTCCTGACCGATCGCGGCGTTCGAGAGCCCGCGCGCCACCCCGGCGAGCACCTGAGTCTCGCGTGCGGTGAGGCGCTCGTCGTGACCCCCGCGGACCTGCTGCACCAGACGCCGGGCGACCGACGGCGAGAGCGCGGCCTCGCCGCGCGCCGCGGCCCGCACACCCGCCACGAGCTCGGCACGTGGCGTGTCCTTGAGCAGGTACCCGGTCGCGCCCGCCTCGACGGCACGCAGGATGTCCGCATCGGTCTCGTACGTGGTCAGCACCAGCACACGCGTGCCGGGCACCTCGGCCACGATGCGGGCGGTCGCGGCGGCGCCGTCCAGCCGCGGCATCCGCAGGTCCATGAGCACCAGGTCCGGGCGCAGCGCGCGCGCGAGCGTCACGGCGTGCTCGCCGTCCGCGGCCTCCCCGACCACCTCGACGTCGGTCTCGACGGCCAGCAGGCCGGCCAGCCCCGACCGGACCACGGGATGGTCGTCGGCCAGCAGCACGCGGATGGTCATCGTGTCCCTCCCAGCGGCAGGCGCAGGAGCACACGCGTACCCCGGCCCACCGATCCGACGAGCGCGAGCTCGCCCCCGCCCGCACGTGCGCGATCGCGCAGCCCGCGCACGCCGTTGCCCTCCAGGTCGTCGTCGCGCAGCCCGCGCCCGTCGTCGGTGACCTCGAGCTCCACGTCGTCGTCCACGCGCGCGAACCGCAGGTGGACGTGCGTCGCGCCCGCGTGCCGCCGCACGTTGGCCAGCGACTCCTGGGCGGCGCGCAGCAGCGCGACCGCCACGTCCTGCGGGACGTCGGCGACGTCGTCGACCGCGACGTCCACCGCGGTCCCGGTCTCGGCGGCGAACCGGGCACCCAGGCGCCGCAGCGCCGCGGGCAGGTCGCCGTCCTCGAGCGCGGGCGGCGCGAACGCGGCGACGAGCGCGCGCGCCTCGGCGAGGTTGTCGCGGGCGACCGCCTCGATCTGCTCGACCCGCTCGCGCGCGCTGCCGGTGTGCTCCCGCTCGAGCTCGGCGGCCGCGGTCTGGGCCAGCATGACGATCGACGTGTAGCCCTGCGCGAGCGTGTCGTGGATCTCCTGCGCGAGCCGCGCGCGCTCGGCGAGCACACCCTCGGCATGATGGCTCGCGGCGAGGGCCGCCTGGGTCTCGCGCAGGCCGTCGAGCAGGTACGCGCGTTCCTCGCTCTGCTCCGCGACGTACGTGACCCACAGGCCCAGGCCGATCGAGAACACGAGGCCGAGCGTCGCCTGGCCGGCGATCTCGGGCAGGTCGCCGGGATCGGCCTCGACGCGCAGTGCGGTCGCCACGATGATCCCGAGCGTCAGCGCCACGGTCCACATGACGCCGCGCACGCGGTCGACCGCGAAGAACCAGATCTGGGAGTAGGAGACGAACAGCAGCACGATGCCCAGCTCGACCAGCCACGCCTCGGTGGACGTCACGACCACGAGCACGACGAGGTACGCCTGGGTGAGCCGCGTGTCGTCGGCCCGCGCGCCGCGCCGGCCGAGCAGGTGGTAGGCCACGACGAGCGTGACGTACCCCGCCAGGGCGGCCGAGCCGCGCGCCACCGACGGCGCGGTCGGCACCGAGAAGGCCGCGGTGATCGCGACCATGATCCAGAACGCGATGTCCCACGCGCGCATGGAGCGGCGCCAGAACTCCCCTCGGCCCCCGGCGATCTCCGTCACGGGAGCCCAGCCTGCCACCGCGGGCGCCGGTGGCAGGCCGGACAGCGTCGCCACGTCAGCCGTCGTCGCGCCGGCGCCAGCGGAACGTGCGCACCCCCACGACGAGGCCGACCACGAGCCAGGCCCCGAGCACGGCCGCGGTCATGCCGTGCTGCCACGTGCCGTCGACCTCGAGCACGGCGGCCTCGTCGGGCAGGAACACCGAGCGCATGCCCTGCGCCATCCACTTGAGCGGGAAGACCGAGGCGAGCTGCTGCATCCAGGACGGCAGCTCGTCGAACCGGAAGAACACCCCGGAGATGAACTGCAGGACCAGCACGATGGGTGTCACCACGGCGCTCGCGGAACGGCCCGAGCGCGGCAGCGAGGAGAACGCGACGCCGCACACCGCGCCCGTCGTCGTGCCCAGCAGGAACACCCACGCGAACGTGCCCCAGCCCGCCGCGTCGTCGGGCAGCGGCACGTCGAACGCCAGCGCGGCGACGGCCAGCAGGATCGCCATCTGCAGCAGGCAGTTGACCAGGACCTGCCCGATCTTGCCGAGGAAGTACGACGACGCGGGCATCGGGGTGGCACGCAGGCGCTTGAGCCCTCCCTCGTCGCGCTCGACCGCGATGGAGATCGCGATGTTCTGGAAGCTCGTGAGCATCACGCCGGTCGCGACCATGCCCGGCAGGAAGTACTGCGGGAAGCTCACGGCCAGGCCGCCGAAGTCGATGTCGGAGCCGTCCTGCCCGAACACCGTGGCGAAGATCGCGAGCATGATCACGGGGTAGGCGAAGATGAAGATCACGGCGTCCCGCTCGCGGAAGAACGTCCGCACCTCGTACCGCGTGCGTGCGACGCCGAGCCGCAGGGCGCCCGGCAGGGGAGCGGTCCGGCGGGTCTGCCCGGTGGGGGCCGCCGTGGTCGTCGCGGTCATCGTGCTGCCTCCGTCGGCTGCTCGTGCGTGGCGCCCGCGGGTGCGGCGGGCGTGATCAGGCTGAGGTACACGTCCTCGAGCGTCGGGCGCAGCACCTGCAGCCCGGGGATCTCCCCGAGCTGTGCAGCGAGGTCGGCCACGACAGCCGTCGGGGTGTCGGTGCGCACCTCGCGGGGCCCGTCGGCGGTCGTCCACCGCACGACCGCCTGCCGCGCGGTCCGTCCGCCGAGGTCCTGCGGGCTGCCCTGCGCGACGACGGTGCCGGAGCTGACGACGACCACGCGGTCGGCCAGGTGCTCGGCCTCCTCGAGGTAGTGCGTGGTCAGCAGGATCGTCGCGCCGTCGTCCCGCAGCGAGGTGATGAGGTCCCAGAAGTCCCGACGCGCCTGCGGGTCGAACCCGGTGGTCGGCTCGTCGAGGAACACGAGCTCGGGCCGCCCGACGATGCCGAGCGCGACGTCCACGCGGCGGCGCTGACCGCCGGACAGCTGGCGCGTACGCGTGTTCACCTTCTCGCGCAGGCCGACCGCGTCGATGACCTCCTCGGGGTCGCGCGGGTCCGGGTAGAACCGTGCGAAGTGCCGGACCAGCTCGCCGACCGTCGCCTCGGCGAGGTCGTCCGTGCTCTGCAGCACGACTCCGAGCCGCGACCGCCAGGCGCGGCCCGCGTGAGCGGGGTCCTCGCCCAGCACGCGCACGTCGCCCGCGTCGCGCTCACGGAAGCCCTCGAGGATCTCGACCGTCGTGGTCTTGCCCGCGCCGTTGGGCCCGAGGACCGCGAGGATCTCGCCCCGCTCGACGACGAGGTCGAGCCCGTCGACCGCCTTCTTGGTGCCGTAGGTCTTGCGGAGCCCGCCGACCTCGATCGCTGGTGCTGGTGCCATGCCTCCAGCCTGCTCGCCAGGCCGTCGCCGCGGCAGGGTCGGACGACGGGACCGGGGGTCCACCGATCGGTGGACCCCCGGGTGCGCCGGAGCGTGGAGCGGGCGGGTCTAGCCCTCGGCGAGCAGCCGCTGGATGCGCGTGACGCCCTCGACCAGGTCGTCGTCGCCGAGCGCGTAGGACAGCCGCAGGAACCCCGACGGCCCGAACGCCTCGCCCGGGACCACCGCGACCTCGACCTCGTCGAGGATCAGCGCGGCGAGCTCGGCCGACGTGGTCGGCGTGACGCCCCGGAACGTGCGGCCCAGCAGACCCTCGACCGACGGGTAGGCGTAGAACGCGCCCTGAGGCGTGGGGACCGTGACGCCGTCGATCGTCGCGAGCATCTCGACCATGGTCCGGCGGCGCCGGTCGAACGCGGCGCGCATCTCGTGCACCGCGGTGAGGTCGCCCGTGAGCGCGGTGATCGCGGCGCGCTGCGAGACGTTGGCGACGTTCGAGGTGAGGTGGCTCTGGAAGTTGGTCGCGGCCTTGATCACGTCTGCGGGGCCGATCATCCAGCCCACGCGCCAGCCCGTCATGGCGTACGTCTTGGCCACGCCGTTGAGCACGATCGACGTGTCGACCAGCTCGGGCACCACGCGCTGGATGGGCGTGAACACCGCGTCGTCGTACGTGAGGTGCTCGTAGATCTCGTCGGTGATGACCCAGATGCCGTGCTCGAGCGCCCAGCGCCCGATCTGCTCGGTCTGCTCGGGGGAGTACACCGCGCCCGTCGGGTTCGAGGGCGAGCAGAACAGCAGCGCCTTGGTGCGCGGCGTGCGCGCGGCCTCGAGCTGCTCGACCGTGACCAGGTAGCCCTGGTCGGCGCCCGCGAACACCTCGACCGGCTCGCCACCGGCCAGCCGGATGGCCTCCGGGTAGGTCGTCCAGTACGGCGCAGGCAGGAGCACCTCGTCACCCGGGTCCACCACGGCCGCGAACGCCTGGAACACGGCCTGCTTGCCGCCGTTGGTCACCAGCACGTCCTGCGGGCGCACCGCGTAGCCCGAGTCGCGCAGCGTCTTGGCCGCGATCGCCTCGCGGAGCGCGGGCAGGCCCGCGGCAGGCGTGTACCGGTGGTTGACGGGGTCGAGGCACGCGGCGACCGCGGAGTCGACGATCGCCTGCGGGGTCGGGAAGTCCGGCTCGCCCGCCCCGAACCCGATGACGGGCCGGCCGGCCGCCTTGAGGGCCTTCGCCTTCCCGTCGACGGCGAGGGTGGCCGACTCGGCGATGGCGGCGAGGCGGCGGGAGACACGGGGGCGCGACGTCTGCTGGCTCACCGGGCCATAGTGGCAGAGGTCACGCCGTGCGGGTGCCGCGATCCCACGCCGTCCGGCTCGGCGGCACGGGCGGGTTCGACCCTGGGCGCGACGTCCCGTACAGTGGTCCACCGGCGGTTGACGTTCGCCAAGATGACCTGTGCCCGCAGCGCCTCACGGCGGCGGGCGGGGGATCCTTGGCGGGCACCGATCGTCGTAGGGCAGTGGCGCAAGTGGTAGCGCAGCGGTCTCCAAAACCGCAGGTTGCAGGTTCGAGTCCTGTCTGCCCTGCGCAGTTCCGTGTTCCCGGATCGTCTGGTCCGGCCTTCCATGTACCGACGAGACGCAGAGGCATGACGTGAGCGAAACAGCAGCCTCCGCGGCGTCCGGCGCCGAGGACTCGGCTCCGCGCACGTCCGCGCCGAAGGCCTCGGGCACGCCCGCTCGACCGGGTGAGCGCCGCGGGCTGTTCGCGCGCATCGCGCTGTTCGTCCGTCAGGTCGTCGCGGAGCTCAAGAAGGTCGTGCGGCCGACCAGGTCCGACCTCGTCACCTACACGAGCGTCGTGCTGGTGTTCGTCGCCGTGGTCATGGCGTTCGTCACCGTGCTCGACCTCGGCCTCGGCAAGGTCACCTTCTGGGTCTTCGGGGGCTGACCCCTCGGGGCCGTCGTCGGCCCGCCGCTCGCCCGTACCGGGCCGCCCCATCGTCGAAGAAAGCAGGATCGCGTGTCGCACGAGTCGTCTGAGCCCACGTCGGCCGAGCTCGAGCTCGAGGACGCCCTCGAGTCGGTCGAAGGCGTCGAGGCGTCCGTCGACGAGCCCGCCGACACCGACGAGGCCGCGCCTGCCGCGGACGAGGCCGCGCCCGTCGCGTCCGACGAGGCACCGGAGTCCGACGAGGCCGATGAGGCCTCGGCCGAGGACGCGGACGAGATCGACCCCGACGAGGACCCCGTCGCGGCGTTCAAGTCGAAGCTGCGCAGCCTGCCGGGCGACTGGTTCGTCATCCACTCCTACGCGGGTTACGAGAACCGCGTGAAGGCGAACCTCGAGAACCGCACGCAGAGCCTCAACATGGAGGACTTCATCTACCAGGTGGAGGTCCCCATGGAGGAGGTCGTCGAGATCAAGAACGCGCAGCGCAAGGTCGTCAAGCGCGTGCGCATCCCCGGCTACGTCCTGGTCCGCATGGACCTGACCGACGAGTCGTGGGGTGCCGTGCGGCACACGCCCGGCGTGACGGGCTTCGTCGGCCACACGCACCAGCCGGTGCCGCTGACGCTCGACGAGGTGTTCTCGATGCTCGCCCCGACGCTCGAGGTCAAGTCGGCGTCCGCGCCGGCCGCCGCGGCCAAGGCCGCCGCGAAGATCCAGGTGGACTTCACGGTCGGCGAGTCGGTCACCGTCACCGACGGCCCCTTCGACACGCTGCCCGCCACGATCTCGGAGATCAACGCGGAGAACCAGAAGCTCAAGGTGCTCGTCTCCATCTTCGGCCGGGAGACCCCGGTCGAGCTGTCGTTCAGCCAGGTCGCCAAGATCTGACGGCACGGCATCGCGGGCGGCGCCGGTCGGCGTCGCCCACTGCAACCGGGTCATCGCCCACGGCGTAGGCCCACGAGAAGGAAAGGGACGGCGTCATGCCCCCCAAGAAGAAGGTCACCGGCCTCATCAAGCTCCAGATCAACGCCGGTGCGGCCACGCCCGCCCCGCCGATCGGCCCCGCGCTCGGTCAGCACGGCGTGAACATCATGGAGTTCTGCAAGGCGTACAACGCGGCGACCGAGTCGCAGCGCGGCAACGTCATCCCCGTCGAGATCACCGTGTACGAGGACCGCTCGTTCACGTTCATCACGAAGACGCCGCCGGCCGCCGAGCTCATCAAGAAGGCCGCGGGCGTCGCCAAGGGCTCGTCCACGCCGCACACGGTCAAGGTCGCCACCCTGACCCGTGCGCAGGTCCGTGAGATCGCGAGCACCAAGCTCGAGGAGCTCAACGCGAACGACCTCGAGGCCGCCGAGAAGACCATCGCGGGCACCGCTCGCTCGATGGGCATCACGGTCGAGGGCTGACCGCACGGTCACCCCGGCCGGTCGGAGACGACCGGCACCCTCCCCCCGGGCGACCTGCCCGGTGGGGACCCCAGTGGCAGGGCCGTGTGCGGCCCATGACGACCACGACTGCTGACAAGGAGAACAAGCAGATGGCGAAGCACAGCAAGGCGTACCGCGCCGCCGCCGAGAAGATCGAGGACGGCAAGCTCTACGCGCCGCTCGAGGCCGTCCGCCTCGCGCAGGCCACCTCGACGACGAAGTACGACGCGACCGTCGAGATCGCCTTCCGCCTCGGGGTGGACCCCCGCAAGGCCGACCAGATGGTCCGTGGCACGGTCAACCTGCCCCACGGCACGGGCAAGACCGCCCGCGTGATCGTCTTCGCGACGGGTGAGCGTGCCGAGCAGGCCCGCGCGGCCGGCGCCGACGAGGTCGGTGGCGACGAGCTGATCGAGAAGGTCGCGGCCGGTTACACCGACTTCGACTCCGCGGTCGCGACCCCTGACCTCATGGGCAAGGTCGGTCGACTCGGCAAGGTGCTGGGCCCGCGTGGTCTGATGCCGAACCCGAAGACCGGCACCGTGACGATGGACGTGGCCAAGGCCGTCGCCGACATCAAGGGCGGCAAGATCGAGTTCCGCGTCGACCGTCACGCGAACCTGCACTTCATCATCGGCAAGACGTCGTTCTCCGACGTCCAGCTGGTGGAGAACTACGCCGCCGCGCTCGACGAGATCCTGCGTCTCAAGCCGTCCGCGTCGAAGGGCCGCTACATCACCAAGGCGACCATCTCGACCACGAACGGCCCGGGCATCGCGCTCGACCAGAACAAGACGCGCAACCTGACGTCGGAGGACGAGGCGGCCTGAGCCACCTCGCCCCCGGCTCGTCCTGAGCCCGCGTCGAACGAAGGCCCGGCCCCGCGAGGGGGACCGGGCCTTCGTCGTGCGGTCCGTCAGACGCGGCCGGTGCCGCGTCCGCGTCGCTGCGCGGCCTGCCACGCCGCCGCGGCGCGACGCCGGACGTCCCTGCTCGCCGCGAGGTACGCCGCTCGGTAGGCCGCCTGGTACGCCGCCGCGTAGGCAGCCCGTGCTGCGGCCACCGCGGTGGATCGTGTGCTCATGCCCATGCCTGCGCGCACGCCCGCGACGTACGCGCCCCGGAGCGCGCGGCTCCCCGCTGCGCTCGCCGAGCCCGCATGCCCGCTGAACGCCCCGCCGGACGCCCCGCTGAACGCCCCGCCGGACGCTCCGGTGAAGGGCTCCGTGAACGGTTCGGTGAAGGGTTCGGTGAACGGGTTCGCGCCGAGTGCTTCGGTGAACGGCTCCGTGAACGGTTCGGTGAACGGCTCCGTGAACGGCTCGGTGAAGGGTTCGGTGAACGGGTTCGCGCCGAGTGCTTCGGTGAACGGCTCCGTGAACGGTTCGGTGAACGGCTCCGTGAAGGGTTCGGTGAACGGCTCCGTGAACGGCTCGGTGAAGGGTTCGGTGAACGGGTTCGCGCCGAGCGCCTCGGTGAACGGCTCCGTGAACGGCTCCGTGAAGGGCTCGGTGAACGGTTCGGTGAAGGGCTCGGTGAACGGCTGCGCCGAGGTCCTGCCGGCTGCTGCTGACCGGGGCGCCCCCTGCGCGTCCCGGTCAGCAGCGCGGCCCGCAGGCCTGGTCGGCGCGGTACCGCTGCGGCCACCCGCCCACCCCCAGGGGGTGGTGGTCGGCGCACCCGGTCGGGGCCGCTCGGTGGCCACCGCGACGCCGAGCATGCCGAGCACGGCGCCGATGGGGCTCGCCACGGAGAAGCTGCCGTCGTCCTCGCCGGCCCACAGCAGGCCGACCACGGCGCCGTCCTCGTCGACCAGGACGGAGCCCGAGTCGCCGCCCGCGGAGAACCGCTCGACGCCGTCCGCGGGCTCGACCCGGATCTGGTCGCGCAACGTGCGCCACCCGACGCCGGGCCCGAAGTCGACGGACGTCGTGTAGTCGGTGGACACCACGGTCCCGACCGTGACGCCGGTCGTGCGCCCGGACTTGCGCACCCGCGCGCCCTCGCGGGCCTCGGCGGCGCCGCTCACGGGGCCGATGCCGACGATCCCGGGCACCCATGCCGCTCCGGGTGCGAGCGCTACGACGGCGGCGTCCACCCGGTCGGTCAGGGCACCGCGCACGAGCGCGCCGAACCGGTCGCGGGGCGTGCCGTCGTCGGCGATCGCGGGCTGGATCCAGCTGCTGCCGGGGTCCTCGAGGCCGTCGCCGGCGGCGACGTGCCAGTTCGTGAGCGCGAACGCACGGCCGGTGTGCCGCTCGCGCACGACGACGCCGAGCGTGCCGTTGACGCTGCGCAGCGACGCCGCGCCGTCCACGGGTACGGTCACGGCGTCCGCCGGGCCGATGCTGATGCCGCCCGCCAGCGGCCGCACGCGCGACGTGTGCAGGTCGGGCGCCTCGGAGCGGTCCGTCGCGAGCGGGGAGACGCGGCGTTCGACGACGTCGGTGAGGACGCCGTCGATCGTCGGGGGGATGCGCTCGTCGTCGGCGAGCTCGTCGGTGGCCCGTTTGTGCGCGACGTGCACGACGATCGCCTGGTGCCCGGTGGGCGAGCCGCCCGACCACTTCTCGGCGATGTCGACGCCGATCACGCCGGCCCGCGCCAGCAGGAGGTCCTCGACCCCGCGCTTCGTCGGGCGGATGCGCTCGCGCTCGTCGGCGCCGGTCGGGTGCTGATCGCTCATCGGTGGGTGCTCCTCGTGCGTGGGAACCGTCGTCCGGGGCTGGACCGCTCGTCAGGAGCGGCCGGTGGCCGTGCTGATACGTCGCGCCGCAGGCCGGCGCACATTCACCCCGACGGGTGATTTGTGATGCGCACGGGGACCGCGGCGTATCTGGCACCGTCGAGGTCGTTCCTTGCGCACGTGCACGACCGGGGGATCGCATGACCACCTTGTCGTGTTTGTCCAGGCCGTCCTAGTGTGACGAGGCGGCCGCCCGACGAGGCCAGGCGAGTGAGGGGCCAGATGATGAGTGACGACCTGGTGGAGCCGGTGGACACCGCGCTCCGAGGCCAGGGGGAGGGGCTCGCCGACCAGGCGGCCCGGGCCGTGATCGCGTACCGCGAGGGCGACAGCGCACCCATGGCCGCCCTGGTGCAGGTGATGACCCCCCTGCTCTGGCACACCGTGCGCGCCCAGGGTGCGGACGTGGAGACCGCGCAGGACGTGGTGCAGAGCGTCTGGCTGTCCCTCGTCCGGGAGATCGAGACGATCCGTGATCCGCGCGCGACGCTGCAGTGGACGCTCGTGACCGCGAAGCGCGCCGCGTGGCGTGCGGTGCGGCGTGCGCGGGACGAGCAGGCGCGCACGGACGGCGACGAGGCGGCGACGCTGTGGCTCGCCGCGCCGGCCGACCAGCTGCCCGAGCAGCAGGCGGTGCGCGACGAGCGGGACCGCGTCCTGTGGGAGCACGTGCGCTCGCTCCCCGAGCGGTGCCGCCGGCTGCTGGGCCTGGTCGCGCTCGTGGACCGGCCGGACTACACCGTGGTGTCGCAGGCGCTGGGCATGCCGGTCGGGAGCATCGGGCCGACCCGTGGCCGGTGCCTGGCGAAGCTGCGGGTCTCGTTGTCCTCCGATCCCACCTGGAGCCTGTCATGACTCCCGACGACGCCACGCTGTCCCTGGTCGCGGCCGCCCCGGTCGACGAGCTCGACGTGGAGATGCTCGGTCGCCTGGCCGAGCTCGTGAACGCCGCCGACCCCGTGCCGGACGGGCTCGTGGACCGCATCGGCATGGCGCTCACGATCGAGGCGCTGCACGCCGAGCTCGCGGAGCTGCGGCTCGTCGGCGAGCCCGCGCTCGCGGTCCGGGCCGACGAGACCAGCATCGAGGCGGGGACGATCACGTTCACGACCGACGTGCTGACGGTCATGATCTCGGTCCACCACGAGAACGACCGCGTCCGCATCGACGGGTGGGCGGCCCCGGCTGGTGAGCTCGCGGTCGAGCTGCACCAGACGGGCAGCGTCACGACGACCCGCTCCGACTCCGACGGGCGCTTCGCGTTCGTCGAGATCGGGCGCGGCCCCGCGCGCCTCGTGCTGCGCCGGCCGGAGGAGCCGAGCATGCCCGTCGTGACGCCGCAGATCGAGCTCTAGTCGCGCCGTGGACTCTGCTCGCGGCGCGTCCGCGGCCGGCGCACCGGCGGGCGGCGCAGGTCGCCCGCCGGTGCTCGACCGGATCGCGGTCGAGGTCGCGCGCGCGGAGACGGACAACGCCGAGGGTCATCCGGGCCAGGCGCGGCGACGGCTGGTCGCGGCGCTCGCCGAGCTCGACCGGATCGACGACGGCTCGCTCGACGACGGGTTCGTGGTGCGGGTAAGGGCGCGTGCGCTCATGGAGCTCGCGAAGTGCGAGTTCGAGGTGCGGGGCGGGCCGCAGGCCGCGCTCGCGCGGCTGGACGCGCTCGTGGCGGCCGGGGCAGCGGCGTCGTGGCCCGGTGTCGTGCCGGCGGTCGCGGGCGTGCGCGGGCTGCTGGCGCTGCGGGCGGGCCGCCAGGAGGACGCGCTGGCCGCGCTCGACGCCGCGGTCGCGCAGATCGACGTCGCGGATGCCGTGGACGGGTGCCGTGCGCTGCTCAACCGCGGCACGCTGCACAGCGAGCGCCGGGACGTCGTCGCCGCGCGCGCGGACTACGAGGAGTGCGCGCGGCGCGCACGTGCGGCGGGGTTCGACCTGCTCGTGTTCAAGGCGGAGCACAACCTGGGCTACGTGCACTTCCGTGCCGGACGGCTGCCGGAGGCGCTCGCGAGCATGGAGGGTGCGGCCCGCAGCCTGCCGGGTCCCGAGCGGCCGACCGCGCTGCGGGACCGGAGCGAGGTGCTGCTCGAGGCCGGTCTGGTCGGCGTCGCGGACGAGACGCTGGCGCGTGCGGCGGCGCTGTTCGCAGCCGAGCGGCTGCCCCGCGAGGTGGCGGAGTGCGAGCTCGGCCGGGCCGAGTGCGCGCTCCTGCGGGGTGACCCGGTGGCGGCGCGCGAGTGGGCCGGGAGCGCCCGGCGCCGGTTCCAGCGGCGGGGCGACGACGCGTGGGTGGTGCGGTCCGCGCTGCTCGCGCTGCAGGCCGACGCGGCAGTGTTCGCACAGCTGCCCGAGGGCCGGGCGCGCAGCGCAGGGTGGTCGGGCGTCGCGCGCCGCGCGGCCGAGGTCGAGGAGCTGTGCCGGGCGACGGGCCGCCCCACGTGGCAGCGCTCGGCCTCCTACCTGCGCATCGAGGCCGACCTCGCACGCGGCAAGGGACCGGATGCGCGGCGCGTGCTCGACGGCCTGGGCCCCGTCCATCCCGACGAGCCGCTCACGCTGCGCCTGCACGGCCGGCGCATCCGGGCGCTCCTGGCGGTGGCCGCAGGGCAGCAGGACCGCGCCGCGCACCACGTCCGGGCGGGTCAGCGGGACCTGGTGCTGCACCGCAGCCGGTTCGGCTCGCTCGACCTGCGCACCGCGGGCGCGGTGCACGGTCGCGCGCTCGCGGACGTGGACATGCGCCTCGCGCTCGGCACGGGTGACCCCGAGGCGGTGCTCGAGTCCGTCGAGCGCGTGCGCGCGGTGATGGGCGGTGCGCCGCGGGTCAACCCGCCGGGCGACCCGCGCACGGCGGAGCTGCTCACGGACCTGCGCCGCCTGGTGGAAGGCAGCAGGCCGGTCACGGGCCGGCCGCAGGCGGACCCGGAGCGGGTGCGGCTCATCGCGGATGCGCAGCGGCTCAAGCTCGAGATCCTGGCGCGGTCCTGGCACGAGCCCGGGCAGGCGGGCGACGACCGGGAGGGCCGTGCGCACGAGGCGCGCGTGGTCCTGGAGCGGCGCGCGGGTGCGGTGCTGCTGGACGTCATCGAGCACCACGGCGAGCTGCTCGCGGTGCAGATGGACGCGGACGGCGCGCAGCTGCACCAGCTGGGCGACGCCGCACCGGCCGCGGAGCTGGTGCGGCGTGCGCACGCGGACCTCGAGGTCCTCGCCAACCCTCTGGTGCCCGCCGAGCTGCGCGCGGTGGCGCAGCGTTCGCTGTCGGTCGCGCTCGACGGGCTCGACGCGGTGCTGGCGCGCGTCGTCCGCGTGCCGGACGAGCTCACGGTCGTCGCGGGAGGGTGGCTCGGCGTGCTGCCGTGGGCGATGCTGCCGTCGCGCACCGCGTTGCCGACGCTCGTCGCGCCCTCGGTCTACCACTGGATGCGCTACGCGGGCGCGGGCCTGCCGAGCGCGCCCGTCACGACGGCGGCGGGCCCGGGGCTGCGGCACGCGGACGACGAGGCCACGCGCGTGGCGAGCCTGTGGCCCGGGGCGCGGGCCCTGGTCGGGCAGGACGCGAGCGTCGCGGCGGTGTCCGACGCGCTCGCGGCCCCCGGGATCGTGCACCTGGCGGCGCACGGCCGGCACGAGCCCGACAACCCGCTGTTCTCCTCGCTCCGCCTGGCGGACGGGCCGCTGTTCGCGCACGAGCTGGACGCCGGGGGAGACGTGCCGGACCTCGTCGTCCTGTCGTCGTGCGAGGTGGGCCGGTCCACCATCCGCGCGGGCGGTGAGGCGCTGGGCCTCGCGAGCGTGCTGCTGCGCACGGGTGTGGCGTGCGTGGTGGCGGCGATCGCGCCCCTGCCGGACGAGACGGCGATGCTCGTGATGACGGACGTGCACGCGCGCCTGCGTGCGGGTGCGCCCGTCGCGGCGGCCGTCGCGGCGGCGTGCGCGGCGGAGCAGGAGCGTGCGGGCGTGCACGTGCCGCTGCTGTGCCTGGGGGCGCCGGTCTGAGCCACGTGCGGCCTCCCGCGGGCGGCTGAGCGCCGATTTGGTCGCACGCGTCCCGTCCCGTACTGTTGACGCGCCCAAGACCGCCGGTCGTCGGTCCGCTCGTCGGACCTACCGAAGTCCCGCATCACGCGGGGGCCAGCGCAGGTGAGAGTTCAGCAGGTCGGCACGGTTCGCCCGTGCCGCATGTCGAGCCCCGCGCCTGCGCGGGGCTCTCGTCGTTTCGGGGGATGGGGACCGGCACCACCATCGGAAGGAATGCCATGGCGAGGCCGGACAAGGCAGCCGCCGTCGCGGAGCTCACGGACAAGTTCCGCGAGTCGAACGCGGCCGTGCTGACCGAGTACCGCGGGCTCACCGTGAAGCAGCTCACGACGCTGCGTCGCGCGCTCGGCGGCAACGCAACCTACGCCGTGGTGAAGAACACGCTGACCGCGATCGCGGCCAAGGAAGCCGGCCTGACGGGCCTCGACGACGCGCTTGCGGGCCCGTCGGCGATCGCCTTCGTCACCGGCGACCCGGTCGAGGCCGCGAAGGGTCTGCGTGACTTCGCCAAGGCGAACCCCGCACTGGTCATCAAGGGGGGCGTCCTCGACGGCCGGCCCCTGACCGCCGCGGAGATCAACAAGCTCGCGGACCTCGAGTCCCGTGAGGTCCTCCTGGCCAAGGCGGCCGGTGCGATGAAGGCCAAGCTCTACCAGGCTGCCTACGTCTTCACCGCGAACACCGCTCAGGCCGCTCGCGTCATCGATGCCCTGCGTCAGAAGCAGGAGTCGGAAGGTGCGGCCGCCTGACCCGGGCCCCGGCCTGAGCAGCGCACCGCGCACACCCCCACATCCCGCTTCCGTCGCACGTCGCGTCGTGGAGCACCGAAGAAAGGAACGCCTCTCATGGCGAAGCTCACCACCGAGGAGCTCATCGAGCAGTTCAAGGGTCTGACCCTGATCGAGCTGTCCGAGTTCGTGAAGGCCTTCGAGGAGGTCTTCGAGGTCACCGCTGCCGCGCCCGTCGCGGTCGCCGCCGCCCCCGCCGCGGGTGGCGCGGGTGGCGACGCGCCGGCCGAGGAGGAGAAGGACTCCTTCGACGTCGTGCTCGAGGCCGCCGGCGACAAGAAGATCCAGGTCATCAAGGAGGTGCGCGCGCTCACGTCGCTCGGCCTCAAGGAGGCCAAGGACCTCGTCGACGAGGCGCCCAAGGCCGTCCTGGAGGGCGTCAACAAGGAGACCGCCGAGAAGGCCAAGGCGCAGCTCGAGGGCGCCGGCGCGACCGTCACCCTCAAGTGATCTGACCTCCGCCGCGGCTCGTCCGCGTGCGGAGGACGGCTCGACGCACGGGCCCGTCACCCTCACCGGGGTGGCGGGCCTGTGCCGTGCTCGGGCGGCGGGCCGGGGCGCAGCGTGTGCACGGCGCCCGTGCCCGCACGACTACCGGTGGCGCCGTCGGTGTGCCACCATGACCGCGGCGACGACGATGTCGCCCGTCGGGCCGAGGGGCCTGACGAGGACGGACCTCCTGGTCGGTGCGCACGACGTGGTGTCGCACGGCACACTCCGCTGTGCCCAGCCGCGGCCCGGGAGGGTGGACTTCCGTCAGAGGGCCGAGTATGCTAGCGCTTTGCGCTGGCCTGTGCCCGCGATCTCATATATCCCGAGTCGGAGCCCGACGTACGTGCGCGTCGTGCCTGCCGGCCTCGTGGCGGGGGATCGCGCCTTGCCAGGCGGCGCAGCGCTGCTCTCGACCGCAGGGAAGGACCCCTCTTGGCTGCCTCGCGCACCCCTTCTGCACCGACCGCTGACGCGATTGCGAACCGCACCGCATCGCGCCGCATCTCCTTCGCCAAGATCTACGAGCCCCTCGAGGTGCCCGACCTGCTCGGTCTGCAGACCGAGAGCATGGACTGGCTGCTGGGCAACGAGCGCTGGCAGGCCCGCGTGGCCGCCGCGCTCGAGGCGGGGCGCAACGACGTCCCGCAGACCGCCGGTCTGGAGGAGATCTTCGAGGAGATCTCGCCGATCGAGGACTTCGGCGGCACCATGTCGCTGTCGTTCCGCGAGCACCGCTTCGAGCCGCCGAAGTACACGGCCGAGGAGTGCAAGGAGAAGGACTTCACGTTCGCCGCGCCGCTGTTCGTCACCGCGGAGTTCGTCAACTACACCACCGGTGAGATCAAGAGCCAGACGGTCTTCATGGGCGACTTCCCGCTCATGACCGAGCGTGGCACGTTCATCATCAACGGCACCGAGCGCGTCGTCGTCTCGCAGCTGGTCCGTTCGCCGGGCGTCTACTTCGAGCGCACGGCCGACAAGACGTCCGACAAGGACGTGCTCACGGCCAAGGTCATCCCGAGCCGTGGCGCGTGGCTCGAGTTCGAGATCGACAAGCGCGACAACGTCGGCGTCCGCGTCGACCGCAAGCGCAAGCAGAACGCGACGGTGCTGCTCAAGGCGCTCGGCATGACCGAGGGCGAGATCCGCGAGGAGTTCGCCGCGTACCCGGCGGTCATCGACACGCTCGAGAAGGACCACGTCCAGACGCAGGACGAGGCGCTGCTGGACCTGTACCGCAAGATCCGCCCGGGCGAGCCGCCGACGGTCGAGGCCGGCCGCGCGCTGATCGAGAACTTCTACTTCAACTCCAAGCGCTACGACCTGGCGAAGGTCGGCCGCTACAAGGTGAACAAGAAGCTCGGCCAGGACGCGCCGCTGACGGACTCGGTGCTGTCGCTGTCGGACGTCGTCGCGACCATCAAGTACCTCGCGGCGCTGCACATCGACCAGGCCGCGCTGCCCGGCACGCGCAACGGTGAGGCGATCGAGGTCCGCGTCGAGACGGACGACATCGACCACTTCGGCAACCGCCGCATCCGCGCGGTCGGCGAGCTCATCCAGAACCAGGTCCGCACGGGCCTGTCGCGCATGGAGCGCGTCGTGCGTGAGCGCATGACGACGCAGGACGTCGAGGCGATCACGCCGCAGACCCTGATCAACATCCGCCCCGTGGTGGCGTCGATCAAGGAGTTCTTCGGCACGTCGCAGCTGTCGCAGTTCATGGACCAGAACAACCCGCTCGCGGGCCTGACGCACAAGCGTCGCCTGTCCGCGCTGGGCCCGGGTGGTCTGTCCCGTGACCGCGCCGGCATGGAGGTCCGTGACGTCCACCCGTCGCACTACGGCCGCATGTGCCCGATCGAGACCCCCGAGGGTCCCAACATCGGTCTGATCGGCTCGCTCGCGTCCTTCGGCCGCATCAACCCGTTCGGCTTCGTCGAGACGCCGTACCGGAAGGTCGTCAAGGGCAAGGTCACCGACGAGGTGCACTACCTCACGGCCGACGACGAGGACCGCCACGTCATCGCGCAGGCCAACGCGCCGCTCAAGGCGAACGGCGAGTTCGAGGAGAGCCGCGTCCTGGTCCGCACCAAGGGTGGCGAGATCGACTACGTGACCGGTGAGACGGTCGACTACATGGACGTCTCGCCGCGCCAGATGGTGTCGGTGGCGACCGCGCTCATCCCGTTCCTCGAGCACGACGACGCCAACCGCGCGCTCATGGGCGCCAACATGCAGCGTCAGGCCGTGCCGCTGGTGCGGTCCGAGGCGCCGCTGGTCGGCACCGGCATGGAGCGCCGTGCCGCGATCGACGCGGGTGACGTGATCGTCGCGACGAAGCCGGGTGTGGTCACCGAGGTCTCGGCCGACCTGATCACGGTCGCCAACGACGACGCGACGACGACCACGTACCGCGTGGCGAAGTTCCGCCGCTCCAACCAGGGCACGAGCTACAACCAGCGCGTGCTGGTCGACCACGGCGCACGCGTCGAGGTCGGCTCGGTGCTCGCGGACGGCCCCGCGACGGACGAGGGCGAGCTCGCGCTCGGCCGCAACCTGCTCGTGGCGTTCATGTCCTGGGAGGGTCACAACTACGAGGACGCGATCATCCTGTCGCAGCGCCTCGTGCAGGACGACGTGCTGTCCTCGATCCACATCGAGGAGCACGAGGTCGACGCGCGTGACACCAAGCTCGGCCCCGAGGAGATCACGCGGGACATCCCGAACGTCTCCGAGGAGGTCCTCGCGGACCTCGACGAGCGCGGCATCATCCGCATCGGTGCCGAGGTCGGCGCCGGTGACGTGCTCGTCGGCAAGGTCACGCCCAAGGGCGAGACCGAGCTGACCCCGGAGGAGCGTCTGCTCCGGGCGATCTTCGGCGAGAAGGCGCGCGAGGTGCGCGACACGTCGCTCAAGGTCCCGCACGGCGAGTCCGGCACGGTCATCGAGGTGCGCACGTTCAGCCGCGACGACGGCGACGAGCTGCCCGCGGGCGTCAACGAGCTGGTGCGCGTCTACATCGCGCAGCGGCGCAAGATCACGGACGGCGACAAGCTCGCCGGCCGCCACGGCAACAAGGGCGTCATCTCCAAGATCCTGCCGGTCGAGGACATGCCGTTCCTCGCCGACGGCACCGCGGTCGACGTCGTCCTCAACCCGCTCGGCGTGCCCGGCCGCATGAACGTCGGCCAGGTCCTCGAGACGCACCTGGGCTGGGTCGCCAAGCAGGGCTGGGACATCCAGCTCGCCGAGGGTGACGTGTCCTGGCGCGACGGCGTCCCGGACGTCGCAGCCTCGTCGCCCGCCGGCAACCCGGTCGCGACGCCCGTGTTCGACGGCGTGCCGGAGGAGACCCTCGCGGGTCTGCTCGGCACCACGCTGCCGAACCGTGACGGCGTGCGCACCGTGGGCCCCGACGGCAAGGCGCGGCTGTTCGACGGCCGCTCCGGCGAGCCGTTCCCGGACCCGGTCTCGGTCGGCTACATGTACATCCTCAAGCTGCACCACCTGGTCGACGACAAGATCCACGCGCGCTCGACCGGCCCGTACTCGATGATCACGCAGCAGCCGCTGGGTGGTAAGGCGCAGTTCGGTGGTCAGCGGTTCGGCGAGATGGAGGTGTGGGCCCTCGAGGCCTATGGCGCCGCCTACACGCTGCAGGAGCTCCTCACCATCAAGTCCGACGACGTGCCTGGTCGCGTCAAGGTCTACGAGGCGATCGTCAAGGGCGAGAACATCCCCGACTCGGGCATCCCGGAGTCGTTCAAGGTTCTGCTCAAGGAGATGCAGTCGCTCTGCCTGAACGTCGAGGTGCTGTCGTCCGACGGCGTCTCGATCGACATGAAGGAGAACGACGACGAGGTCTACCGCGCAGCGGAGGAGCTCGGCATCGACCTGTCGCGCCGCCCGAACGCGAGCAGCGTCGAAGAGATCTGACGTCGAGCGGCTCGTCGCGCCCGCCGGCGCGAGCGCGACGAGCCACCCGCACCCTCCCTTGCACCATTCCGTCCGCCGGCCCTGACCGGGCCCGGCAAGCGAAGGAAGTAGGACCCCCCTTGCTCGACGTCAACGTCTTCGACGAGCTGCGCATCGGCCTGGCCACGGCCGACGACATCCGTGCCTGGTCGCACGGCGAGGTCAAGAAGCCCGAGACCATCAACTACCGGACCCTGAAGCCGGAGAAGGATGGCCTGTTCTGCGAGAAGATCTTCGGCCCCACCCGGGACTGGGAGTGCAACTGCGGCAAGTACAAGCGCGTGCGCTTCAAGGGCATCATCTGCGAGCGCTGCGGCGTCGAGGTGACGCGCTCCAAGGTGCGCCGTGAGCGCATGGGCCACATCGAGCTGGCCGCCCCCGTCACGCACATCTGGTTCTTCAAGGGTGTGCCGTCGCGTCTGGGCTACCTGCTCGACCTGGCGCCCAAGGACCTCGAGAAGGTCATCTACTTCGCGGCCTACATGATCACGTGGGTCGACGAGGACGGTCGCCACGAGGACCTGCCGAACCTCCAGAACGAGATCGACCTGGAGCGCAAGGAGATCGCGGACCGCCGCGACAACGACATCAACAACCGGGCCGCCAAGCTCGAGGCCGACCTGGCCGAGCTCGAGGCCGAGGGTGCCAAGGCCGATGCGCGCCGCAAGGTCCGCGACTCGGCCGAGCGTGAGATGGCGCAGATCCGCAAGCGTGCGGACGCCGAGATCGAGCGCCTCGAGCAGGTCTGGGACCGGTTCAAGAACCTCAAGGTCGCGGACCTCGAGGGCGACGAGATGCTCTACCGCCAGCTGCAGGACCGCTACGGCAACTACTTCGAGGGCTCGATGGGCGCCGCGGCGATCCAGAAGCGTCTCGAGGCGTTCGACCTGGAGGCGGAGTCCGACAACCTGCGCGAGATCATCAAGACGGGCAAGGGCCAGCGCAAGACGCGTGCCCTCAAGCGTCTCAAGGTCGTCAACGCGTTCCTCACGACGAGCAACTCGCCCACGGGCATGGTGCTCGACGCGGTCCCGGTCATCCCGCCGGACCTGCGCCCGATGGTCCAGCTGGACGGTGGCCGCTTCGCCACGTCGGACCTGAACGACCTGTACCGCCGCGTCATCAACCGGAACAACCGCCTCAAGCGGCTCCTCGACCTGGGCGCGCCGGAGATCATCGTCAACAACGAGAAGCGGATGCTCCAGGAGGCCGTGGACTCGCTGTTCGACAACGGCCGTCGCGGTCGCCCGGTCACGGGCCCCGGCAACCGTCCGCTGAAGTCGATCTCCGACATGCTCAAGGGCAAGCAGGGCCGGTTCCGCCAGAACCTGCTCGGCAAGCGCGTCGACTACTCGGGCCGTTCGGTCATCGTCGTCGGCCCGCAGCTCAAGCTGCACCAGTGCGGCCTGCCCAAGCAGATGGCGCTCGAGCTGTTCAAGCCGTTCGTCATGAAGCGGCTCGTGGACCTCAACCACGCCCAGAACATCAAGTCGGCCAAGCGCATGGTCGAGCGCGCCCGCCCCGTGGTGTGGGACGTGCTCGAGGAGGTCATCACCGAGCACCCGGTGCTGCTGAACCGTGCGCCCACGCTGCACCGTCTGGGCATCCAGGCGTTCGAGCCGCAGCTGGTCGAGGGCAAGGCCATCCACCTGCACCCGCTCGTCTGCGCCGCGTTCAACGCGGACTTCGACGGTGACCAGATGGCCGTGCACCTGCCCCTGAGCGCCGAGGCGCAGGCCGAGGCCCGCATCCTCATGCTCTCGAGCAACAACATCCTCAAGCCGTCGGACGGCCGTCCGGTGACCATGCCCTCGCAGGACATGATCATCGGCCTGTTCCACCTGACGTCGGACAAGGACGACGCCGAGGGCGCGGGCCGGGCGTTCAGCTCGGTGTCCGAGGCGATCATGGCGTTCGACCAGGGCACCCTGGACCTCAACGCGGTCGTCAAGATCCGCTTCGACGACCTGGTCCTCGACGAGGACGTGGCGCCCGAGGGCTGGGAGCCCGGCCAGACGCTGCTGTTCGAGACCACGCTGGGCCGTGCGCTGTTCAACGAGCTGCTCCCGGTCGACTACCCGTACGAGAACGGCGTCGTCGACAAGAAGCGTCTCTCGGTGATCGTCAACGACCTCGCCGAGCGCTACCCGAAGGTCGCCGTCGCGGCGTCCCTCGACGCGCTCAAGGAGGCCGGCTTCCGCTGGGCCACGCGTTCGGGCGTCACCATCGCCATCTCGGACGTCGCGACCCCGTCGGCGAAGGCCGCGATCCTCGAGGAGCACGAGGCGCGTGCCGCCAAGGTGCAGGGTCAGTACGAGAAGGGCCTCATCACCGACGACGAGCGTCGCCAGGAGCTCATCGAGATCTGGACCCAGGCCACCGACAAGGTCGCCAAGGCGATGCAGGAGAACTTCCCTGCCCGCAACACGGTGTTCCGGATGGTCGGCTCGGGTGCGCGAGGCAACTGGATGCAGGTCCGCCAGATCGCCGGCATGCGCGGCCTCGTGGCGAACCCGAAGGGCGAGATCATCCCGCGCCCGATCAAGTCCAACTACCGCGAGGGCCTGTCCGTCCTCGAGTACTTCATCGCCACGCACGGTGCCCGCAAGGGTCTGGCGGACACCGCTCTGCGGACCGCCGACTCGGGCTACCTCACGCGTCGTCTGGTGGACGTCTCGCAGGACGTCATCGTCCGCGAGGAGGACTGCGGGACCGAGCGCGGCCTGACCATGCCGATCGGTGTGGCGGGGACCGACGGCCTGCGCCGCCACGACAAGGTGGAGACGAGCGTGTACTCGCGCACGCTTGCCACCGACATCGAGGTGGACGGCGAGGTCATCGGCCACGCGGGTGACGACGTCGGCGACGTGCTGCTGGACCGTCTGCTCGAGTCGGGCGTCGACACGCTCAAGGTGCGCTCGGTGCTCACGTGCGAGTCGCGCGTCGGCACGTGCGCGAAGTGCTACGGCCGTTCGCTGGCCACGGGCAAGCTCGTCGACATCGGCGAGGCCGTGGGCATCATCGCGGCCCAGTCGATCGGTGAGCCGGGTACGCAGCTGACGATGCGTACCTTCCACACCGGTGGTGTGGCCTCGGCCGACGACATCACGCAGGGTCTGCCGCGTGTCCAGGAGCTCTTCGAGGCCCGCACCCCCAAGGGTGAGGCGCCCATCGCGGAGTTCTCGGGCCGGATCGCGATCGAGGAGGGTGACCGCTCGCGCCGCATCGTGCTCACGCCCGACGACGGCTCCGAGGAGATCGCCTACCCGATCACGAAGCGCTCGCGTCTGCTGGTGAACGACGGCGACCAGGTCGCCGTCGGCACGCAGCTGGTGCAGGGTGCCGTGGACCCGAAGAAGGTCCTGCGCATCCTGGGCCCGCGCAAGACGCACGAGCACCTGGTGGACGAGGTCCAGGAGGTCTACCGCTCGCAGGGCGTGGACATCCACGACAAGCACATCGAGGTCATCGTGCGGCAGATGCTGCGGCGCGTGACGGTGCTCGACTCCGGCTCGACCGACCTGCTGCCCGGCGAGCTCGCCGAGCGTGGCCGGTTCGAGGACGCGAACCGGCAGGCGGTCGCCGAGGGCGGCCAGCCCGCGTCGGGCCGTCCGGAGCTCATGGGCATCACCAAGGCCTCGCTCGCGACGGACTCGTGGCTGTCGGCGGCCTCCTTCCAGGAGACCACCCGCGTCCTCACGGAGGCGGCGATGTCGGGTCGGTCCGACCCGCTGCTGGGCCTCAAGGAGAACGTCATCCTCGGCAAGCTCATCCCCGCCGGCACGGGCCTGCCCCGCTACCGCAACATCGCGGTGGAGCCGACCGAGGAGGCCAAGGCCGAGCTGTACCCGACGTTCGGCTACGACGAGATCGACTTCCCCGCCCTGGGCCTCGGCTCGGGCGACGCGATCCCGCTCGAGGACATCGACTTCGGCGACTTCCGCTGACGTCGTGCTCCTGACCCGACCCGAGGGGGTCCGCCGCACCGCGGCGGGCCCCCTCGGGCGTTCCCTGGCCGTGACCGCCGGTCTCCACGCCGGGTGGCCGTGACCGTGGCGGGCACGGCGTTCGCGCGGATGCTCACCGAGTCGGTCACCGAGTCGGTCACCGAGTCGGTCACCGAGGTGCGCTACGCGTTCGGGGCGACCCCCGAGGCCGACGAGGGCGTGCTCGTCGTCCCGGTCGCAGATCCGGACGCGTGGTACGTCGAGGGCACGCACGAGCGCCCGGTCACCGCGCAGTGGGCGCTGCTCGCCGTGCTCCGGCGGCACCGACGTGAGGGCCGCTGGCCGGCCCAGGCCGCCTTCCACTCATGACCGCGCGAGCACGTGCAGCGTCACAGTGCTGGTCCTTTGACGGTGTCCGGGCGGGGAAGGTAACGTAGGACACCGTGCCCGCGCCGTCGGGCCCTCGCGCGTGCACTCGCACGGACCTCTCCCTCGGGGCGGGTCACGACGAACGCACGGAGCGTCCCCCGCCACCTGCGGTACCGCCCCCGGCTCCTGCCGGGTCCGGCGCCGGAGGAGACCGGGGCGACACGCCCGAGCGCGGGGGTCGGTGCGGGAGGAAAGACCAGGCGATAGCCGCGCGACGGGCGGCGAATCGCGCACGTGCCGGCCGTCCTGGGTGACGGGCCCGGTCGACCAGAGCTCATCTACCAGACGGAGACGTAGTGCCTACGATCCAGCAGCTGGTCCGCAAGGGCCGGCAGGCGAAGACGAACAAGTCGAAGACGCCTGCCCTCAAGGGCAGCCCGCAGCGTCGTGGCGTGTGCACCCGCGTGTACACCACGACCCCCAAGAAGCCGAACTCCGCCCTGCGCAAGGTCGCCCGTGTGCGCCTGTCGTCGGGTGTCGAGGTCACGGCGTACATCCCCGGTGTCGGCCACAACCTGCAGGAGCACTCGATCGTGCTCGTGCGCGGCGGTCGTGTGAAGGACCTCCCGGGTGTCCGCTACAAGATCGTGCGCGGCGCGCTCGACACGCAGGGCGTCAAGAACCGCAAGCAGGCGCGTAGCCGCTACGGCGCGAAGAAGGGCTGAACCGATGCCTCGTAAGGGTCCCGCCCCGAAGCGGCCGCTGATCGTCGACCCGGTCTACGGGTCGCCCGTCGTCACGCAGCTCATCAACAAGATCCTCCTCGACGGCAAGAAGACCGTCGCGGAGTCGATCGTCTACGGCGCGCTCGAGGGCGTCCGTGAGAAGACCCAGTCCGACCCGGTCGTCGTGCTCAAGCGTGCGCTCGACAACGTGCGTCCCTCGCTCGAGGTCCGTTCGCGCCGTGTCGGTGGTGCCACCTACCAGGTCCCGGTCGAGGTCCGCCCCGTGCGCGCCACGACGCTGGCCCTGCGCTGGCTGACCGACTACTCGCGTGCTCGTCGTGAGAAGACCATGACCGAGCGCCTGATGAACGAGATCCTCGACGCCTCCAACGGCCTGGGTGCCGCTGTGAAGCGCCGTGAGGACATGCACAAGATGGCCGAGTCCAACCGGGCCTTCGCGCACTACCGCTGGTGATTCCAGCCGGTGCGGCCGGCACGTCACCGTGCGGGCCGGCCGCACCCCACCGAGCCAACCGACAAGGGGCAGACCAACGTGGCACTTGACGTGCTGACGGACCTCACGAAGGTCCGCAACATCGGCATCATGGCGCACATCGATGCCGGCAAGACGACGACCACCGAGCGGATCCTGTTCTACACCGGGGTCAACTACAAGATCGGTGAGACGCACGACGGTGCGTCGACGATGGACTGGATGGAGCAGGAGCAGGAGCGCGGCATCACGATCACGTCCGCCGCGACGACCTGCTACTGGAAGAACAACCAGATCAACATCATCGACACGCCCGGCCACGTGGACTTCACCGTCGAGGTCGAGCGCTCGCTGCGCGTCCTCGACGGCGCCGTCGCCGTGTTCGACGGCAAGGAGGGTGTCGAGCCCCAGTCCGAGACGGTGTGGCGCCAGGCGGACAAGTACGACGTCCCGCGCATCTGCTTCGTCAACAAGATGGACAAGCTCGGTGCGGACTTCTACTTCACGGTCAAGACGATCGTCGACCGCCTGAAGGCCAAGCCGCTCGTCATCCAGCTCCCGATCGGCTCCGAGAACGACTTCATCGGCGTCGTCGACCTGGTCGAGCAGCGTGCGCTCGTCTGGCGCGGTGAGACCGCGCTGGGCGAGAAGTACGAGGTCGAGGAGATCCCGGCCGACCTGGTGGAGAAGGCGGAGCAGTACCGCGCCGAGCTCCTCGAGGCCGTCGCCGAGACCGACGACGCGCTGCTCGAGAAGTTCCTCGGTGGCGAGGAGCTCACGGTCGCCGAGATCAAGAGCGGCATCCGCAAGCTCACGGTCGCGTCGCAGGCGTACCCCGTGCTGTGCGGCTCGGCGTTCAAGAACAAGGGCGTGCAGCCCATGCTCGACGCCGTGATCGACTACCTCCCGACGCCCCTGGACGTCCCGGCCGTGGCCGGTCACGACGTCAAGGACGCCGAGATCGTCGTCGAGCGTCACCCCGACGCGACCGAGCCGTTCTCGGCCCTCGCGTTCAAGGTCGCCGCGCACCCGTTCTTCGGCAAGCTGACCTACGTCCGCGTCTACTCCGGCCACGTCGAGCAGGGCGCCCAGGTGCTCAACTCGACCAAGGGCAAGAAGGAGCGCATCGGGAAGCTCTTCCAGATGCACTCCAACAAGGAGAACCCGGTCCAGGCGGCGTCCGCCGGCCACATCTACGCGTTCATCGGCCTCAAGGACGTCACCACGGGTGACACCCTGTGCGACCCGAGCGCGCCCGTGGTCCTCGAGTCGATGACCTTCCCGGAGCCCGTCATCGACGTGGCGATCGAGCCGAAGACCAAGGGCGACCAGGAGAAGCTGTCGCTCGCGATCCAGAAGCTCGCCGAGGAGGACCCGACGTTCCGGGTCAAGCTCGACGAGGAGACCGGCCAGACCGTCATCGGCGGCATGGGCGAGCTCCACCTCGACATCCTCGTGGACCGCATGCGTCGCGAGTTCAAGGTCGAGGCCAACGTCGGCAAGCCGCAGGTGGCCTACCGCGAGACGATCCGTCGTGCGGTCGAGAAGATCGACTACACGCACAAGAAGCAGACCGGTGGCTCGGGCCAGTACGCGAAGGTCCAGATGACCTTCGAGCCGCTGGACCCGGCCGAGGGCGAGCTCTACTCGTTCGAGAACCAGGTCACCGGTGGCCGCGTCCCGCGCGAGTACATCCCGTCGGTCGACGCGGGCATCCAGAGCGCGATGCAGCTGGGCGTGCTCGCGGGCTTCCCGCTCGTGGGCGTCAAGGCGATCCTGCTCGACGGTGCGTCGCACGACGTCGACTCCTCCGAGATGGCGTTCAAGATCGCCGGCTCGATGATCCTCAAGGAAGCGGTCCGCAAGGCCGACCCGGCTCTGCTCGAGCCGATCATGGCCGTCGAGGTCCGCACCCCCGAGGACTACATGGGTGATGTCATCGGCGACCTGAACTCGCGCCGCGGCATGATCCAGTCGATGGAGGACGCGACGGGCGTGAAGGTCATCCGCGCCCAGGTGCCTCTCTCGGAGATGTTCGGGTACGTGGGCGACCTGCGGTCGAAGACCCAGGGTCGCGCGGTGTACTCGATGCAGTTCGACAGCTACGCCGAGGTTCCTCGTAACGTTGCCGAGGAGATCATCAAGAAGACCCGGGGCGAGTAAGTCCCACAGGTCGAACCCTGTAGTTCCATCACATAAACCGACCCGTGGGACGGCACGCGCAGCAGGTACCTTCCGGTAGCTGCAGTCGGGCAGTCTCTACCAAGTCCTGAGGAGGACACCCAGTGGGCAAGGCGAAGTTCGAGCGGACGAAGCCGCACGTCAACATCGGGACCATCGGTCACGTCGACCACGGCAAGACGACGCTGACCGCCGCGATCTCGAAGGTGCTGCACGACAAGTACCCGGACCTGAACCCCTTCACGCCGTTCGACGAGATCGACAAGGCGCCTGAGGAGAAGCAGCGCGGTATCACCATCAACATCGCGCACGTGGAGTACCAGACGGAGAAGCGCCACTACGCGCACGTCGACGCTCCCGGTCACGCCGACTACATCAAGAACATGATCACGGGTGCGGCGCAGATGGACGGCGCCATCCTCGTGGTCGCGGCGACGGACGGCCCGATGGCCCAGACGCGTGAGCACGTCCTGCTCGCGCGCCAGGTCGGCGTGCCCTACCTGCTGGTCGCGCTGAACAAGTCCGACGTGGTCGACGACGAGGAGATCCTCGAGCTCGTCGAGGTCGAGGTGCGCGAGCTCCTCTCCGCGCAGGGCTTCGCGGGCGACGACGTGCCGGTCGTGCGCGTCTCCGGCCTGAAGGCGCTCGAGGGCGACCCGGTCTGGGTCAAGTCCGTCGAGGACCTGCTGGACGCGGTCGACGAGAACGTCCCGGACCCGGTCCGCGACATCGACAAGCCGTTCCTCATGCCGATCGAGGACGTCTTCACGATCACCGGCCGTGGCACGGTCGTCACCGGTCGTGTCGAGCGTGGCCGCCTCAAGGTGAACGAGGAGGTCGAGATCGTCGGTATCAAGGAGAAGGCGCTCAAGACCACGGTCACCGGCGTCGAGATGTTCCGCAAGCTGCTCGACTACGCCGAGGCGGGCGAGAACGTCGGCCTGCTGCTGCGTGGCACGAAGCGCGAGGAGGTCGAGCGCGGCCAGGTCGTCGTGAAGCCGGGTTCGATCACGCCGCACACCGAGTTCGAGGGCCAGGCGTACATCCTGGCCAAGGACGAGGGTGGGCGTCACAACCCCTTCTACACGAACTACCGTCCGCAGTTCTACTTCCGGACGACCGACGTCACCGGCGTCATCACGCTGCCCGAGGGCACCGAGATGGTCATGCCTGGCGACAACACCGAGATCTCCGTCACGCTGATCCAGCCCATCGCGATGGAGGAGGGCCTCGGCTTCGCCATCCGTGAGGGTGGCCGCACCGTCGGCTCGGGCCGCGTCACCAAGATCATCAAGTGATCACCGCCCCTCGGGGCTGATCGTCTGAAGGGCCCGGGAGCCATGCGCTCCCGGGCCCTTCCGCATGTCCGGCGCCGTGTGTGCGCCGGGCGCGCCCGTGCTGGCCAAAACGATTCGCACGGACGTCCGGAGTGTCCGATGCCTGGCCCCGCGGGACGGGGGACGGCTACCGTCCTGCGCATGTCCGCTGACCTCCCCGAGCCCACGTCCGCGCCGTCCGGGCGTCGCGCCGCCGCGACCGCCGTCGAGCCCGTCGAACGGCCTGCCGCACCGGCCTCCGACGCGGTGGTCGCGCAGCCCGGGGCCGATGCCACGGGCAGGGGCCGTGGCCCCGTGCTGGCGATCGTGATCGTGGTCGCGCTGGTGGTCGTGGCCGTCGGGGCGATCTACGCGATCGTCCGCAACGGTGGGGACGACCCGGCCGACGCGACCGCCACGGCCTCGATCGCCCGGGGGACCGCGCAGGACGCGCAGCTGCGCCTCGAGGGCGGTGCCGCGTCGATCACCGTCGCGGCCGATGCGGCCTCGAGCGACCTCGCCTCGCTCGACGCGACCGGTGCGGACGCCGCGGCCGAGCTGGTGGCGGGCGAACCCGCGGTCGCGACGCTGGCCGGCGGCGGCGCGTCGACGGTGCGTCTCGCGCCGGACGTGACGTGGACGCTCGACCTGGGCGCGGACACCGACCTGCTGACGGCCGACCTCGGCGCGACGTCGCTCGCAGGGCTGACGGTCACGGCCGGCGCCCGGCTGGTCGAGCTCGCGCTGCCCGCACCGGAGGGCACGGTGGTGATCGACCAGCAGGCCGGCGTCGGTGGCATGACGGTCCAGGTGCCCGCAGACGTGCCCGTGCTGGTCAAGGTGGTTGCGGGCGCCGGGACGGTGACCATCGACGGCGAGGCGCAGCAGTCGGTCGGCGCCGGTGAGGAGCTGACGACCGAGGGGTTCTCGGCCGATGCGGCGCACTACGAGATCCTCCTGACGGCGGGCCTGGGCGAGCTGACGATCACCCGCGGCTGACGCGCACGGGCGAGCACGCGGCGCGCCGCGGGGTGTGCGCGCAGCGTCACACGCGGTGCGCGGCCGTGCTAGGTTTCGCCCGGTTCGCGGCGGTTGTGCCTGAACCCGAGCCCGTGCGGACGGGCGCGGAGCGGATGACGGGGGCGCCAGCGTGGGGGCAGCGGTACGGGTCGAGCCGAGCACGCTCGACGCAGCGGCGGTGCAGCTGGAGCGTGCGGCCGCGGTCGCGCGGACGGCACGACCACGGACGTGGGCGGGGCATGACGGCGCGTACGGCTTCGCGTCGGTGGTCGACGCCATGCAGGCGGCCTCCGACGTCGGGGCGGCACTCGCCGAGGACGTCGTCGATGCGCTCGAGACCGGGTCCGACGCGCTGCGGGCGACGGCCGCGGCGTACCGCGCGTCCGACGAGCGCGCGCGTCTGCTGCTCGCGACGATCCTCGAGCTCATGGACGGTCCGCTGTGAACGCGCTGCCGGGCGATCCGACCGCAGTCCGCACCGTGGCGGCGACGGTGCTCGAGACGACCACCGCGATGACGGAGGTCGGGAGCATCGTCGGCGCGCAGCGCACCGCGCTCAGCTGGGAGGGCGACGCGGCCGACGCCGTCGAGCGTCGTCTGACCACGACTCTCGCGGGTGCGGACGGGCTCGGCTCGGCCGCCGCGGACGTCGCAGCCGCGCTGCTGGACTACGCGGACGTGCTCGACAAGGCGCAGGATGCCGCACGGGACGCGGCGGCGGATGCCGCGAGGGCGCGCCGGCGCTACGAGGCCGACCGGTTCGACCTCCTCGCGTACGCGGAGCACGCGGTGGCGCGCGGCGCACTGCTCGCGGCGGGCGCGGCCGCACAGGTCGCGGCGCGGGTCGCGGCCGACCGCATCCGGGCGGCCATGGGGGCCGGCGTGCCGGCAGCGGACGCGCTGGCCGACGTGGTGCACCGCGACCGTGCGGTGCCGGACGACGTGCTGACGCGCGGTTCGTTCGACCCGGAGGACGTGCAGCAGCACGCGATCGGCTCGTGCTACGTGCTCTCGACGCTCATGGGTCTGCTGCGCACCGATGCGGGCGACGACTTCCTGCGTGAGCACGTGCGGTGGGACCCGGCGCGGCGCGGCTACGTCGTGACGCTGTACGACGACGGCAAGCCGGTCGAGGTGCTCGTCGACGCCGTGTACGACGAGGGCGTCGAGCACGGTCCGGGTGGTAACGGCGTGGGGATCGTCTCGATCTACGAGGCGGCGCTCGGGCTCCACCTCGGCTACACCGATCTCGACAACGGTGGCCTGCCGGAGCACGCGATGGAGACGATCACCGGCCGCGACGCGGACGCATACTCGACGACGGACAGCGGCAGGAACGGCTGGGCGCGGTCGCAGGACGACATCCGGGACCGGCTCCAGGACGGCGCCTCGGTCACGGCCGACACGGGCGGTCGGCCCGACCCGACCGAGGTCCAGGCCCAGGTACGCCGTAACGGGCAGGTGGTGGACGTCGACGTGACGGTCTCGGGTGCGCACGCCTACATGGTCGAGCGGATCGAGGCCGACGGGTCGGTCTGGGTCCGCAACCCGTGGGGGGTCGGGAACCCGTACGACGACGGCGAGGCCTTCCGGCTCACCGCGCAGGACTTCGCGCGCATCTTCGGGCGTGTCTCGGTCTCGGAGGTGCCCGCATGAGTGCGCAGGACTTCACGGTGCAGGTGGCGACACAGCGCCGCATCGACGGTGCGCTCGTCGCGGTGGGCGGTGTGGATGTCGCGGACGGCGAGCTGCGCGTGCACGTCGGTGTGGGGCATCCGGGTGCGGGGCGACCGGCGTGGCTCGCGGTGGGCCGCTCGCTCACGGTGCCCGGCTGGGGTGCGCTGCACGTGCGGGACGTCGACCTGGCCGCACCGGGCCGCGGCCTGTTCTCGTTCGAGCCCGAGCCGGGGCGGTCGCCCGCGGGCGGCGCACGGCAGGTCGGCTCGTGACGGCTGCGGGTGGCCGCGCGTGCCGCGCCGCCACGGGGTGGCGCTCCGCCGTGGGGGCGGTGGCGCTCGTCGCCCTGCTCGCGGCGTGCGGGTCGGGCGGGTCGGGTGACTCGGAGCCGACCGGCGACGGGGGCGGCACCGCAGGGCCTCCGCCGGACCCGGAGCGCGACCAGCACGCGGCCTGCACGCGAACCGCGACGCCTCCGCCGGGCGGTGCGACCTCGAGCGCGGCGGGTGGCGCGCAGGCGACCCTGGGCACCGCGCTCGTCGGGCTCGGCGGCGTCTCGCCGGACGGCTGCTCGGTGTACGTCGGCCGCGACCCCGAGGGCCGGTTGCGCGGCGACGAGGGCTGGATCGGCGTGGGTGACGAGTTCGAGGTGGGCGGCGGCACAGCGATGCTCGTCTCGGTCGAGCGCCGCGCCGCCGGCGACGAGGGGACGGGCACGGGCGGCTACGGGGCGACGTTCTGGTTCTCGCCGGACGAGCCGGCCACGCCCTGACCGCTGGCCGCCGGGCCGCGGTCAGGACCGACGCGGCGCCGCCGTGCTGCTGCGCTCGATGAGCGTGGTGGGGACCAGCACGTGCTGGTCGTCGAGCGACTCGCCGCCCTCGACCTGACGCAGCAGCAGCTCGATCAGGCGCTCGCCGATCTGCGCGAAGTCCTGACGCACCGACGTCAGGGGTGGCCACAGGTACTCGGCGAGCGGGATGTCGTCGAACCCGACCACCGAGACGTCCTCGGGGACGCGGCGCCCCTGCTCGTAGAGCGCGCGCACCAGGCCCGCAGCCATCTCGTCGTTCGCGCACAGCACGGCCGTGACGTCGGCGTCCGCGGCGACCGCGAGCCCGTTCACGTAGCCCGAGCGGGCGCTCCAGTCGCCGTGCAGCGGCGGGGGCACGTCCCGCCCCGCGGCGCGCAGCGCGTCCGCCCACGCGGCGGCGCGCATCTGCGCGGGGTTGGAGTCCAGCGGGCCCGCCAGGTGGTGCACGGTGCGGTGGCCCAGGCCGAGCAGGTGGTCGACGGCCGCGATCGTGCCCGACGTCTGGTCCGCACCGACGGCGGGGTGGTGTCCCACGAAGCGTGAGTCGGACACCACGACGGGCACGCGCGGCGGCAGCGCGAGCGTGGTGGGCGTCGCGGTCTCGGCGCGGATGATGACCAGACCGTCGATGGACTGGTGCGTGAGGCGCTGCACGGCCGCGTCGACGTCGGCCGACGACGGGGTCTCGACGTCGACGAGCGTCACGGTGTACCGCTCGCGCCGCGCGGCCTCGACCACGGCCTCCATGGTGCGGGCCTCACCGGTGCGGGACAGCCGGTGCGCCACCAGGCCGATCGTGCGGAAGCTGCCGTAGCGCAACGCGCGGGCGGCGTTGTTCGGCGAGTAGCCCAGCTGCTCCATCGCGTCGAGCACGCGCTGACGCGTCTCGGGCCGGACGTTGAGCGCGCTCGTCGAGACGCGGGAGACTGTCTGCGGGGAGACGCCGGCGAGCCGCGCGACGTCGCCGATGGAGGGGCCGGTGCGGCGCCGGCCCCGGGTCGGGGCGGCCGCGGCTGCGTCGTCGGGCATCGCCACAGCATAGCGATGGCGACGTCACCAAGGGGGAGACCCGCTGATCGGGTCGCCGAAACTCTCCGATCGTGGCAACGTCACCATATCGTGACCCGGCCCGCGTTGACACCCCGCCCGGCCACGTGGTTATCTCGGGGGCAACGGCATGGTGACGTAAACATGTCGGTACACGAAGGAGTGCACACCCGTGGCCCAGCTGACCGCCGTCGCACCGGCGTCCCGCACACGCAAGGGGCGAAGCCTGCGCGGTTCCTGGACCGGCTGGGGTTTCGTCGGCCCGTTCATGATCGTCTTCGCGCTGGTCTTCCTGGCGCCGATCGCGTACTCGATCTACCTCAGCCTGTTCCGCAAGCAGCTCGTCGGCGGCAACGCGTTCGTCGGCGTCGACAACTACACGCAGGCGTTCCAGGACCCCCAGTTCTGGTCCGGGTTCGGCCACGTCGTGACGTTCCTCGCGGTGCAGGTGCCGATCATGCTCGGCATCGCGCTCCTGGTGGCGCTCGCGCTCGACAGCGGACGGCTCTACGGCCGCAACTTCTTCCGGATCTCGATCTTCCTGCCGTACGCGGTCCCCGCGGTCGTCGCGACCCTGATGTGGGGCTTCATGTACGGCACGCGGTTCGGGCTGGTGGGCAACATCAACAAGGCGCTGGGTGTGGACCTGCCCAACCCGCTGTCGCCCGACCTGGTGCTCGCGTCGATCGGCAACATCGTGACCTGGGAGTTCGTCGGCTACAACATGCTGATCTTCTACTCGGCGCTGCGCGTGATCCCCGGCACGCTGTACGAGGCCGCCGAGATCGACGGCGCCGGCCAGTGGCGGGTCATCCGGGCGATCAAGCTCCCCGCGATCCGCGGCGCGCTCGTCATCGCGACGATCTTCTCGATCATCGGCAGCTTCCAGCTGTTCAACGAGCCGAGCATCCTGCAGAGCCTCGCGCCGAACGCGATCACCACGTACTTCACCCCGAACCTGTACGCCTACTCGCTGTCCTTCTCGGGTCAGCAGTACAACTACTCGGCCACCGTCGCGATCGTCATGGGCCTGATCACCATGGTCATCGCCTACGTGGTCCAGCTGCGCGGCATGCGCAAGGAGGCCTGACGTGACCGGCACCGACCTCGCCCCCGCGCGGCGCACCACCCGCACGGGCCGCGGACCGGCACGGCTGCGGCCGCTGCCGCCGCGCTCGGCGCGTCGCCAGCGCAAGAGCCCGCTGCTGACCGCGCTCACCGCGATCGTCCTGCTCTACAGCCTGGTCCCGCTCGCGTGGCTGCTGATCAACGCGACCAAGTCGCAGTCGGACCTGTTCGACTCGTTCGGCCTGTGGTTCGGCGACGGCTTCGCGCTGTGGGACAACATCCGCGCCACGCTCACGTACGACGACGGCATCTTCGTGCGGTGGCTCGGCAACACCGTGCTGTACGTGGTGCTGGGCGCCGGCGGTGCGACCGCGCTGGCCGTGCTCGGCGGCTACGGGCTCGCGAAGTTCCGGTTCCCGGGCAAGCGGTGGGTCTTCGCCGTGGTCATCGGCGCGGTCGCGGTGCCCGGCACGGCGCTCGCGGTCCCGACGTTCCTCATGTTCAGCAAGATGGGCCTCACCAACACGCCGTGGGCCGTCATCATCCCGTCGCTGATCTCGCCGTTCGGGCTGTACCTCATGTGGACGTTCGCCGCGGAGGCGATCCCCACCGAGCTGCTCGAGGCGGCGCGCATGGACGGTGCGGGGGAGGTGCGGACGTTCTTCCGCATCTGCCTGCCGCTGCTGGCCCCCGGCATCGTCACGGTGCTGCTGTTCACCATGGTCGCGACGTGGAACAACTACTTCCTGCCGCTCATCATGCTCAAGGACCCCACGTGGTACCCGCTGACGCTGGGACTCAACGCGTGGAACGCCCAGGCCGCCACCGCCGGCGGCGAGGCGGTGTTCAACCTGGTGATCACCGGTTCGGTGCTCACCATCCTGCCCCTGATCGTCGCCTTCCTGTTCCTGCAGCGGTACTGGCAGTCGGGTCTGGCTGCGGGTTCGGTCAAGGAGTAGCGCACCACCCCCGGCGCCCGTCGGGCATCCCCCGCCCGATGGTCACGTCACCACGCAGTTCCCCCATCGACACCTCAACGACAACGAAGTGAGAGGACAGTCATGACCCCCACGTTCCGCACGGTGACGCGCACCGCCGCCGTCGCCGCGGCCCTGGCGCTCGCCCTGACCGCCTGCGGCGGCGGCGACACCAAGGACGACGCCACCACCCCCGCGGGTGGCGACACCCCCGCCGCCGGAGGTCTCTCCGGGTCCCTGACGGTGTGGGCCTGGGAGCCCACCCTCGAGAAGGTCGTCGCCGACTTCGAGACCGCCAACCCCGACGTCGACGTCGAGCTGGTCAACGCCGGCACGGGCAACGACCAGTACACGGCGCTCCAGAACGCGATCGCCGCGGGTTCGGGCGTCCCGGACGTCGGTCAGATCGAGTACTACGCGCTGCCGCAGTTCGCGCTCGGCGAGTCGCTCGCGGACCTCGGTCCGCTCGGTGCGACCGAGCTCGACGGCACGTTCACGCCCGGCCCGTGGGCCGCGGTCAAGCAGGGCGAGGGCATCTACGGCCTGCCCATGGACTCGGGCCCGATGGCGCTGTTCTACAACAAGGACGTCTTCGAGAAGGCCGGCGTCGAGGTCCCCACCACGTGGGACGAGTACCTCGAGGCGGCCCGCGCGATCCACAAGGCCGACCCGAACGCCTACATCGCGAACGACACGGGTGACGCGGGCTTCGCGACCAGCATGATCTGGCAGGCCGGCGGCCAGCCGTACAAGGTCGACGGCACCACCGTCTCGATCGACTTCACGGATCCGGGCAGCACCAAGTTCGCCGAGCTGTGGCAGAAGCTCATCGACGAGGACCTGCTCGCCCCGATCAGCTCGTGGAGCGACGAGTGGTACCAGGGCCTGGGCAACGGGTCGATCGCGACCCTGACCATCGGCGCCTGGATGCCGGCGAACCTCGAGTCGGGCGTCCCGGCCGGCAAGGGCAAGTGGCAGGTCGCGCAGATGCCGCAGTGGGAGGCCGGCGGCTCCGCCACGGCCGAGAACGGCGGCTCGTCGCTCGCGGTGATGAAGGCGTCGAAGAACGCCGAGCTCGCGTACGAGTTCGTCAAGTACGCGAACGCCGGTGAGGGCGTCCAGACCCGCATCGACGGCGGTGCGTTCCCGGCCACGACGGCCGAGCTGAACTCCGACGAGTTCAAGAACAAGGAGTTCCCGTACTTCGGTGGCCAGAAGGTCAACGAGGTGCTCGCGCAGTCCGCTGCGGACGTCGTCGAGGGCTGGCAGTACCTGCCGTTCCAGGTCTACGCGAATTCCGTCTTCAACGACAACGTCGGCCAGGCGTACGTCTCCGACACGACGCTCGTCGACGGCCTCGCCGCGTGGCAGAAGGCGTCGGTCGAGTACGGCAAGCAGCAGGGCTTCACGGTCGAGTGAGCCCGACCGGTGGCGGCGGCGCAGACCGCCGCCACCGGCCCGGCCCGGGCAGCGTTCCCCCCTGCCCGGGCCGAGCACGACCCCCGACCGCCCCGTGACCACCGAGGAGCACCACCCCATGGCCGCGTTCGAGATCGGCGAGCAGGACTTCCTGCTCGACGGCGAGCCGCTGCAGATCCTGTCCGGCGCCCTGCACTACTTCCGGGTGCACCCGGACCTGTGGGCGGACCGCATCCGCAAGGCGCGCCTCATGGGGCTCAACACGATCGAGACGTACGTCGCGTGGAACGCGCACGCGCCCGAGCGCGGCGTCTTCGACCTCACCGGCAACCTCGACCTGGGTCGCTTCCTCGACCTGGTCGCCGCCGAGGGCCTGCACGCGATCGTGCGCCCCGGCCCCTACATCTGTGCCGAGTGGGACAACGGCGGGCTGCCCGCCTGGCTCATGGCGACGCCCGGCGTGGGCGTGCGCACCGCCGAGCCCCAGTACCTCGAGGCCATCGCCGGCTACTACGACGAGATCCTGGCCGTGGTCGCACCGCGCCAGGTCACGCGCGGCGGACCGGTGCTGATGGTCCAGGTCGAGAACGAGTACGGCGCGTACGGCGACGACGCCGACTACCTGCGCGCGCTGGTCACGATGATGCGCGAGCGCGGCATCGAGGTGCCGCTCACCACGTGCGACCAGGCGAACGACGAGATGCTCGGCCGCGGCGGGCTGCCCGAGCTGCACAAGACGGCGACGTTCGGCTCCCGGAGCCCCGAGCGCCTCGAGACGCTCCGTCGCCACCAGCCCACCGGCCCGCTCATGTGCATGGAGTACTGGGACGGGTGGTTCGACTCGTGGGGCGAGCAGCACCACACGACGGACGCCGCGGAGGCCGCGGCCGACCTGGACCTCCTGCTGTCGCAGGGCGCGTCCGCCAACCTGTACATGTTCCACGGCGGCACCAACCTGGGCTTCACCAACGGCGCCAACGACAAGGGCACCTACCTGCCGATCACCACGTCGTACGACTACGACGCGCCGCTCGCGGAGGACGGCAGCCCCACGGCCAAGTACGAGGCGTTCCGTGCGGTGATCGCACGCCACGCACCCGTGCCCGGTGAGCACCCGGCGCCGCGTGCGAGCGCACCCGTGCTGGACGTCGCGCTGGAGCGTCGCGTGGCGCTCGCCGACGCGCTGCCGCTGCTGGTCGAGCCCAAGCCGTTCACGCACCTGCCGACGGCCGACGAGATCGGTCAGTGGTCGGGCTTCACGCTGTACCGGACCGACGTCGAGTCCGACGACGCGCTGCTGTCGGTCGACGAGGTGCGCGACCGCGCGGTCGTCCTGCTCGACGGCGAGCCCGTGGGCACGCTGAGCCGGACCGAGGGCCTGACCACCACGAGCCTGCCCCCGCGTGCGGGCGTGCTCGACGTGGTGGTCGAGGACCAGGGGCGCGTCAACTACGGCCCGCGCATCGGCGAGGCCAAGGGGCTCATCGGTGCCGCGCGCACGGCGACGCGTCCGCTCGAGCGGTGGGAGGTGGGCGGACTTCGCCTGGCCACGCTCGACCCCGACCTGCTCACGATGCTCCACGTGGCCGAGCCGCAGGACGTCGCTCCCGTCGCGGGACCCGCATTCTGCCAGGGCCTGTTCACCTCGGTCCCGGGTGCCGACCACTTCCTGCGGCTCGACGGCTGGTCCAAGGGGCTCGTCTGGGTCAACGGCACGCTGCTGGGCCGGTACTGGGCCGCAGGCCCCACGCGCACGGTCTACGTCCCGGGGCCGCTGGTCCGCGTGGACAACGAGATCGTCGTGCTCGAGCTGCACGGCGCGCGCACCGGTACGGCGTCGTTCGTCGCGGGCCCCGACCTCGGGCACACGGAGCGCTGACCCGGAGCACGCGCGTCCGACGAAGCGGCGGTCACCCCACGGGGTGGTCGCCGCTTCGTCGTACCCGCGGACGAGGGCGCTCGTGCCGTGCGCGGACCCCGGGGCGCCGTCGGTCGCCGCGGGAGCCTGCCGCCGGCTGCCGGGGCGTCCAGCGTCACGGCCCGATCGCGGCGTCACGGAGCTCTGACCCCTGGGACGACCGAGCCTGGGACGGCCGACGCCGGGAGGACGGCGCGCAGGACGGCATGGCCCAGCACGACGGAGCCCCCGACGCCGCGAGTGCGTCGGGGGCTCCGGTGCGGTGCCGTCAGGCCGTCAGCGGACGACCTTCAGGCTCAGCGGGCTCGCGGCCGAGGGCGCCGTGGTGGCGTTCCCGGCGTAGGCGACCTTGACCGTGTACGTCCCCGCGGCCAGCCGGGGGAGCGTGACGGTCGCAGCCGACCGGGTCAGCGTGGCGGTGCGGACCGCCACGACCTTGCCCGCGCGCAGGACGCGGACGGTCACCTTGCCGCTGATGGTCGCGGCGGGCTTGCCCGTCACGGTCACGGCGACCCGCGCCTGCGCGGTGGTGCGGACCGAGCCGACGCGTGCGGTCGTGACCGTGGTGCGTCGCACGGTCACCGTGGCGGTCGCCGAGGACGTCCGCACCCCGGTCGTGCCCGCGTAGCGCGCCGTCACGGTGTGCGTGCCGGGCGTCGTGAGCTTCGGCAGCGTGACCTTCACGCTGCCGTCGGTGAGCCGCGCGGTGAGCGTGCGGACCACCTTCGTGCCGCGCTTGACGGTCACGGTGACCGTGCCGGCCGCCGGCGCCCCGGCCGCGCGGACCTGGACCGTCGCCACCGGCGTGGAGGTGGTCGTCAGGCTGCTCGGCGTGACCTTCACGCTCGTCGTGGAGTCGACGACCTTCACCGTGACCGTCACGGCCACGGTGGCCGACGACGAGGGCGCCACGTCGGTCTGCGACGCGGTGGCGGGCGTGAACGTCGCGGCGTACGCGTGCGTCCCGAGCGCGGGCGCCGCGACCGTGAAGACCGCCACGCCGTCCGCTGCGACGGTCGTCGAGCCGACCACGGTCGCGCCGTCCCGCAGCTCGACCGTGCCGCCCGCGACCGCCTGCTGCGCCGCGGAGGTGACCGTGGCGGTGAGCCGCACGTCCGTGCCCTCGACCACGCTGGTCGACGCGGCGCTCAGGGCGACCGCGCTGGCGGCGCGCCCGTCCACGACCACGACGGCGGGTGACGTGCTCGACGTCGGGTCGAACCCGGCCGCCGTCCCGGTGACGGTCACCGTGACGGCTGCGCCCACGTGCTCCAGCCCGGGCGTCCAGGTGGCCTGCGTCGCGCCCGGGACGTCGACGCCGTCGACCGCCCACTGGTACGTGAGCGCGGCGTCCGCCGGGTCGGCGGTCGCCTCGGCCGTGAGCTCGCGCCCCGCGACCGGGCTGCCCGCGACGTGCACGCCCGTCAGCCCGACCGCCGGGTCGAGCGTGACGGTGTAGGTCGTCGTCGTGCCGTCCGCGGCCGTGACCGTGACGGTGACGACGTCGCCCGTGCGCTGCGTGGTGACGGTCGCCGACGAGTCCGTCGGGACCCCCACGACGCGGGGCGCCGTACCGCGGGCGACCACGTCGTAGGACGTCGTGCCGGGTGCGAAGTCCGGGACGTCGACGCCGTCGACGCTGAGCCGCGCGAGCGACGACACCGACGACGCGGCCGGGACGACGCCGTCGATCTCGGTCTCCGAGAGGATCAGGTGCGTCGCCGCGCGGGCCGTCAGGACGAACCGCACCGCATCCGCGGTGATCCCCGTCAGGTCGACCGTCGCGACGGGTGCCGTCGCCTGCTCGGGCAGCGTCACGGGTGTCGGCAGGCTGGTCCACTGACCGGTGCCGGCGTCGCGGTACTGCGTGGTGATCGTGGTCGGCCAGGTCAGCGAGCCGCCGTCCTTGTAGAAGTACAGCCGGGCCTCGTCGAGCACCTGCTCACGTGCGAGCGTGTAGGTGAGCGTGTCGCTCGCGTTCTTGGTCCCGCTGCGCCAGTTGGACCAGCCCTTGTCGGTCCGGTCGCCGTTGACGGTGCGCGAGGCGGGGTAGCCCGACTCGGTGTAGGTCGCCGACGCGGTGGACGTCAGCGCCACGTTCTGCACGGGGCCGGCCGCCGCCACGACGACGTTCAGCGTGGCGGCCACGTCGGCCGACCCGGTGACCGCGGCGGTCACCGTGCCGGGCACCGTGACCACGCCGACCTCGGCGAACGCGTCGGTGGCGACGCCCGAGAAGTCCCACGTGACCGGGAGGTCGAAGCGTGCCCCCGCGGTGCCCACCTGACCGCGCACGGTGGCGGGTGCCGCGCGCTGGACGAGCGCGACGCTCGAGCCCGCGACCACCGTGACGGACGCCGGGTCCGTCGCGGCGACATCGCCCACCTCGACCACGGCCGTGGGGTGCACGGCGTTGCCGTAGATGTCCGTGCCGCTGCCCGTGAGGGTCACGGTCCCCGCGCGGTCCCATGCGTCGGCGGGCACGTCCCACGTCACGGGCGTGGCCACGCCCGCACCCCACGCGTACGTGGGGACGACGGTCGTCGGGAGGGTCGCCGGGGTCCCGACGCGCGTGCGCAGCGAGACGGGCTCGGTCGTCGGGGTCGCGGCGGTCGAGCGGATGGTCCAGCGCTGGTTCGCGCCGCCGTTCGAGCCGTACACGCCCACGGGCGCGCCGTCGGTGGTCGCCTGGCTGCCCACGTCGAGCGACGACGCGGTGGCACCGTTGACGAGCGACCAGGTCGAGCCGTCGAGGGTGACGAGGTACCACGTGGTGGTGGCGGCTGCGCCGGCCTCGGCGAGCGTGACCTGCTCGAAGCGGGTCCCGGCGCTCGTCGCGCCGAGGAACGAGCCGTCGGAGCCGTTCTCGAGCACGAACGACCGCCGTGCCGTCGCGCCGCCCGCCGGCGTGGTCTCGTGCGCGGTCCACGTCTGCGCGGGCAGCGCGGCGGAGGTCGTCGCGAGCGTCGTGATCTGCAGCGTGCCCGTGGTGGACCGCGCCAGCGCCTTGCCGCTCTGGACGCCGACCACCTGGTACTCGCCGCCGTCGACGAGCGGGTTCGCCTCGTCGGCGACGCCCGAGACGCCGTCGACGACGAACGTCGTGACGGACCGGGCCGGGACCGTGAGCCGCGCGGTGCCGGTGGCCGGGTCCACGCTCACGGGCGTGCCCTCGACGAGCGCGGTCGACGTGTCGTGCTCGTCGGCGGCCTGCGTCGTCACGACGGGCGTGACGGTCGCGTCCGCCGCGATCTGGCCGAACCGGCTCAGGTCGAGCGTGACGGTCTGCTCACCGGTCGTGGCGTTGGTGTGCACCACGGTCGCGCCCGTGCCGTCCGCGTCGATCGCCGCGGTCGAGGCCGTGTCGTCCGTCGGGACCAGGCGGTCACCCGCGGTGATGTAGTGCATGAAGTTGCGCATCGCGTCGAACTTGGAGTTCGTGACGATCCGGCAGTCCTCGACCGACGTGACGTCCTGGCCCGCGGCGATCGCGTCGGCGACGCGGCGCTGGGACTTGAAGCCCACGGCCGCGGACTCGTCGACCACCGCGCCCGTGGCGTCCACGTACTCGCAGTCGAAGTCGATGAAGACCGAGCCCCAGTTGAGCTTCTCGCCCTTCTGCATGTTGTAGAAGTCCTCGACCTCCTGCCACAGCACGTACGCGTCGGGCTGCAGCGTGCGCAGGTCGGACGTGATCTTCTGGGCCAGGCCGAGCGCTCCGTCGATGCTCACCGGGTCGAAGCCCGAGCCGACGAAGTCGCCGCCCGTCTCGGACATCCACAGGGGCTTGCCGGCCGTGAGCGCGTAGTCACGCGCCTGCGCCGATCCGCCGTCCCAGTAGGTGTGCACGTTGATCTGGCCCACGTCCGCACGCGTCTGCGCGCCGTACTGCGCCCAGGCGGTGTTGAAGTTCTGCGGGTTCGTCTCGTCGTTCGCCGAGACGACCGCGTCCGACGACGACGCGGCGAGGTCGTCGGCCAGCAGCGCGATGAGGTTCTGCTGCTGACCGGCGCCCGTGCCGGGGCAGATCTGCGCACCCTCCTGGGGCTTCTTGATCGCGTTCGTGAACGGCGTGATGCCGTCGGCCAGCCGACCGGCCGGCGTGGACCAGTAGCCCGTGCACGGCTCGTTGAACGGGTCGAGCGACTGGAACTGGACGCCGTACGTGTCCTCGAGGTGCTCGACCACGGTGGTGAGGTACTTCGTGAACTTGGCGGGCGTGTCGTACGCGGTGAGGACCTGCTCGGAGGTGGAGCTCGCGCCGCCGGACGAGTAGCCCGAGTTGGTCATGAACCAGGGCGGGGAGTTGGAGAACGCCTCGAGCACCAGGTCGTCACGCTCGTTGGCGAGCTTCTCGAGCCACCAGCGCTGCGTCGCGTCCTGGCTCCAGTCGTAGCTCGCCTCGTCGTCGGGGTCCCAGACCTGCGCGAGCGCCTCGCGGTCGGCGTAGTTCGTGGTCACCGCGCCGTAGGGGGAGTCGGCGTCGGTGGACGTGTCGGCGGCCCAGTAGCCGTCGACGTCCGCGCCGAGGCGGAAGTAGTTGCCGACGTCGGAGGCACGCCCGCCGCCGATGTTGTAGCGCGCGACGTTCATGTTCAGGCCCTCGGCCCCGAACACGAGGTCGAACAGCTCCTCACGCAGCGCGTCGGGGTAGTCGCCCGTCGCGTTCGCGAACCAGACGAGCGAGTTGCCCCAGCCCTGGAACGGCTCGCCCGCGTACGCGGGGTTGGGGGTGATGGTCAGGGCCGTCGCCGCGGTGGCGGGCGAGGCCGCGCCGACCGCGGCGGCGACCAGGCCGCTCGTGGCGAGCGCCGCGCACAGCGCACCGCTGAGCGCGCGGCCCGATCGGGAGCGGGGGATGGGCTTGCGTGTCATGGACTGCCTTCCGTGCACTCGTCGCTGAGTGGGCCGCGCCCGCGTCGCGGGGGAACGCTGGTGACGTCACCATCGGGAGACCGTTGGTGACGTCAACATCGCGGGCGGGGCCACGTTCCCATCCGTCCCCGACGTCGTCAAGGTGCCGGCCCAGCCGGGTGGTCACGATCTGGTGACGTCACCATCAGCCGGCGGGCGCGATGAGCCGCAGATCACGCGCGCGGGAGGGTCGAGCGGGTTGGAGATCGACGGCCACGTCTGGCACACTGTTCAGGTTGCCCGCTACGGGTGTGCCCTCGTGCGCGCCTGATGCTGGGCCGACAGACGTGGCGAGTCGCCGTGGCCCCGGGTTCACCCCGGTGGTGGCGGCTCGACGACAACCACCGACCTCGTACCGGGAACGGTATGCAGCGCCCTGGTGCGTCGCGCAAAGCGACACGCCCGAGCGCGGGGGTCGGACGGACCGGTACGAGAGAGAGAAGTAGACGACGCCATGGCGGGACAGAAGATCCGCATCCGGCTCAAGTCCTACGACCACGAGGTCATCGACAGCTCGGCGCGCAAGATCGTCGACACGGTGACCCGCGCTGGTGCGTCGGTCGTGGGTCCGGTGCCGCTGCCGACGGAGAAGAACGTCTTCTGCGTCATCCGGTCGCCCCACAAGTACAAGGACAGCCGCGAGCACTTCGAGATGCGAACGCACAAGCGGCTCATCGACATCATCGATCCCACGCCGAAGGCGGTCGACTCGCTCATGCGTCTCGACCTGCCCGCGGACGTGAACATCGAGATCAAGCTCTGATCGCTGGGAAGGAACTGATCCTCATGGCTACCCAGCAGAACGCGCGCCCCGTCACGGCGCTGCTCGGCCGCAAGCTCGGCATGACCCAGCTCTGGGACGAGGCAGGCCGCCTGGTCCCCGTCACGGTCGTCGAGATCGGCACGAACGTGGTGACGCAGGTCCGCTCCGCTGAGGCTGACGGCTACGCGGCTGTCCAGCTGGCCTTCGGCCAGATCGACCCGCGCAAGGTCACCAAGCCGCTCAAGGGCCACTTCGAGAAGGCCGGGGTCACCCCCCGCCGGCACGTGGCCGAGATCCGCACGCCGAACGCTGCCGAGTTCACGCTCGGTCAGGAGCTCGACGCGACCGCCTTCGAGGCCGGTCAGCTCGTCGACGTGATCGGCACGACCAAGGGCAAGGGCACCGCCGGTGTGATGAAGCGTCACGGCTTCTCCGGCGTCGGCGCCTCGCACGGTGCCCACCGCAACCACCGCAAGCCGGGCTCGATCGGTGGCGCCTCGACGCCGTCGCGCGTCTTCAAGGGCCTGCGGATGGCCGGTCGGATGGGCGTCGCCCGTCAGACCACCCAGAACCTGACCGTGCACGCGGTCGACGCCGAGCGGGGTCTCATCCTCGTCAAGGGTGCCGTCCCCGGCCCCAAGAACGGTGTCGTCGTCGTGCGTACCGCTGTGAAGGGTGCGTGACCTCGATGAGCGACACGCTGACCGTCGACGTCCTGGACCCCCAGGGCAAGAAGGCCGGTACGGCCGACCTGCCCGCCGAGGTCTTCGACGCCCAGACGAACATCCCGCTGATCCACCAGGTCGTCGTCGCGCAGCTCGCTGCGGCCCGCCAGGGCACGCACGACACGAAGACGCGTGGCGAGGTCCGCGGTGGCGGCAAGAAGCCGTACAAGCAGAAGGGCACCGGCCGCGCCCGTCAGGGTTCGACGCGTGCTCCGCAGTTCGCCGGTGGTGGCACCGTCCACGGCCCGCAGCCGCGTGACTACTCGCAGCGCACGCCCAAGAAGATGAAGGCCGCGGCGCTCCGCGGTGCTCTCTCGGACCGCGCCCGCGCGGGCCGCGTGCACGTCGTCTCGGGCTTCGCCCCGGGTACCGCGCCGTCGACGAAGGCCGCGCTCGCGGTCCTCGACAACCTGTCGGGCCGTCGTCACGTGCTCGTCGTGGTCGAGCGCACCGACGAGATCACGTGGAAGTCGCTGCGGAACGTCGAGCGGGTCCACCTGCTCGTGGCCGACCAGCTCAACACGTACGACGTCCTCGTGTCGGACGACGTGGTCTTCACGCAGGGCGCGCTCGACGCGTTCCTCGCCGGCCCCGCCAAGGGTGCCAAGGCCACGGCGACCTCCACCGAGGCCGAGGGTCTGGAGGAGGCCAAGTGACCAACGTCGGCAAGGACCCCCGCGACATCCTGATCGCGCCGGTCGTCTCCGAGAAGAGCTACAGCCTGCTCGACGAGGGCAAGTACACGTTCCTCGTGGACCCGCGCGCGAACAAGACCGAGATCAAGATCGCCGTCGAGCAGGTCTTCGGCGTCAAGGTCGACTCGGTCAACACCGCCAACCGTCAGGGCAAGGCCCGCCGGACCCGTTTCGGCATCGGCCGCCGCAAGGACACGAAGCGTGCGATCGTCACCCTCCGCGAGGGCACGATCGACATCTTCGGCGGTCCGGTCGGCTGAGAAGGACTGAGGACTCATGGGAATCCGTAAGTACAAGCCGACGACGCCGGGCCGCCGTGGCTCGAGCGTGGCCGACTTCGTCGAGATCACGCGCTCCACGCCGGAGAAGTCGCTGGTCCGCCCGCTGACCAAGTCGGGTGGCCGCAACAACACCGGTCGTGTCACGACGCGCCACCACGGTGGCGGTCACAAGCGCGCCTACCGCGTCATCGACTTCCGTCGCCATGACAAGGACGGCGTGCCGGCCAAGGTCGCGCACATCGAGTACGACCCCAACCGCACGGCGCGCATCGCGCTCCTGCACTACGCGGACGGCGAGAAGCGCTACATCATCGCGCCGAACAAGCTGTCGCAGGGTGACGTGGTCGAGGCCGGTGCCGGTGCCGACATCAAGCCCGGCAACAACCTGCCGCTGCGCAACATCCCGACCGGTACGGTCATCCACGCGATCGAGCTCCGGCCCGGTGGCGGGGCGAAGATCGCGCGCTCGGCCGGCACGTCGGTGCAGCTCGTCGCGAAGGACGGCCCGTACGCGCAGCTGCGCATGCCGTCCGGCGAGATCCGCAACGTCGACCTGCGCTGCCGCGCGACGATCGGCGAGGTCGGCAACGCCGAGCAGTCGAACATCAACTGGGGCAAGGCCGGCCGCATGCGCTGGAAGGGCAAGCGCCCGACCGTCCGTGGTGTCGCGATGAACCCGATCGACCACCCGCACGGTGGTGGCGAGGGCAAGACGTCCGGTGGACGTCACCCCGTCAGCCCGTGGGGCCAGGCCGAGGGCCGTACCCGCCGTCCGAACAAGCCGAGCGACAAGCTCATCGTGCGCCGTCGGCGCACCGGCAAGAAGCGCTGATAGGAGCCCGAGAGAATGCCTCGCAGCCTCAAGAAGGGCCCGTTCGTCGACGGCCACCTGCAGAAGAAGGTCGACGTCCAGAACGAGGCCGGCACGAAGAACGTCATCAAGACGTGGTCGCGTCGTTCGGTCATCACGCCGGACTTCCTCGGCCACACCTTCGCGGTGCACGACGGCCGCAAGCACACCCCGGTGTTCGTGACGGAGGCGATGGTCGGGCACAAGCTCGGCGAGTTCGCCCCCACGCGGACGTTCCGCGGCCACGAGAAGGACGACCGGAAGGGCCGTCGCCGCTGACCCCCGGGTCAGCTGGTGACGCCTGACGGCAGAGACAGGAGCAGACACGATGGAAGCCAAGGCGAAGGCGCGGTTCGTCCGCGTCACGCCCCAGAAGGCCCGACGCGTCGTCGACCTCATCCGTGGCAAGCAGGCCGGGGAGGCCGTCGCGGTGCTGAAGTTCGCGCCGCAGGCGGCTGCGGAGCCCGTCCTGAAGACGGTGCAGTCGGCGATCGCGAACGCGGTCGAGGGCGCCAAGCGCAACAACGAGCGCGTCGACGAGGCCGACCTCTACATCTCGGAGGTCTTCGTCGACGAGGGCCCGACCCTGAAGCGGTTCCGGCCGCGTGCTCAGGGCCGCGCCAGCCAGATCCTCAAGCGCACGAGCCACATCACCGTGGTTGTCGCTGAGCGTGAGACGAAGGGACGGGCCCGATAGTGGGACAGAAGGTCAACCCGCTCGGGTATCGCCTGGGCATCACCACCGACCACCGGTCGCGGTGGTTCGCGGACTCGACCAAGCCGGGCCAGCGCTACCGCGACTACGTCCGCGAGGACGTGCAGATCCGCAAGCTCATGAGCACGGGTCTCGAGCGCGCGGGCATCGCGAAGGTCGAGATCGAGCGCACGCGTGACCGCGTCCGCGTCGACATCCACACCGCCCGCCCGGGCATCGTCATCGGGCGTCGTGGTGCGGAGGCCGACCGCATCCGCGGCGAGCTCGAGAAGCTCACGGGCAAGCAGGTCCAGCTCAACATCCTCGAGGTCAAGAACGCCGAGCTCGAGGCTCAGCTGGTCGCCCAGGGCATCGCCGAGCAGCTCGCGAGCCGCGTGTCCTTCCGTCGCGCCATGCGCAAGGGCATCCAGTCCGCGCAGCGCGCCGGCGCCAAGGGCATCCGCGTGCAGGTCTCCGGCCGCCTCGGCGGCGCGGAGATGAGCCGTACGGAGTTCTACCGCGAGGGTCGTGTGCCGCTGCACACGCTCCGCGCGAACATCGACTACGGGTTCTTCGAGGCTCGCACCACCTTCGGGCGCATCGGCGTCAAGGTGTGGGTCTACAAGGGCGACATGACCGAGAAGGAGTACGCCCGCGAGCAGGCGAGCCAGGCTCCGCGTCCGTCCCGCGGTGGCCCGCGCGGCGAGCGCGGTGACCGCGGCGGCGACCGTGGCCCGCGTGGTGGCGCTCGTCGTGAGCGCGAGGCGGCCCCGGCCGCCGAGGCTCCGGTCGAGGTGAACCCTGAGGCGACCCCTGAGACCGGAACGGAGGCCTGAGCCATGCTGATCCCGCGCAGGCTGAAGCACCGCAAGCAGCACCACCCGGGGCGCTCCGGCGCCGCGACCGGTGGCACCGCGATCTCGTTCGGCGAGTACGGCATCCAGGCTCTCGAGCCCGCCTACGTCACGAACCGGCAGATCGAGGCCGCTCGTATCGCGATGACCCGGCACATCAAGCGTGGCGGCAAGGTCTGGATCAACATCTACCCGGACCGCCCCCTCACGAAGAAGCCCGCCGAGACCCGCATGGGTTCCGGCAAGGGCTCGCCCGAGTGGTGGATCGCCAACGTCAAGCCCGGCCGAGTGATGTTCGAGCTCGCCGGCGTCCCGGAGCCCCTGGCTCGCGAGGCCATGCGTCGCGCGCAGCACAAGCTCCCGATGAAGACCCGTTTCGTGGTTCGCGAGGGTGGTAACTGATGGCTATCGGAACCAAGGACCTGGCTCCCACCGAGCTGGACGCCTTCGACGACGAGAAGCTGGTCGCCGAGCTGAAGAAGGCCAAGGAGGAGCTGTTCAACCTGCGCTTCCAGTCGGCCACCGGTCAGCTCGAGAGCCACGGGCGTCTCAAGGCCGTCCGTCGCGACATCGCGCGGATCTACACGATCCTGCGTGAGCGTGAGCTCGGGATCCGTACCGCTCCGACCGCGAGCGAGTGAGGCTGACATGACTGACAAGCACACCACCGCCACGGCCGAGCACCGCGCGTACCGCAAGACGCGTCGTGGCTACGTCGTGAGCGACAAGATGGACAAGACCGTCGTGGTCGAGGTCGAGGACCGGGTCAAGCACCCGCTCTACGGCAAGGTCCTGCGCCGCACCTCCAAGGTCAAGGCGCACGACGAGCAGAACACGGCCGGCATCGGCGACCTGGTCCTCATCATGGAGACCCGCCCGCTCAGCGCGACCAAGCGCTGGCGCCTGGTGGAGATCCTGGAGAAGGCCAAGTAAGATCGCGCGGCTTCGGCTGCTCGAAACCGGCTGTCTCAGAGCAGTCGATCCAGTTGCCCACGGGCGGCGGGGAGGTCCCTCGGGACTCCCCGCCGCGACGTGTGCATCACGGCAACTATCCGTTCGGCCAGGCTCGGCACGACTCCCGCGAGGGCGCCTGCACGAGAACCCGCCAGACGACAGGAGTAGGTAGATGATCCAGCAGGAGACGCGGCTTCGCGTCGCCGACAACACGGGTGCCAAGGAGATTCTCTGCATCCGTGTGCTCGGTGGCTCCGGCCGCCGCTACGCCGGGATCGGCGACGTCATCGTCGCCACCGTCAAGGACGCGATCCCCGGCGGCAACGTCAAGAAGGGCGACGTCGTCAAGGCGGTCGTCGTGCGCACCCGCAAGGAGCGCCGTCGGCCCGACGGCTCGTACATCAAGTTCGACGAGAACGCGGCCGTGATCCTCAAGAACGACGGGGAGCCCCGTGGCACCCGCATCTTCGGCCCCGTGGGCCGCGAGCTGCGCGACAAGAAGTTCATGAAGATCATCTCGCTGGCTCCGGAGGTGCTCTGACCATGGCGAAGATCAAGAAGGGCGACCTCGTGGTCGTCATCTCCGGCCGTGACAAGGGCAAGGAGGGCCGTGTGCTCGAGGTCCTGACGGAGACGCAGCGCGTCGTCGTCGAGGGCGTCCAGCGCGTGCAGAAGCACGTCAAGGCCGGCCAGACCTCGCGCGGCACGCGCACCGGTGGCATCGAGACCGTCGAGGCCCCGATCCACATCAGCAACGTGATGCTCGTGGACCCGGAGACCAAGAAGGGCACCCGGGTCGGCTACCGCACCGAGCAGGTCGAGCGCGACGGCCGGACCCGCACGGTTCGGGTCCGCGTCGCCAAGCGCTCCGGGAAGGACGTCTGATGACCGAGACGACCATCGAGGCCCCGGCTCTGCCGCGCCTGAAGACGAAGTACAACGACGAGATCCGCACGGCCCTGTTCGAGCAGTTCTCGCACGAGAACATCAACCAGGTCGCGCGGCTCGTCAAGGTCGTCGTGAACATGGGTGTCGGCGAGGCCGCCAAGGACTCCAAGCTGATCGAGGGCGCGATCCGCGACCTCACCCAGATCACGGGCCAGAAGCCGCAGGTCACCAAGGCCCGCAAGTCCATCGCGCAGTTCAAGCTGCGTGAGGGCATGCCGATCGGTGCGCACGTCACGCTGCGCGGCGACCGTGCCTGGGAGTTCCTGGACCGCCTGCTGTCGACGGCGCTGCCCCGCATCCGCGACTTCCGCGGCCTGTCGCCCAAGCAGTTCGACGGCCACGGCAACTACACCTTCGGCCTCGTGGAGCAGTCCGTGTTCCACGAGATCGACCAGGACAAGATCGACCGCGTCCGCGGCATGGACATCACGGTCGTCACCACGGCGGACACGGACGACGAGGGTCGCGCCTTCCTCAAGCTCCTCGGCTTCCCGTTCAAGGAGGACTGACCCATGGCGAAGACCGCTCTGATCAACAAGGCTGCGGCCAAGCCGAAGTTCGCGGTGCGTGGCTACACGCGCTGCCAGCGTTGCGGCCGGCCCCACTCGGTGTACCGCAAGTTCGGCCTGTGCCGGATCTGCGTGCGGGAGATGGCCCACCGCGGCGAGCTCCCCGGCGTCACCAAGAGCAGCTGGTAATCCCTCAGCAGGAACACCCAGTCGGTAGGTCCGCAGGTCTGCGGCTCGCTCGCGAGGCGCAGACCTGCGGATACCCCGGCAGAAAGGGCTGACAAGCCATGACCATGACCGACCCGATCGCAGACTTCCTGACTCGTCTGCGCAACGCGAACTCGGCGCACCACGACACGGTGTCGATCCCGTTCTCGAAGCTCAAGTCGCACATCGCGGAGATCCTCCAGGCCGAGGGTTACATCGCCGGCTGGAAGGTCGAGGACGCCCCCGTGGGCAAGAACCTCGTCGTCGAGCTGAAGTACGGCCCGAACCGCGAGCGTGCGCTCGCCGGCGTCAAGCGCGTGTCCAAGCCGGGCCTGCGCGTGTACGCCAAGTCCACCAACCTGCCCAAGGTGCTCGGCGGCCTCGGCGTGGCGATCCTGTCCACGTCCTCCGGCCTGCTCACCGACAAGCAGGCCGCCAAGAAGGGCGTGGGTGGGGAAGTCCTCGCCTACGTCTGGTGATCTGAGACCAGGAAAGGAGCCAAGCCATGTCTCGTATCGGCAGGATTCCCGTCCCGGTCCCGGCTGGGGTGGACGTCAACATCGATGGTGCGGTCGTCACCGTGAAGGGCCCGAAGGGCACGCTCACGCACACGATCGCCTCGCCCATCAAGGTCGCGCAGGAGGACGGCACGCTCGTCGTGTCGCGTCCCGACGACGAGCGCCTCTCGCGCTCGCTGCACGGCCTGACCCGCACGCTGCTGGCCAACCTGGTCACCGGCGTCACGGAGGGCTACGTCAAGAAGCTCGAGATCGTCGGCACCGGTTACCGCGTGACGGCCAAGGGTTCGGACCTCGAGTTCGCCCTCGGCTTCAGCCACCCGGTCGTCGTCACGCCGCCGGAGGGCATCACGTTCGTGGTGGAGGCCCCGACGCGCTTCTCGGTGCAGGGCATCGACAAGCAGCAGGTCGGCGAGGTCGCCGCGAACATCCGCAAGATCCGCAAGCCCGAGCCGTACAAGGGCAAGGGTGTGCGGTACGCGGGGGAGAACGTGCGTCGCAAGGTCGGAAAGGCTGGGAAGTAAGCCATGGCGATCAGCATCAAGGGCAAGGGCAAGGCGATCGCGCGTCAGCGCCGTCACCTGCGCCTGCGCAAGAAGGTCGTCGGCACGCCGGCCCGTCCGCGTCTCGTGGTGACGCGCTCCGCGCGCCACATCACCGCTCAGGTCGTCGACGACTCGATCGGGCAGACCGTGGCGTTCGCGTCCACGCTGGAGAAGGACCTGCGCGTGGCCGAGGGCGACAAGACGGCCAAGGCGAAGAAGGTCGGCGAGCTCGTCGCAGAGCGTGCCAAGGCCAAGGGTGTCGAGGCGGTCGTGTTCGACCGTGGCGGCAACAAGTACCACGGCCGCGTGGCCGCGGTGGCCGACGGCGCCCGCGAGGCGGGGCTGTCCCTGTGACGACGACGAACCGGAAGAAGAGGACTCACTGATGGCTGCACCTGCACGCAGCAACACCGGTGCTCAGGGCACCGGCGGCGAGCGCCGCGACGGCGGTCGTCGGGACGGTGGCGGTCGCCGCGGCGACGCGCCCGAGAAGAGCGCGTTCCTCGAGCGCGTCGTGACGATCAACCGCGTGGCCAAGGTCGTCAAGGGTGGCCGCCGCTTCAGCTTCACCGCGCTCGTCGTGGTGGGTGACGGCGACGGCACGGTCGGTGTCGGCTACGGCAAGGCCAAGGAGGTGCCCGCGGCGATCGCCAAGGGTGTCGAGGAGGCGAAGAAGAACTTCTTCCGCGTCCCGCGCATCCAGGGCACCATCCCGCACCCCATCCAGGCCGAGGCCGCTGCCGGCATCGTCTTCCTGCGCCCCGCGGCGCCCGGTACCGGTGTGATCGCCGGTGGTCCGGTCCGCGCGGTGCTCGAGTGCGCCGGCATCCACGACGTGCTGAGCAAGTCGCTCGGCTCGTCGAACGCGATCAACATCGTGCACGCGACGATCGCCGCGCTGCGCGGTCTCGAGCAGCCGGAGGCCGTGGCCGCGCGCCGTGGTCTGCCGCTCGAGCACGTCGCCCCCGCGCCGCTGCTGCGCGCCCAGGCCGCCGGCCTGGCCGCGAAGTCGGCCGAGAAGGTGGGTGCGTGATGGCCCGTCTCAAGGTGACGCAGAAGCGCTCCGGCATCGGTGGCAAGCAGAACCAGCGCGACACGCTCCGCACGCTTGGTCTCAAGCGCATCGGCGACGTGGTCGTCAAGGAGGATCGTCCCGAGATCCGCGGCATGGTCAGGACCGTGCAGCACCTCGTGGTGGTCGAGGAGGTCGAGTGACCATGGCTGACGAGAAGAACGAGAAGGCCACCGCGGCCGACGACGCGCCCAAGGCCGCCGCCAAGAAGGCTCCGGCCAAGAAGGCGACGGCTGCGGCCGCCGAGAAGGCGCCGGCCAAGAAGGCGACGACGAAGGCCGCCAAGGCCGAGTCGGCTCCTGCCGAGAAGGCCGCCGCGGACAAGGCTCCCGCCAAGAAGGCGCCGTCCGCGGCTGCCAAGAAGGCGGCGGCCGAGGCCGCGCAGCCCGGTGCCGGTGGCACGCTCAAGGTGCACCACCTGCGTCCGGCCCCCGGCGCCAAGACCGCCAAGACCCGCGTGGGTCGTGGTGAGGCGTCGAAGGGCAAGACGGCGGGTCGCGGTACCAAGGGCACCAAGGCGCGCTACCAGGTTCCTGCCCGCTTCGAGGGTGGTCAGATGCCGCTGCACATGCGTCTGCCCAAGCTCCGCGGCTTCAAGAACCCGTTCCGTGTCGAGTACCAGGTGGTGAACCTGGACAAGCTCTCGGCGCTGTACCCCGACGGTGGCGACGTGACGGTCGCCGACCTGGTCGCCAAGGGCGCGGTCCGCAAGGGCAAGCCCGTCAAGGTGCTCGGCACCGGTGACCTCACGGTCAAGGTCTCCGTCGCGGTGGACGCCTACTCGGCGTCCGCCAAGGAGAAGATCGTCGCGGCCGGCGGCAGCGTCTCGGAGGACTGAGGCGCCCGCGCAGCTGCACGGACGAAGAACGGCCCGGGTCCCAGGACCCGGGCCGTTCTCGCGTCTGCGGCCGCGCAGCGGCTGCACGTGGACCGGCCCGACGGGCGGTGGTCCGCGCTGACAGAAGCGGGTCGGGCGAGGAGCCCCCCTCGCCCGACCCAGGCAGCACCCGCCCGATCGGCAGGTGCGGGCCGACGATGAGGGGAACGCGCGCCGACGTGCGGCGCGTGCTGAAAGGGTTCGGACGCCTTCTCCCGGACGCTCGTCCGGGAGGATCGACCACCGACGGTCGGAGCCGCGTCCGGCGCAAGGTAGTCTTGCCCGCGGCCATGCTCTGGTCAGGGTCGACGACGTGCCGCGGCTGCGGCAATCCATGGAGGACAGGTGCTAGGCGCATTCGTGCGGGCGTTCAGGACGCCCGACCTGCGGCGGAAGCTGCTCTTCACGATCGGCATCATGGTCGTGTTCCGCATCGGATCCTTCCTGCCCACGCCTGGGGTCTCGTACCCCAACGTGCAGCAGTGCACGGAGGAGATGCAGTCGGGCAACAACCTGCTGGGGCTGGTCAACCTGTTCAGCGGTGGCGCGCTGCTGCAGCTGTCCGTCTTCGCGCTCGGGATCATGCCGTACATCACGGCGAGCATCATCGTGCAGCTGCTGCGCGTGGTGATCCCCAAGTTCGAGGAGCTCCACAAGGAGGGGCAGTCGGGCACCGCGAAGCTCACGCAGTACACGCGGTACCTGACCATCGCGCTGGCGATCCTGCAGTCGACGACGGTCATCACGATCGCGCGCAGCGGGCGCCTGTTCAGCGGCTGCACGGTCGACGTCATCCCGGACTCGTCGTGGACGACGCTGGTCCTCATGGTCATCGCCATGACCGCGGGCACCGGCCTGATCATGTGGCTCGGCGAGCTCATCACCGAGCGCGGTGTCGGCAACGGCATGTCGTTGCTGATCTTCACGTCCATCGCGGCGAGCTTCCCGACGGCCCTCGGGTCGATCTGGGGCAGCAACAACGGTGTCAGCAAGTTCTTCATCGTGATGGTGGTCATCGTCCTGGTCATCGCGCTCGTCGTGTTCGTCGAGCAGAGCCAGCGCCGGATCCCCGTGCAGTACGCCAAGCGCATGGTCGGCCGCCGCATGTACGGCGGGTCGAGCACCTACATCCCGATCAAGATCAACATGGCCGGCGTCATCCCGATCATCTTCGCCTCGTCGCTGCTGGCGATCCCGGGGATCCTCGCGCAGTTCGGCGACCAGAGCGCCGACTGGGTCCGCTGGACGTCGCAGAACCTGGCAGCGAACGACGCGCCCCTGCACCTGGCGCTCTACGTCTTCCTGATCATCTTCTTCTGCTACTTCTACACGGCGATCACGTTCAACCCGGACGAGGTCGCGGACAACATGAAGAAGTACGGCGGGTTCATCCCCGGCATCCGCGCTGGCCGGCCGACCGCGGACTACCTGTCCTACGTGATCTCGCGCATCACCGCACCCGGGTCGGTGTACCTGGCGCTCGTGGCGCTGATCCCGACGATCGCGTTCATCGTGCTGGACATCGACCAGAACATCCCGTTCGGCGGGTCGTCGATCCTCATCGTCGTGGGCGTCGGCCTCGAGACCGTCAAGCAGATCGAGTCGCAGCTGCAGCAGCGGCACTACGAGGGGTTCCTGCGATGAGCGCGCGTCTGGTGCTGCTCGGCCCTCCCGGGGCCGGCAAGGGGACGCAGGCGGCCCGCCTGGCGGAGCGGCTCGGCGTCCCGGCGATCTCGACCGGTGACATCTTCCGGGCCAACATCAAGGGTGGTACCGAGCTGGGCCGCAAGGCGCAGGAGTACTCCTCGCGCGGGGCCCTGGTGCCCGACGAGATCACGAACGCCATGGTGCGTGACCGGCTCGCGGAGCCCGACACGGCCGAGGGCTTCCTGCTCGACGGCTACCCGCGCAACGTGGCCCAGGTCGACGAGCTCGCGACGATCCTGGCGGACGCGGGCCTGACCCTCGACCTCGCGGTCGAGATCACGGCGGACCCCGAGGTCGTCGCCGCGCGGCTGCTCAAGCGCGCCGAGATCGAGGGCCGCGAGGACGACACCGCGGACGTCATCCGGCACCGGCTCGACGTGTACGCCGAGCAGACGGCGCCGATCTCCGACGTGTACGCCGCGCAGGGCCTCCTGGTCCGCGTCGACGGCATCGGCGAGGTCGACGAGGTCACGGCGCGCCTGCTGTCCGCGATCGGCACCGCGGCGCGCTGAGCGCGCGGTCAGGAGACGTCACCGTGGTGTTCGGTCGCGAGCGGGTCGAGCTCAAGACGCCGGAGCAGGTGCTGGTCATGCGCCGCGCCGGCCTGGTCGTCGCGGACGCGCTGGCCGCCGCCCGCACCGCTGCGGTCCCGGGTGCCACGACCGGCGACGTGGACGCCGCCGCGGCCGCGGTCATCGCGGCAGCCGGTGCGCAGCCCTCGTTCCTCGGGTACCACGGGTACCCCGCGACCGTGTGCGTCTCGGTGAACGACGAGGTGGTGCACGGCATCCCGGGGGACCGGGTGCTCGCCGACGGCGACGTCGTCTCGATCGACTGCGGTGCGGTGGTCGACGGCTGGCACGGGGACAGCGCGCTGTCGTTCGTGCTGGGGGAGGGCGACCCGCTCGACCGTGCGCTCGTCGCGACCACCGAGGACGCCATGTGGGCGGGCATCGCGGCCCTGGCGGGCGCGGACCGGCTGGGCGTGGTGGGCGACGCGGTCGAGGACGTGGTCGACGCCGCCCACGCGCGGGGTGCCGACGGCGGCGTGCGCTTCGGCGTGGTCGAGGACTACGTGGGGCACGGCATCGGGTCGCAGATGCACCAGCCGCCCGACGTCCTGAACTACCGCACGCGCGACCGCGGTGCGCGGCTACGCCCCGGGATGTGCGTGGCGGTCGAGCCGATGGTCGTGCGTGGCGACCAGCGCACGCGCGTGCTCGCCGACGACTGGACCGTGGTGACGCAGGACGGCTCACGTGCTGCGCACTGGGAGCACACCGTGGCCGTGCACGACGCAGGGATCTGGGTGCTGACCGCGCGCGACGGCGGCGCGGAGGCGCTCGCCCGGCACGGCGTGACCGTCGCGCCGCTCGGCTGACCGGCACGCGCGACCGCGCGAGGGTCTGCGACGTCACACCCCGTGCGCGCGGCGGCCGTTTCGTCGGCGCCGACTGATGGCGTATGGTTGTCCGTTGGGTGTGTGCGCCCGTTCAGTCGCGCGCTCCGGTGACTCCGGGGCCTGTGGCGCTGGGATGCACGCCCGCCACTTCCATGACGAGCGGCGGCACGGTCCTGTGACCGGGTCGGCCGATCGGCATGGCTGCTCGACCCGACCGACAGTTAGCGGAGGACATGGCGAAGAAGGACGGCGTCATCGAGATCGAGGGCAGCGTTGTCGAAGCGCTGCCCAACGCGATGTTCCGTGTGGAGCTCACGAACGGCCACAAGGTGCTCGCCCACATCTCGGGCAAGATGCGACAGCACTACATCCGGATCCTCCCCGAGGACCGCGTGGTGGTCGAGCTGAGCCCGTACGACCTGTCCCGCGGTCGCATCGTCTACCGCTACAAGTAATCACCACGACAACGCCGCCGGTTCCCACCGGGACACGCGGCGGCGGAGGAACCACGCGATGAAGGTCAAGCCCAGCGTCAAGAAGATCTGCGACAAGTGCAAGGTGATCCGCCGGCACGGTCGTGTCCAGGTCATCTGCGAGAACCTGCGCCACAAGCAGCGCCAGGGCTGATGCCCCGGCGGCATCTCGCCGCACGACGCCCCTGACGGGGCATCGGCACGACGGGCCGACCGACCACGGTCGGCGGCCCGGCAAGCGCACCGCCACTCCGGTGGCCGGGCCACGAGGTCGAGCACCTCGCGGACCGGGACCCGCCGGCGAACCCTCGGCTCGGAGGCCGGGGCCCGCAGCACGCGGGAGGGCGGTGCGGAAGACCTCCGAGCAGTAACAGGAGCCACCAGGCACATGGCACGTCTCATCGGCGTCGACCTCCCCCGCGAGAAGCGGCTCGAGATCGCGCTCACCTACATCTACGGGGTCGGCCGCACGCGCGCCCTCCAGACCCTCGCGGCCACCGGCATCTCCGGTGACCTGCGCGTCAAGGACCTCGGCGACGCCGAGCTGGTCGCGCTGCGCGACCACCTCGAGGGCAACTACAAGCTCGAGGGTGACCTGCGACGCGAGGTCGCCGCGGACATCCGCCGCAAGGTCGAGATCGGCTGCTACGAGGGCCTGCGTCACCGCCGTGGCCTTCCCGTGCGCGGCCAGCGCACGAAGACCAACGCGCGTACCCGCAAGGGCCCGAAGCGCACCGTCGCCGGCAAGAAGAAGGCCGGGCGCAAGTAACGCCCGCCCACCGGCGCCCACCGATCCTCGAGAGAAGAAGAGCAGATGCCTCCCAAGACCCGTTCCGCCGTGCGCAAGCCGCGCCGCAAGGAGAAGAAGAACGTCTCCCACGGCCAGGCGCACATCAAGAGCACGTTCAACAACACGATCATCTCGATCACCGACCCCTCGGGCGCCGTGATCTCCTCGGCCTCGTCCGGCCAGGTCGGCTTCAAGGGCTCGCGCAAGTCGACGCCGTTCGCCGCGCAGCTCGCGGCCGAGGCCGCTGCGCGCCGCGCCCAGGAGCACGGCATGCGCAAGGTCGACGTCTTCGTCAAGGGCCCCGGCTCGGGCCGTGAGACCGCGATCCGCTCGCTGCAGGCCGCCGGCCTCGAGGTGGGCTCGATCCAGGACGTGACGCCCCAGGCGCACAACGGCTGCCGTCCGCCGAAGCGCCGCCGCGTCTGATCTGCGCCACGCCGGACCGCGAGCGCGCGGTCCGGCGTGAGCCGCAGCCCAGACCGACCGTCCCCCGGCATGCGGACCGAGGCATGACCGGGGTCGCACCACCTGCGTGGCGTCATATGGCGGACGCTCGCTGAGAGGAAAACACACCGTGCTGATCGCACAGCGCCCCACCCTGACCGAAGAGGTCATCTCGGAGAACCGCTCGCGGTTCTCCATCGAGCCGCTCGAGCCGGGCTTCGGCTACACGCTCGGCAACTCGCTCCGCCGGACGCTGCTGTCCTCCATCCCCGGTGCCGCCGTCACGTCCATCCGGATCGACGGCGTCCTGCACGAGTTCTCGACCGTGCCGGGGGTCAAGGAGGACGTCACCGAGATCATCCTCAACATCAAGAACCTCGTGGTCTCCTCGGAGAACGACGAGCCCGTCGTGATGTACCTGCGCAAGCAGGGCCCGGGTCTGGTCTCCGCCGCGGACATCGTGCCGCCGGCGGGTGTCGAGGTGCACAACCCCGACCTGCACCTGGCGACGCTCAACGACAAGGGCAAGCTCGAGATCGAGCTGACCGTCGAGCGCGGGCGCGGCTACGTGTCGGCCAACCAGAACAAGGCGTACGACGCCGAGATCGGCCGGATCCCGGTCGACTCGATCTACTCGCCCGTCCTCAAGGTGACCTACAAGGTCGAGGCGACGCGAGTCGAGCAGCGCACGGACTTCGACAAGCTCATCGTCGACGTCGAGACCAAGGCGGCGATCAGCCCGCGCGACGCGCTCGCGTCGGCCGGCAAGACGCTCGTCGAGCTGTTCGGCCTGGCGCGCGAGCTCAACGTCGAGGCCGAGGGCATCGAGATCGGCCCGTCGCCGACGGACGCGGCGCTCGCCGCGGACCTGGCGCTGCCGATCGAGGACCTGCAGCTGACGATCCGCTCGTACAACTGCCTCAAGCGCGAGGGCATCCACACGGTCGGGGAGCTCGTCGCCCGGTCCGAGGCGGACCTCCTGGACATCCGCAACTTCGGTGCGAAGTCGATCACCGAGGTCAAGGAGAAGCTCGCCGAGCTGGGCCTGAACCTCAAGGACAGCCCGCTCGACTTCGACCCGACCCAGTCGGCGTACTACGGCGACGACGAGGGCGACTTCGTCGAGGACGAGCAGTACTGACATCAGCATCGCAGTACTGACTCGGGCCACTGACTCGGTACGTGACGAAGACTTCAAGGAGAACTGACCATGCCTACGCCCACCAAGGGTCCCCGGCTCGGTGGCGGTCCGGCGCACGAGCGGCTCATCCTCGCGAACCTCGCGACGCAGCTGTTCGAGCACGGCCGCATCACGACGACGGAGACGAAGGCCAAGCGCCTGCGCCCCCTCGCCGAGCGCCTCATCACGTTCGCCAAGCGTGGCGACCTGCACGCCCGCCGTCGGGTGATGACGGTCGTCAAGGACAAGGGCGTCGTGCACGTGCTGTTCACCGAGATCGCCCCGGCCATGGCCGAGCGCAACGGTGGCTACACGCGCATCACGAAGATCGGCCCGCGCAAGGGTGACAACGCGCCCCTGGCGGTCATCGAGCTCGTGACCGAGCCCGTCTCGCCCAAGCAGGCCGTCGTCAAGGAGGCCACGAAGGCCGCCGAGAAGGCCGCCAAGCCGAAGGCCGAGAAGGTCGAGGACGTCAAGGCCGAGGACACCACGGTCGAAGACGCCCCCGTCGAGGACGCGCCCGTCGCGGACGCCGACGAGAAGGCGACCGACGAGAAGGCCTGACCTCTCGCGCGCACCACGAGGCCCGGTTCCCGCAAGGGGACCGGGCCTCGTGCCGTCGTACCGGGTCCTGGTCCGGGGCTCGAGCAGGCTCGGCATGCCGGGGCGACCACGCGACGCGGGGCGGGCCGCACCAGGCGCGACCCGCCCCGTGCCGGGTTGCTCAGGACGTGCGGCGGCGGATCAGCAGCAGCACCGCTCCGGCGACGAGCGCGACGGCGCCCACGAGCGCCAGGGGCACGACGTCCGAGCCCGTGGTCGCCAGGTCGTCGTCCGAGGGCGCCTGCGACGGGTCGTCCGACGGGTCGTCGGACGGTGCGGTCGTCGGCGTGGGGTCGGGGGACGCCGCGACACGGAGCGTGACCCGGCCCGTGGCACCCGAGGCCGACTCCACGACGAGCGTGTGCACGCCCGCCGGGGTGCCCTGCGGGATCCGCGCGGAGACCACGACCGCACCGTCCTCGTCCGCCGTCGCGCGGCTCAGGAGCACGGGATCCGAGTGCAGCCACACCTCGGCCCGTTCGCCCGCCTGCAGGCCGGCGGCCCGGACCGTCACGGTGCCGCCCACCCGCACGGTGGACGCAGACACGGTGACGGGAAGATCGACGACCGCCGGCTCCCGGACGACGAGGGTGGTGGTCGCGACGGCGTCCTGCCCGATGCCGTTGTGCGCGGTGAGCACGACGTGGCTGGTGCCGGACGCCACGGGCGTGCCCACCAGGCGTCCCCCGCCCGGACCGGGCAGCCAGGTCACGCCCGCCGGCAGTCCGACGGCCGAGACCGTCGGCGCCGGATAGCCGTCCGCGACGACCGGCACGTCGACCGGCTCGCCCAGGTCGACCCGGACCGTGCCGGCGGTCGCGACCCGCGCGGGCGCCTCGACGACGACCGTCCACGGCACCGCCAGATCGGGGCCCGCGCCGTTGTGGATCGCGAGCCGGACCGTATGCGTGCCGGCTGCCGTGGTGCGTCCGGTCAGACGGAGGTCGTCGCCGCGCACGGCCACCTCGAGCCCCGCGGGCAGGCCGTCCGCCGTCACGGTGGGCCGCGGGTGCCCGGTGACCTGGGTGAGGACGACGTCGACCGCGCGGCCGGACCGGACCGTCGTCGTGCCGTCCGTGGTGGTCGCACCGGGGCCCGCGGTGACCGTGATCCGGACCGTGGTGGAGGCCTCGCCGCGGGGGTTCGTCGCGGTGACGACGACGTCGGGCACGGGGCCCTGGGCCGCGGCCGTGGGCGAGCCGGTGAGCGTGGCCGACGCGGCGTCGAACGTGAGCCATGCGGGCAGCGACGACGTGGTGAGCACGGGAGCGGGGTAGCCGCGCGGCTGCAGCGTCACCGTCGAGGTCTCGCCCGCCGGGAACGTGGCGACGACGTCAGCGCCCAGCGTGGGCACCGACCGGACGTCGAGCTCGACGGTCGCGGTCGCGGGCGCGCCCACGCCGTTGTCCGCGACGACGGCCACGGTGAACCGGCCGTCGCGCGTGGGCGTCCCGGTCAGGCGTGCGCCGTCGACGTCCTGGACCAGCGCGACGCCATCGGGCAGCCCGGTGGCCTCGAGCGACGGCACCGGGTAGCCCGCGACCTCGAGCGGGACGGGTGCCATCGCGGTGTCGACGTCGGCCGTCGCGGTCGCGGGCGCGTCGACCTGCGCGGGCTCGTGGACGACGATGCGCCAGGTGCGTTCCGCGGTGCCGACCGTGCTGGTCAGCGTGAGCTCGGCGTCGAACACGCCCGACCTCGTCGGCGTGCCGGTCAGCCGGACGGACGTGCCGGTCTGCTCGAGGCCCAGGCCCGGCGGGAGCCCGGTCGCGCTCGCGTCCGGGACGGGGTGACCGGCCACCGCGAACGCGGCGACGTCGAGCGCGTCGCCGAGCCGTGCCGTGGTCGTCGACGGCTCGGAGGCGAACGCGGGCGCGGCCGTCACGACGACCGTGACCTGGACAGGGGCCGGGTCGGTACCCACGCCGTTGCTCGCGCTCAGGGTCACGTCGTACGCGCCGGGGACGGTCGGCGTGCCCGTGACCGTCCCACCGCTCAGGGCCAGGCCCGGCGGCAGCGTGCCGGTGGACAGCGCCGGCTCCGGGTAGCCGCCGAGCGTGACGGGCAGGGTCGTGGGCACGCCGACGGGCACCGTGACGGTGCTCGGTGCCGTGAGCACGGCGGGCGTGCGGACCACGACGCGCAGCGACGCGGTCGACGCCGCACCCACCCCGTTGTCGGCGGTGATGGTCGCGTCGTACGCACCGCCGGGCGCGTTCGTCGTGCCCGCCAGCCGGACGACGCCGCCCGCTGCGGTGACGGTGAGCCCCGCGGGCAGGCCCGTGGCCGTGAGCTCCGGTGCGGGGAACCCGCCCAGGAACGCGACGTCGAGGCCGCCGAGCCACACGCCGGGCTGCACGGCGACGGTGGTGATGAACGCCGAGAGGGCCGCGGGCGTCGTGACGTCCACGCGCACCTGCGCGGTGGCGCTGCCCGTCGCGTTCGTCGCCGTGACGGCGTACGGGCCGAACGAACCGGACAGGCCCGCGGGCGGAGCGGCGTGGAAGGTGCCGGAGGTCGCGTCGAACGACAGCCACGCCGGGAGCGTCGAGTCGAGCGTGAGCGTGGGCGTCTCGTGCCCGGTCCACGTGAGCGCCAGGTCCTCCTGCGTCCCCGCCCGTACGGCGAGCGTGGGCGACGGGTCGCCGAACGCGGGGCCCTGCAGGGCCGCGACGGTGAGCGTGCGGTCCACGCCCGTGCCCACGCCGTTCGTCGCGACGATGCGGACACGTGCCGTGCCCGGCTCGGTCGGCGTCCCGACGACGCGCACGACGCCGGGCGTGCCGAGGTCGAGCGACAGCCCGGCCGGCAGTGTCACAGGGCCGCCGTCGGGTGCGGTGACGTCCAGGACCGGGGTGGGGTAGCCGGTCACGGTGACGGACGTGGCGGGCAGCGCCGTGCCGACCGTCGTCGCGACCGAGGCGGGCCCGGTGGCGAGCGGGGCCGCCTCGACGTGCCACGCCCACGTGGTCGGTGCTGACGCGCCGAACGCGTTCGTCGCGACGAGCTGGGCGTGCCCCGACGCCGCGGCGAGGGAGGACGGGCGTGCGGGGGTGCCGGTCACGGTCCACACGCCGCCCGTCTGGACCACCGTCATCCCGTCCGGCAGGCCCGTCGCGGTGACCACGGGGGCCGTGCCGGACGTGGTGAGCGGGAGGGTCGTGTGGTCGCCCGCAACGAGCCAGGCGGTGCCGGGCGCGAGCACGGCCGGGCGCTCGCCCACCGTGACGGCGAACGTCTCGGTGGCCGTCCCGTACGCGTTGGTGACGGCGACGGACGCCGTCGTCGTGCCCGCCTCGGTCGGCGTGCCGGTCACGCGCAGGTCGCCGTCGATCGACAGGCCCGCGGGCAGCGTGACGGATGCGGTGGTCGGGGCCGGGTAGCCGGTCGCGGTGAGCGTGAACGGCGTGATCGGCTCGCCGCGCACCAGCACCAGGTCGTCGACCGTGCTGAGGCTCGGTTCGGCACCCACCTCGACCGTCGTCGTGAACGGTGCCGTGGACCAGTCGTGGCCGACCGTGCTCGAGACGGTGTACAGGCCGCCCGTCGTCGGTGTGCCGCTGAGCCTCAGGTCGGTGCCCGACATCGTCAGCGACGTGCCGGGCGGCAGACCGGTGGTCGGGCCCAGGACACGAGCGCCTGGGACCGCGGAGGCGGTGCCGAGCACGAGCGGGCCGGCCTGGCCCACACGCGTGCGCACGGGGTCGGCGGCGTACCCGACCGTGACGGGGGAGGGCACGACCACGCGTACGTCACGGTCGGCGGTCAGGCTGTTGGCGACGTCGGCGTGCACGCGCATCGTGACGTCGGCGTACGTGGCGCCGGGATCGCCCGTGAGCGTCACGGTCGTCGTGCTGCCCGACTTGGCCGTGGAGACGCCCAGCCACGCCGGCTTGCCGGACGTCACGGTGACGTCGGGGGCCGGGTTGCCCGTGACCGTGAACGTGCGCGTGCTGGTCGTCGAGGCGGGGAACGCGTACGCGTCCGGACCGCCGATGACCGGCGCCTGGTACGCGGGCTCGCCCACGTTGGACCCGACACCCTCGAACGTCACCGAGACGTCCTGGTGCGCGGCGGTCGCCGCGACCAGGAGCGTGACGGTGCGCACGTGCGCCCGGTCGAAACCCGCCGGGAAGTGCAGATACGCCACGTCCCCGACGTACTCGGGCTGGTACCGGATCGTCAGCCAGTCGGCCGCGGCGCCGCCGTTGCGGGTCAGACCGCCGACCGACGCCACGCGCCCGTTGACGTCGACCGCCTCGAGCCCGAACGTCACCGCCGAGGGCTGGTTCGGCAGCACGTCGCGGTAGCGCAGCAGGATGCGGTCGGCGCCGCCCTGCTCCAGGTTCACGCTCGTCGGTGACGTCCACCGGATCTGGGCCGAGCCGTACGTGCAGCCGATCGGGTCGGGCACGCGCACGTCGACCTTCATCGTGCCGCTGCCCATGGTCAGCGTGTTGCCGTCCGACGGGCTGCACGAGTAGTTCCCGGGGACGAGCTCGCGGGTGCCCATGGAGCTCCCGGCGAAGTCGTCGACGCTGAAGCCGACCTCGGCCGCGCTCGCGGGCGCCGCGAGTCCGGCGACGACGGTGGTCAGGGTGAGCGCCGTGGTCGCCAGGGCGGCGGCGAGGCGGCGGACGGGCAGGCTGATGCGCATGAGGTCCTCAAGGCCGGGGGCTCGGCACGCGGGCGGCGCGGGCGTCGACCGACGCTAGCCAGAACTGAGGACCTTGGGCCCATGAGGTCGGCGCGCCGCCCGGAACGCCCCGCTTCCTGACCGGCCGATCGGGTGACCCGCTGTCCACGCGGCAGCGGTACGGTCGCTCGATGGGGGTCGTCCTGGTGCACGGCGTACGCACGTCCCGGACCATGTGGCGCCCGCAGGTCGAGGCGCTCGCGCGTGCTGGTGTCCCGGCGATCGCGGTCGACCTGCCGGGTCACGGCACGCGCGCGGGTGAGCGGTTCACGCTCGACGGCGCGGCCGCGACCGTCGCCGAGGCCGCGGCGGACCTCGACGGGCCCGTGCTGGTCGCGGGGCTGTCGCTGGGCGGCTACGTCGCGATCGCGCACGCCGCACGTCATCCCGCGCAGGTGGGTGGACTGCTGGCGGCCGGTTGCTGCACCGTGCCGCGACGCGTGCTGGTCGCGGGGTGGTCCACGCTCGCGCGCGGCATCGGGCGCCTCCCGGACCGCGGCGCGTGGCTCAACGACGCGTTCGCGCGCGCGGCGCTCGGGGCCGCCGCGGCCGCGGACCTCGGCGCCGGGGGCTTCTCGCTCGACGTGATGGCCGACGTGCTGCGCGAGGTCGGGTCGCTCGACCCGCTCGCCGAGCTCGCGCGCGTCACCGCACCCGTGTGGCTCGTCAACGGCACGTTCGACCACTTCCGGGCCGACGAGCGGCGCTTCCTGGCCGCGTGCCACGACGGCCGCCTGGTGCTCGTGCCGCGCGCCACGCACCTGGTGAGCGTCGTCGCGCCCGTCGCGTTCTCGCGAGTCCTGCTGCAGGCGGCCGACGCGGTCGCCCACCCGGCCGCCGCGCGCCGCGGTTGACGGGAGCGGCGCGCTCAGCCGGTCAGGCCCGCCGCGGTCATCGCATCGGCGAACGCGCCGGCGACGTGGACCTGGACCCCGTCGGCGTCATATTGCGTGACCTGCTGGAACGTGCCGTCCGGGGACCGGTAGTAGACGTGCGGGCTCAGCGGCCCCGGGGCGTCCTGCCGCCCTCGCGCGGCGCGCGCCATGAGATGCAGCGCGTGCACCACGGTCGCGTCGCGCAGCACGTGGACCAGCAGCGCCGCACGGTCCGGCAGCGCGACGAGCGTGCCGAACGGCCGCGGGCCGGCACCGACCCGGTCGAGCAGCTCGTCGTGCAGCAGCACGCGTGACGCACCGAAGAAGTCCGTGGAGACGAGCACGTGCACGTCGTGGTCGATGAGCTCGTGGTCGGGCGGAGGCAGCCGCCGGAGCCCGGCGAGTGCCGCGTCACCGAGCGCGTCCCACCCGCCGTGCTGCACGCCGAGCAGCGTGGAGACCGACTCGGGGTAGTCGATCGCGGCACGGACGCACAGCCCGCCGCCGAGCGACGGCCCCGCGGCGGGTTCGACCGCGGGCAGGTCGGACTCCAGCAGGACGCGCGCCACGAGCAGGTCGACGACGTCGGCGAGGGTCTCGTGCGACGCCTCCGCCCGGGCCTCGCGGTCCTGCGCGACCCTGACCGTGCGGGCGTGCTCGTCGACGACCGCGGGTCGGTGCGCGGGGTCGACGCCCGCGACCTGCCGTGCCAGGTTGGCGAGCCCGTACTGCGCGCCGTCCGCCGCCCGGACGTGGTCCGGCTCCGCGACGGCACCCGCGAACCCGGCGCGCGTGAACGCCGCGGCGGCCTCGGTGCGCAGCCACGCGGCGTCGTCGCGGCTCAGCGGCGCGAGGTGGTCGTCGGGGAAGGCGCCGGGCAGCGCACCCGGGGCGTCGTCGTCCGGGCGGCGGCGGGAGAACCAGCTCATGGCGCGACGGTAGCCGTCAGCCCTTGCGGCGCCGCGCAGCGGCACGGCGTGCCTTGCGGCTGCGGTCCACCAGGCCGAGCGCGGCGAGCGCGTCGGCCAGCGCACCCTCGACGTGCACCTCGACCTCGACGTCCGCATGGCGCGTGACCTGCTCGAGCGACCCGTCGGGGGCGCGGTGGTAGACCTCCGGGCTGATCGCTCCGGCCTCGGACTGCCGCATGCGCGCGACGGTCGCCATGAGGTGCGCGGCGCGCAGCACCTCCTCGTCGCGCAGCACGTGCACCAGGAGCGCACGCGGGTCCGGCAGCGCGACGAGCGTGCCGTGCGGCGCCTCGTCCTCGCCGACCGCCGCGAGGACGTCCTCCAGGACCAGCACGCGCGCCGCGGCGAGGTCGTCGGTCGTCGAGAACGCGTGCATCGCGTGCGCCGCGACCTGGTGCTCGGGTGCGGGCAGCGAGCGCAGCGCGTCGAGCGCGGGCTCGTCGATCACGGCGGCACCGGGCTCGACCGTGAGCACGCCGTCCCGGAGCACCGCGCGGCGCACCGCGAGACCCGGGCCGAGCAGCGCGTCGTCGGGGGTGCCGTCCTCGGCGCGGACGACGGTGACGAGGCGGATCCCGTCGGCGGGCGGCGGGACGGCGGCGGTGGACATGACCAGCGACTGTACCGAGGGCTGTACCGAGGGGCTGGTGCGCGTCACCCGGCGCCCAGCGACCAGGCCCGCACGCCGCCGACGATGCCCGCCTGGTTGGGGACCACGACGACGCGCTCGCCGAGCCGCTCGAGGACCGTGGGGGTCACGTGCCGCGCGTTGCCGCCGCCCAGGTACACGCGGTCCCAGCGGAACACGGGCCAGAACCCCTCGACCACGCGCTGCACGCGACGCGACCACAGCCCGTTGCCGAGCCGGCGCCGTTCGGGCTGGCCGATGTACTCGTCGTACGTCACCCCGCGGCGCACGGGCGCGTGCGAGAGCTCGAGGTGCGGCGCGAGCCGGCCGCCGTCGAACAGCGCCGAGCCCAGGCCCGTGCCGAGCGTGAGCACCAGCTCGAGCCCCGTCCCGGACACCACGCCCGCACCGTGCACCTCGGCGTCGTTGAGCACGAGGGTCGGCAGCCCGAGCGCGGCCTCGACCGCCGCGCGCACGTCGTGGTCGGTCCATGCCTCGACCAGCGCCGGGTCGACCGCGCTGCGCGGCCCGCTGCGGGTCACGTAGTGCGGCGTCGCGACGACCACGCCGTGCCGGACCATCCCCGGCATCCCGACCGTGACGCGGTCCGCGGCGGGCAGGCCGGCCGCGATCTGCGCGATCGTCGTGACCAGGCGGTGCGGCGGCAGCGGGTACGGCGTCGGGACGCGCACCGCGGGTGCGTGCAGCGTCCCCGCGGCGTCCAGGACGGAGGCCTTGATCCCTCCGCCACCGCAGTCGACGGCGAGCGTCCATGGGTCGGTGCCGGCCACGGGGCCACGGTAGTGCGGCCGGTAGGTTGGCGCCGTGAACGACGTCCGGCTGCGCCTCGACCTCGCGTACGACGGCACGGACTTCGCGGGCTGGGCGCGTCAGCCTGCGCTGCGCACGGTCCAGGGCGCGCTCGAGGACGGCCTGGCGACCGTGCTGCGCACGAGCCCGCGCGGCCTGCCCGCGCCACGGCTGGTGGTCGCGGGCCGCACCGACGCGGGCGTGCACGCGCGCGGCCAGGTCGCGCACGTCGACACCGACGCCGACGCGCTCGCTGCCGCACGCGGCCGCAGCGACCGCGCGGTGCTGGACGTCCTGACCACACGCCTGGCGGGGGTGCTCCCGCCCGACCTGGTGGTGCACCGCGTGAGCCTCGCGCCGCCCGGCTTCGACGCGCGGTTCTCGGCGCTGCGCCGGCGTTACACCTACCGGGTGTGCGACGACGCGGCGGCGCGCGACCCGCTGACCCGCTCGCACGTGCTGTGGCACCGCCGCCCGCTCGACGTCGACGCGATGGCGCGCGGTGCCGCACCGCTCGTCGGGCTGCACGACTTCGCCGCGTACTGCAAGCCGCGCCCCGAGGCCACGACCATCCGCACGCTCGAGCACTTCACGTGGACGCGCCCGACGGCCGGCCCCGACGCGGGCCTCGTCGTCGCGAGCGTGCAGGCCGACGCGTTCTGCCACTCGATGGTGCGCTCGCTGGTGGGCGCGAGCCTCGCGGTCGGCGAGGGCCGACGTCCGGAGGCCTGGCCCGCGGAGCTCCTGGTGGCGGGCCGTCGCGACGCCGCCGCGCACGTCGTCGCGGCGCACGGGCTCACGCTCGAGCACGTCGAGTACCCGCCCGACGACGCGCTCGCGCTGCGCGCCGAGCAGACGCGTGCGCGCCGCGCCGTGCCCGCAGCGGTGCCCGTGCCGGGCGTCGCGGACGGCTGCTGCTGAGGGTCGGCCCTAGGCAGCGGGCGGTGCGCGCGGCAGGCTGGTGACGGTCCACGACGAGGAGGCCGATCGTGCCGCAGGACGTGTCGCTCCACGTGTTCGCCGAGCCGCCCGAGTCCGTGCTCGCCGCGCTCGACTCGACGCCCCTCGGCCTGTCCGAGGCCGCAGCGGCCGACCGGCTCGCCCGGCACGGGCCCAACCGCCTGCCCGAGGCGCCGCGACCCAACGCCGCCCTGCGGTTCCTCGGCCACTTCGACGACGTGCTCATCTACATCCTGCTGGCCGCGGCCGTCCTCAAGGCGATCCTGGGCGACTGGGTGGACTTCTCGGTGATCCTCGCGGTCGCGGTCGCCAACGCGGTCGTCGGGTTCGTGCAGGAGGGCCGAGCGGACCGCGCGCTCGCGGGCATCGCCACGATGCTGTCGCTCGAGGCGGACGCGCTGCGCGACGGCGAGTGGCACCGCGTCCCGGCGGACCAGGTGGTCCCGGGCGACGTGGTCCGGGTCCGCTCGGGCGACCGCGTCCCGGCGGACGTGCGGCTGCTGGAGGCGACCACGCTGCAGGTCGAGGAGGCCGCGCTCACAGGCGAGTCCGTGCCCGCGGCCAAGGAGGTCCAGGCCGTCGCGCGCGACGCGGGCGTGGGGGACCGGACGTCGATGCTGTTCTCCGGCACGATCGTCACGGCCGGACGCGGCGTGGGGGTGGTCACGGCGACCGGTCCGGCCACCGAGATCGGCCGCATCCAGTCGCTCGTGGCGGGTGCGGACCACCTCGACACGCCGCTCACGCGTCAGCTCGCTCGGCTCGGCAAGCAGCTCTCGCTGCTCATCCTGCTGATGGCCGCGGTGATGCTGGTGATCGGCCGGGTCATCCACAGCTTCGCGCTCGGCGAGCTGGTCTCGGCCGCGATCGGCTTCGCGGTCGCGGCGGTGCCCGAGGGGCTGCCCGCGCTGGTCACCGTGACGCTCGCGCTCGGGGTGCAGCAGATGGCGCGGCGGCAGGCGATCACGCGCAAGCTCACCGCGGTCGAGGGGCTCGGGTCGGTCACGACGATCTGCTCGGACAAGACCGGGACGCTCACGCGCAACGAGATGACGGCGCGCACCGTGGTGACGGCCGCGGGGCGGTACGACGTGGACGGGCTCGGCTACGAGCCCGTTGGTGACGTGCGCGCACACGGCGGGGGCCGCGCGTCGCTCGACGCGCACCCGGACCTGGCCGCGCTGGTGACCGCGGGTGCGCTGTGCAACGACGCGCGCGTCGCGCAGGTGGACGGGCACTGGACGGTCGTCGGGCAGCCCACGGAGGGCGCGGTCGTCGTGCTGGCGGCCAAGGCCGGCCTCGCGGCCGACGCGCGCCGCATCGCGCAGGTCCCGTTCGAGTCGGCCACCAAGTTCGCCGCGACGCTCGACGAGCTGCCGGACGGCACGCGCGCCGTCCACGTGCTCGGCGCACCCGACCGCCTGCTCGAGCGCTGCGCCACGCAGCGCACCGCGACCGGCACCGAACCGCTCGACGCCGCCGGGTGGGAGGCCGCGATCGACGAGCTGGGCGGGCAGGGCCTGCGGGTGCTCGCGGCGGCCCGCCGGCCCGCGCCGGGCGAGGACGCGCTGACGGCGCAGGACGTCGGCGAGGCGCTCGAGCTGGTGGGCCTGGTCGCCATCGTCGACCCGCCGCGTCCCGAGGCCGTCGCCGCGATCGCCGACTGCCACCGCGCGGGGATCCGCGTCAAGATGATCACGGGCGACCACGCGGGCACGGCGCTCGCGATCGCGCGCGAGCTCGGGATGGTGGACGTGGGGGAGCCCGCGGGCGACGGGCGGGTCGAGGTGCTCACGGGCGCCGAGCTCGAGGCGATGAGCCAGGACCAGCTGCGTCGCCGGGTGCTCGACGTCGACGTGTTCGCGCGGACCTCGCCCGAGCACAAGATCCGCATCGTGCGCGCGCTGCAGTCGCACGGCGAGGTGGTCGCGATGACGGGCGACGGCGTGAACGACGCGCCCGCGCTCACGCGTGCCGACGTGGGCGTCGCGATGGGCATCAAGGGGACCGAGGCGACCAAGGAGGCCGCGGACATCGTCCTGGCCGACGACAACTTCGCGACGATCGAGCGCGCGGTCGAGGAGGGCCGCCGGATCTACGACAACATCCGCAAGTCGGTGGCGTTCCTGCTCCCGACGAACGGCGCGCAGTCGCTCGTCATCCTCGTCGCGGTGCTGCTGGGGCTCTCGCTGCCGCTGTCACCCGTGCAGATCCTGTGGGTCAACCTCGTCACGGCCGTGACGCTCTCGCTCGCGCTCGCGGGGGAGCCCGCGGAGCCGGACGTCATGACCCGCCCGCCGCGCGCGCCCGACGCGCACGTGGTCTCGGCGCGGTCCCTCGCGCTCGTGCTGGTCGCGTCGCTCGCGATCGGTGGCGCGACGCTCGCGGTCTACCTGCTCGAACGGAACGCCCTGGGCGCCGACGACGCACGCGCGCAGACGTCGGCGGTCACGGTGCTCGCGCTCGCGCAGCTCGCCTACCTGTTCAGCTGCCGCTTCCTGGGCTCGACGAGCCTCACGTGGCGCGTGCTCGTCGGCAACCGGCTGGTGTGGGTCGCCGCGGGTGCGCTCGCGGTGCTGCAGCTCGTGTTCACGTACGCGCCGTTCATGCACGGGTGGTTCGAGTCCGCGCCCATCACGCCGCGCGACTGGGGCCTCGCGGCGCTCGCGGCCGTCGTCGTCTTCCTGGTGGTCGAGGCCGCCAAGGCCGTCACGCGCCGCACGCTGCGCGACTGAGGCTCACGTCTGGTCGTCGTCGTCGTGGTAGCGGCGGTCGTCGACGAACTCCTCCTCGACCAGGTGCATCGCGGCCTCCTCGGCCGTCGCGGCACCGCCGGAGATACCCGCGTCGATGGCGAACTCGTCGTTCCCGCCCGCGGAGACCGCGTCGGTGTCCGCGACGAGCCGGCCCGCACGGCCCTCCTCGCGGTCGCCCGCGACACGTGGCCGCTGCTCCCAGACCTCGGGCTCCTCCTGGCCGACCCGCTGGTCGATGGTCTCGCGGTGCCGCTCCTCCCACGGCGTCTCGCCGTAGTGCGTGCGGTTGTCCCGCTCGGGCGGCGAGTACCCCTCGTCGAGCAGGTCGTCGACGCCGCGCTCGATCAGGGTGTCCTCGCGCGCGAGCTGGTCGGAGTCGCCCTCCGAGCCCATCGCCGGGTCGAAGCTGGTGGCAGGAGTGTCGCTCATGGCACGACCCTCGCACCGGCGGCCCGCGTGCGCCAGAGCAGCACCGCCCGCGGCAATCGGGTTGGTCGCGGCGGGGTGCAGCACGGACACTGGCGCGCATGGGCCACCTGGACGTGATGGGGGTCGGGTACGTGCTGCCCGACGGACGACCGCTGCTCGACGACGTGACGTTCCGCGTCGGCGACGGTGCGCGCGTCGCGCTCGTCGGCCCCAACGGCGTGGGGAAGTCCACGCTGCTGCGCATCGTCGTGGGCGACGAGCAGGCGCATGCGGGATCGGTCGCGCGGTCCGGTGGCCTGGGCGTCATGCGGCAGGACGTCGGGCGGATCGACGACGACCGCAGCGTGCGCGACCTGCTCGCGTCGCTCGCACCGGCCGCGGTCGCGGGCGCCGCGGCCGAGCTCGCGGCCGCCGAGCTCGCGATGATGGAGGTCGACGACGAGCCCGCGCAGCTGCGGTACGCGCAGGCGCTCGTCGACTGGGCGGACGTCGGCGGGTACGAGGCCGAGGCGGGCTGGGACCAGGTCACCGACGCGGTGCTGTCGATCCCCTTCGAGCGCGCCCAGTTCCGCGAGGTCCGCTCGTTGTCGGGCGGCGAGCAGAAGCGCCTGGTGCTCGAGGCGCTGCTGCGCGGGCGCGACGAGGTCCTGCTGCTCGACGAGCCGGACAACGCGCTCGACGTCCCGACCAAGCGCTGGCTCGAGGCGCAGCTCGTCGCCTCGTCCAAGACCGTGCTGCTGGTCAGCCACGACCGTGAGCTGCTGTCCCGCGTCGCCACGCACGTCGCCACGCTCGAGCCGTCACCCGCCGGGGCCTCGGTGTGGGTGCACGGCGGCAGCTTCGCCACGTACCACCAGGCGCGCGAGGACCGCCGCAGCCGGGCCGACGAGCTGCTGCGCCGGTGGGAGGAGGAGCACGCCAAGCTGCGGGCGCTGGTGCTGAGCCTCAAGCAGAAGTCGGCGTTCAACGACGGCATGGCCTCGCGCTACCAGGCCGCACAGACGCGGCTGCGCAAGTTCGAGGAGGCCGGTCCGCCGGCGGTGCGGGTGCGTGAGCAGTCGGTCCGGATGCGCCTGCGGGGCGGCCGCACGGCCAAGCGTGCGGTGGTCGCGCGGGGGCTCGAGCTCACGGGACTCATGCAGCCGTTCGACCTCGAGGTGTTCTTCGGCGAGCGTGTCGCGGTGCTCGGGTCCAACGGCTCGGGAAAGTCGCACTTCCTGCGCCTGCTGGCCGCGGGGGGCAGCGACCCGGGTCCCGAGCACGAGCCCGCGGACGGCACGGTCGTCGAACCCGTGGCGCACACGGGCACGGTCGTGCTCGGGTCGCGCGTGCGGCCCGGGTGGTTCGCGCAGAACCGGACGCACCTGGACCTGGTCGGGTCGACGCTGCTGGACGTGCTGCACCGCGGCGACGGGCGCCGCTCCGGGATGGGCCGCGAGCAGGCGAGCCGCGCGCTCGACCGGTACGAGCTGGTCGAGGCCGCCGAGCAGCGCTACGAGACCCTGTCGGGCGGGCAGCAGGCCCGGTTCCAGATCCTGCTGCTCGAGCTGGGCGGCGCGACGCTGCTGCTGCTCGACGAGCCGACCGACAACCTGGACCTGCACTCCGCCGAGGCGCTCGAGGAGGGGCTCGAGGCGTTCGAGGGCACGGTCGTGGCGGTCACGCACGACCGCTGGTTCACGCGCACGTTCGACCGGTTCCTCGTGTTCGGCGCCGACGGCACGGTGCGCGAGACGCCCGAGCCGGTGTGGGACCAGGCGCGCGTCGAACGCGTGCGCTGAGCAGGTCATCAGCCGACGACGAGCGTGACGGCGAGCGTGGCCATGACGGCCGCGACGACGAGGTCCAGCACCTGCCACGCGCGGGGCCGGGCGAACAACGGCTGCAGCCGCGTGGCGCCGAACCCGAGGGCCGTGAACCACGTGGCGCTCGCGAGCACGACGCCCACGCCGAACGCCCATGCCGCGGTCTGCCGGTGCGCGAGCGTGCCGAGCAGCACGACGGTGTCGAGGTACACGTGCGGGTTGAGGAACGTCAGGGCCAGGCCGGTCGCGACGACGGCGCGGCGCGTCGCCGGCCCCTCGGCGGCCGGGTCCAGGCGCTCCGGACGCCGCGCGCGCAGCACCGCGGACACCGCGAGCCAGGCGAGGAACGCGGCACCCACCCAGCGGGTCGCGGTCATCGCCGCGGGATGGGCCGCGACGAGCGGTCCGAGCCCGGCGATGCCCGCGGCCGTCAGGACCACGTCACCCGTGATGCACAGCGCCACGACGGGCGCGACGTGCTCGCGCCGGATGCCCTGACGCAGGACGAACGCGTTCTGCGCGCCGATGGCCACGATGAGACCGGCGCACGCCAGGAAGCCGGCGACGAGGGAGGGGAGCACGACGACGACGCTAGGGAGGGAACTGCACGCAGTCCACCTCATGTTTCTGCTGCACCATTAGCATCGCTTCATGAACTTCGACGCCGAGCAGCTCCGCGCGCTCGCGGCCGTGCTGGACGAGGGCACGTTCGACGGCGCCGCCGCACGCCTGCACGTGACGCCGTCCGCGGTGAGCCAGCGCATCAAGGCGCTCGAGCAGCGCGTCGGCCGGGTGCTGGTGGTGCGCGCGCGCCCGTGCCGCGCGACCGAGCCGGGTGCGGTGCTCGCGCGCCTCGCCGCGCAGGTGGCGGTGCTCGAGCGTGACGCGGGTGCGGCGCTCGGCGGCGACGGGACCGCAGGGCCCACACGCCTGGCCGTCGCCGTGAACGCCGACTCGTTGTCCTCCTGGTTCCCCGCGGCGCTCGTCGGGCTGCCCGACGACGTGCTCGTGGACCTGCGGCGCGAGGACCAGGACCGCACGGCCGAGCTCCTGCGCGACGGCACCGTCACCGCCGCGGTCACCGCGGACGCGCACGCGGTGCAGGGGTGCCGCGTCCGGCCGCTCGGGGCCATGCGCTACGTCGGGCTCGCGTCACCCGCGCTGCGTGACCGGTGGTTCGCGGACGGCGTGACGTCCGACGCGCTCGACCGCGCACCCGCGATCGCGTTCAACCGCGCGGACGCGCTGCAGCACCGGTACGCGGAACGGCTCGTGGGGCACCAGGTCGCGCCACCCGTGCACTACGTGCCGTCGAACACCGCGTTCGTCGAGCTGCTGCGCGCGGGGCTGGGCTGGGGGATGGCCTCGGAGGCCGCAGCCGCGGCCGGGCTCGCCGACGGGTCGCTGGTGGACCTGGCGCCGGGCCGCCACCTGGACGTCCCGCTGTACTGGCAGCACTGGGCGCTGCGGACGCCGACGCTCGACGACCTGACCTCGCGCGTCCTGGCCGCCGCGCGCCCCACCCTGCACGTGTGACCAAGTCGGCTTTTGACCGGTGCCGAGGGGCACAGGTAGTCTCATGAGTCGTTGTGCGTCCTCGTCGTGCGCCCGTGGCTTCTCACCACGCGGAGGCGATGGGAGGACCGGTGCGCTCCCACTCGCCGGCCCGCGAACGCGCCACCGACAGCATCGACCGTCCGTCCGCGCGTGCGCGGAGGCCGGTCGCCACACGACGCAACACGAAACGAAGGCTACGACCGTGCGTACGTACACCCCGAAGCCCGGCGACGTCGAGCGGACCTGGTACGTCATCGACGCGACCGATGTCGTCCTGGGCCGCCTGGCCACACACGTGGCCACGCTGCTGCGCGGCAAGCACAAGGCCACCTTCGCGCCCCACGTCGACGGCGGTGACTTCGTCATCGTCATCAACGCGGACAAGGTCGCCCTCACCGGCAACAAGCGCGAGACCAAGTTCGCGTACCGCCACTCCGGCTACCCGGGTGGCCTGCGTGCCACGCGGTACTCGGACCTCCTCGACAAGCACCCGGAGCGGGCGATCGAGAAGGCCGTGCGCGGCATGATCCCGAAGACCTCGCTCGGCCGTCAGCAGCTCGGCAAGCTCAAGGTCTACGTGGGTGCCGAGCACCCGCACCAGGCGCAGCAGCCGAAGCCGTTCGAGATCACCCAGGTCGCGCAGCAGGCCTGAGGCCGGCGCGAGTAGAGACGACAGGACATCCACGTGGCAGAGACGACGGTCGACATCGACCTCGAGGGCGACGAGACGCCCACCAGCTACACCTCTGAGACCTCGGCCCCCACGGGTCGTGGCCAGAGCATCACCGCTCCCGGTCAGGCCCTGGGCCGCCGCAAGGAGGCGATCGCCCGCGTTCGTCTGGTGCCCGGCACCGGCGAGTGGAAGATCAACGGCCGCACCCTCGAGGACTACTTCCCGAACAAGGTGCACCAGCAGCTCGTGAACTCCCCGCTCAAGGTCGTGGACGTCGAGGGTCGCTTCGACGTCGTCGTGCGCGTCACCGGTGGTGGCGTGTCCGGCCAGGCCGGTGCGGTCCGCCTGGGCATCGCCCGCGCGCTGAACGCGATCGACGCCGAGCACAACCGCCCGGCGCTCAAGAAGGCCGGCTTCCTCACGCGCGACGCGCGCGTCGTGGAGCGCAAGAAGGCCGGTCTCAAGAAGGCCCGCAAGGCGCCCCAGTACTCCAAGCGCTGATCCAGCGTCTGGCCCGATGGCCCCGACGGTCTCCCGACCGGAGGGGCCATCGGCGTCTGCGGAGCGGCCACCGGGCCGCTCCCGAGCCGCTCGCACGTCCCGCGCACCGCGGACGAGGGCGGCCAGTAACGTGGCAGCGCGACGACGAAGGAGCCTGTATGGGTCAGCTGTTCGGCACCGATGGGGTGCGTGGCCTCGCCAACCGGGACGTCACGGCCGAGCTCGCGCTCGACCTGGCGGTCGCGGCGGCGCACGTCCTGGGCACGCGGGGCGAGTTCGAGGGGCACCGGCCGCGGGCCGTCGTCGGACGCGACTCGCGCGCGTCGGGCGAGTTCCTCGCGGCAGCGATCTCGGCCGGCCTCGCCTCGGCGGGCGTGGACGTCAACAACGTGGGCGTGCTGCCCACGCCCGCGGTCGCGTACCTGACCGCGACGACGGGCGTCGACATCGGCGTGGTCCTGTCCGCGTCGCACAACCCGATGCCGGACAACGGCATCAAGTTCCTCGCGCGCGGCGGGCACAAGCTCGACGACGACCTCGAGGCCGCGATCGAGGCGCGCATCGGCGAGGACTGGGAGCGTCCGCTGGGCGGCGACGTGGGCCGGATCCGCGTCGACACTGGCGGCGCGGGTGAGGCGTACGTCGAGCACCTGGTCTCGACCATCACGACGCCGCTCACGGGCCTGCGCATCGCGGTGGACTGCGCCAACGGTGCCGCGAGCGACGTGGGCCCGGTGGCGCTGCGTGAGGCGGGCGCCGACGTCGTGGTCATCAACGCCTCGCCCGACGGCCGCAACATCAACGAGAAGTGCGGCTCGACGCACCCCGAGCAGCTGCAGGCGTTCGTCGTGGCGTCGGGGGCAGACCTGGGTGTCGCGTTCGACGGTGACGCGGACCGCTGCCTCGCGGTCGACGCGACGGGCACGCTCGTCGACGGCGACCAGATCATGGGCGTGCTCGCGGTCGCGCTGCGCGACGGCGGACGGCTGGTGCAGGACACGCTCGTCACCACGGTCATGAGCAACCTGGGCCTGCGGCTCGCGATGGACGCGAGCGGCATCCGCACGGTCGAGACCGGCGTCGGCGACCGCTACGTGCTCGAGGCGATGCGCGCGGGCGGCTTCAGCCTGGGCGGCGAGCAGTCGGGCCACATCATCCTGGCGGACCACGCGACCACGGGCGACGGCGTGCTGACGGCGCTGCACCTCGCGTCGCGCGTGGCCGCCACGGGGTCGACGCTCGCCGAGCTCGCGTCCTTCGTGCACCGGCTCCCGCAGACGCTCGTCAACGTGCCGGGCGTCGACAAGACGCGCACCGACGACGAGGCGCTGCTCGCCGCGGTCGCCGCGGCCGAGGAGCGGCTGGGCCGCACGGGTCGCGTGCTGCTGCGCCCGAGCGGCACGGAGGCCCTGGTCCGCGTCATGGTCGAGGCCGCGACGCAGGCCGAGGCCGACGAGGTCGCGGGTGCGCTCGCGGACGTGGTGCGCGAGCGGCTCGCCCTGTGACGGCTCGCGACACCCAGGTCCGCGACCTGGTGCGTGAGCTGCTCGACCTCGCGGGGGAGGGCACCGCGCCGATCGTGCGCGCGGGTCACCCCGTGCTGCGCGCGGTCGCGCTGCCGTACGACGGGCAGCTGGACGACGACGAGCTCGCCGCGCTCCTGGCGCTCATGCACCGCACCATGCGCGCCGCACCCGGTGTCGGCCTGGCCGCACCGCAGGTGGCCCTGCCCCTCGCGCTCGCGGTGGTCGAGGACCCCGGCGTGCCGAGCGAGACCCTCACCGAGGTCCGCGAACGTGCGCCGCTCGCGTTCCGTGTGCTGGTCAACCCGGGCTACGAGGCCGTGTCCGGCGAACGTGCCTCGTTCTACGAGGGCTGCCTGTCGGTCCCGGCGTACCAGGCCGTCGTCGCGCGGCACCGTGCGGTGCGCCTGACGGGGTTCGACGAGACCGGGCGTGCGCTCGACGAGGTCGTCACGGGCTGGGCGGCGCGCATCGTGCAGCACGAGACCGACCACCTGCGCGGGACGCTGTACCTGGACCGCGCCGAGCTGCGCTCGCTCGCGGCCGCCGACGAGATCGGCGTGCGGTGGGCGGGCGAGCCGCGCCCCGAGGCGGCCGCGGCCGCGCTGGGCTTCACCCTGACCAGCTGACGCGCGACCGGCAGGGCCGCTCCGGGCGTCGTGGGTGGACACCCGGATGTCAGGGCGCCGCGCGGAACGTACGGTGGGCGGTGGGGTGGTCGTCCGGTCAGGGGCGCCAGCGGACGGACGGAGCGCACGGTGGGACTCGAAGACTGGGCGCTCGCGCTCGCGGGGTCTCCCTGGGTCTACCTCGTGATGTACCTGTTCGCGACGATCGACGGCTTCTTCCCGCCCGTGCCGAGCGAGTCGGTGGTGATCGCGCTGGCCGCGCTCGCGGTGGGCCCGGGCGGCGAGCCCAACCTCGCGCTGCTCATCCCGGTCGCGGCCCTGGGCGCGTTCACCGGCGACCAGATCGCGTACTCGATCGGCGCGCGCGTGCGCGTCCACGAGCTGCGGCTCTTCCGGTCGGGCAAGGGACAGGCCGCACTGGCCTGGGCCGAGCGGACCCTCGAGCGGCGCGGCGCGGCGTTCATCATCGCGGCGCGCTACGTGCCGATCGGGCGCGTCGCGGTCAACATGACCGCGGGTGCGGTGCGCTACAAGCGCCGCCGGTTCACGTTCGTCGCGGCCATCGGCGCGATCACGTGGGCGTGCTACTCGACCGCGATCGGGGTGAGCGCGGGGGCCGCGCTGGCCGACCACTCGCCGCTGCTCGCGGTGGGCGTCGGCGTGGTCGGCGGCATCGTGATCGGGATCCTCGTCGACTGGCTGCTGCGCCTGTGGCTGGACCGCCGCGCACCCGGCGACGCGGCACCGGTGGTCCTGCCGGTCGCGGAGGACCACGCGCCGGACGTGCCGCCGGTGGTCGACGACGACGCGCGGGACCGCACCGCGATCTGACTAGAGCTTGCGCAGCCGCACGCGCTCGACGCTGTGGTCGGCCCCCTTGGTGAGCACGAGCGTCGCGCGGCTGCGGGTGGGCAGGATGTTCTGCTCGAGGTTCGGCGCGTTGATCGAGTCCCAGATGGACTCGGCACGGTCGACCGCCTCGTCGTCGGACAGCGCCGCGTAGCGGTGGAAGTAGGACGCGGGGTCGGCGAACGCCGTGCGGCGCAGGCTGAGGAAGCGGTCCACGTACCACTGCCGCACGTCGCGCGGCTTGGCGTCGACGTAGATCGAGAAGTCGAAGAAGTCGCTCACCGCGAGGCTGGACGTCCCCTCGGACGACGGCCGTGCGGGCTGCAGCACGTTGAGCCCCTCGACGATCAGCACGTCGGGCCGCTGCACCACCGTCTGCGCGCCGGGCACGATGTCGTACGTCAGGTGGTCGTAGACGGGCGCCGTGACCTCGGGTCGGCCGGCCTTGACCTTGGAGACGAACCGCAGCAGCGCGCGCCGGTCGTAGGACTCGGGGAAGCCCTTGCGCTGCATCAGGCCGCGGCGCTCGAGCTCGGCGTTGGGGTACAGGAACCCGTCGGTGGTGATGAGCTGCACGCGTGGCGTCGCGGGCCAGCGCGCCAGCAGCTCACGCAGGAGCCGCGCGGTCGTGGACTTGCCGACCGCGACCGAACCCGCGACGCCGATGACGAACGGCGTGGGCGTGATGTCCTCGCGCAGGAACGTCGACGCCGCGGCATGCAGGCCGCGCGTGGCCTCGATGTACAGGTCGAGCAGGCGGGAGATCGGCCGGTAGATCGCGTCGACCTCCGCGAGGTCGATCGGGTCGCCGATGCCGGCGAGGCGCTCGACGTCCGCATCGGTCAGCGGCAGCGGGGTCGATGCCGACAGCCGCCGCCACGCCGCACGGTCGAGGTCGACGTACGGGGTCGCGGGTGCCGCGGTGGGGGTCGTCGGCGACGGGAGCACGTCCCGATTGTGCCGGACCCGGTGCGCGCCGCGGCGCAGATGACCCTCCACGGGGCCGCCCGGGGGAGCGAGGAGCGTCACGCCTGGCCGCAGCCGGCGGCGCCGGGAGCGCGGATAGACTCGCGGCCATGTGTGGAATCGTCGGTTACGTCGGTAGCCCGGTCGCCAGCAGCCGCCCGCTCGACGTGGTCCTGGAGGGCCTGCGCCGCCTGGAGTACCGCGGGTACGACTCCGCGGGGGTCGCGCTCGTCGCGCCCGGGCAGGAGCTCGCGACCGCCAAGAAGGCCGGCAAGCTCGCGAACCTGGTCGAGGAGCTCGACGCGCGCCCGCTCCCGGACGCGACCTCCGCGATCGGCCACACGCGCTGGGCCACGCACGGCGGCCCGACCGACGTCAACGCCCACCCGCACGTCGCGGGCCGGCTCGCGGTCATCCACAACGGCATCGTCGAGAACTTCGCGGTGCTCAAGGCGGACCTGCTCGCCGAGGGTGCGCAGTTCACGTCCGAGACGGACACCGAGGTCGTCGCGCACCTGCTGGCGCGCGCGTACGAGCGTGCCGGGGACCTGACGGTGGCGATGGCCGCGGTGGCCCGCACGCTGCACGGCACGTTCACGCTGCTGGCCGTGCACGCGGACGCGCCGGACACCGTGGTGGGCGCGCGGCACGACTCGCCGCTGGTGGTCGGGCTCGGCGAGGGGGAGAACTTCCTGGGCTCGGACGTCGCCGCGTTCATCGCGCACACGCGTGAGGCGCTCGAGCTGGGCCAGGACCAGGTGGTCACGATCACGCCGGACTCGGTGACCGTCACCGACTTCGACGGCGCACCGGCGGACGCGCGCCGCTACACGGTGGACTGGGACGCGGCCGCCGCCGAGAAGGGCGGCTTCCGCTCCTTCATGGACAAGGAGATCCACGACCAGCCGCACGCGGTGGCGGACACGCTGCTGGGCCGCACCGACGTGCAGGGCCGCCTGGTGCTGGACGAGGTCCGGATCGACGAGGCGCTGCTGCGCCAGGTGGACAAGATCGTCGTGGTCGCGTGCGGCACGGCCGCGTACGCGGGGCACGTCGCCAAGTACGCGATCGAGCACTGGTGCCGCATCCCGGTGGAGGTCGAGCTCGCGCACGAGTTCCGCTACCGGGACCCGGTGGTCGACGAGCGCACGCTCGTCGTGGCCGTCTCGCAGTCGGGCGAGACCATGGACACGCTCATGGCGGTGCGGCACGCACGTGAGCAGGGCGCGAAGGTGCTCGCGATCGTCAACACGCACGGCTCGACGATCCCGCGCGAGTCGGACGCGGTGCTCTACACGCACGCCGGGCCCGAGATCGCGGTGGCCTCCACCAAGGCGTTCCTCGCCCAGATCACGGCCGCCTACCTGCTGGGCCTGTACCTGGCGCAGCTGCGCGGCAACATGTACGCCGACGAGGTGGCCGCGATCCTGGGCGAGCTGCGCGCCATCCCGGACAAGATCCAGCAGGTGCTCGACCGTGCGGGCCGCATCCAGGAGATCGCGCGCTGGATGGTGGACACGCAGTCGGTGCTGTTCCTGGGCCGGCACGTCGGTTTCCCGGTGGCGATGGAGGGTGCGCTCAAGCTCAAGGAGCTCGCGTACATCCACGCCGAGGGCTTCGCGGCGGGTGAGCTCAAGCACGGACCGATCGCGCTGATCGAGCCGGGTCAGCCCGTGTTCGTCGTCGTGCCCTCGCCGCGCGGGCGGCACTCGCTGCACTCCAAGGTGGTCTCCAACATCCAGGAGATCCGGGCGCGTGGCGCGCGCACGCTCGTGATCGCGGAGGACGGTGACGAGGCCGTGCGTCCGTTCGCGGACGAGGTCTTCTACGTGCCGCAGACGCCCACGCTGCTGGCCCCGCTGCTCGCGGTGGTGCCGTTGCAGATCTTCGCGTGCGAGCTCGCGACCGCGAAGGGGCTCGACGTGGACCAGCCGCGCAACCTCGCCAAGTCCGTCACGGTCGAGTAGTGGAGCTCGCGGCCGCGCAGCGGGAGGTCGAGGCGATCTCCCGGGTCTACGCGCGGCTGCACGGCATCGAGCGCACCGACGACTGGCTGGTGCTCAAGCTCGGCGAGGAGGTCGGCGAGCTCACGCGCGCGTACCTCGCGTGGTCGGGGCGTTCGCGGCACGAGACGTCGTCGGACGAGAGCCTCGCCGCACTGCGCGACGAGGTCGCGGACGTGCTGGCGCACCTGCTGCTGGTCGCCGAGCGCACGGGCGTGGACGTCGACGACGCGCTCGAGCGCAAGTGGTTCCGCTGGCGCCACCTGGTCCAGGACGGCGACCGCGGGGTCGGGCCGGAGCCCGCGCCGTGATCGTCGGCGTCGGGATCGACGTCGTGGACGTCGCGCGGTTCGCCGCCACGCTGCAGCGCGTCCCCGGGCTGCGTGACAGGCTCTTCACACCCGACGAGCGGGAGCTGGCCGACAGGTCGCTCGCGGCGCGGTTCGCCGCGAAGGAGGCGATCGCCAAGGCGCTCGGCGCACCTCCGGGCATGTCCTGGCAGGACGCGACCGTGCGCCGCGTCGCAGGCGCACAGCCGGTCGTCGAGGTGACGGGCACCGTGCTGGCCCGTGCCGCCGAGCTCGGGGTCACGCGGTTCCACCTGTCGATCTCGCACGACGCGGGCATCGCGTCCGCGATGGTCGTCGCCGAGCGCGACTGACGCCGTGCGCGCGGACCCGCTAGAAACTGCCTACAGAAAGGCCGACCGATCGGGTCGGCTATAGGTCATGAGCGTCTCCGCCAAGCCCCGGCTGGGAGACCGGCAACCCTCCGTCCGTGGCGGGGTGCCCCGGGTGACGACCAGGCCGTCGTGCGCCGCGGGCGCCTACACCGTGCGCGCGGTCTACGGGGGCGACGGGGTCTTCTCATCCTCGACGTCCGCCGCGACCGCGCTCACCGTCACGAAGGCCGCGGCCGTGGTCACGGTCACCGCTCCGCGGACGACCTACGGGAAGCCCGCGAAGGTCACGGTCGTCGTCACCGACGCCACCGGCCGGCCGGCCGCGGGCAAGGTGACGCTCGGCGGCGCCGGTGCGGCGGTCACGGCGACGCTCGCGAGCGCGGGGACGGCCGTCGTCGCGCTGCCGAAGACGCTCGCGGTCGCGACGTACGGCCTCACGGCCAGGTACGCGGGCAGCGCGAACGTCGCGGGCGCGAGCGCGAGCGCGCGCCTCACGGTCGCGCGGGGCACGGTGTCCAAGGTCACCGCGAAGGTCACCACGGTCCCGACGACGAGGGCCACGGGCAGGGTGGCCGTCACCGTGACGACCGCGTCCGGCCTGGCGACGCCGACGGGGAAGGTCACGGTCACGGTGCAGCGCGGGAGCGTCCGGAAGGTCGTGACCGCCACGCTCCGGTACGGCGAGGCCGCCCCGTCGCTGCCGAGGCTCACGAAGGGCACGTGGCGCGTGTCGGTGTCCTACTCGGGATCCACGACGTACGCCACGTGCGCGCCGTTGCGGTCGGCCGCGGACGCGGCCGCGTCAGCGCAGGGCCGGGACGACCTCGTGCTCGAACAGCTCGATGCTGGACCGGTCGTACGCGGCATCGGCGAAGTACGTGATCGCGTACGTCATGCCGAGCGCCTCGAGCTCGTGGAGCTTCGCGACGACCTGCTCGGGCGTGCCGACCAACGGTCCGCGACGCAGGTCCGCCGCGACGCCGGCCGCGCGCTCCGGCACGGTCCGGGCGTAGTGCTCCTCGATCCAGGCGAGCTTGTCCTCGACGTCCGCCGTGGTCGCCCCGATCACCACGTTGTAGTTGGCGGAGCGCGTGATCTCCGCGAAGTCCCGGCCGACGGCGGCGCAGTGCTCGGCCAGGACGGCGGACTTGGCCGCGAACGTCTCGGGCGTGCCGTCGAAGTTCGTGTACTGCGCGTGCTGCGCGGCGATGCGCAGCGTCTTCTTCTCGCCGCCGCCCGCGATCCACAGCGGCGGACCGCCGGCCTGCAGCGGGAGCGGCGAGAGCTGCGCGCCCGACACCTGGTAGTGCGTCCCGTCGAGCGTCGCGACGCCCTCGGTCCACATCTGCCGGAAGATCTGCACGCCCTCGTCGAGCATGGCCAGGCGCTCGCCCGCGGTGGGGAAGCCGTACCCGTACGCGCGCCACTCGTGCTCGTACCAGCCCGCACCGATGCCCATCTCGACGCGGCCGCCGGAGATCACGTCCGCGGTGGTGGCGACCTTCGCCAGGTAGGCCGGGTTCCGGTAGGCCATGCACGTGCACATCTGACCGAGGCGTACCCGGGACGTGCTCGCGGCGAACGCGCTGATCAGGCTCCATGCCTCGTGCGTCGCCTCGCCGTTGGGCTCGGGGACCGCGTGGAAGTGGTCGTACACCCAGATCGAGTCGAACGCCGTGCCCGCGTCCGCGTGCTGGGCCAGGCCGTTCATCACCGCCCAGTGCTCGCGGGGCTCGATGCCCGTGAGGTCCTGCCGCCAGCCCTGAGGGATGAAGAGTCCGAAGCGCATGCCGGCCACGCTACCGCCGGACGCGCACGGCGCCCGTCGGTCGGCCAGGATGGACGCGTGCTGCTGTCCTGGACGTCCGCGCAGGTCCGCGCCGCGGAGGAGCCGCTCCTGGCCGCGGGGGTGCCGCTCATGGCGCGCGCGTCGTCCGCGCTCGCGGGTGCGGTGCTGCGCGTCGTGCGGGAGCGCGGGACCGCCGTCCCCGGGGCGCGCGTGGTCCTCCTGGTCGGGCCCGGGAACAACGGCGGCGACGCGCTGCACGCGGGCGCCGTGCTGCGCCGCCGTGGCGTCGACGTGCACGGCCTCGCGCTCGTGCCGCACGTGCACGACGAGGGGCGCGCCGCGCTGCTGGCGGCGGGCGGCCGGCTCACGCACGTCGACGACGCGGGCGTGCCCGCCGCCGCGGCGACCGCTGCACGAGCGGACGTGCTGATCGACGGCGTGCTCGGCCTGGGCGCACGCCCGGGCGGGCTCACCGGCGTCGCGGCCCTGCTCATCACCGCGCTGCGCGCGCTGCCCGGCTCGCCGGTGGTCGTCGCGGTGGACACGCCCTCGGGCATCGGCGTGGACGACGGGACCGCGGCCGGCGTGGTGCTGCCCGCCGATCTCACGGTCACGTTCGGTGGTGCGAAGCCCGGCCTGCTGCTGCCGCCCGCCGCGGGCCTCACGCGCGCGGTCCAGGTGGTGGACATCGGGCTGGAGCTGCCCGAGCGTCCGGCCGTCGCGCGCCTGGAGCCGGCCGATGCGGCTGCGGTGTGGCCCGTGCCGGCACCCGACGCGCACAAGTACACGCGCGGCGTCCTGGGCGTGGTCGCGGGTGCGCGCCGGTACCCGGGCGCCGCGGTCCTCGCGACCACCGCGGCGGTGCTCGCGGGTGCGGGCATGGTGCGCTACCTGGGCGAGGTGGGGGACCTGGTGGTGGCCCGCCGCCCCGAGGTGGTGCTGGGCGCGGGACGTGTGCAGGCGTGGGTGTTCGGTCCCGGCGTCTCGCCCGACGACGCCGCGCAGCGACGCCGCATCGAGCACGCGTTCGAGGGCGTGCGGCTGCGGGGCGAGCCCGCGGTGGTGGATGCGGGCGCGCTCGAGCTGCTGCCCGCGCACGTGCCGGCGCACGTGGTGCTCACGCCGCACGCGGGCGAGCTCGCCCGGCTGCTCACGGTGCGTGGCGAGCGCGTCACGCGCGAGCAGGTCGAGGCCGAGCCGCTGCGCTGGGCGCGCGTGGCCCATGACGTCACGGGGGCGACCGTGCTGCTCAAGGGGCCCGTGACGGTCGTGGTGGGCGTGCACCAGGCCACGTACGCGCAGGCCGACGCCCCGGCGTGGCTCGCCACCGCGGGCGCGGGCGACGTGCTGGCCGGGCTGCTCGGTGCGGTGCTCGCGGCGCGCGCGGACGACGTGCTCGCCGACCCCACGCTCACGCCCGCGCTCGCGGCGGCCGCGGCGCTCGTGCACGGGCACGCGGCGCACGTGGCCAACCCGGGTGGTCCCGTCGCGGCCCGTTCGGTGGCGCGGGCGCTCCCCGAGGCGATCCGCGCGCTGCTGGCGTCGCGCTGAGCGACCCGTGCGCGGACGGTGCGAGGATGAGGCACGTGAACGCACCCGCCCGGGCCGTCGTGGACCTGTCCGTCATCACGAGCAACGTGCGGCAGCTGCGCGCGCACGCGCCGACCGCGGAGCTGATGGCGGTCGTCAAGGCCGACGCGTACGGGCACGGGCTCGTCCCGTCGGCCCGCGCCGCGGTCGCGGGCGGAGCGACGTGGCTCGGCACGGCGCAGATGGGCGAGGCGATCGCGCTGCGGGCCGCGGGCGTGTCCGGCCCCCGCATCCTCACGTGGCTGTACGCGCCCGGCGCACCCCTCGCGCAGGCGATCCAGGCGGACGTGGACGTGGCCGTCTCGTCGGCGTCCGCGCTCGTGGAGGTCGTCGCCGCCGCGCGGCTCGTCGGCCGGACGGCACGCGTGCACCTCAAGGTGGACACCGGTCTGGGCCGCAACGGCCTCACACCGGCCGACCTGGGCGACGTGCTGCCCGCCGCGCTGCACGCGCAGGCCGAGGGGGCCGTGGCGCTCGTCGGCGTGTGGTCGCACCTGGCGTTCGCCGACGAGCCCGACCACCCGACCGTCCGTACGCAGCACGCGGTCTTCGCCGACGCGGTGCACCTGGTCGAGGCCGCGGGCGCCGCGCTCGAGGTGCGGCACCTGGCCAACTCGGCCGCGACGCTGACGTCGCCTCAGGTGCACTACGACCTGGTGCGGCCGGGCATCGCCGTCTACGGGCTGTCGCCCGTCCCGCAGCTGGGCGGGCCCGAGCACTACGGCCTGGTGCCCGCGATGACGCTCGAGGCCGAGCTCGCGACGGTCAAGCGCGTGCCGGCGGGCCACGGCGTGTCCTACGCGCACCAGTACGTCACGACGCACGACACGGTGCTGGGCGTGGTGCCGCTCGGGTATGCCGACGGCATCCCGCGGCACGCGTCCGGCACGCCGCAGCGCCTGGGCGGCCCCGTCCGCGTCGGCGAGCGCACGCTGGGTGTGGCCGGGCGCGTGTGCATGGACCAGCTGGTGGTGGACCTGGGGCCGGGTGCGAGCGAGCGCGCGGGCGACCGCGTCGAGCTGTTCGGCACCGGCCTGGACGGTGGCCCGACGGCGCAGGACTGGGCCGAGGCCGCGGGCACGATCTCCTACGAGATCGTCACGCGGATCGGCGCGAGCGTGCCGCGTGAGCACGTGGGCCTCGAGGAGGAGACGGCGTGAGCGACGCGACGCACGACCAGGGGGCGCCCGTGGCCGACGGCCCTGCGCTGCAGGTGCGTCTGGCGGATGCGGACGCGACACGCGCGTTCGGCCGCGCGCTCGCTGACCTGCTGCGCGCGGGTGACCTGGTGGTCCTCACAGGTGACCTGGGCGCCGGCAAGACCACATTGACGCAGGGCATCGGCGCCGGTCTGCACGTGCGCGGGAACGTCGCGTCGCCGACGTTCATCATCGCGCGTGAGCACCCGGCGCTGCCGCGGCCCGACGGCACGCGCGGCCCCGACCTGGTGCACGTCGACGCCTACCGGCTGTCCTCGCTCGACGAGCTCGACGCGCTCGATCTGGACGCGAGCCTCGACGAGGCCGTGACGGTGGTCGAGTGGGGCGCCGGCTGGGTCGAGGCTCTCACGACGGACCGGCTCGAGGTCGCGCTGCTGCGGCCGCGCGGCGGCGTCGCGGCCGACGAACCCGCGGACGGCGACGGCGGGGCCGGCGAGCGCGTCGTGACCGTGCGCGGCGTGGGCGAGCGCTGGGCCGCCGCCGACCTGGCCGCGCTCGCCGACGTCCCGACCGTGGCAGGCTGAGCGCGTGCCTCTGCTCGCCCTCGACACGTCCGCGGCCGTCTCGGTCGCCGTGACCGACGACGACGGCCGCCCCCTGGCCCGTCGCCACGACGACCTGCCGCGCCACCACGCCGAGCTGCTCGCGCCGATGGTCGCGGGTGCGCTCGCCGACGCGGGCGTGGACCGCCGCGACCTGACCGCGATCGTCGTCGGCACCGGTCCGGCCCCGTTCACCGGGCTGCGCGTCGGGCTGGTCACGGCGCGCACGCTCGCGCTCGCGCTGGGCGTCGACGCGCTCGGTGTGCCGAGCCTCGACGCGATCGCCGCGGCCGCGCTGCCGCGCGTGCCGGACGGCGTCCCGCTCGTCGTCGCGACCGACGCGCGGCGCCGTGAGGTCTACTGGTCGGCCTACTCCCGCGCCGCCGGGGCGGACGTGGACGTGCTCGTCGCGCCGCGCGTGGGCCCCGCGCCCGAGATCGCCGCCGACCCCGCGCTCGCTCGTGCGTGCGTCGTGGGAGCGGGTGCCGCGCTGTACCCCGCGGCGTTCGAGGGGCTCACGCACCTGCCGGACGCCGGCACGCTCGACGCCGCGGAGCTCGTGCCGCTCGCACTGGCGCGCCGCGCCGCGGGTGCGGACCTGCCGACGGCCCCGCTCTACCTGCGCCGCCCGGACGCGGTCCCGTCCGCGGGCAGCAAGCGCGTCCTCGGATGACCGCCGGGGCGCTGCGGCTGCGCGCGCTCACGGTCGAGGACGTGCCCGCGCTCGACGTGCTCGAGCGGCAGCTGTTCGGCGCCGCGGCGTGGTCGAGCGCGTCGTTGGCCGAGGAGATCGTCGGCCCGGGTCGGTGGTACGTGGGTGCGGTGCGCTCCGAGGGCGCGGATGCGCCGCTGGTCGGCTATGCCGGGCTGTGGTTCGACGGGCTGGACGCGCAGGTCATGACGATCGGCACGGCGGCCGGGCACCAGGGCCAGGGCGTGGGCGGGCTGCTGCTCGACGCGCTCGTCCAGCGCGCACGCGACGTCGGCGCGCAGGTGGTGCTGCTCGAGGTGCGCGTGGACAACGAGCCCGCGCTGCGGCTGTACGAGAGCCGCGGCTTCGTCCGACTCGGCATCCGCCGGGGCTACTACCAGGTGGAGGGCAAGGACGCGTGGACCATGCGTCTGGACCTGACCGACGCGACGGGAGAACGGCCATGACGACCGACCGGACGCGGGCCGCGGTGCTCGTCGACGCGCTCACGCTCGCGCAGGCGCTCACGGGTGACGAGCCGCCCGTCCTGCTGGACGTGCGCTGGGCGCTGGGACGCACCGACGGGCACGAGCAGTACCTCGCGGCGCACCTGCCCGGTGCCGTGTACGTCGACCTCGACACCGAGCTCGCGGCCCCGCCGTCCGCGCAGCACGGCCGCCACCCGCTGCCCGAGGTCGCGGCGCTCGAGTCCGCGGCGCGGCGCTGGGGCGTGCGCGAGGGCTCGTCGGTGGTGGTGTACGACGCGAGCGGCGGCACGTCCGCGGCCCGCGCGTGGTGGCTCCTGCGCTGGGCCGGCGTCCGTGACGTGCGCCTGCTCGACGGCGGGCTCGCGGCGTGGACCGCGGCCGGGCTCGCGCTCGAGCCGGGGCAGGTCACGCCCGAACCGGGCGACGTGGTGCTGGTGGGCGGCGCGATGCCGACCGTCGACGCCGACGGTGCGGCCGCATGGGACGGCGCGCTGCTCGACGCGCGTGCGGGTGAGCGCTACCGCGGCGAGGTCGAGCCGGTCGACGCGCGCGCGGGCCACATCCCCGGCGCCGTGAGCGCACCGACGGCCGAGAACCTGGACGCCTCGGGCGGGTTCCTGCCGGCCGACCGGCTGCGTGAGCGGTTCCGGGCGCTCGGCGCGGCCGCGGGTGCACCCGTCGCGGTGTACTGCGGCTCGGGGGTCACGGCCGCGCACGAGGTCGCGGCGCTCGCCTCGATCGGCGTCGAGGCCGCGCTGTACCCGGGGTCGTGGTCGCAGTGGTCGGCCGACCCGTCCCGCCCCGCGGCCACCTGACGCGCCCGGCCGACGGCCCGCCCCGACGCGGGACGGGCCGTCCTGGGTCTCAGACCGTGAGGTTGACGTCCGCGTAGTCCAGGCGTGCCGCACGCGCGTGCGGCGTGCCGGGCTCGTCGCGGTGCCCGACGTTGACGATGAGGTGCGAGCGCCAGCCCTGCTCGGACAGGAACTCGGCGTCGACCGCGGCGGTGTCGAGACCCGCCATGGGGCCGACGTCCAGGCCGACGGCCCGCAGCGCGACGATCAGGTAGCCGAACTGGATGTGCGCGTTCTGGTACGCCATCTGCTCGCGCACCTCCGCCGCCCCGTCGAAGAAGTCGATCATCTGCGCACGGTGCGGTGCGAGCACGGGCAGCGTGCGGTGCCAGGCCGGGTCGGACGCGACGACGAGCGTCACGGGTGCCGCGAGCACGCGGTCCCGGTTGCCCTCGTTGACGTGCTGGGCCAGGCGCGCACGGGCCTCGGCGGACCGCACGACCAGCAGGCGCAGCGGCGTGGTGTTCATCGCCGTCGGACCCCAGCGCAGCAGCTCGTACGCGGCGGCGAGCTCGGAGTCGGTGACCGGCTGGTCGGTGAACGACGCGATGGTGCGCGCCTCGCGGAACAGCAGGTCGGCGACGTCGTCGGCCACCGCGTACGCGGGCGCCGGGAAGTCGAGCGAGTCGATGGTCTCCGTCTCAGCAGTCATGACTGGTTGAAGTCTCAACGACTGCGCCATCATCCCGCCACGGCGGTGACGAGCGTCACACGGTGGCGCCGGTCCGGTTCGGACGCGGGCGCGGTGCGGCCTAAGGTGGCGCCATGCCTGCTGCGGACCCCCTCGTCCTCGGGATCGAGACCTCGTGCGACGAGACGGGCGTCGCGCTCGTGCGGGGGCACGAGCTGCTCGTCGACGCCGTGGCCTCGTCGGTCGACGAGCACGCGCGGTTCGGCGGGATCATCCCCGAGATCGCGTCGCGCGCCCACCTCGAGGCGATGGTCCCGACGATCGAGCGCGCGCTCGCGACCGCGGACGTCACGCTCGCGCAGGTCGACGCGATCGCGGTCACCGCGGGGCCGGGGCTCGTCGGGCCGCTCACGGTCGGCGCGTCGGCCGCCAAGGCGCTCGCGATCGGCCTGGACAAGCCGCTGTACGGCGTGAACCACGTGATCGGCCACGCGGTGGTCGACGAGCTCGTGGACGGACCGTTCCCCGAGCGCGTGATGGCGCTCGTGGTCTCGGGCGGGCACTCGTCGTTGCTCATGATCGACGACACCGTGCACGTCACCGAGCTCGGCTCGACGCTCGACGACGCGGCCGGCGAGGCGTTCGACAAGGTCGGCCGGCTGCTCGGCCTGCCGTACCCGGGCGGCCCGCACATCGACCGGCTCGCACGCGACGGCGACCCCGAGGCGATCCGCTTCCCGCGGGGCCTGACCGCGCCCAAGGACCAGGCGCGGCACGCGACCGACTTCTCCTTCTCGGGCCTCAAGACCGCGGTCGCGCGCTGGGTCGAGGCGCGGCAGGACGCGGGGGAGGAGCTGCCGCTCGCGGACGTGTGCGCGTCGTTCGCGGCCGCGGTCGCGGACGTGCTGACGGCCAAGACGATCGCGGCGTGCCGGGCGCACGACGTACGGACGCTCGTCGTCGGCGGCGGCTTCTCGGCCAACTCGCAGCTGCGGGACATGGCGGCGCAGCGGTGCGCGCAGGCCGGGATCGAGCTGCGCATCCCGCCGATCCGGTACTGCACCGACAACGGCGCGATGATCGCGGCACTCGGCTCGGCGGTGGTGCGTCGCGGCATGCCCGCGTCCTCGCTGGACCTCCCCGTGGACTCGTCCATGCCGCTCACCCAGGTCCTGGTGTAGCGCACCTGCGCGACCCCGGTCCCGGGGTGCCCGGCCGTGCCGTGGGTCTTGCGGACTCCGTCGGACGTCACTAACGTACAACCACATGGTTGTAGGAACTCTGGACGGTGCGGCGCTCGACCAGGCCGACGTCGACCGGGTGTTCGGCGCCCTCGCGGACGCGACCCGGCGCGACATCGTGGTGCGCGTGCTGACGCAGGCGCAGTCGGTGTCGTCGCTCGCGCGGCGGTACGACATGAGCTTCGCCGCCGTCCAGAAGCACGTGGCCGTGCTCGAGCGGGCAGCGCTCGTGCACAAGCAGCGCCAGGGGCGTGAGCAGATGGTCAGCGGCGACGTCGAGACGGTCCGGGCAGCGGCCCGGCTCCTCGCGGAGTACGAGGCGATCTGGCGCGGCCGGGTGGACCGGATCGCCGACCTCCTGACGGAGAGCGGCGACGACGAGAGGGATCAGGGATGACCGTCATCAGCACGACCACGGACACGCAGGCGCTGAGCCTCGTCGTCGTCGCGGAGCTCGCAGCACCGCCCGCCCGGGTGTGGCAGGTGTGGGCGGACCCTCGCACGCTCGAGCGGTGGTGGGGGCCGCCGGATTGGCCCGCGACGTTCGTCGACCACGACGTGCGGGTGGGCGGACGCTCGTCGTACTTCATGACCGGCCCCGACGGCACCAAGGCGCACGGCTGGTGGGAGTTCACCGCGGTCGACGAGCACCGCTCGCTCGCGTTCGACGACGGGTTCGCCGACGACACGGGCCGCCCCGCGGACGGCATGCCCGTGACGCGTGCGCACGTCACGTTCGAGGCGATCCCGGCCGGGACCCGCATGACGATCACCTCGAGCTTCCCGACGCTCGAGGCGCTCGAGCAGCTCGTGGCGATGGGCATGGTCGAGGGCCTCACGGGGGCGCTCGGGCAGATCGACGCGATCCTGGCCGATGGCTGACGCGCCCCGGGTCACGGGTCCGGCCTCCTACTTCCCGTCGATCGAGAAGACCTACGGCCGGCCGGTCGACGAGTGGCTCGCGCTCGTCGACGCCCGGCCGACGGAGCCGCACGGCGCGACGGTCGCCTGGCTCAAGTCCGAGCACGGCCTCGGGCACGGGCACGCGAACGCCCTGGTCGCGTACGCGCGTGGCCGGCGCGACTCCTAGGTGGAAACACCTAAGTGACCGCCGGGCCCGGTCGATCAGGTGGGCATGGAATGGGTCGTGGTCCCGACGGTCGGCATGCTCGCGCTCGTGTGCCTCGCCCGGCGCCGGCCGCCGCGCTCGCCGCGCACCGCCGCGGCGCCTGTCCGGATCCGGGTGCTCGCGGCGCCGTGCGGGCGGCCCGGCTTCGAGGCGCTCGCGCCCGCGGGCGCGCGGCTGACGGCGCATGCCGCCGACCGCGGCGGTGCCCGGCTGGGTTCGCTCGAGGTCGACGGCGCGTCGATCGTGGTGCGCGGCCTGTCACGCGTCGGTGCCGAGCACGACGGCCTGCCGCTGCCGGCCGCGTCGCTGCGCCCCGTGCTCGGCCGGGGCACCGACGCGGGACCCTGCCTGCAGGAGGACGTCGAGCAGGTGGACCTGGCCACGGGTCCCGCATGGTGCCGCACGCTCGTGCTGCCCCACGTCATGCGGACCGAGGTCCACCTCGACCATGCGGGGTGGGGGTTCGTGATCGTCGTCGAGAGCACACGCGACCACGACGCGGCGCTCGGCGTGGCCGAGCGTGTGCTGACGTCCTGGCGGTGGCTCGACGCAGCACCCCGCGCGCAGGTCGCGGTCGCGTAGCGCGCTACAGCGGGCGGTCGGCCTTCATCTCCGCGACGAGCGAGGCGACCACGGCGTCCAGGTCGCCCGCGTTGCGCCGGGCGACCGCGCGCTGCCGCTGGTAGGACGCGCCACGGCGCAGGATCACGCGCACCTGCTCGAGCTCCGCGGTGCAGCCGAGCCGCTCCGCGACCGGCTCGAGCACCGTGAGCCAGCGGGAGACCACGTCCGTGACGAGCTCCTCGTCGCCCGCGTCGTTCGTGATGACGATCGCGTCCATGCCGTAGCGCGCCGAACGCCACTTGTTCTCCTGGACGAACCACGTCGGCATCGTCGGCAGCGGCTCACCCGCGTCCCAGAGCGACGAGAAGTGCTCGACCAGGCAGTGCGTGAGCGCGGAGATGGCCGTGACCTCGAGCAGGTTGGACGCGCCGTCCGCGATGCGCATCTCCAGCGTGCCGAACCGCGGTGCGGGGCGGACGTCCCAGCGCACCTCGTCGAACTGGTCGATCACGCCCGTGTGCATCATGTCGCCCACGTACTGCTCGAGCTGACCCCACTCGTCGAACTGGTACGGCAGCCCGGCCGTGGGCAGCTGCTGGAACAGCAGCGCGCGGTTGGACGCGTAGCCCGTGTCCCGGCCGTCCCAGAACGGGGAGGACGCGGACAGCGACTGCAGCGGCGCGAACACCGTGAGCATCGCGCGGGAGAGCGGCAGCACCTTGGCGCGGTCCTCGATGCCGACGTGCACGTGCACTCCGAAGATCAGCATCTGCCGGCCCCACCACTGCGTGCGGTCGATCAGCGTCGCGTAGCGCTGCTTGTCGCTGACCTTCTGCGTGGCCCAGTGCGCCGACGGGTGCGTCCCGCCCCCCATGAGGTCGATGCGCAGGGGAGCGGCCGCCGCGGCGACCTCGTCGAGCGCGCGGCGCAGGTCCGCACCCGCCTCGCCCACGGTCCGGCACTTGCCCGACGAGACCTCGACGGTGTTCCGGAGCAGCTCCTGGGTGATGTTCGGGTGATCCGTGCCCACGGCCTCGAAGATCGCCTGCGCGGCCTGCCGCAGGTCGCCCGAGTCGGCGTCGACGAGCGCGACCTCCCACTCGATGCCCACGGTGGAGCGCTCGCTCGTCGCGAACGGGAGGTGCACGGGGGTGGCCATCAGCGCTCACCCGCGGCCGCGGCGTCGGACGGCGCCACGGGTTCGACGACGATCACGCTCTGGTGCCCGGCAAGTCGCGTCAGCACGATCGTCGCCTCCTGCGTGCCGCGCAGGTCGAGCTGCCGGCGCAGCTGCTCGGGCACGACCGCGGTGCCGCGCTTCTTGATGGTCAGGCGGCCCACACCGCGCTCACGCAGGTACGTCCGCAGGCGCTTGAGGCCGAACGGCATCTGGTCGAGCACGCGGTACGTGGTCGCGAACGGGGTCGTGCGCAGCTCGTCGGACGTCACATACGCGATCGTCGGGTCGACGAGCCTGCCCTGCACCTCGAGCGCGACATCGCCCACCAGCCCCGCGCGGATCACCGCGCCGTCGGGCTCCGCGAGATAGGCGCCGAGCGCCCCGACGTGCGCGTGCGCGGGCTCGTCCGGCGCGAGCACGTGCGCCTGCCCGCCGGCCAGGACCAGCGCCGAGCGGCCCGGGCCCTCGGGTGCGAGCGGGCCGAACCAGAGCCCGAGCTCGACCACGTCGCCGTCCACCGAGACCCACTGCGCGCGTGCGTCGGCCGGCAGGTCGCGGTGCGCGATGCCCGGGCCGAGCTTGAGCCCGAGCGCGGGCACGCGCTCGCGGACCGCGAGCACCAGGTCCAGCGGCGGCTGGTAGGCCGCCGGGTCGTGCACGCGGGAGCCGCCCGCGCGGCGCGCCGGGTCGGCGTACACGCCGTCGACGTCCGCCAGGTCCAGCGTGGTGCCGTCGGTGTGCAGCACACGGGCCTCGGGGAAGTGGCGCAGGTTGACCGTCGCGATCGCCGCGGTCATCTCGTCGATCTCCGCGGCGGTCACGCGCAGGCCCACGCCTGCGAACGCCATGACGTCCGCGCCGATCCCGCACGTGAGGTCGGCGACGTGCGTGAGCCCGGCGTCGCGGTAGCGGCGCGCGTGGTGCGCGGCGACCTCGAGCCGCGTGGCCTGCTCGAGCCCCGCGGGGGTGAACAGCATCCCGTCGGCGAAGTCGCCCAGCTTGGTGCGCGCGCGTGCCCGCAGCCGGGACTGCGTGAGCGCCGCGGCCACGAGCGAGGGGTGCAGCCCCTCGGCGCGCAGGCGCTCCGCGAGCGGCATCGCGAGCCGCTCGTCGTACGGGGGTAGCGCGGACAGCAGGGCCCACCCGTCCGGGGAGAGCAGCCGGCTCAGTCCGTCGGCGTCCATGCGCGCGATCCTCGCACGGTGCCGCCCGTGGGCGTGCACCGTCCGCGCGCTGCTGGCACTCGGGTTGACCGAGTGCCAGCCCGTTTCTAGAGTGAGGGTCAGTTGGCACTCTCGGCATGAGTGTGCCAATGCGCCCGGCCTCCGGCACCCGCGACGACGGCTGACCGGGCGCGACAACCCTGAACCACTCAACACGTGAAGGGGAGGTCCGCAGTGTCGGTCTCCATCAAGCCGCTCGAGGACCGCATCGTCGTGAAGACGCTCGAGGCGGAGACGACGACGGCTTCCGGTCTCGTCATCCCGGACAGCGCCAAGGAGAAGCCCCAGGAGGGCGAGGTCCTGGCGGTCGGTCCGGGTCGCATCGACGACAAGGGCAACCGCGTCCCGCTCGACGTCGCCGTGGGCGACAAGGTCATCTACTCCAAGTACGGCGGCACCGAGGTCAAGTACTCCGGCGAGGAGTACCTGATCCTCTCGGCGCGCGACATCCTCGCGATCGTCGTCAAGTGATCTGCCGGCGTCGCTGAGGCGCCGCACGACGAAGGCCCCGTCCTGATGGACGGGGCCTTCGTCGTCCCGGTGGGTCGGGAGCCTGAGGAGGAGCTCAGGCGGTCGTCCGCCGTACCGTCACGGAGCGGCTGCGCTCGGCGAGGATCGCGCTGCGCTCGTCCTCGGACAGCCCGCCCCACACGCCGTACGGCTCGCGGACCGCGAGGGACTGCTCGCGGCACTCCTTGAGGACGGGGCACGTCGCGCAGATGGCCTTGGCGGCCTCCGCCCGGCGGCGGCGTGCGGAGCCACGCTCGCCCTCCGGGTGGAAGAACAGGTCCTGGTCGGCGTCGCGGCACGCGCCCTCGAACTGCCATTCCCACAGGTCCATCACGGGTCCGGGTAGGCGGGAGATCTCGGCCATGCTTCCTCCTCGAATTGGTCGTCCGGTCTGCGGCACCGGAGTGACCTCTCGTCTCAGTGCGTGGAGTGGACGCTACAACCGCGCCAGAAGTTGGTCAAGGCCCGGTCGTCCCGACCGAGTTGCGAAGCGGTTGATCTGACCCATCGCCCGATTTGCCACCGATGCCCGCTTCGAGATCGTGTCGGACGGCCGGAAGACACGATTCAGCGGGCCGCCGCCTGGCAGAATCGCGCCATGCCCCTGCCCTCGGACGACGCCGTCGACGGCGTCGTGGACCCGGCGGGCGTGGACGGGGCCGCGGCGCCGGGCGGTGCACCCGTGTCCGGCCCCCTGACGGTGGCTGCCGTGGCCGCGCGGCTGGGGGTCGCGCCCGCGACGCTGCGCACGTGGGACCGCCGCTACGGGCTGGGGCCGAGCGACCGCACCGCGGGCTCGCACCGCAGGTACTCCGCCCCGGACGTCGAGCGGCTCCTGGTGATGCGCCGCCTGACGCTCGACGGCGTGGCGCCCGGCGACGCGGCGCGCCTCGCACGGGACACGCCGCTCGAGGCCGCGCCCAGCGCCCTGCCGGTGGCGGGCGGAGGGGTGGCCGCGACGCCCGCCTCGCTGCTGGACGCCGCGCTGCGCGGGGACCGGGCCGCGTGCGCGCGGCTGCTCGCGCTCGCGCCGGCCGCCGGGCTCGCCGAGATCGAGACGTGGTGGACGGGTCTGGTCGAGCCGACGCTGGCCGAGATCGCGCGCCGCACCGTGGTCGACCGGCCCGGCCAGGACGCGGGCCTCGTGGTGCGCGCCGGGGCCGTGGACGCGCTCGCCGCGTGGGCCGCGCCCGAACGGCCGACCGCGGGCATCGTCCTGGTGCTCGTGCCGCCCGGCCAGGACCGGCCGCTCGTCGCGCACGTGCTCGCGGCGGCGCTCGTCGCCGGCGGTGTGGACGCGCGCGTGGTCGGTGGCCCGACCGGGCGACGCCACGCGCTCGAGCTCGTGTTCATGACCAAGCCGGACGCGCTCGTCACGGTCTCCACGCGCGCGGACGCCGACCTCTCCCTGGTCGGGCACGTCGCGGACGTGCACCCGGACCTGGTGCACGTCGTCATGACCCCGGAGGGCACGGCGTGGGTGCCCGGCGGACCCGCCGTGCAGCGCTCGCGGTCGTTCCGCGGCATGCTGCACGAGGTCCTCGCAGTCGTGGCGGCTGGTGCGAATGGGTGAACTCTCGTGCGGTACTGGGCGAAATGGCCTAGAGCGCCGCGTCGGCATACCGCCCGAACGCCCGCAGGGCGCCACGAAGCGCCCGAACGACGGGGTGCGCGGGCACTAACGTCGTGACGCTGCGGTACCGATACCACATCTGAGTGCCCGAACGGGTGACATCAGGAGAACGAGGAGGCTGGGATGGCGGGGGTCGTGGTGTGCCACGCCTCGACGACGGTGCGGGAGCGCCTCGTCGTGACATCCATCGGCGTCCCGACGCTGAGCCCGGTGCGCGCTGCCGCCACGGTCGACGAGCTGCTGGCGCACGCGCGTCGCGTGCCGCCGACCGTCGTGCTGCTCGACGCGCACATCCCTGCGCCCGGTGCGGGGGAGGCGATCCGCCGGCTGCGCGCGGTCGCGCCCGGCGCCGCGGTCGTGGTGCTCGCCGCACCCGACGACTCGGCCGCGCTCGACCGCGCCCTGGCGCTCGGTGCCCGCGGCTTCCTGGCGCCCGACGTGGGTCGTGCCGAGCTGTCCGCGGTCGCCGCGCACGTGCTCGCCAGCCCCGTGCTGCCGGGTGCGAGCCGCCCCGTGGTGGACGTGCCGCGTCCCGTGCTGCCGTCGGCCATGGCCGCGGACGGCGCCGACCCGGCCCCGGCCGAGCCCGTCAAGCCCGCGGTCGCGCTCACCAAGCGCGAGATCGAGGTGCTCGTCGGCATGAGCAACGGGCGGTCCAACGCGCAGATCGGCGCCGAGCTGTTCCTGTCCGAGGACACGGTCAAGACGCATGCGCGTCGTCTGTTCCGCAAGCTCGGTGCGAACGACCGTGCGCAGGCCGTCGCGATCGGGCTCCGGGGCGGGCTGATCCGCTGACCCGCGCCGCCGCCGCGCGGCCGTCCCGCGCGCCGGACGGCGGCTCCGGGACGCTCGTCGGGCGACGTATCCTGACCGGATGACGGGACCCGACGCGCCGGCCGACCCCTTCGCCCGGATCGGCCTCACGTACGACGACGTCCTCCTGCTCCCCGGCGAGACGGACGTGATCCCCAGCGAGGTCGACACGACGTCGCGGCTCACGCGCGAGATCTCGGTGCGCGTGCCGCTGCTCTCGGCCGCGATGGACACCGTGACCGAGTCGCGCATGGCCATCGCGATGGCCCGGCAGGGCGGCGTCGGGATCCTGCACCGCAACCTGTCGATCGCCGACCAGGCGCACCAGGTGGACCGCGTCAAGCGCTCCGAGTCGGGCATGGTCACCGACCCGGTGACGGTCTCGCCCGACGCGACGCTCGCCGAGCTGGACGCGCTGTGCGGCACGTACCGGGTCTCGGGCCTGCCCGTGGTCGACGACGAGCGGCACCTGCTCGGGATCATCACCAACCGCGATCTGCGGTTCGTCCCCGCCGGCGAGTTCGAGACGCGTCGTGTGCGCGAGGTCATGACGCCCATGCCGCTGGTCACCGCACCCGTCGGCATCGACCGTGACGAGGCCGCGTCGCTGCTGGCCAAGCACAAGATCGAGAAGCTGCCGCTGGTCGACGACGCGGGCGTGCTGCGCGGGCTCATCACGGTCAAGGACTTCGTGAAGTCCGAGCAGTACCCGATGTCCACCAAGGACGGCGAGGGCCGGCTGGTCGTCGGTGCCGCGATCGGGTTCTTCGGGGACGCCTGGGAGCGTGCGACCGCGCTGGTGGAGGCGGGTGTGGACGTGCTGGTGGTGGACACCGCCAACGGCCACGCGCGACTCATGCTCGAGATGGTCCGTCGGCTCAAGACCGACCCCGGCACGCGGCACGTCCAGGTCATCGGCGGCAACGTCGCCACGCGCGAGGGTGCGCAGGCCCTGGTGGACGCGGGTGCCGACGCGGTCAAGGTGGGCGTCGGCCCGGGCTCGATCTGCACCACGCGCGTGGTCGCGGGGGTCGGCGTGCCGCAGGTGACCGCGATCCACGACGCGTCGCTCGCGTGCCGGCCCGCGGGTGTGCCGGTGATCGGCGACGGTGGCCTGCAGTACTCGGGCGACATCGCCAAGGCGCTCGTGGCCGGTGCGGACACCGTGATGCTCGGCTCGCTGCTGGCGGGCTGCGAGGAGTCGCCCGGCGACCTCGTGTTCGTCAACGGCAAGCAGTACAAGCACTACCGCGGCATGGGCTCGCTGGGCGCGATGGCCTCGCGCGGGCGCGTGTCCTACTCCAAGGACCGCTACTTCCAGGCGGACGTCTCCTCCGACGAGAAGATCGTCCCCGAGGGTATCGAGGGTCAGGTCCCGTACCGCGGACCGCTCGGTGCGGTGGCGCACCAGCTCATCGGCGGGCTGCACCAGTCGATGTTCTACGTCGGCGCGCACACGATCCCCGAGCTCCAGCAGCGCGGCAAGTTCATCCGGATCACCCCGGCGGGGCTCAAGGAGTCGCACCCGCACGACATCCAGATGACCGTCGAGGCGCCGAACTACTCCTCGGGTCGCTGACGCGCGGTCAGCCGTTCGGGGCCGTCACCGCGACCCCGCGCCGCGCGTCGTCGGCCGGCGCGGCGGTGAGCTGCGCCAGCCGCTCGGCCTCCTTGCGCCGGCGGTAGGCCTCGCGCCACGCGTGCACCGCGTCGACCTGCTGCGCATGCACCTCGGCCGCGGTGCGGGCCGCGAGGTCGGGGAACGCCTCGACCAGGCGTCCCAGCACGTCGAGCGTGGCGATCGTGTCCGCGTCGGCGGTGTGCAGCGTGCCCGTGGGCACGCCGTAGTGCGCGCACAGGTCCACCAGACGCCGCGGACCCGGGCGCGCGGGGTCCAGCATGCGGTCCAGCACCAGCGGGTCGAGCACGGGCGCGACAGCCGTGCCGAGCCGCTCCGGGAGCGTCGGCAGCGCGTGCCGGTGCAGCTCGGCGTCGAGGATCGCCAGGTCGTAGGACGCGTTGAACGCGACGAGCACGGCGCCGTGCGTGACGGCGTCGACCAGCGTGGCCGCGATCTGCTCGAGCCCCGCCGCGGGCGGCACGCCGTGCGCGCGGGCGTGCGCGCTGCTGACCCCGTGGATCGCCGAGGCCGCCTCGGGGATCTCGACCCCCGGGTCGATCAGCCACGTCCGGAAGCGCGTGCCGACCGCGTCCCGGCGCACCAGCGCCGCGGTGACGACCCGGTCGTGATCGACGTCGATCCCGGTCGTCTCCGTGTCCAGGCCCAGCAGGGGGCGTGCGGTCCAGCTCCTCATGGCGCGGCCAGCATCGCACCACCTGCCGACACGGCGGCGCAGGGCTCCGCGACCCGCCGGTAGCCTGGGGCGGTGAGCAACGAGATCGAGATCGGGCGCGGCAAGCGCGGGCGCCGCGCGTACTCCTTCGACGACATCGCGGTGGTGCCCTCGCGCCGCACGCGCGACCCGCAGGACGTCTCGGTCGGCTGGCAGATCGACGCCTACCACTTCGAGCTGCCCGTGGTCGCGGCCCCCATGGACTCGGTGATGAGCCCGGCCACGGCCGTGGCGCTCGGCCAGCTGGGCGGGCTGGGCGTGCTCGACCTCGAGGGCCTGTGGACCCGGTACGAGGACCCGACGCAGCACCTCACGGAGATCGCGGCGCTCGACCCGGCCCGCGCCACCGCGCGCATGCAGGAGATCTACTCCGCACCCATCCGGCCCGAGCTCATCACGGCCCGCCTGCAGGAGATCCGTGCGGCGGGTGTGACGGTCGCCGGCGCGCTCTCGCCGCAGCGCACGCAGGAGCACTGGCGCACGGTGGTCGACGCGGGCGTCGACCTGTTCGTCATCCGCGGGACCACGGTGTCCGCCGAGCACGTCTCGGGCAACGCCGAGCCGCTCAACCTCAAGCGCTTCATCTACGAGCTCGACGTCCCGGTGATCGTCGGCGGCGCCTCGACCTACACCGCGGCGCTGCACCTGATGCGCACGGGTGCGGCGGGTGTGCTCGTCGGGTTCGGCGGCGGCGCCGCGCACACCACGCGGCTCTCGCTGGGCATCCACGCGCCGATGGCCACCGCGGTGGCGGACGTCGCGGCGGCGCGGCGCGACTACCTCGACGAGTCCGGCGGCCGGTACGTGCACGTCATCGCCGACGGCGGCGTGGGCCACTCGGGCGACCTGGTCAAGGCCGTCGCGTGCGGCGCCGACGCGGTCATGCTGGGCGCCGCGCTCGCGCGCGCGCACGAGGCGCCGGGCCGGGGCTTCCACTGGGGCCCCGAGGCGCACCACCCGCACCTGCCGCGCGGCGAGCGCGTCGAGGTGGGCACGGCCGGCACGCTCGAGCAGATCCTGTTCGGCCCGGGTCACACCGCCGACGGGACGCTGAACCTCATCGGCGCGGTGCGTCGCGCGATGGCGACGACGGGCTACTCGGACCTCAAGGAGTTCCAGCGGGTCGAGGTCGTCGTCTCGCCGTACCAGCCGCGCTGAGCCTCAGGCGCGCGCCTCGTCGTCGCCGTCCAGGCTGTCGTCGAGGCGCGCGTACAGCAGCGCGTGCACCTTCTCCACGCCCGGGATGTCGTCGAACTCGAGCGGGTCGTCCGATGCGGACTCGATGATGAGCGTGCCCGTGCGCAGGATCCGGTCGACGAACCCGTGCCGGAACTGCACCGAGTTCACGCGCAGCAGCGGGATGTCGATCCCCGAGCGCGTGAACACGCCCTTGCGGAACATCACGCGGCGGTCGGTGATGACGAAGTGCGTGGTGCGCCACCTCACGAGCCGCGCGAGGAACCACACGAGAACCAGCAGCCACACGACGCCGGCGGCGACCGCGACGACGGGGCCCTCGGCACCGCGTGCGCCGTCCGTGCCCCACACGGCGGCCCACGCGCCCAGCGCGGTCACGACGAGCAGCAGCAGACCGGGCCCGATGAGCGCCTTGAGGTGCGGGTGGCGGTGCAGCACGACCTGCTCACCCGCGGTGAGCATCTCCTTGGGGTAGCCCACGACTTCTCCTCCTGCAGGTCAGCGACGCGTCATCGCGCAGCATCCCACGTCGCGACGCCACGCGGCACCGGGCGGGCTCACGCGAGCGTGCGGCTCGCGAGCTCGCGGCGGCGGCCGGTCACACCGTCACCCGCGTGGTGCCGGCCGATGGGCACGACGAGCGGCGCACCCGAGACCGGGTCGGGCACGACCTCGGCGCTCATCCCGAACACCTCGGCGACGAGCGCGGGCGTCACCACCTGGGCCGGGGCGCCCTGCGCCACGAGCCGCCCCTCGCGCAGCGCCACGAGGTGGTCGGTGTAGCGCGCCGCGAGGTTGAGGTCGTGCAGGACCATGACGATCGTCGTGCCCTGCGCGCGGTTGAGGTCCGTGAGCAGGTCGAGCACCTCGACCTGGTGCGCGACGTCGAGGAACGTCGTCGGCTCGTCCAGCAGGAGCACGTCGGTCTCCTGCGCGAGCGCCATCGCGATCCAGACGCGCTGCCGCTGCCCGCCCGAGAGCTCGTCGACCGGGCGGTCCGCCAGGTCGAGCGTGTCGGTCGCGCGCAGCGCGGACTCGACCGCGGCGTCGTCCTGCGGGGTCCAGCGCCGGAACCAGCCCTGGTGCGGGTAGCGGCCCCGGCCGACCAGGTCGGCGACCGCGATGCCCTCGGGGCTCACGGGCGTCTGGGGGAGCAGGCCCAGCACGGTGGCGACGTCGCGTGACGGGATCGAGTCGATGGGTGCGCCGTCGAGGAGCACCCGGCCGGCCTTGACCTTGAGCAGGCGGGCCATGGCCCGCAGCAGCGTCGACTTGCCGCACGCGTTGGCGCCGACGATCGTCGTGATCTTGCCGGCGGGGACCTCGAGCGTCATGTCGTGCACCACGACGCGGTCGTCGTAGCCGATCGTGGCCGCCTCGACCGCGAGCGTGTGCACCGCGTGCGTCGTCACAGACTTCCTCCGGAGCGGTTGGTCCTGGCCAGCAGCCAGAGCAGGTAGGGGGCGCCGAGCACGCCGGTGACGACGCCCACGGGGAAGCGGGCGGTCAGCAGGTGCTGGCCGACGAGGTCGCCCACCAGCACGAGCAGCGCACCGACCAGGCCGGCCGGCACCAGGAGCAGACCCGTGCCGCGCACCAGGCGGTGCGCGATGGGGCCGGCGAGGAACGCGACGAACGCGATCGGCCCGGTGACGGCCGTCGCCACGGCGATGAGCGCGACCGCGACCACGAGCAGCGTGAGGCGTGCGCGGTCCGGCCGCACGCCGAGCGCGGCCGCGGCGTCGTCGCCCAGCTGCAGCGCGGACAGTCGCCGCGAGAGCACCAGCAGGAGCGGGACGAGCACGGCCATCGCCGCGGCCAGCGGGCCGACGCCCGGCCAGAACGCCGAGTTGAGGCTCCCGGTCAGCCAGCGCAGGGCCTCGTTGGCGTCGTACACGCCCGCGCGCGTCATGGCGTAGCTGATCACCGAGTCGAGCATCGCACCCACGGCGATGCCGATGAGCACCAGCCGGGCGCCGTGCACGCCGCGTCGCCAGGACAGCGCGTAGATCGCGGCCGCGACGCCGATGCCGCACACCACCGCGAGCACCGACAGCGCGGGACCGGTGACGCCGAGCAGCGTGATGGCCAGGACGGCCGCCGCGCTCGAGCCCGCGCTGATGCCGATGATGTCCGGGCTCGCGAGCGGGTTGCGCAGCATCGTCTGGAACACCACGCCGCCCATGCCGAACGCGACGCCCACGAGCAGCCCCGTGAGCATGCGCGGCAGGCGCAGCGTCTCGACGGTGAACGTCGCGCCGGGGACCTGCTCGCCGAGCAGCACGCGCAGCACCTCGAGCGGGCTGTACGAGCGCTCGCCGACGCACAGGGTCACGACGACCACGACGAGCAGCAGCAGCGCGAGCCCGGTGAGCACGGCCCGGCGGCGGCGCAGCCGTGCGCGCCGGCCGGCGGCGACCGTGCCGACCGGTGCGGGACGATCGAGCGTCCTGGTCACAGCTCACGCACCTTCTGCCGGCGGATGATGGCGACGAAGACGGGTGCACCGATGATCGCGGTGACGATGCCGACCTCGATCTCCTGCGGCCGTGCGACCACGCGCCCCACGACGTCGGCGACCAGCAGGAGCGCCGCGCCGAGCGCCGCGGAGTACGGCAGCAGCCAGCGATGGCTCGGTCCCGTGAACGCGCGCGCCAGGTGCGGCATGACCAGGCCGACGAACGCGATGGGGCCCGCGACGGCCACGGCCGCGCCGCACAGCAGCACCGCGGCGAGCCCGCCGACCGCGCGCACGGTGCCGATCCGCTGCCCGAGCCCGGTGGCGACGTCGTCGCCGAGCGCGATGGCGTCCATGCCCCGTGCGCACCCGACCGCGAGCACGGCGCCGACCAGGAGGAACGGCAGCACCTGACCGATCGCGGGGAACGTCGCACGGCCGATCGACCCGACCTGCCAGAACCGGAACGTGTCGAGCACGTCGGTCCGCGTGAGCAGCACCATCGAGACCATCGAGACCAGCGCGGCGCTCGTCGCGGCCCCCGCGAGCGCGAGCTTGAGCGGCGTCGCACCCTCACGCCCCATCGAGCCGATGCCGTAGACCAGGAGCGACGCGACAGCGGCACCCAGGAACGCGACCCAGACGTACTGGGAGAGCGTCGAGAGCCCGAACCACGCGATGCCGAGCACGACGAACAGCGACGCACCCGAGCTCACGCCCAGCAGGCCCGGGTCGGCCAACGGGTTGCGCGTGAGGCCCTGCATGATCGCGCCGGCGAGCCCGAGCGCCGCGCCGACCAGCAGGCCGAGGACGGTGCGGGGCACGCGGGACTGCACCGCGGCCTGCGCGATGTCGTCGGTGTCGGGGTGCAGCACGCCCGCCACGACGTCGGCCCAGCCGACGACGCGCGAGCCGAACGCGAGGGACAGCACCACCGCGGCCGCCACGGCGGCGACGCACAGCAGCAGGCCGAGCGTGCGTCGGCGGCGCAGCGACGCCGGCCGCCCCAGGGTGGGGGCGGCCGGCGCGGCGGGAGAGGTGAGGGTCACCCGACCTTCTTGGCGGCGGCCTCGAACAGGTCGAGGTAGTCCTCGAGGACCCACGGCACCGACAGGACCGTGGGACCCGACGTCGCGGACGCGATCGGCGTGGCGTCCGGGACGACCACGACCGAGCCGCGCGCGACCGCGGGGATCTTGTTCAGCAGCGGGTCGGCCTGCAGCGTCGCGAGCGTCGTGTCGTCGCCGTAGGTGACCAGGATGTCGACGTCGGCGAGCGTGTCGGCCTGCTCGGCGGACAGGTTGACGAAGAACTGGTCGGTGTCGCCCGCGAGCTTCACCACCGAGGGCGCGTCCACCAGGCCGAGGTCGCCCGTGAGCTGCACGCGCGCGTCGAGCGGCGTGTAGATGCCGATCGTGCTCGGGTCCGCGGGGTCGATCCACGTGTACGCGATGGTCTTGCCCGCCACGTCCGGACGCTCGGCGAGCGCGGCCTCGATCTGGTCCTCCACGTCGGCGACGAGCGCCTTCGCCTCGGCCTCGAGGCCCAGCGCCGTACCGTCGATGACCGCCATGTCGCGCCAGTTCGTGCCCCACGCGAACTCGGGGTAGGACACGGTCGGAGCGATGCCCGACAGCGTCGTCCACTGCTCCTCGTCCAGGCCCGAGTAGGCCGCGAGGATCACGTCGGGCTCGGTGTTGGCGACGGCCTCGAACGGGATGCCGTCGGTCTCGTCGAACAGCACCGGCAGCGCGTCTCCCGTGGCGCCGAGCGCGGTGAGCGCCTCCGACGTCCAGGGCAGGATCCCGTCGGTGTCGTCGTCGCCGTACGTGGACTTCTGGATGCCGACGGGCACCACGCCGAGCGCGATCGGCACGTCGTGGTTGCCCCAGTTGACGGTCGCGACGTTCGTCGGCTTCTCGGGGACCGTGGTCTCGCCGAACGTGTTCTCGAGCGTGATCGGGAACTGCGCCGCGCTCTGGTCGGCCGTCGACGACGTGCCGTCGGACGGCGTGGCGCCGGGCTCGTCGGTGCCGCCAGAGCCGCAGGCGGTCAGGGCGAGCGCGGCGAGCGCGGCCACGGCGGCGAGTCGGGCGGGGCGCGCGGCGCGGCGGCGGGCGTGCGGGAGTGCGGAGCGCATGAGGGTCCTCACGACGGGGACGACGGGGAGACGACGGCAGCAGCCGTGCCGATCGGGCAGGCCCGATGAGGCAAGGCTCACCTTACCCACGAGCCACGGGTGCGCCAATGTCGTCCGGCTCACAGTCCGAACAGATGCCCATATTGCTTTGCTTGTGTCCGTATGGGTTGACATTGGTCCGACCTGATGTCACGCTCGTCACATGGGCCGGACCGCCGGCCGCGCGGCCCGCACCGGCGCCGCGGACGTCACGACACCGGAGTCGACGTGTACGCACCCGAGCGACACCAGCGCATCCTCGACATCGCCCGCGAGGCCGGGCGGGTCGACGTGGTCACGCTGGCCGCGCAGCTCGACGTCACGCCCGAGACCATCCGGCGGGACCTGACCGCGCTCGAGCGGCACGGCCTGGTCCGCCGGGTGCACGGCGGCGCGATCCCCGTGGAGCGGCTGGGCTTCGAGCCGGGCATCGCGCAGCGTGAGGGCGTCCTGGCGGGGGAGAAGGAGCGCATCGCGAAGGCCGCGCTCGACGAGCTGCCCGACGGCGGCTCGGTGATCCTGGACGCCGGGACGACGACCGTGCGCCTGGCCGAGATGCTCCCGCACGACCGCGACCTCACGGTCGTCACGCATGCGCTCCCGGTCGCCACGCTGCTCGCGGCCCGCAGCAACGTCACGCTGCACCTGGTGGGCGGCAACGTGCGCGGCCGGACGCTCGCCGCGGTCGGCCCGTGGGCGCTGCGCGAGCTCGCCGACATCCATGCGGACGTCGCGTTCGTCGGGACGAACGGGCTCAGCGTCGAGCGCGGGCTGTCCACGCCGGACGTCGCCGAGGCCGCGGTCAAGCGCGCGCTGGTCGAGGCCGCGCAGCGCACGGTCGTGCTCGCGGACCACTCCAAGCTCGGGCGCACCGACTTCGCGCACGTGGTCCCCGTGACCGCGCTCGACACGCTGATCACCGACACGGGCGCCGCCGACGAGCTGGTCGACGAGATCGAGGCGGCCGGGCTGCGGGTGGTGCGCGCATGATCGTCACGCTGACCCCCAGCCCGAGCCTCGACCGCACGCTCGAGCTCGACCACCTGGTCCGCGGCGAGGTGCTGCGCGCGAGCGCGGCCTACGTCCACGCGGGCGGCAAGGGCATCAACGTCACGCGTGCGCTGGTGCACCACGGCGTCGCGTCGTGCGCCGTCGTCCCGGTGGGCGGCGCCGAGGGAGCGCGTCTCGTCGCGCTGCTCGACGAGCGCGGCGTGCCCGTGCGGGCGGTGCCCGTGACCGGTGCGACGCGCACCAACATCACGCTCGCGGAGACCGACGGCACCACGACCAAGGTCAACGCGCCCGGCCCCGCGCTCTCGGCCGACGAGGTCGACGCGCTGCTCGCGGCGCTCGAGGCGACGCTCGGCGAGGCCGTCGCGGCGGCCCCGGACGCGCCCCACGCGCTCGTGGCGGCCGGCAGCCTGCCGCGCGGCGCGGGTGACGACCTGTTCGTCCACGTCGCCGCGATCGCCCGGCTGCACGGCGTGCCGTTCTCGCTCGACACGTCGGGAGAGCCGCTGCGCCGCGCGGTCGCCGCGGGCGGGCTGGACCTCGCCAAGCCCAACGACGACGAGCTCGCCGAGCTCGTGGGACGCGCGCTGCCCACGGTCGGCGACCTGATGGCCGCCGCACGCGAGGTGGTCGCGGCCGGCACGCGTCAGGTCCTGGTCTCGCTCGGCGCGCACGGTGCCCTGCTGGTCACCGCGCACGAGTCCTGGTGGGCCGGCGGTCCGCCGCTGGTCCCGCTGTCCACCGTCGGTGCGGGCGACACGACCCTCGCCGGCTTCCTGTCCGCTCCCGGTCCCGCACCGGAGCGCCTCCGCACGGCCGTCGCGTGGGGGCGCGCGGCCGTCCGCACCCCCGGCACCGCGGTGCCGGACCCGTCCGACATCGACACCGGCGCCGTCCGCGTCGTCGCGGAACCCGACCCCCACCTGTCCCCGAAGGAGCTGACGTGAGCACCCCGCTGATCACCCCCGGGCTCGTCGCCCTCGACCTGGTCGCCGCCGACCGGGACGAGGTCACGCGCCACCTTGCCGACCTCCTCGTGGCCGAGGGCCGCGTGACCGACGCGGCCGGCTTCCTGGACGACGTCCGGGCGCGCGAGGCCCAGATGCCGACCGGCATGCCCGGCGGCGTCGGCCTGCCGCATGCGCGCTCGGCGCACGTCACCGCCCCCAGCCTCGTCGTGGGCCGCCTCGCGCAGGGCGTCGACTGGGGTGCGCCCGACGGCCCCGCGACGCTCGTCTTCCTCATCGCGGCGCCCGCCACCGGCGACGCCGACCACCTGCAGATCCTCGCCGCGCTCGCGCGGCGCCTCGTCCACCAGTCCTTCCGCGACTCGCTCCGCGAGGCACCCGACGCGCAGACCGTCGCGGACGTCGTCACCCGAGAGGTCGTGCCCTCGTGAAGTTCGTCGCCGTCTCGTCGTGCCCCACGGGCATCGCGCACACGTACATGGCCGCCGAGGCCCTCGAGCAGGCCGGTGCGGCCGCGGGGCACCAGGTGGTCGTCGAGACCCAGGGTGCCGCGGGCTCGACCCCGATCGACCCCGCGGTCATCGCCGACGCCGACGGCGTCATCTACGCCGCCGACCTCGAGGTCAAGGACAAGGACCGGTTCGCCGGCAAGCCGTTCGTCGACGTGGGCGTCAAGAAGGCCGTGCACGACCCGAACGCCGTGGTCGCGGCGGCCGTCGCGGCCGTCGAGAGCGCGCGCGCCGCGGGCGTGCCCACCGGGCCCGTGGCGCCCGCGGCCCCCGTCACGAAGGTGGACACCAACGCCGGGGCCGGCACGCGCATCCGGCAGTGGCTCATGACGGGCGTGTCCTACATGATCCCGTTCGTCGCCGCCGGCGGCATCCTCATCGCGCTCGGATTCATGCTCGCGGGCGTCGCGTGGCCCGGTGGCGAGGGCGCCGTCGAGGTCACCAAGATCCCGCTCGCGGACCTGGTCGCGGGCTTCGACCCGCTCTCGCTGCAGCACTGGTCGGCGGTCCTGTTCCAGACCGGCGCGCTCGCATTCGGCTTCCTGGTGCCCGTGCTGTCCGGCTTCATCGCGTACGCGATCGCCGACCGACCCGGTCTGGTGCCGGGCTTCGTCGGCGGTGCGGCGTCCGTCGCCGTGGGCGCCGGGTTCCTGGGCGGCCTGGTGACGGGCTTCCTGGCCGGTGGTGTCGCGCTGTGGATCAGCCGCTGGAAGGTCGCCAAGGGAGTGCGCGGCGTGATGCCGGTCGTCGTGGTGCCGCTGCTGTCCTCGCTGGTGGTCGGCGTCGTGATGCTGGTGCTCATCGGCAAGCCGATCGCGAGCGCGATGACGTCGCTCACCGACTGGCTCACGGGCCTGTCGGGTGCCAACGCGATCCTGCTGGGCGCGCTGCTCGGCGCGATGATGGGCTTCGACCTGGGCGGTCCCGTCAACAAGGTCGCGTACACGTTCGCGGTCACCGGGCTGTCCGTGCAGGGCCTGGCGGACGACGCGACGCAGTTCAAGATCATGGCCGCGGTCATGGCCGCCGGCATGGTCGCGCCGCTCGCGATGGCGCTCGCCACCGTGGTCCGCAAGAACCTGTTCACGCACTCCGAGCAGGAGAACGGCAAGGCGGCGTGGCTGCTCGGCGCATCCTTCATCTCCGAGGGCGCCATCCCGTTCGCGGCCGCCGACCCGTGGCGCGTCATCGTGTCCTCGGTCGTGGGCTCGAGCGCCGCCGGTGCCGTCTCCATGGCGCTGGGTGCGGGCGTCCGTGCACCGCACGGCGGCATCTGGGTGCTGCCGCTCATGTCCACCTTCTGGGCGTTCGTCGTCGCGATCGTCGTCGGCACGGTCATCACGGCCGGCCTGGTGATCGCCCTCAAGAGCATGCGTCCGAGCCCCGTCGTCGCCGCCGAGCAGCGCGCCGACGCCGCGCTCGCGGCCTGATCCCACCCCGTCGAGGAGAGAGACCCTCATGGCTCAGCGCACCGTCACCATCGCCTCCCGCGTCGGCCTGCACGCGCGTCCCGCGATGCTGTTCACGCAGGCCGTCGCCGCGAGCGGCGTGCCCGTCACGATCGCCCGTCCGGGCGACGAGCCGGTGGACGCCGGCAGCATCCTGTACGTCATGGGCCTCGGTGTGGCCTCGGGCGAGCAGGTGGTGCTCGAGGCCGACGGCCCCGACGCCGAGACCGTCCTGGACGAGCTCGTCGGGCTGCTGTCGACCGACCTGGACGCGCCGGAGGCGTCGTGACCACCCCCACACCGGCCCGGCCGGGCACGGCCCGCGCGGGCGACGTCCTGCACGGGGTGGGCGTCGGGCGGCGCGGAGCCGTCGGGCCGGTGGCCCGCGTGCACGCGCTGCCGACGCTCGACCCCGAGGCGCCGCTGCTGGTCGACGGCCGGCCCGCGACGCCCGAGCAGGCGCACGCGGCGCTCGAGCGGGCGTTCGACGAGGTCGCGGCGGCCCTCACCGAGCAGGCGGAGCGGGCCACCGACACGGTGCGTGAGGTGCTCGCGGCGACGGCCCAGATGGCCGCCGACCGGGCGCTGCGCACGCAGACGCTCGCCCGCGTCGACGCGGGGGAGCCCGTGGTCCGCGCGCTCGACGCGGTCGTGGGGCAGTTCGCGACGATGTTCGTGGCCGCGGGTGGCTACCTCGCCGAACGTGTCACCGACCTGCGCTCGGTGCGGGACCGCGTGGTCGCACGCGCGCTCGGGCTGCCCGCACCGGGCGTGCCCGAGCTGCGCGAGCCGTCCGTGGTGGTCGCGGTCGACCTGGCGCCCGCGGACACCGCGGCGCTCGACCTCGACCACGTGCTGGCGATCGTCACCGAGCAGGGCGGCCCCACGGGTCACACCGCGATCATCGCGGGCCAGCTGGGGCTGCCGTGCCTGGTCCGGGTCGCGGGTGTCACGGAGCTGGCGGACGGCACCGTCGTCGCGGTGGACGCCGCGTCCGGGACGGTGGTCGTGGACCCCGACGACGACGTGCGCTCCGAGCTCGAGGCGCGCTCGCGGGCCGAGCACGCGCTCGCGGCCGACACCGCACCGGGTGCCACGCGGGACGGCCACCCCGTCGCGCTGCTCGCGAACATCGGCACCGCGGCGGACGCCGAGCGTGTCGCGCCGGGCGCCGCGCAGGGCGTCGGGCTGTTCCGCACCGAGGTGCTGTTCCTCGAGCGGTCCACCGAGCCGACCGTGGCCGAGCAGGCCCAGACGTACGGCCGGGCGCTCACCGCGCTGGGCGGCCGCAAGGTCGTCGTCCGGACGCTCGACGCGGGCGCCGACAAGCCCCTGGCGTTCGCGACCCAGCCCGACGAGGAGAACCCCGCGCTGGGCGTGCGCGGGTTCCGCCTGGTGCGCAGCAACCCCGATCTGGTCGAGCACCAGCTCGAGGCGCTGGCCCGTGCGCAGGCGGAGACCGGGGTCGAGCCGTGGGTCATGGCGCCGATGGTCGCCACGCCCGACGAGGCGCGCGACTTCGCGTCGCGCGCGCGTGCGCACGGCCTGACGACCGTGGGCGTCATGGTCGAGGTCCCCGCGGCCGCGCTGCGGGCCCGCGAGATCCTCGCGGAGGTCGACTTCGTCTCGCTCGGCACCAACGACCTCGCGCAGTACACGATGGCCACCGACCGGCTCCGCGGCGAGCTCGCGGACCTGCTGGACCCGTGGCAGCCCGCGGTGCTCGAGCTGGTCGCGGCCACCGCACGCGCGGGCACCGCGCTCGGCAAGCCCGTGGGTGTGTGCGGCGAGTCGGCGTCCGACCCGCTCATGGCGCTCGTGCTGGTCGGCCTCGGCGTCACGAGCCTGTCGATGGCGCCCTCGGCGATCCCGGCCGTGCGGTACGCCGTGCGCGCGCACACGGCCGACCAGTGCGCGGCGATCGCCGCGGCCGCGCTCGGCGCCGGCTCGGCGCAGTCCGCGCGCGCCACGGTGCTCGCGCAGCTCGACCCGGGTGTGCGCGTGACCCTGGGCGTCTGACCCCCGCGGGGCGCACCGGGCCGAGCTCCCCCCGGCTCGGTGCGCCCCGCGGGTGCGACAGGCCGTCCGCGTACGCTGACCGCATGGCGAACGACCACGGCCCGCACGCCGAGCTCTTCGACCCCGAGACCGACCCCCTGGCCACGTACGTCCTGGAACCCGAGGACGTCGCCACGCTGCTGGCGCGGGTCGTGAGCTCACCGGGCGCGGCGACGACGACCTCGCACGCCCCGTTCACGGGCGCCCCGATCGCGGCCGTGCCGCAGTCGACCGTGCAGGACGTGGCGCGCGCCGCGCGCCAGGCCCGCGCGGCGCAGCGGCTGTGGTCCGCGCAGCCCGTGCGTGAGCGCGCCGCGGTGCTCTCGCGCCTGCACGACCTGCTGCTGGAGCGGCAGTCCGACGTGCTGGACCTCATCCAGCTCGAGACCGGCAAGGCCCGCGTCTCGGCGTTCGAGGAGGTCGCGGACATCGCGCAGGTCGCGCGGCACTACGCCGTGCGTGCGCGGCGCTACCTCGCGCCGCGGCGCGTCGCGGGCCTCGTGCCCGGGCTCACGGACGTGCGCGTGCTGCGGCACCCGGTCGGCGTCGTGGGGATCGTCGCGCCCTGGAACTTCCCGCTCACGCTCACGCTGGGCGACGTGCTGCCCGCGCTCGTCGCGGGCAACGCGGTGCTGCTGCGCCCCGACCCCCAGACCGCGCTGACGTCGCTGTGGGCCGCCGAGCTGCTCGAGGACGCGGGGCTGCCCGCGGGTGTGCTGCAGGTCGTCGTGGGCGACGGTCCGACCGTCGGCGGTGCCGTGATCGAGCACAGCGACCACGTGAGCTTCACCGGGTCGACCCGGACGGGCCGTGCCGTCGCCGCAGCGGCGGGGGAGCGGCTCGTGCCCGCGACGCTCGAGCTCGGCGGCAAGAACGCGATGTACGTCGCGCCCGACGTCGACGTCGAGACCGCGGCCGAGGGCGCCGTCCGCGCGTGCTTCGTGGGCGCGGGGCAGGTGTGCGTGAGCATCGAGCGCATCTACGTGCACCGCGACGTGCTGGACGACTTCACCGAGGCGTTCGCGCGGCGCACGCGCGCGCTGCGGCTCGGCGCGGGCCTGGACTACCGGGCCGACGTCGGTTCGCTCACGTCCGCGGCCCAGCTCGCGACGGTCGTCGAGCACGTCGAGGACGCGATCGGGCACGGCGCCCGCGTCCTGGCCGGCGGCGTGCACCGCAGCGACCTGGGTCCGTGGTTCTACGAGCCGACCATCCTGCTCGACGTGCCGCCCCAGGCGCGCCTGTTCCGCGAGGAGACGTTCGGGCCCGTCGTCTCGCTGTACCCCGTGGCGTCCGACGACGAGGCCGTGGCCGCGATGAACGACACCGAGTTCGGGCTCAACGCGAGCATCTGGACCGCCGACGCGCGCCGGGGTGCCGCGCTCGCGCGCCGCGTGCACGCGGGCTCGGTCAACGTCAACGAGGGCTACGTGGCCACGTGGGCGTCCGTGGGCGCGCCGCAGGGCGGCTGGGGGTCGTCCGGCATCGGCGTCCGGCACGGACGCGAGGGTCTCTGGGAGACCACCCGCCTGCAGACCGTCGCCGTGCAGCACGGCACGCACGGTGCGCTCGGGCTGCCGCCCGCGGGCCTGCGCCGCCTGTTCGAGCTGGGCACCGACGTGTGGCCCGAGGTCTACACGCAGCTGCTGCGCGCCATGAAGGCCGCGCGCCTGCCCTGACGCACGCGTGCCCGGCACCCACGGTGGGTGCCGGGCACGCGGGGTCGAACGGATCAGGCGCCGACGACCTCGACCGACTGACGCGCGATCGCGAGCTCCTCGTTGGTCGGGAACACGACGACCGTGGTGGCCGAGCGGTCCGTCGAGACGATCGTGGGGACCTTCTTGCGGCCCGCGTTGCGCTCGGCGTCGATCTCGATGCCGAGGCGCTCGAGGCCCGCGAGCGACAGCGCGCGCACGATGTCGTCGTTCTCGCCGACGCCCGCGGTGAACGCGATGACGTCCACGCCGCCCATCACGGCCGCGTACGCGCCCACGTACTTCTTGATGCGGTGCGTGTAGACGTCCAGCGCGATCCGCGCCGCCTCGTCGCCCTCCTCGACCAGGCGGTGCACCTCGCGCAGGTCGTTCTGACCCGTCATGCCCTTGAGCCCCGAGCGGCGGTTGAGCAGGTCGTCCACCTCGTCGACGCTCATGCCCGCGTTGCGCATGAGGTGGAACGTGACGGCCGGGTCGATGTCACCGGTGCGCGTGCCCATGACCAGGCCCTCGAGCGGCGTCAGGCCCATCGAGGTGTCCATCGCGTGCCCGCCCTTGACCGCGGACGCCGACGCGCCGTTGCCCAGGTGCAGCACGATCGTGCTGGTCTCGGCGACGTCCCGACCCAGGAACGCCGCGACCTCCTGCGAGACGAACTGGTGCGACGTGCCGTGCGCGCCGTACCGCCGCACGCGGTGCTGCGCGGCGACCTCGCGGTCGATCGCGTAGTTGGCCGCCGCGGCCGGCAGGTGGTGGAAGAACGCGGTGTCGAAGACGGCGACGTGCGGCACGTCGGGCAGCAGCGCACGGGCCACCCGGATGCCGGTGAGGTTGGCCGGGTTGTGCAGCGGCGCGAGGGGGGAGAGCTCGTCGATCTGGCGCTCGACCTCGGCGTCGACCAGCACGGGGCCGTCGAACACGGGTCCGCCCTGCACCACGCGGTGGCCGACCGCGATGACGTGCGCGGCCGTCAGGTCCGGGCCCACCTCGTCGAACAGCCCCAGCACGATGCGCAGGCCCTCGCCGTGGTCCGCCACCGGGACCTCGCGGACGGTCGTTGCGTCGCCGACGACGTGCTTGACGGTGCCGATCTCCTCGCCGATGCGCTCGACGAGGCCCGACGCGATCGCGTCGCCCCCGACCGGGTCGACGAGCTGGTACTTGATCGACGACGAACCGGAGTTGACGACGAGCACGGTCCCCTGGGTGTGCGGTGCGGCGGTCATGCCTGGCCTTCCTCGCGGGCCGTCTGGGCCTGCGCCTGGATCGCGGTGATCGCGACGGTGTTGACGATGTCCTGCACGAGAGCGCCCCGTGACAGGTCGTTGACGGGCTTGCGCAGACCCTGCAGCACCGGGCCGATGGCCACGGCGCCGGCCGAGCGCTGCACGGCCTTGTAGGTGTTGTTGCCGGTGTTGAGGTCCGGGAACACGAAGACGGTCGCACGTCCCGCGACGGCCGAGTCGGGCATCTTCGTCTTCGCGACCGAGGCGTCCACGGCCGCGTCGTACTGGATGGGGCCCTCGATCGACAGGTCGGGGCGGCGCTCGCGCACCAGTGCGGTCGCGGCGCGCACCTTGTCCACGTCCGCGCCCGAGCCGGACTCGCCCGTGGAGTAGGAGAGCATCGCGATGCGCGGCTCGATGCCGAACTGCTCGGCGGTCGCGGCCGACGAGATCGCGATGTCCGCGAGCTGCTCGGCCGTCGGGTCCGGGATGACCGCGCAGTCGGCGTACACCAGCACGCGGTCCTCGAGGCACATGAGGAACGCGCTCGAGACGTTCGACGTGCCGGGAGCGGTCTTGATGATCTCGAACGACGGCTTGATGGTGTGGGCCGTGGTGTGCAGGGCCCCGGAGACCATGCCGTCGGCCAGACCCAGGTGGACCATCATCGTGCCGAAGTAGGACACCGACGGGACGATCTCGCGCGCGCGCTCGACCGTCATGCCCTTGTGCGCGCGGATCTGCGCGTACTCGGCCGCGAACCGGTCCACGTACTGCGGGTCGTGCGGGTCGATCACCTGTGCGCCCTCGATCGCCAGACCGAGCTCGGCGGCGCGTGCGCGGATGGCGGCCTCGTCGCCCAGGATCGTCAGGTCCGCGACGCCGCGCTCGAGCAGCGTGGACGCCGCGCGCAGGATGCGGTCGTCGTTGCCCTCCGGCAGCACGATGTGCCGGCGGTCCGAGCGCGCCCGGTCCAGCAGCCCGTACTCGAACATCAGCGGCGTGACCACGTCGGGCTTGGCGACGTCGAGCGCCGCGAGCAGCGCGTGCCCGTCCACGTGCCGCTCGAACAGCGACAGGGCCAGGTCCACCTTGCGCTGCGAGTCGGCCGACAGGCGCCCGCGCGTCGAGGCGACCGTGCTCGCGGTGCGGAACGTCCCCATGTCGGTCGCGATGATCGGCAGCTTGCTGCCGAGGCCGTCGACCAGGCGCTGGATGGTCTTGGCGGGCCGGAAGCCGCCGTTGAGGATGATGCCCGCGAGCGTCGGGAAGCCGTCCGCCTGGTGCGCGAGCAGCAGGCCCAGCAGGATGTCCGCACGGTCGCCCGGGGTCATGATGACCGCGCCGTCCGAGAGCCGGCCCAGCAGGTGCTCGATCTCCATGGCACCCACGAGCATGTCGAGGACCTCGCGGCCCAGCAGCTCCGGGTCGCCCGAGATGAGCGTCCCGCCCACGGCCTCGCTCAGCTGGCCCATGGTGGGTGCGCTGAGCAGCGGGCTCTCGGGCAGCGCCCATGCGGGCCGCCCGGCGCTCTGCAGCAGCCGCCGCACCACGTCGACCGACTGGGCCGAGCAGCGGTTCGCGACGACCGCGGCGACGTGCGCGTGGTTGGCGTCGAGCTCCTGCACCGAGACGTCGACGACCTGCTCGATGTCGGCGGGCGTGCGACGGTCGCCGTTCACGACGAGCACGACGGGCGCGCCCAGGTTCGCGGCGATGCGCGCGTTGTACGCGAGCTCGGTGGGCCCGGTCACGTCGGCGTAGTCGGTGCCGACGACGACGACGGCGTCGCAGCGCCGCTCGACCGCGTGGAAGCGCTGCACGATCCGGGACAGCGCGGCCTCGGCGTCGGCGTGCACCTCCTCGTAGGTCGCGCCCACGCACTCGTCGTAGGACAGGTCGACCCCGTCGTGCTCGAGCAGCAGCTCGAGCACGTAGTCGCGCTTCTCGCTGGATCGGGCCACGGGCCGGAACACCCCGACGCGCTGGACCGTGCGGGCCAGGAGGTCGAGGAGGCCGAGGGCGACGGTGGACTTGCCGGTGTCCCCCTCGGGGGAGGCGACGTAGATGCTGCGTGCCACGGTGGGCGTACTCCAGTCCTGCGAGACGTGCTGCGGGTGGGTGGTGCGGTGTGCTGCTGGACGAAGGGGGCGGGCCGTTGCCGGCCCGCCCCCTCGCGTGGTCCTACTCGTTGTCTCCGCCGGTCGTGACCGTGGCGTCGACCTGCTCGGTCGCCGCCAGGTCCTGCGCGTCCGGCCAGACCCAGTCGCGCACCTCGGGGAGGTCGTCCCCGTGTGCGCGGGTGTACTGCCGGGCCGCGAGCCGTGCGTCCACCATCTTCTGACGAAGTCCGGCCCGACGCGTGCCCAGGCTCGGCACACGGTCGATGACGTCGATCACCAGGTGGAACCGGTCGAGGTCGTTCAGCATGACCATGTCGAACGGCGTGGTGGTGGTGCCCTCCTCCTTGTAGCCGCGCACGTGGATGTTGCTGTGCCCGTTGCGGCGGTACGTGAGGCGGTGGATCAGCCACGGGTAGCCGTGGTACGCGAAGATCACCGGACGGTCCGCGGTGAACAGGCCGTCGAACTCGCGGTCGGACAGGCCGTGCGGGTGCTCCCGCTCGTCCTGCAGCCGCATGAGGTCGACGACGTTGATCACGCGCACCTTGAGCTCGGGCACCTCGCGACGCAGGATGTCCGCGGCCGCGAGCACCTCGAGCGTGGGCACGTCACCCGCGGCGGCGAGCACCACGTCGGGCTCCTCGCCGTCGACCTCGGTGCCGGCCCACTCCCAGATGCCCAGACCACGCGTGCAGTGCGCGATCGCCTGCTCCATGGTGAGGAAGTTCGGGGCGGGCTGCTTGCCCGAGACGACCACGTTCACGTACTGCCGGCTGCGCAGGCAGTGGTGGTACGTGCTGAGCAGCGTGTTGGCGTCCGGCGGCAGGTACACCCGCACGACCTCGGCCTTCTTGTTGACCACGTGGTCGATGAAGCCGGGGTCCTGGTGGCTGAAGCCGTTGTGGTCCTGGCGCCACACGTGGCTCGACAGCAGGTAGTTGAGGCTCGCGATCGGCCGGCGCCACGGGATGTCGTTGGTGACCTTGAGCCACTTCGCGTGCTGGTTGAACATCGAGTCGACGATGTGGATGAACGCCTCGTAGCTGGTGAACAGCCCGTGGCGCCCGGTCAGCAGGTAGCCCTCGAGCCAGCCCTGGCACTGGTGCTCCGAGAGCATCTCCATGACCCGGCCCGCGCGCGACATGTGCTCGTCGACGTCGGCACCGTAGAACTCGGCGTTCCACTGCTTGTCCGTGACCTCGTACACGGCCTGCAGACGGTTGGACGCCGTCTCGTCGGGCCCGAAGATCCGGAAGTTGTCGGGGTTCCGGCGCACGACCTCGGTGAGGTAGTTGCCCAGGATGCGCGGTGCCTCGGAGATCGACCCGCCCGGCTTGGGCACGTCGACCGCGAACTCGCGGAAGTCCGGCAGGCGCAGGTCCTTGAGCAGGATGCCGCCGTTGGCGTGCGGGTTGTCCGACATCCGCAGGTCGCCCTGCGGCGCCAGCGCCCGGATCTCCGGGTCCACACGGCCGGTCGCGTCGAACAGCTCGCTCGGCCCGTAGGACTGCAGCCACTGCTCGAGCACGTGCAGGTGCGCCTCGGTGTCCCGCGCGCTCGCGAGCGGCACCTGGTGCGCGCGCCACGAGCCGGTGGTCTTCTTGCCGTCGATCTCGTCCGGACCGGTCCAGCCCTTGGGGGTGCGGAACACGATCATGGGCCACATCGGCCGGCTCAGGTCGCCCTGCGCCGCGCGCGCCTTGATCTCCGCGATCTCGTCGAGCACCTCGTCGAGCAGCGTCGCGAACCGGCGGTGCACCTCGACCGCGGGCTCGTCGGCGTCGAACCCGCCGACGAACACGTGCGGCTTGTGGCCGTAGCCGACCATGAGCGCCTCGAGCTCGTCGTCGCTGATGCGCGCCAGGACGGTCGGGTTGGCGATCTTGTAGCCGTTGAGGTGCAGGATCGGCAGCACGACGCCGTCCTGCGCGGGGTTGACGAACTTGTTGGAGTGCCAGCTGGTGGCCAGCGGCCCCGTCTCCGCCTCGCCGTCGCCGATGACGGTCGCGACGAGCAGGTCGGGGTTGTCGAACGCCGCACCGTAGGCGTGCGACAGCGCGTAGCCGAGCTCACCGCCCTCGTGGATCGAGCCCGGCGTCTCGGGGGCGACGTGGCTGGGGATGCCGCCCGGGAACGAGAACTGACGGAACAGGCGCGTCAGGCCCTCCTCGTCCTCGGTGATGTCCGAGTAGGTCTCCGAGTACGTGCCGTCCAGGTACGCGCTCGCGACCAGGCCGGGACCGCCGTGACCCGGACCGGTCACGTAGATGGTCGACTGGCTGCGCTCGGCGATCGCCCGGTTGAGGTGCGCGTACAGGAAGTTCAGGCCCGGGGTGGTGCCCCAGTGGCCCAGCAGGCGGGGCTTGACGTGGTCGCGCGTCAGCGGCTCACGCAGCAGCGGGTTGTCCAGCAGGTAGATCTGACCCACGGACAGGTAGTTCGCGGCACGCCACCACCGGTCGATCCGGTCGAGGGTGTCGTCGGTCACCGGGGCGCCGCTGCCCGCCTGCCATGCGGTCGCCGTCGTCGTCGTCCTCATGCATCGCTCCTGAAGTCGTCCCGCAGCCGCGCCGCGAGCCTGGATCCAGCCAACCGTGCAGCGGGCCCGCACCGTGGGACGTCCGGCCCAACGGCGCGGTGACGCCACCTGCCATACAACACCGAACCCGCTCCCCACGCAGCCACGCCCCCGTGCTGACCGGCCTGCGGGGCGCGGGTGTGATCTTGGCGACGCAGGCCGTCGCGGGCGTGTCGGGGCGGCCTGCGGCGGCCCTGCGGCACGCCGACGGCGGGTCCGTGGCGTGGCGGTCGTCACGTCCGGCACCCGGCGGCGGCGACTACCGTGGGGCCGTGCCCCAGTCCTCGCCCGACGACGCCGCGGCCGTGCAGGACCCGTGGGCGCCGCGGGAGGGCCGCGAGCCGACCACGCTCCTGCGCGCGGCGGTCCGCCCGCGCATGCTCGCGCTGCTGGTGCTGCTGCTCGCCGCTGCCACCGTGTGCGGCCTGCTCGGCGCGTGGCAGCTGGGCCGCGCGGAGGTGCGCGGGCACGCCGCGCAGGAGCGCCACGACGCCGAGCTGGCCGCGGCCGCACCCGTGCCGCTCGGGGACGTGCTCGCGCCGCAGGAGTCGTTCCGCGGCGAGCTCGTCGCGCGCAAGGTCGCGCTGACCGGGCGGTACGAGCCGGCCGGTCAGGTGCTGGTGCCCGACCGCGTGCACGACGGCGCGGACGGCTACCTGGTGCTCACGCCGCTGCGCGTGACGGACACGGGCGGCGCGGCCGCGGGCGGGGCGGACGCGAGCGGCGCGGTGCTGCCGGTGGTGCGCGGCTGGGTCGCCGCACCGGGCGACGCGGACGTGCCGCCGGCCGGGTCCGTGGACGTCGTCGGCTACCTGCAGGCGTCCGAGCAGTCGGGTGACGGCGTGGCCGACGGGCGCGCGACCGCGATCTCGTCGGCGGAGCTCGTCGGGGCGTGGGGCGGCCCCATCTACACCGGCTACCTGGTGGTCGTGTCCTCCGCGCCGGCGCAGTCCGCGGGCCTCGCGCTGCTCGACCCGCCCCGCACGCCCGGCGAGGGCCTCAACCTGCAGAACCTCGCGTACGCCGCGCAGTGGTGGATCTTCGGCGGGTTCGCCGTCCTGCTGTGGTGGCGCATGGTCCGCGACGAGGCGCGCGGCGGGCGCGCCGAGGCCTCCCCGGAGACCGCGCCGTCGCCGGGACTGGTCGCGGGCCCCTCCGCCGGGTGACCATGAACCTGCGCGCCGGACCCGGGCCGCGCGCACCGCACGCCAAGGAGAACAGCATGCTCGCGCAGGGCACGTACGACGCCGACTACCTCGCGGGCTGCCGCGCCCAGATCGGTGCCGACATCGCCGCGTTCGACAACGCCCGGATCGACGCGCAGGGGAGCGAGGACGTCCTCGGCGACCTCGAGCTCAGCTACTTCGCGGCGCTGCTGCTCTCGCTCGAGATGCGGTTCGTGGACCGGCCGCGGGACGTCGAGGGCACGGACGGCAACCCGCTCAACGAGGTCCGGGTCATCGCGCGGTCGCTCATGACGAACGGCGGCCGGATGCTCGCCGACGCGTCGCTGCCGCTCGACCCCGCCAGGACCGTCCTCGGCCTGCGCCCGGGTGACGACATCCAGCTGCGCTACGACGACTTCGTGCGGCTGTCCGACGCGTTCTTCACCGAGCTCGAGGCGCGCTACTCGCCCGAGTGAGCCCGCGCCGCCCCCGCGGTCGCGGGGGCGGCGCCGGCCTGCTCAGGACTCGTGCTGCCACGAGCGCCACAGCGCGGCGTAGTCGCCGCCCGCGGCCACGAGCTCGTCGTGCGAGCCGATCTCCGTGATGCGGCCGCCGTCGACCACCGCGACGCGGTCCGCGTCGTGCGCGGTGTGCAGCCGGTGCGCGATCGCGACGACGGTGCGCCCCGCGAGCACGCCGTTGAGCGAACGTTCGAGGTGCCGTGCCGCGCGCGGGTCCAGCAGCGACGTCGCCTCGTCGAGCACGAGCGTGTGCGGGTCGAGCAGCACGAGCCGCGCGAGCGCGATCTGCTGCGCCTGCGCGGGCGTGAGCGGCGCCCCGCCCGAGCCGATCTCCGTGGCCAGCCCCTCGGGGAGCGCCGCGACCCAGCCCCACGCGTCGACCGCCTCGAGCGCGCGACGCTGCTCCTCGGCGTCCGAGTCGGGTGCCGCGAGCCGCAGGTTGTCCGCGACCGAGCCGACGAACACGTGGTGCTCCTGCGTGACCAGGGACACGTGCCGGTGCAGCTCGGCCAGCGGCAGGTCCACGAGCGGGACGCCGCCGACGGTCACCGTGCCGCCCGTGGGCGGGTGGATGCCCGCGAGCATCCGGCCGAGCGTCGACTTGCCCGCACCCGAGGGCCCGACGACCGCGAGCCGCTCACCCGCACGCAGGTCCAGGTCGATGCCGTGCAGCACGTCGTGGCCCTCGCGGTAGGCGTACCGCAGACCGCGTGCGGACACGTCCTCGTCGGCGGGCACGCCCGGCCGCTCCTCGCGGTCCGGCTCGACCAGCTGCACGCCCACGATCCGGGCCAGCGACGTCGCCGCGACCTGGATCTCGTCGACCCAGAAGATGAGGTCCCACACGGGACCCGCCACCTGGTACGTGTACAGCACGATCGTCGCGACGACGCCGAGCGAGACCCGGTCCTGCGAGAGCAGCCAGCCGCCCCACAGCAGGACCGACACCGGGGCCACGACGAACGCGAAGTCCACGCCGGGCAGCAGCACCGTGCGCAGGTTCAGCGTCACGCGCTCGGCGTCGAACGCCTCCGCGAGGTCCTGCTCGACGCGCGCCTCACGACGCGCGCCCATGCGCAGCGCGTCGACCGTGCGCGCGCCCTCGACGGACTCGGTGATGGTGCCGTTGAGCGTCGCGTACGCCGCGGACTCGCGCCGGTACGCGGGCGCGGCGCGGCGCAGGTACCAGCGGACCACCGCGAGCATGACCGGCACGCCGACGAACATCGCGACCGCCACCAGGGGCGACAGCAGGACGCAGGCCACGACCGTCAGCAGGATCGTGACGACCGAGACGATGACGCGCGGCACGCCGAACCGCACGGCGTTCTGCAGCTTGTTGACGTCGTTGGTCGTGCGAGCGACCAGGTCACCCGTGCCGGCACGCTCGACGGTCGACAACGGCAGCGACGTGAGCGTCTCGATGAACTCCTCGCGCAGGTCGGCGAAGACCATCTCGCCGAACAGCATCGAGCTGCGCTGCGCGAACCGGGTCAGCACCGTCTGAGCGAGCACGGCGGCGGCGCCCGTCGCGATCAGGGCGTTGACGTACCCGGTGGTGGTGCCGTCCGCGACGGCGTCCACCAGGCGCCCCAGCAGCCACGGGCCCGCGAGGCCCGCGACCGCCGCGAGGGTGTGCAGCACCGCGATGGCCGCGAGCGGCCGCCGGTGGGCGCGCAGCAGGCGTGCGGTGTAGGCGCGGACGGTCGCGCCGTCGGCGATCGGCAGCTTCACGGCCGTCCTCCTCGCGTCTCGGTCGAGCCGGACCGGCTCTCCAGCAGGGTGTCGAACGCCTCGTCGGCGATGGGGTCCTCCGGGACGCGCGGCGTGCCCGTCGGCGGTGTCTCGTCGTCCAGGTGCCGCTCGACCACGCGGCGGTAGGCCTCGCCGTGCCCGTCGCGGCGCGCGAGGAGCTCGGCGTGCGTCCCGCGCGTCACGACGCGGCCGTCGACCAGCAGCTGCACCTCGTCGACGTGGTCCAGCACCAGCGGCGAGGCCGTGACGACGAGCGTCGCGCGGCCGCGTCGCTCGTCGGCCAGCCGGGCCGCGATGCGCGCCTCGGTGTGCGCGTCCACCGCGGACGTGGGCTCCACGAGCAGCAGGATCTCCGGGTCGAGCAGCAGCGCCCGGGCCAGCGCGACGCGCTGACGCTGCCCGCCGGACAGCGAGCGTCCCTTCTCGGGCAGCTCGCCCGCCAGGCCGTCCGGGACGGAGTCCAGGACGTCGCGCGCGTCGGCCAGCTCGATCGCGCGCAGCAGCCGCTCGGCGTCGCCCGGGCCGTGCACGTCGAGCTCGGCCGCGAGCGTGCCGGAGAACAGCTGCGGGGTGGCCTCCGCGAGCACGATGCGCTCGCGGACGATCTGCTTGTCCAGGTCGGCCAGCAGCACGCCGCCCAGCCGGACGGGCGTCGCGGCCTCGGCGTCGTCGTCGAACCGCGCCATGCGCGTGGCGACCGCCGCCGAGGCGTCGGGGTCCATGCAGACCAGCGCGCTGACCAGGCCCGGGGTGACCCGCGCGCCCGAGGTCTCGTCGACCAGCGGCGAGCCGGCGGGCGGCGCGTCCGCGGTGCCGGGCCGAGCGCCCGTAGCGGGGACCACGCGCAGCACGCCCAGCACCTTGCCCGCGCCGATGTGCGCGCGCGTGGCGGACTGCACCGTGTAGGTCATCTGCTGCACCGGCCAGGACAGGAACGCCGCGAACCCGTACGCCTGCACCAGCTGGCCGGGCGTGATCTCGCCCGCGACGGCCAGATGCGCGCCGTACCAGATGAGCACCGTGACGAACACGCCCGGCAGGAGCACCTGCAGCGCGTCGAGCCACGACTGCGTCACGGCCACCGCCTCGCCCTTGTGCCGCACCAGCTGCGACTGCGCGCGGTAGCGCGCGGTGAACACGCCCTCGCCGCCGATGCCGCGCAGGATCCGCAGCCCCGAGACGGTGTCCGAGCCCAGGGTCGTGAGCCGGCCGGAGGCCTCGCGCTGCGCGGCCTGGCGGCGCTGCAGCGGCTTGACGAGCAGCGCGACGCACACCGCGACGGTCGGCAGTCCGAGCAGCACGATGAGACCGAGCGAGACCGAGGTCCGCAGCATCACGAACGCCGCGATGCCGTAGGCGGCGATCGAGCCGATGAACCGCGCCGCGGTGTGGAAGATCTCGCCGATGCGCAGCGCGTCGTTGGCGACCGCCGACACGACCTCACCGGTCGGGAGCGTCGCCGTGATGGTGTGGCCCGAGTGGGACACGCGACGGCCCACGAGCTGCGACGCGGCGAACGACGCGCGCAGCCAGTTCTCGACGTCGTAGCGGTGCCCCAGCGCGGACGCGGCGGCGGAGACCAGGCCGAGGCCGAGCAGGCCCGCCGCCGACCACCACAGGTCGCGGCCGAAGCCGTGCGTGAGGCCCGAGTCGATCGCGTGGCCGGTGAGGAAGGGCAGCGCCGCCTGGCACGAGAACATGAGCGTGCCGAGCAGCACGGCGACCGTGAGGATGCCCCACTGCCGTCGCGCCTGCCAGAGCAGGTACGCCACGGGTCCCGTCAGCGGCGGGGTCCCGGGGTCGGTCAGGGGGAGGGATCGCACGTCGAGCCACGCTACGTGCGGGTGCCGACACTCCTCGATCTGTTATTCGCCCGCCCGCCGGACGGCGCACCGGACCACGCGGTGCGCCGACTACCCTGGGCGCGTGACCCAGACGCCTGAGCAGCCGACCGCTCACCGCCCGGTCCTCGTCGTCGACTTCGGCGCCCAGTACGCGCAGCTCATCGCGCGGCGCGTGCGCGAGGCGAACGTGTACTCCGAGATCGTGCCGCACACGGCCTCGGTCGCGGACATGCTCGCGAAGGACCCGGCCGCGATCATCCTGTCCGGCGGTCCGTCGTCGGTGTACGCGACCGGCGCCCCGTTCGTCGACCCCGCGCTGTTCGAGGCGGGCGTGCCCGTGCTCGGCATCTGCTACGGCTTCCAGGCCATGGCGCAGGCGCTCGGCGGGACGGTCGCCCAGACCGGGGTGCGCGAGTACGGCGGCACGGCGGTGAGCGTGCGCGAGGCGGGCACCGTGCTCGCGGGCAGCCCGGACTCCCAGACCGTGTGGATGAGCCACGGTGACGCCGTGCACGCCGCACCCGAGGGCTTCGAGGTGCTCGCGACGAGCGAGGGGTCGCCCGTCGCCGCGTTCGAGGACCGCGCGCGCCGCCTGTACGGCGTGCAGTGGCACCCCGAGGTCAAGCACTCGCCGCTCGGCCAGCGCGCGCTCGAGAACTTCCTTTACGAGGGTGCCGGCCTGCGGCCCTACTGGAACCCCGGCAACGTCATCGCCGAGCAGGTCGAGCGCATCCGGGCCCAGGTGGGCGACGCACGCGTGGTGTGCGGGCTGTCCGGCGGCGTCGACTCCTCGGTCGCGGCGGCGCTCGTGCAGCGCGCGGTCGGGGACCAGCTGACGTGCGTGTTCGTCGACCACGGCCTGCTCCGCTCGGGCGAGGCCCAGCAGGTCGAGCAGGACTTCGTGGCGTCCACGGGCGTGCGGCTCAAGGTCGTGGACGCGCGCGAGCAGTTCCTGCACGCGCTCGCGGGCCACACCGACCCGGAGACCAAGCGCAAGATCATCGGCCGCGAGTTCATCCGCGTGTTCGAGGCGGCCGCACGTGAGGTGGTCGCCGAGGCCGGCGAGACCGGTCAGGACGTGCGGTTCCTGGTCCAGGGCACGCTGTACCCGGACGTCGTCGAGTCCGGCGGCGGCGAGGGTGCCGCGAACATCAAGAGCCACCACAACGTGGGCGGGCTGCCCGACGACCTGCAGTTCGAGCTCGTCGAGCCGTTGCGCACGCTGTTCAAGGACGAGGTGCGCGCGGTCGGCCTGGAGCTCGGTGTGCCCGAGGCGATCGTGTGGCGGCAGCCGTTCCCCGGTCCCGGCCTCGGCATCCGGATCATCGGCGAGGTGACCGCCGAGCGCCTCGACGTGCTGCGCGCTGCGGACGCGATCGCGCGCGAGGAGCTCACGCGCGCGGGCCTGGACCGCGACATCTGGCAGTGCCCCGTGGTGCTGCTCGCGGACGTGCGCTCGGTCGGCGTGCAGGGCGACGGCCGGACGTACGGCCACCCGGTGGTGCTGCGCCCGGTCTCCTCCGAGGACGCCATGACGGCCGACTGGACGCGCATGCCGTACGACGTCCTCGCGACGATCTCGACGCGCATCACCAACGAGGTGCCCGAGGTGAACCGCGTGGTGCTGGACGTGACGAGCAAGCCGCCGGGCACGATCGAGTGGGAGTGACGACGCCGTGACGGAGCAGACGACGAGCACGCCGGCGGACCGGGCCGCGCGCGAGCGGTGGGTGCGCAAGGCCCGCGGGGGCATCACCCGCTACCGCGTGATGGCCTGGGTGACCGGCACGCTCCTGCTGGTGCTGTGCGTGGAGATGCTGCTCAAGTACGCGTTCGACGCGCCCGACGGCGTGATGCGCTGGCTCGAGTGGATCCCGTTCGCTCACGGGTGGGTGTACGTGGTCTACCTGGTGACCGTGTTCGACCTGTGGGCGACGATGCGCTGGCGCCTGGGCCGGCTCGTCACCATGGCGCTCGCGGGCGTGGTCCCGGTGATGTCGTTCGTGCTCGAGCGCCGCGTGCACGCGCAGGCGCAGGCCCGTGTGGCCGCGCTCGCGGCGGAGCCCGACGCCGCCGCCTGACCACCCGTTCGCCGCGACGCCGCTGGTGGAACGCGGGGCGCGCGCCCCTCGTCGCTAGAGTCGACGTGCGGCCCGCACGTGCCACGGGTCCGCGGCGGGAGGTGGGCGCGGCATCGGGGGATGCGCGCCCGGGTCACCCTCTCGCGCTCGACTCCAGCCGGGCACCAGCGAAAGGGGTTCCACGTGGCGACCAGCACGGGCAAGTCGGGTGGGGTGAAGGGCCTCGGGCTCCTCACGATCATCCTGGGCATCATCTTCGTCGTGGCCGGAGCGGTCACCGTGGGCGCGGTCAGCACCAACCTCGCGGCCGAGAAGATCACCGTGGCCGACGACGCGAGCGCGTTCCAGGGCCAGCTGGTCGACACGCCGTGGGAGGCGTGGGTCCAGGCGGACATCATCAACCACCACGCGCTCGACGCCTCGGGGGGCAAGACGTACTCGGAGCTGGACCGTGAGGACCCGGTCCGGGAGACGATGATGAACGCGTCGTTCCTGCGGGCGTCGCTGTTCACGTCGATCGTCGCGTTCGGCGTGGGTCTGCTCGTCGTCGGCCTGGGCGTCTCGCTGCTGATCATCGGGCTCGCGCTGCGCCGCGTGGGCTCGCGCCTCGCCGCCGACGACGTCGCGGTCGCCGGTCCCGCGCGCGTCGCGCCCGCCGCGGCAGCGGCACCCGTCGTCGCGGCGCCGGCGAGCACGGCGCCCGCCGCACCTGCTGCCGCTCCCGCCACCGCGCCGCCCGCGGCGGCGCCCGTCGTGAGCCCGGAGCCGGTGCGCCGGGAGGACCCGCCCGCCTGACCGGGGTGGAGCGGTACGCGAGGGGCGACCGGTGATCCGGTCGCCCCTCGCGTCGTCCGTGCCCGGGATCAGCTCCGCTGCTGGGTGCGGCGGCTGCGGGCGCCCGAGACGATCGAGCCGACGAGCAGCGCCACACCGGCGCCCGCCACCAGCAGGATCGTGGCCAGGCCGACGTCGATGCGGTAGCCACCCGCCCACGCGAGCACCCCGAGGCCCAGCACCGCGAGCACCAGACCCCACACGACCGTGCCCACGCGGGGCGTGCTGCGCGGCGGGCGCGCCTCGTCGTCGGCGGTCGCGGCCGCGGGTGCCGCGGCCGGTTCCGGGGAGGGCGTCGAGCTCGGACGCTTGGTCAGGTCCGGCCCGGGGGTGACCGCCGGCCCGGGGACCTGGGTGCCGCCGTCGGCCGCCTCGAGGGCCTGGGTGCGGCCGTCGGTCGCCTCGAGGACCTGGGTGCGGTCGTCGGTCGCCTCGAGGACCTGCGTGCGGTCGTCGGTCGTGTCGAGGACCTGGGTCTGGTCGTCGCTCGTCCCGGGGGCCGGGGTCTCGAGGACCGTGGTCTCGACGGCCGCGACCTCGTCGGCCCTCGTCACCTCGCCGTCGTCGGTGCCCGGGTCGGTGGGGCGGGGGTCGTCGTGCGGTGCGGTGCTCATGCGTCCTCCCGGACGATCGTGATCTTGCCGACGCCGACCGACAGGTCGAGGTCGATCTGCGGCTGGCCTGCGCTCGAGGCCTCGTCGCTGAACGTGCGGCGGTCGACGCCCAGGCCGTCGACCTGCTCGTAGCTGTCGTCGATGTCCCACACGACGCTCCCGAGGCCGAGGCGCACGGTGGCCTCGACCGCGGCGTCCCGGGGCACGACGATCTCGAGCTGACCGGCGCCCACGGACACGGGCACGGTGAGCAGATCGTCCGAGAGCGGCACGCCGGTGAGGTCGAGCGTCGTGTCACCCGCGCCGACGCGCACGCCGTCCGCCGCGTCCGCCCGCGTGGTGACCACGACCGCGGAGTCGGAGAACCGCGTCGCGCCGTCGTGCTCCCACACCCACCCGGGCCGGGCGACGGCACCCGCGGGCAGCGCGACGAGGAGCGAGACGATCGCGAGGAAGCCGAGCGACCCGCTCGAGCGTCCGCGCAGGCCGGCGACGACGATGCCGAGTCCCGCGAGCACGGCGGTCACGCCGAGCGTCGTCAGGAGCACCGGTCCGTCGAACGCCCCGGTGCGGGACGTCGCGAGCAGCGCCGCGAGCGTCAGCAGCGCGAGCGCGACGACCACGCCGACGGACGTCGCGCCGGGACCGCGGCGCCGGGGCTTCGGCGGGCGGGGCGGCGGACCGGCCTGCGGGCGCGGCGCCGGATGACCGGCTGCGGCGGCCGGGCCGTAGGGGCCGGCGGGACTCGGTGTCCCGGCACCCACGGGGGCCGAGACGTACGGGCTCGACCGGTACGGCGAGGTCGCCGCGTACGAGCCCGGCTGGTGCGCGGCCGGCTGGGGCGGCGCGTACGAGGTCGGGGGGTAAGCCGTCCGGGCGTAGGGCGTCGGGGCGTACGGCGTCGGGCTGTACGGGGCGGGGGTGGACGGCGTGGTCGCGTAGGGCGTGCCGGGGCGCGCCGGGGCCGGGCCGGAGCCCGCGTGCGGCGGGGCGGGGTAGGGGCTCGTCGGACGAGGCGCGCCGGACGACGTGCGACCGCTGCGCGACGCGGCGCTCGCGATGCCGATCACCACGGCCACCACGAAGCCGAGCCACAGCACACCGGAGAACCCGTTGGCCACGTCCTGCGCCCAGCCGGGGCCGGGGCCCCAGAACGACCACCACAGGTCGCCGCCGCGCGCCGCACCGAGGACCGCGACGAGCGCGGCGCCGACGATCGCGACGTCGAACCGGCCCGCGACCATCTCCTCCAGGTGGATGCGCCCGTCGCGGCGCTCGGGCAGCAGCGCCCACGCGATGCCGTACGCGACCGCGCCGACCCCGCCGAGCAGGAGCGTCGCGGCGAGCAGGCCGCGCACGACGATCGGGTCGACACCCCAGCGCTCGGCGACACCCGCGCACACGCCGCCGATCCACCGGTCGTCGGAGCGCTGCACGCCCAGGCGCCGGACGGCACCGAACAGCCCGCCACCCTGCCCGCCGCCCGGACCGCCGGGTGCGCTGCCGGGCTGGTCGCCCGGGCCGGGTGCCGCAGGCCCCTGGGGCGGCACCTCGGTGCCGGGGGGCACCGCGCTCGTCGTGCTGTCGGGCGTGCTGTCGGGCGTGCCGGCCGGCTGGTCCTGCGCCGGGGTCGGCCCGGCCGCCGCCGGGTCGGGGCGCTGCTCGTCGGGAGTGGGTGGAACGTGCTGGTCCATACGACGATCGTGGCCGCTGCCCGGCACCGGCGACCATCGGGTGCCCCCCTGAGCGGACCCTGAATCGCCCGCCCCGACCCCTGGTCGTCACCCTGGTCCTGCCGCTCCGGGGGCGGCCGGCGGCCCGTGGCAGGCCCGCGACGTGTGACGATGCCCGTGTGGAAGCCCGAGCGGACAGCATGCTGCCCGCCGCGCGCCCGCGTCCGCCGTTGCGCCGTCCCGAGCGCGACCGCTGGTTCGCGGGGGTCGCGGCGGGGATCGCCGCGCACCTGGGGCTGCCCGTGGGGCCGGTCCGTCTCGCGTTCGTCCTGCTCGCACCGTTCGGCGGCGTCGGCGCGCTGCTGTACGCGTTCTGGTGGCTCGTGGTGCCGTCCGGCGACCCGTGGGACGCCGCGGCCGCGGCGCGCCCGAGCACGTTGTCCCGCCTCGCGCGTCGTCCGCAGGGCGGCGCGGGCGACGACGAGCCCGCGCGGCGCCTGCCGGTCACCGACATCGCGGTGGGCGTGCTGCTGGTCGCGGTCGCGGTGGTGCTCGTGGCGGTGCGGGCCGACCGGCTCGAGGCCGGCTGGCTGCTGCCGGTGCTGGTGCTGCTCACGGGTGTCGCGCTCGCGTGGAGCCAGCTCGACGAGGTCGCGCGCGGTCGGTGGCGCGGGCGGGCCGGCGGGCGGACGCCCGTCTCGGTGCTGCGGCTGCTCGGTGGCGTCGTCCTGGCCGGGGTGGGTGTGCTGCTGCTGGTCGGCGAGGCGACGGGGCCTGGCGTGGACGCCGCGACCCTGGTGCAGTCCGTCATCGCGTCGTTCGCGGTGCTCGCGGGTGTCGCGCTGGTGCTCGCGCCGTGGTGGCTGCGGCTGTGGCGCGAGCTCGGGGACGAGCGCGCGGCCCGCGCGCGCGAGTCGGAGCGCGCCGACATCGCGGCGCACCTGCACGACTCGGTGCTGCAGACGCTCGCGCTCATCCGGGCACGGTCCGACGACCCGGGCGAGGTCGCGCGCATGGCGCGTGCGCAGGAGCGTGAGCTGCGCGAGTGGCTGTACGACGACCGGCCCGCGCCGGGCACGTCGTTGGCCGCGGCGCTGCGCGACGTGGTCGCCGAGGTCGAGGACTCGCGCTCCGGGCCGGGTGGTGAGCCGGTGGCCGTGGACGCGGTCGTCGTGGGCGACCGCGTGCCCGACGAGGACACCGCGGCGCTGCTGCAGGCCACGCGCGAGGCGCTGGTCAACGCGGTGGTGCACGGGCGACCGCCCGTGTCGCTGTACCTCGAGGTGGGCCCGCGCGAGGTCGAGGTGTTCGTCAAGGACCGCGGCGACGGGTTCGACCCCGAGGCCATCAGCCCCGACCGGTTCGGCGTCCGGGAGTCGATCATGGGCCGCGTGCGCCGGCGTGGCGGCACGGCGACCGTGACCAGCCGCGCGGGTCAGGGCACCGAGGTGCACCTGGCGATGCCGCTGCGCGAGACCACCGCGGGGGCGCCGCAGGGCGTGACCGCGACGACGCCCGAGGAGGCGCTGTGACCGAGCATGACGTGAGCCCCGCGACCGGGGGAGCCGTGGACGTGGTGCTCGTCGACGACCACCACCTGTTCCGCACGGGCGTGCGCGCGTCGCTCGACGAGCGGGTCAACGTCGTGGGCGAGGCCGCGAGCGTCGACGAGGCCGTCGCCGCGGTGCACCTGCTGCACCCGCCGGTGGTCCTGCTCGACGTGCACCTGCCCGGAGGCGAGGGCGGCGGCGGCGCCGAGGTGATCCGCGCGTGCGCCGACGTGCCGGGCACGCGGTTCCTGGCGCTGTCGGTGTCCGACGCGGCCGAGGACGTCGTCGCGGTCATCCGGGCGGGCGCGCGCGGGTACGTGACCAAGGCGATCGACGGACCGGGCCTGAGCGACGCCGTGCGGCGCGTCGCCGACGGCGACGCGGTGTTCTCGCCGCGGCTCGCGGGCTTCGTGCTCGACGCGTTCGGCGCGGCCGCCGGTGACGTCGCGACGGGCGACGACGAGCTCGACCGGCTCTCGGCGCGCGAGCGTGAGGTCATGCGCCTCATCGCGCGCGGGTTCACGTACCGCGAGGTCGCGTCCGAGCTGTTCATCTCGATCAAGACGGTCGAGACGCACGTGTCCGCGGTGCTCCGCAAGCTCCAGCTCTCGAGCCGGCACGAGCTCACGCGGTGGGCGGCCGCACGCCGCCTCCTGTGATCTACGTTTCTGACGCCGTGTCATCTTGGCGCCTGCGGCTCCCGTAGGCTGGCGCCATGGAGCTGCTGAAGAACATCCTCGTCGTGCTGCACCTGATCGGCTGGGCCATCGTGCTGGGCGGCACCCTGACCCACCTGCGCACGCCCAAGATCGCCGTGGGTGTGCTGCACGGCGCGCTGACCGCGCTCGTCACGGGCATCCTCATCGTCGGCGTCGCCGAGATGTCCGACGACCTGCGCGACCCGGACATGGCGAAGATCGCGGTCAAGCTGACCGTCGCGCTCGTCGTGACCGCGCTCGTCGTCGTCGGCCAGCGGCGCCCCGAGAAGGTCACCACCGGCTACCTCGCGGGGATCGCCGGGCTGACCGCGGCCAACGTCGCGGTCGCGGTGCTCTGGCACTGACCGACCTCCGCACACGTGCGACGGCCTAGGACCTCAGTCCCAGGCCGTCGCTGCCGATGAGGGCGGGCACCAGACTCTCGGCCCCGGAGTGCGACCATGCGCCTGTCCTCGTTCTCGATCGCTCAGAAGCTCGCCGCCCTCGTGGTGCTCACCGCCGTGGGGCTCGCGCTCCTGACGGTCCTCGCGGTGGTGCGGACCGAGTCCCGCATCATGACCGAGCGGCGTGCCGCCACGCAGGCGGTGGTGGAGACGGCCATGGGTGTCGTCGAGCACTACGGAGAGCTCGCCGCGTCCGGCGAGCTCACGCAGGAGGCCGCGCAGCAGGCGGCCGTCGCCACGGTCGCCGGCATGCGGTACGACGGCGACGAGTACTTCTGGATCAACGACATGACCCCGACGATGGTCATGCACCCGATCAAGCCCGAGCTCGACGGGACCGCGCTCGACGGCCAGGTCGACCCGGACGGGACCAAGATCTTCGTCGAGTTCGTCGACGTGGTGCGCACGCAGGGTGCGGGCTTCGTCGAGTACCAGTGGCCCAAGCCGGGCGCGGACACGCCGCAGCCCAAGGTGTCCTACGTCGCGGGCTACGAGCCGTGGGGCTGGGTCCTGGGCTCGGGCGTGTACGTCGACGACGTGCGCGGCGCCGCGATGGTCGACGCGCGCGGCATCGTGCTCGCGGGCGTGCTGGTGCTCGCGGTCGTCGCGCTGCTCGGCTTCGTCGTGGCGCGCTCCGTGGTCCAGCCGGTCGTGGGCGCCACGCGTGCGCTCAGCGACGGTGACGCGGGCGCCCGTCTGCCGGTCGGCACGGGGCGCACCGAGCTGGACCGCCTGGCGATCGCGCTCAACGGCGCGCTCGACCGGTCCGCGACCGTCGCCTCCGGGGTCGACGACGCCTCGCACCAGCTCCTGGAGGCCGCGCAGCGGCTCGTCGCGGCCGGCGACGAGCTCGGCGAGGCCGCAGGTGCCGCCGCCGAGCGCACGGTCGACGCGGGCACGTCCGCGCGGTCGGTGAGCGAGGGGATCGACACCGTGGCGACGGGGACGCACCAGATGGGTGCGTCGATCGGGGAGATCGCGCGCAACGCGGCCGAGGTCGCGCGGATCGCCGCGCAGGCGGTCGACGCGGCCGAGCGCACCAACCGGACCGTGGCGACGCTCGGCGACTCCTCGGCCCAGATCGGCTCCGTGGTCAAGGTCATCACCTCGATCGCCGAGCAGACCAACCTGCTCGCGCTCAACGCGACCATCGAGGCGGCGCGCGCGGGCGAGGCCGGCAAGGGGTTCGCGGTCGTGGCGGGTGAGGTCAAGGAGCTCGCGTCGGAGACCGCGCGCGCGACCGGTGACATCGCGGCCCGCGTCGAGTCGATCCAGGACGCGGTGGCCCGCGCGGCCGACGAGATCGGCCAGATCACCCAGGTCATCGCGCAGATCAACGACTTCCAGACCACCATCGCGGGTGCCGTGGAGGAGCAGACGGCGACGACGTCGGCGATGGCCGCGGCCGTGGCCGAGGTGGCCGAGGGTGGCCGTCGCGTCGCGTCGGTGCTCGACGAGGTCGGCGCCGCGACCGCGCGCACGTCGGGCGAGATCGAGACGATCCGCACCGCAGCCCGTGAGCTCGGCGCGACGTCGCACCGCCTGCGGGAGACGGTCGGCGCGCTCGCGGTGTGACGCCTGCGGGTGCGCAGGCGGCTAGGGTCGCCGCGTGAATGGCGTGGGTGAGGTCGTCGTCGGGCTCGTGGTGATCGTCGGGCTGTTCGGTGTCGTCGTGCAGGTGCTGCCCGGTGCGCTGCTGGTGCTCGGCGCCGTGGTCGTGTGGGGCGTGGTCACGGGTGGCGTGACCGGCTGGACGGTCGTGGTCGTGTCCGTGCTCGCGACCGCGGCCGCCGCGGTGGGCAAGTACCTGCTCGCGGGCCGTCACCTCAAGCGCGGCGGCGTGCCGTCGAGCACGCTCGTGTGGGGTGGCATCGCGGGTGTGGTCGGGTTCTTCGTGATCCCCGTGGTCGGGCTGTTCGTCGGCTTCATCGGCGGCACGTACCTGGCCGAGTGGGTCCGCGTGCGCGAGCCGCGGCCGGCCTGGCGCGCGACGGTCGCGGCGCTGCAGGCCACGGGCCTGACCATCCTGGTCGAGCTCGCGGGGGCGCTCGTGTGCGTGGTCGCATGGGCGATCGGGCTCGCCGTCGCGTAGTCCACCGGGTGCCGCGCGGGTGCCTCGGGTGTCGGTGGCGGCGCCTAGGCTGGGCGGGCCATGACGTCGCTCTTCGATCACCTCGCCCTGCCCGCCTCCACCGGTACGCGTTCGCACGCCGGCGACCCGTCCGGGCTGCCGCTCGTGATGCCGCCGCGGTCCGACGACGACGCGCGGGCCGAGCACGACGCCGCGGTCCGCGAGGAGCGGGCGGCCGCACTGCTCGAGGGGCTGAACCCGCAGCAGCGCGAGGCGGTGCTGCACCACGGCGGGCCGCTGCTCATCGTGGCCGGCGCGGGATCGGGCAAGACGCGCGTGCTCACCAACCGCATCGCGCACCTGCTGGCCACGCGCCGCGCACGCGCGGGCGAGATCCTGGCCATCACGTTCACCAACAAGGCCGCCGCGGAGATGCGCGAGCGCGTCGCGGCCCAGGTCGGGCCGGCCGCGGGGCGCATGTGGGTCTCGACGTTCCACTCGGCGTGCGTGCGCATCCTGCGGCGCGAGGCGCAGACGCTCGGGCTGCGCTCGAGCTTCTCGATCTACGACGCCGCGGACTCGCAGCGCCTGCTGACGCTCGTCGCGCGCGAGCTGGACCTGGACCCGAAGAAGTACCCGGCCAAGGCGCTCGCGCACAAGATCTCGGCGCTCAAGGACGAGCTCGTCGACCCGGAGACGTTCGCCTCGACGTCCGGCGGGGGAGCGGCGAACGACTTCGACGCCGCGCTCGCGCAGGTCTACACGCGGTACCAGGCCCGGCTGCGGCAGGCGCACGCGCTCGACTTCGACGACCTCATCATGACGACCGTGCACCTGCTGCAGGCGTTCCCCGCGGTCGCCGAGCACTACCGTCGACGCTTCCGGCACGTGCTCGTCGACGAGTACCAGGACACCAACCACGCGCAGTACGTGCTGGTGCGCGAGCTCGTGGGCACGGGGACCAGCGCGTCGGGCGAGGAGCTCGCCCGCGGTGAGCTCACGGTGGTCGGTGACGCGGACCAGTCGATCTACGCGTTCCGCGGCGCCAACATCCGCAACATCCTCGAGTTCGAGGCCGACTACCCGGACGCGCGCACGATCCTGCTGGAGCAGAACTACCGGTCGACGCAGACCATCCTGTCCGCGGCCAACGCCGTCATCAGCAAGAACCCGGGGCGCAAGCCCAAGCGGCTGTGGACCGACTCGGGCGCCGGTGCGCAGATCGTCGCGTACGTCGCGGACGACGAGCGCGAGGAGGCGCGGTTCCTGGTCGAGGAGATCGACCGGCTCGGGGACACCGCGGGCGTGCGGCCCGGCGACGTCGCGGTGTTCTACCGCGCCAACGCGCAGTCCCGCGTGATCGAGGACGCGCTCGTGCGCGTCGGGCTGCCCTACAAGCTCGTCGGCGGCACGCGGTTCTACGAGCGCAAGGAGATCAAGGACGCGGTCGCCTACCTGCGCGCGATCGCCAACCCGGACGACGACGTCAACCTGCGCCGCATCCTCAACGTGCCCAAGCGCGGGCTCGGCGAGCGGTCCGAGGCGATGGTGGCCTCGTTCGCGGAGCGCGAGCGCATCTCGTTCGGGGCCGCGCTCGGGCGGCTGGACGAGGTGCCGGGGCTCGGCGGGCGGGCGATCACGGGGCTGTCGGCGTTCGCCGAGATGATGGCGGACCTGCGCACGCTCGCGGCCGCCGCGGGCCCGGCCGAGGTGCTGGGCGCGGTGCTCGACCGTTCGGGCTACCTGGCCGAGCTGCGCGCGAGCGAGGACCCGCAGGACGCCTCCCGCGTCGAGAACCTCGCCGAGCTGCACGCCGTGGCCACGGAGTTCGAGCAGAGCGACCCCGACGGCGACCTCGCGGACTTCCTCGAGCGCGTCTCGCTCGTGGCGGACTCCGACCAGATCCCGGCGGCGGACGGCGGCGACGAGCAGCCGAGCGGGCCCGAGCCGGGCGTCGTGACGCTCATGACGCTGCACACCGCGAAGGGGCTGGAGTTCCCCGTGGTGTTCCTCACGGGCATGGAGGACGGCACGTTCCCGCACATGCGGTCGCTGTCCGACCCCGACCAGCTCGCGGAGGAGCGTCGCCTCGCCTACGTGGGCCTGACCCGCGCGCGCGAGCGCCTGTACATCTCGCGTGCCGCGATCCGCACCGCGTGGGGCGTGCCCAACGAGTTCCCGCCGAGCCGGTTCCTGGGCGACCTGCCCGACGAGCTCATCGACTGGCGCCGGCGCGAGTCGTCGACCTCGCAGCTGCGCGGCGGCTGGGGATCGGGGTTCGGTTCGTCGCGCGGGGGCGGCGGGTACGGGTCCGGTGGGCGCGGCGGTGGCCAGGCCCCGTCCGGCGCTCCGCGGCGAGAGCCGCGTCCCGCCCTGCCCGCGACCGGGGCGACGTTCGGCTCGGCCACGCCCCGCCCGGACACCGCGATCCCGTCGCTCGAGGTCGGCGACCGCGTCACGCACGACGCGTACGGCCTGGGCACGGTCGTCGCGCTCGAGGGCGGCGGGCACAACGCGGTCGTCAAGGTGGACTTCGGGACCGAGGGGACCAAGCGCCTCCTGCTCCGGTTCTCGCCGGTGACCAAGCTCTGACCTCTCGCGCAGCCGCGGTGCCCGGTTCGCCGGGATCGCGGACGGCCGGAGTGTCCCTCCCGACGTCGCCCCGGGATCACCTACGGTGGCCGGAGCACTCGATCCGAGGAACGAGGTGCGCGTGACATCCACGACCCAGCAGACGACGACCGACGACCGCGCCGGACGAGCCCCCGAGCCGCCGCGCCCCGTGCGCGAGCCCGCGCGGCACCCCCGCATCCACGGCCTGGACGGGCTGCGCGCGATCGCGGTGCTCGCGGTGATCGCCTACCACCTGTGGCCCGACGCGCTGCCCGGGGGCTACCTGGGCGTCGACGTGTTCTTCGTGGTCAGCGGGTTCCTCATCACGACGCTGCTGCTGCGGGAGATGACCACCACCGGGCGGCTCGACATGCCCGCGTTCTGGGTGCGCCGTGCGCGCCGCCTGGTCCCCGCGCTCCTGGTCGTGGTGGTGGTGTCGATCGTCGCCGCGCGTCTGACCGAGCCCGACCTGCTCGTCGGGATCGGCCGGCAGGTGGTGGGTGCCGTGACGTTCTCCACCAACTGGCTCGAGATCGCCGCGGGCTCGAGCTACTTCGACGCGACCGCGCCCGAGCTGTTCCAGCCGTTCTGGTCGCTCGCGATCGAGGAGCAGTTCTACGTGCTGTGGCCCCTGCTGCTCGCCGGGCTGCTGCTCGGCGCCGCGGCGCTGCACGCGCGCGCGGGTGCGCGGCTCGTCGCGGTCGTGGTGGGTGCGGCGGCGGTCGTGTCGGCCGTGCTGATGGCGGTGCTGCACACGCCGGGTGCCGACCCCACACGCGTGTACTACGGCACGTTCACGCACGCGTTCGGCCTGCTGGCCGGTGCGGCGTTCGCGATCGCGTGGGCCGGCGGCGCCCGGCCGCTCGAGCGCGGCGGGGCGCACGCCGACACGCCGTCGTCGGCCGGCCGGCCGGCCGCGGGAGCGCCGACGAGCGCCGCCACCCGGGCGGTGCAGTGGGTCCCCGTCGGCGGGCTGGCGGTGCTCGCGGTCCTCATGGGCACGCTGCGCGCCGAGGGCACCTTCGCCTACCGCGGCGGCATCGCCCTCGCATCGGTGGCCGCGCTGGCGGCGGTGATCGGGTGCGCGTCCCGGCAGCCCCGCGGGCTCATGCGCGTGCTCGACCTGCCCGCGGTCGTCTGGGTGGGGGAGCGGTCGTACGGGCTCTACCTGTGGCACTGGCCCGTGATCCTGGTGGTCGCGGCCGTGTTCGGCGACGCGCCCGGTTCGCCGCTGTGGTGGCGCGCGCCGCTCGTGGCCCTGCTCGTGACGTTCGCGTTCGCGGCGCTCAGCCACCGGTTCGTCGAGACCCCGATCCGGCGTGACGGGTTCCGCGCGGTCGCGCGGCGCGTCCGGGACGCGGTCGCGCGGGTACCCGGTGCGCGCGTCGCCGCGGGCGCGACGGCCCTGCTGGTGCTCACCGCCGCGGCATGCGTCGCCACGGCGCCCGACCAGACCTCGACCCAGCGGGCCGTCGAGGCCGCGCAGCGCGAGATCGAGGAGCGCGGGTCCGCGCCGAGCCCGACGCACGGCACCGAGCCCACCGCCCCGACGACGTCGAAGCCCTCCGCCGGGGCGTCGGCGCCGCCGTCGGGCGCGCCCGCGGCGCCGCTCGACGGGTCGGACGTCATCGGGTTCGGGGACTCGGTGCTCTCGGCGGCCGCGCCCACGCTGTTCGACGAGCTGTCGCAGATCGCGATCGACGCCAAGCCGATCCGCAAGTGGCTCGACGCACCCGCGCTGGTGGCACGCGCCGAGAAGGAGGGCCGGCTCCGCCCCGTGGTGCTGCTGCACTTCGGCACGAACGGCGGGTTCCAGTTCGAGGGCTCCGAGAAGGCGTTCACCACGACGCTCGACCGCATCGGCCCGGACCGGCAGGTGGTGCTGTACACGGTCGTCGGCTACAGCTACTGGGTCGACGACGCGAACGCGCGCATGCGTGAGCTGGTCGCGGACCGTCCCAACGTGCACGTGGTCGACTGGAACGCTTACGTCGCCGAGCACCCGGGACTGCTGCACGCGGACAAGACCCACCCGAACATGAAGGGCGTCGTGGCGTACGCCGACCTGCTGCGCGCGACCCTCGAGGACCTGCACGGCGCGTGAGCCGGCGACGCGCCCGCGACGTCACCCGGGCGGCCGCGGGAGCCCGCGCACGACCGCCACCGCCTCGGCGAGGCTGACCCACGGCACCTGCCGGCGGACCGACCGCACCGCGGCGATCTCGCCCTGGTCGGCGAGGGCGGCCCGCACGGGCGCGAGGTCGAGGCGGGCGAGCTCGGCCGCGCGGGCCGCGTCCGTCCGGGGGGCGCGCGGACGGCCCGGCCACGCGAGCGCGCCCAGCACCGCGGTCAGGCCCGCGGCACCGACGACGGCACCGAGGGCTGCGGGCTCGGCCACCAGGGCGACCACGACACCCACCAGCACCGCCACGGCCGCCAGCGCGCCGAACGTGAGTCGCCGCACGCGCAGCTCGCGCCGCCGCGCCGCGGCGAGCGCGGCCGCGTCCGGCTGCCACGCGCTCATGCCGTGCCCCGCGGCCAGTGCCCGCCCGGGAAGCCGTTGTGGGCGCCCGAGGCGTTCGTGATGTTGACCAGGGCTGCGGCGGCCGCCCCCTGCGTGGCGACGAGCGTCGCGACCGCGGCCGTGATCATGCCGAGGTTGACCGCCGCCTCCTCCACGATGAGCAGCAGCCCGGCCCAGGAGAGCACGACCGAGCCGAGCGCCACCACGGCGGCGGTCGCGGCCGCGAGGAACTTGGCCACGATCACACCGAGCGCGACGTAGAACGCCAGGCCCGCGACCGCGCACGCGCCGAGCGACACCGTCACCGCGCTCGAGATCGACTGGACCTGCGAGGCCGCAGCCGCCTGACCCGCGACCGCCGCCTTGTAGGTGGTCGCGGCGTCTCCCGTCCACGACAGCGGCGCGCGCAGCGCGTTCGGGTGGACCGCGGACGCGACCGCAGAGGCGGGCGCCCCGACCTGCGTCGACCAGTCGTACGCGCGCAGGAAGAACCGGACCGGGGCCGCGGCGCCCTCGAGCAGCTCACCCGTGCGGGTCAGCACGGTGCGGCCGAGATCGAGCATCCGTTCGGTGCACCACGCGAGCCCGTCGGCGAGCCATCCGGGCACGCCCCAGCGGGAGACCGCCGAGTCGAGTGCGGACCGGACCTCGTGGAGCCGGTCGGAGAGCGCGGACACCGTGCCGCGCAGCTCGTCGACCGCAGCCTGGTGCAGGGTCGGTGTGAAGGTCGAGCTCACGTGCTCCTCCTGTCGTCGTGCATGCGTGGTCAGTACGCGCCGGTCACGTGCTGCGCGACATCCTCGTCGCCGCGCTCGTACGCGCCGGCGTTGGCGCGCAGGGCGCCCGCGATGTCCGCCATCGCGGGGACGCCCTCGCGGCCGCGTGCCGCCACCTGGTCGACGGCACCCTCGTACGCGTCGCGCATGAGCACGAAGATGCCCGCCTGCAGCCCGGTCAGCCGCAGCGCGTCCGCCGCGTCCGCGGCCCGGCCGATCGTCGCGGACTGCTCGTCCCAGGTCTCGGCCTCGTGCCGCAGGGCCCGCGTGACCACGTCGACCTCGTTCATGACGCCACCGTCCCGGCCGCACCGTGCGCCGCACCGAGCAGCGCGAGCGACTCCGCGAGCAGCCGGTCCGCCGCCTCGGTCCCGCGTGCGGTGGCGGCGGTGAGCGTGCGCTGCGCCTCGGCGAGGGCCTCCGTGAGCGCGCGGGAGAGCGCCGTGGCGTCGGCGCAGCGGACGCGCGGCCCGTCGAGCGTGCACGCCGTGATGCCACCCGGGCTCAGCCCGACCTCCACCTCGCCGCCGAGCGCGCGGCCCGTCACGGAGGGTGCGTCTCCGGGAGCGGCCTGGCGCGTCGCCGCGAGGAGCGTGATCGCCTCCTCCGCAAGCTCCTCGACCGGCCGCGCCGGGCCCGTCGCGGCTGCCGCGGCCCCTCCACCGGCGGCACGGCCGAGACCGGAGCCGACATCGATGCGGACGTCGCCGACCTGGTCGCCCGCCCGCACCTCCGGGCCGGCGAGGACCTCGAGCGCCCGCGCGTCGAGCGCACGCGACGCGCCCGCGCCCGCCGCGACGACCGCGCCGGCGAGCGCGCGCAGGGTCGCCCGGCGTGGCCAGTCCTCGGCGACGCGCACCGACGTGGGGACGCCCCGGCCGTCCACGGTCACCGTCACCAGCCCGTCGGGGTCCTCGCCGCACGCGCCGCCCGCGAGCCCCGCGCGCAGCTGCCGCAGCGGTTCCGCGACCGCCTCGAGCTCCTCGTGCAGCCGGCGCAGCCACGCCTCGCCGCCGATCGCACGTCCGTCCTCCGCCATGACGTCCCCCTTCGTCGATGAACCACCCGAAGTCGGACACTAGGCGCCCGTGCCGCGCCGTGACCGCACCCGGGAGCCTTGTGGACGGGCAGGTCGCGCACACCACAGTCTCTCGATGTGAAGACATCTCGCGTCGGCGGCTAGCATCGACCCGGCGCACACGGCCGCACCGAGGCCGCCGGCGCGCGGGCGACGAGAGGAACCGGGACCACAGTGGACCTGTTCGAGTACCAGGCACGGGACATCTTCGAGAAGCACGGCGTACCGGTGCTCGGCGGCATCGTCGCCACCACGCCGGACGAGGCGCGGGCCGCGGCCGCGACGCTGCTGGGTGACCAGCCGGGCGTCGTCGTCGTCAAGGCGCAGGTCAAGACGGGCGGCCGCGGCAAGGCGGGCGGCGTCAAGCTCGCGCGCTCGGTCGAGGAGGCGGGCGAGAAGGCCGCCGAGATCCTCGGCATGGACATCAAGGGCCACACCGTGCACCGCGTGATGATCGCCGCGGGGGCCCGGATCGCGCAGGAGTTCTACTTCTCGCTGCTGCTGGACCGTGCCGAGCGCCGCTACCTGGCGATGTGCTCGGTCGAGGGCGGCATGGACATCGAGCAGCTCGCGGTCGAGCGTCCCGAGGCGCTCGCCAAGGTCGCGGTGGACCCGCGCACGGGCATCGACCAGGCGAAGGCGGACGAGATCGTCGCCGCCGCGGGCTTCGACGCCGCGATCGCCGGCCAGGTGGCCGACGTGCTGCGCACGCTGTGGACCGTCTACCGCGACGAGGACGCCACGCTGGTCGAGGTCAACCCGCTCGTGCTCACCGAGGAGGGCCGGATCGTCGCGCTCGACGGCAAGGTCAGCCTCGACGCGAACGCCGACTTCCGGCACGACGACCACGCGGCCCTCGAGGACGCGAGCGCGGCGGACCCGCTCGAGGCCCGGGCCAAGGAGAAGGACCTCAACTACGTCAAGCTCGACGGCGAGGTCGGCATCATCGGCAACGGCGCGGGGCTCGTCATGAGCACGCTCGACGTCGTCGCGTACGCGGGTGAGCGCCACGGCGGCGTCAAGCCCGCCAACTTCCTGGACATCGGCGGCGGCGCGTCCGCCGAGGTCATGGCGGCCGGCCTGGACATCATCCTGACGGACCCGCAGGTCAAGTCGGTGTTCGTCAACGTGTTCGGCGGGATCACGGCGTGCGACGCCGTCGCCAACGGCATCGTCGCGGCGCTGCAGATCCTGGGGGACGAGGCGAGCAAGCCGCTCGTTGTGCGCCTGGACGGGAACAACGTGCTCGAGGGCCGCCGGATCCTCGCGGAGGCGAACCACCCGCTGGTGACGCTCGCCGACACGATGGACGGCGGGGCCGACAAGGCCGCCGAGCTGGCGAACGCCTGAGACCGAGAGAGAGCAACTGACATGGCGATCTTCCTCACCGAGGCCTCCAAGGTCATCGTCCAGGGCATGACCGGCTCCGAGGGCACCAAGCACACGACGCGCATGCTCGCGTCGGGCACGCACGTGGTCGGCGGGGTCAACCCGCGCAAGGCCGGCACGAGCGTCGAGTTCCCGGGCGGCGTGCAGGTGCCCGTGTTCGGCACGGTGGCCGACGCGGTCGCGCAGACCGGCGCGGACGTCTCGGTCATCTTCGTGCCGCCTGCCTTCACCAAGGCGGCCGTGATCGAGGCCGTGGACGCGGGCGTCCCGCTCGTCGTGATCATCACCGAGGGCGTCCCCGTGGCCGACACCGCCGAGTTCTTCGCGTACGCGCAGGACAAGGGCGTGCGGCTCGTCGGCCCCAACTGCCCGGGCCTGATCAGCCCCGGGAAGTCCAACGTCGGCATCATCCCCGCGGACATCACGGGCCCGGGCCGCATCGGCCTCGTCTCGAAGTCCGGGACGCTGACGTACCAGATGATGTACGAGCTCCGGGACCTCGGCTTCTCCTCGGCGGTCGGCATCGGCGGCGACCCGATCATCGGGACCACGCACATCGACGCGCTCGCGGCGTTCGAGGCGGACCCCGAGACGGACCTCATCGTGATGATCGGCGAGATCGGCGGCGACGCCGAGGAGCGTGCCGCCGCGTTCATCCGGGAGCACGTGACCAAGCCCGTCGTGGGTTACGTCGCGGGCTTCACGGCGCCCGAGGGCAAGACGATGGGCCACGCCGGCGCGATCGTCTCGGGCTCGTTGGGCACCGCGCAGGCCAAGAAGGAGGCCCTCGAGGCCGCGGGCGTCAAGGTCGGCAAGACGCCGTCGGAGACCGCCGCGCTCGCGCGGGAGCTGCTCACGCGCGTGTGAGCGACGCCGCGTCGGGCCGGGACCGCGACGCGCCGGGCGGCGTGCACGGATCGGTGGCCCGGTCCGGTGACGATGTCCGCGTGACCTCCACGACCGAACGACCCCGCACGCCCGCGCGTGCGGGGTCGTCGTCGTTCATCGCCGGGACGCTCGGGGGTGCGCCGCGGTGGGTCAACGGTGCGCTGACGGCGGTGCAGGGTGCGCTGCTGTCGCTGCTGGTCGTCGTGCTGCCGGCGGTTGCCGCGTACGTGGCCACGTCGGCCGATCCCGCCAACGAGGGCGTCGAGTGGTTCCGGGCGGTCGCGGTGGGGACCGCGCTGTGGCTCGCCGGGCACGGTGTGCCGCCCAGCGTGGGCGGGGTCGCGGTGACCGTGGTCCCGCTGGGTGTCACCGCGCTCACGGTGTTCACGTGCTGGGCGTCCGCGCGCCGCTCCGGGTTGCCGACGCGCTCGTCGTACGTGGCGGCGGTGGTGACCTACACCGCGGTCGTCGTGGTGCTGACCGCGCTGGTCGCGCCCGGCGTGCTCGCGATCGGCCGCGCCGCGCTCGGCGGCGCCGCGACCGGGGCGCTCGGACTGGGGCTCGGGCTGGCGGCGCGCCCCGGGGGACGCCGCGCGAGTGACGTGCTGCAGCCCTACGCGCGACGCGTCCCGACCGCCGTCGCCGCCGGCCTGCGGGCGGGCACGGCCGCCTTCTCGGCGCTCATGGTGGCCGCTGCGCTCGTCGTGGTCGGATGGACGCTCGTGGGCCGCAGCACCGTCTGGGCGATCGCCGACGGCCTGGGGGTCGACGCGCTCGGCGGCGCGGTGCTCGCGGTCGCGCAGCTCGCGTTCCTGCCGGTGCTCGTCGCGTGGGCGCTCGCGTGGGTCGCCGGGCCGGGGTTCGTCGTGGGGGAGGGCACGCACTTCGCCAACGACGCCATGACCGGCGGGACGCTGCCCGCGGTCCCGCTGCTCGGTGCGCTCCCGGGGGCCGACGTCGCCGGCGGGCCGTCGGTGCTCGCGCCGCTGCTCGTGGTCCTGGCCGGCGCCGTGGCGGGGTGGTACGTGCACCGCGCGTTCCGTGTTGCACCGCTCGCCCGGGCCTGGACGTCGGCGGCCGCGTGCGCGGTCGCGGCGGCGTGCAGCGGGGTGCTCGCGGCGCTCGTCGTGCAGGCCGCGTCCGGCGCGATCGGTCCCGGGCGGATGGCCACCACGGGTGCATCGGCGCTGACGGTGGGTGCCGTGGTCGCGGCGGAGGTGCTGCTCGGCGCGCTGCTCGTCGCGCTGCCCGCGGACCGCAGGCTGCGCGCCGCGGTCGTGCGCGGCATCCTGCGCCGTCCGGGCGCCGGGTCCTGAGCAGGGCCCTCGCTCAGCGGCCCAGGCGCTCCCGCCAGTCCGTGAGGTCCTGCTCGAACTGCGCCTCGCACGTCCGCTCCGCGGTGATCGTCAGCGCACCGGCCAGGCAACGCTGACGGTCGAGCTGTGCGGGCCACATGAGCGTCATGCCGAGCGCGACCACCACCCACATGGCCGTGATCCCGAGCCCGGCCGCGAGCATCCCGGTGAGCAGGCCGCGCTGCCGTGAGCGCAGCGCCACCAGCAGCGCACGCCCGCCGACCACGAGCGCGAGGACCCCGAACACCAGGCTCGCGGCCTGCCAGGGCACCGGGAAGGTGCCGGTGATCACGCCCGCGAGCAGGAGCGCCGCGAACACGCGGCCCAGGCGCGCGGCCCGTGCGACCAGCTCCGGATCCGGCGGCTCGGGGTGCGGCGGAGGCGGAGCGGTCGGCTGCTGTCCCGGCGGCATGCCCCACTGCGGCCCGGCCGGACCGTGCGCCGGTGGCGCCGGTGGCGCGCCGTGGGGGCCGCGCGCGTCGCCCCGGTCCTCGGGCCGACGCGGCGCCTGCTCGTCGGGCGGCGCGTACGGGTTGCTCACCCCGGCATTCTGACCCACGCGACCCACCGACGTCGGGTGCCGTCCGCGGGGCCCGTCGGACCGCCGTGCGCGGGTAGGGTCGCTGCCCGTGACGGCCGACCAGCAGCCCGCCAGCCCGCAGCACGTGACCCGCACGGCCGGACGCCTCGTCGTCCTGGTGTCGGGGACCGGGTCCAACCTCGCGGCGCTCCTGGCCGCGCACGACGACCCCGCGTTCGGCGCGCGCGTCGTCGGCGTGGTCGCCGACCGGCCGGACATCCGCGCGCTCGACCTGGCGCGGGACGCGGGCGTCCCCACCGCCGTGGTCCGGCTGGGGGACTTCCCGGACCGTGCGGCGTGGGACCGGGCCCTCACGGAGGCCGTGGGGGTGTTCTCGCCGGACCTCGTGGTGGCCGCCGGGTTCATGAAGCTCGTCGGGGCGGCGTTCCTCGCGCGGTTCGGAGGTCGGGTGATCAACACGCACCCGGCGCTGCTGCCGTCCTTCCCGGGGGCGCACGGCGTTCGGGACGCGCTCGCGTACGGCGTCCGGGTCTCCGGGTGCTCGGTGATCGTGGTCGACGAGGGCGTGGACTCGGGTCCGATCGTGGGGCAGGAGGCCGTCCCGGTCCTGCCCGACGACGACGAGGAGAGCCTGCACGAGCGCATCAAGGTGGTCGAGCGCACGCTCCTGGTCGACGTGGTGGGACGCATCGCCCGCGACGGGCTCACCGTCGAGGGCCGGCACGCGCGTCTGGGACGCGCGCGGGCCGCAGGCTAGACTGACCGCGGCCGTGACTGGCGAGGGTGGGAGCGACCACCGGGGAGCGGCCGCAGTCCCCTGCAGCGCACCGCCCGCCTGGGTGCCTGGGTCTCGAAGCGAAGCCGACCCAGGAGAGCCATGAGCGCCGTGCCGCCCGTCCCGTCGACCGACGTCGACCCCGCCTCGTCCACCACGCGCCGGCCCGTGCGCCGCGCCCTGGTGAGCGTGTACGACAAGACCGGCCTGACCGAGCTCGCGGCAGCGCTGCACGCCGCGGGCGTCGAGATCGTCTCCACGGGGTCGACCGCGGCGACCATCGCGGGCGCCGGGGTGCCGGTCGTCCGGGTCGAGGAGCTCACGGGCTTCCCGGAGTGCCTGGACGGCCGCGTCAAGACGCTGCACCCGCGCGTGCACGCCGGGATCCTCGCGGACACGCGCCGCCCCGAGCACGTCGCGCAGCTCGACGAGCTCGGCGTCGCCGCGTTCGAGCTCGTCGTCGTCAACCTCTATCCGTTCACGCAGACCGTCGCGTCGGGCGCGGCACCCGACGAGTGCGTCGAGCAGATCGACATCGGCGGGCCCTCGATGGTCCGCGCCGCCGCCAAGAACCACCCGAGCGTCGCGGTGGTCGTCGACCCGGCGCGGTACCCGCAGGTCACCGCCGCGCTCGCGGCGGGGGGCTTCACGCTCACGGAGCGGCGCGCGCTCGCGGCGCAGGCGTTCGCGCACACGGCCGCGTACGACACCGCCGTGGCGGGCTGGTTCGCGCACGCCTACGCGCCCGACGAGGTGGCGCAGGACTCCGGCTTCGGCGCGGTCGTCGGGGCGCAGTGGACGCGTGGCGAGGTGCTGCGGTACGGCGAGAACCCGCACCAGTCCGCCGCGCTGTACCTCACCGAGCAAGGCGCCGCGGGACGTGGCCTGGCCGGTGCGACGCAGCTGCACGGCAAGGCCATGAGCTACAACAACTACGTCGACGCCGACGCCGCGTGGCGTGCCGCGCACGACCACGGCGCGACCCCCACGGTCGCGATCATCAAGCACGCCAACCCGTGCGGCATCGCGGTGGGCGCCGACGTCGCGCACGCGCACGCCAAGGCGCACGCGTGCGACCCGGTCTCGGCGTTCGGCGGGGTCATCGCGACCAACCAGCGCGTCACGCTCGCGGCGGCCGAGCAGATCGCGCCGGTGTTCACCGAGGTCGTGGTCGCTCCCGGGTTCGACGACGACGCCGTCGCGCTGCTGACGCAGAAGAAGAACATCCGCCTGCTCGTGGTCGACGCGCCGCCCGCGGCCGTCGTCGAGATGCGGCCCGTCTCGGGCGGTGTGCTGGTGCAGCACGTCGACCGCCTGGACGCCCCGGGCGACGACCCGGCCGGATGGACCCTGGCCACGGGTGAGGCCGCGGACGCCGCGACGCTCGCCGACCTGGCGTTCGCGTGGCGCGCGGTGCGCGCCGTGAAGTCCAACGCGATCCTGCTCGCGTCCGACGGCGCGTCCGTGGGTGTGGGCATGGGCCAGGTCAACCGCGTCGACTCGTGCCGCCTGGCCGTCGAGCGCGCCAATGCGGGTGACGCCGAGCGCGCGCGCGGCGCGGTCGCGGCCTCCGACGCGTTCTTCCCGTTCGCGGACGGCCTGCAGGTGCTGCTCGACGCGGGTGTCCGCGCGGTGGTCCAGCCGGGTGGCTCGGTGCGCGACGAGGAGGTCGTCGCGGCGGCCCGGGCGGCCGGCGTCACGCTGTACCTGACGGGCACGCGCCACTTCGCGCACTGAGCCGTCGCGCCGGCCCGGCGGAGGACCGCCGGGCCGGCGCGTCAGCGCGTGGCGCGCAGCGGCAGCGCCGGGTCCGCCGCGCGCGAGCGGTCGAGCTCGGCCAGTGCCGGGGCCGTGAACAGGCGCCGTGCGGCGCCCACGTCCCGCGGCCGGTCCACGGTGAGCACCGCGGTGAGCGTCGACGAGCCGGCGCGGAACCACAGCGCGGTCCAGCCCTCGCCCGAGCGCGGGTCGCCGCGCAGCACCACCTCGTCGGCGGGGGAGGCGGCACCGAGCAGCGTGAGCTCGCGGCCGAGCTGCGTGGAGAACACGTAGGGCGCGCGGTCGGCGTGCGGCGCGTCTCCGGGGTGCAGGAGGTCGGCGACGAGCGTCTGCGGGTCGCGCAGCGCGCCGTCCCAGTGGCCGCCCGGCACCCAGCCGTGGCGCGCTGACCGGCGCAGGGCCACGTCCCCGACGGCACGCACGTGGCGCGGCGCACCCAGCACCGCGAACCCCTCGTCGACGCGCAGCGCGCCGTCGGGCTCGCGAGGCAGCGCGGTGCCGAGCCACGCCGTGGCGGGCCGCGCACCGACCGCCGCGAGCACCACGTCCGCGCGCACGCGCCCGCCGTCGGCCAGGCGCACGCCCTCGTCGTCCACGCGGTCCACGGGCGCCCCGGTCAGCAGACGTACGTCGTGCTCGGCGTACCAGGGCGCCGTCAGGGCACCCACGGACGCGCCCAGCGCGCCCGTCAGCGGTGCGGGCCCCGCCTCGACCACCGTCACGTCCACGCCCGCACGCGCGGCGACACCCGCGACCTCGGCGCCGATCCAGCCCGCTCCGACGACCGCGAGCCGGTCACCGGGGCGCAGCGCGGCCCGCAGCGCGTCGGCGTCCTGCGCCGTGTGCAACGTGCGCGCGGCGGGCCACCTGGCGGGCCGCACCGCGTGCGCGCCGGTCGCGACCACGACGACGTCCGCCCGGTGCGCGCCGTGCTCGGTCAGCACCGTCGCACCGTCGTCGTGCACCTGCAGCCCGCGCGCGGGCGTGGCCAGGTGCACCTCGTCGGCCAGGGCGAGCAGGTCCGTCCCGACCTCGTCGGCGAGCCATGCGGGTGTCGTGCGGTCCAGCAGGTGCTTGGACAGCGGGGGACGGTCGTAGGGCGGCAGGCCCTCGGCGCCGAGCACGACGACGCGCCCGCCGAACCCGGTCTCCCGCAGCGCGGACACGACCTGCGTGGCCGCCAGGCCCGCGCCGACGACGAGCACGGACGACGGCGGGGGGATCACGCGGCAACGGTAGTCTCACCGGTCGGGGAGGCGACACGGAGGCGGCACGGCATGGTCCCTGAGGACGGTCAGACGAGCGTGGGGCAGACGCCCGCGCGCGCGGAAGCGGGTGGCGCTGACGACCCGCTGCGCGCCGCCGGGCAGCCCGTTCCCGCCGGTTCCGGCCCGATCCCGGTGGCGGAGCAGCGGCTGGACCCGCGCGCGATCGCGCGCGCCTCGCTCCAGGCCTCGCGCAACGCGTCGTTGTGGTGGACCGCGACGGGCGTGGTGCTCACGTGCGTCGTGGCGCTCGTCGCGGGCACGGCCGCCGGGGCGGTCACGCTGGCAGCGGTGCTCGGCGGGGGTGCCGTGGTGCGTGCCGTGCGGCCGTCGCCCGGGCCCGTCGCGCTCGCGGTGCGCGCCAAGGTGATCGACGTGACCGTGCTCGCGCTGCTCGCGGTCGCGCTGGTGGTGCTCGCGCTGCTGCTGCCCACGGTCGCGGCCTGAACCGCTCCGCACCCGGACGCGGACGAGGGCCCGGACGCACGCCCGGGCCCTCGTCGGGAGCGCGTCAGGCCTGGCGCGACTCGACCACCACCACGTCCTCCTGGGTGACGTACACGTCGTCGTCCTCGAGCAGGTTGTCCTCCACGGGCGGTTCGGCCGCGAACGCGCGGTAGACCAGGCCCGCGAGCGCGGCGCCGAGCAACGGCGCGACGACGAACACCCACAGCTGCTTCCACGCCCACGACTCGGAGAAGAGCGCGGCCGCGAACGAGCGTGCGGGGTTGAGCGAGCCGTTGGTCGCGGGGATCGTCACGAGCAGCAGCACCGTGAGCGCCAGGCCGATCGCGACGGGCGCGAGCGCGCGGTGCGCACGGCGGTCGGTGGCGCCCAGGATGACGCCGACGAACACCGCGGTCGCGACGAGCTCGAGGACCAGCGCGGCGAACAGCGTGAACTCCGCGGTGCTCGCCCCGCTGGTGCCGGACGTCACGAGTGCGTTGAGCGGCGAGTGCTCGCCGTAGCCGTTCGCGACGCCGGAGAAGAGCGCGCGTACGTCGCCCTTCCCGAGCACCTCGGGCAACGACGACGGGATGGCGATGAAGACGATCGCGGCACCGAGCGCGCCGCCCATGAGCTGCGCGAGCCAGTAGGGCAGGACGTCGCGCCACGCCGTGCGTCCGGCGAGCGCCGCCCCCAGCGTGACCGCGGGGTTGAAGTGCCCGCCCGAGACGTGGCCGACGGCCGCCGCGGCGGCGAGCACCGCGATGCCGAAGGCGAGCGCGACGCCGAGGGCGCCGCCACCCACCGAGCCCAGGCTCGCGTACATCGCGACGCCGAGGCCCACCAGGACCAGCACGAACGTGCCGAAGACCTCGGCGCCGACCCGTGCGAGCAGGCTCGGCCCCTGCACCACCACCGTGCCCGCAGGAACGTCGTACGCGGCGTAGTCCGTCCCCTCGTCGCCGGACGGGTCGGTGCCGGGTGCGTCGCCCGGTCCCGTGCCGAGGCCGTCGGGCGTGGGAACCGGTGCGGTGGCCGGGCTGGGCTTCCCGAGCCCGACGGGCTCGTTCGCGGCGGGCTCCGGCGCGGGCGCGGCGGGCGTGGTGTCCTGGGACATGGCTGGTCCTGTCGTCGTCACAGTGGTTCGGTGGTCAGCATGCCAGCCGGACCCGTGCAGGCGACCAGGGAACCAGCGCGTCGCTGCGTCCCGTTCGTCCCGGTCCGTGCGTGACCGCGCCCACACGGGCCGGCCGCCGCTTCGTCGGCCGAGGTCTCTCGATGTCGAGTAATCTTGCCCCGGCCCAGAACCCACCAAGGAGTGCCCCGCATGGCGAAGATCAAGGTCGTCGGCCCCGTCGTCGAGCTCGACGGCGACGAGATGACGCGCATCATCTGGCAGTTCATCAAGGACCGCCTGATCCACCCGTACCTCGACATCGACCTGCGGTACTACGACCTGTCGATCGAGAACCGTGACGCGACCGACGACCAGGTCACGATCGACGCGGCGCACGCCATCAAGGAGCACGGCGTCGGCGTCAAGTGCGCGACGATCACGCCCGACGAGGCGCGCGTCGAGGAGTTCGGCCTGAAGAAGATGTGGGTCTCGCCCAACGGCACGATCCGCAACATCCTCGGCGGCGTGGTGTTCCGCGAGCCGATCATCATCTCGAACATCCCGCGCCTGGTGCCGGGCTGGAACAAGCCGATCATCATCGGCCGGCACGCGCACGGCGACCAGTACAAGGCGACGAACTTCAAGGTCGCGGGTGCGGGCACGCTCACGCTGACGTTCACGCCGGCCGACGGCTCCGAGCCGATCCAGCAGCAGGTGGTCACGTACCCCGATGGCGGCGGCGTCGCCATGGGGATGTACAACTTCAACGACTCGATCCGCGACTTCGCGCGCGCGTCGTTCGCCTACGGCCTGCAGCGGGGCTACCCGGTGTACCTGTCGACCAAGAACACGATCCTCAAGGCGTACGACGGCGCGTTCAAGGACATCTTCCAGGAGGTGTTCGACGCCGAGTTCAAGGCCGACTTCGACGCCGCGGGCCTGACCTACGAGCACCGCCTGATCGACGACATGGTCGCCGCCGCGATGAAGTGGGAGGGCGGCTACGTCTGGGCGTGCAAGAACTACGACGGTGACGTGCAGTCCGACACGGTCGCGCAGGGCTTCGGCTCGCTGGGCCTCATGACGTCGGTGCTCATGACGCCGGACGGCAAGACGGTCGAGGCGGAGGCCGCGCACGGCACCGTGACGCGCCACTACCGCCAGCACCAGGCGGGCAAGCCGACGTCGACCAACCCGATCGCGTCGATCTTCGCGTGGACCGGCGGGCTCAAGCACCGCGGCAAGCTGGACGCGACGCCCGAGGTCACGCAGTTCGCGCAGACGCTCGAGGACGTCGTCATCACGACGGTCGAGAGCGGCAAGATGACCAAGGACCTCGCGCAGCTCATCGGTCCGGACCAGGCGTGGCTCACCACCGAGGAGTTCCTGGCCGCGCTCGACGAGAACCTCGCGGCCCGTCTGGCCTGACGCCCGACGCCGACGCGCTCCGGACGCCGTCCGCCCTGCGGGGTGGGCGGCGTCCGGTCGCTCCGGGCGCCCGGTCGGGTGAAACCGCCCGCCCGGGTCGGACATACCGGTCGTCCGGTTTTGGTCCAGGCGGTCAGCGTCGGATAGTGGACGCATGGCACCTGGACCCGCGCACCGCCCGGCGCCCGTGGACCGGATCGAGTGGATCGCGGCCGAACGGGTCGGCGAGGCCGCCGACGTGCTCGCCGCCGCGCTCGCGGACGACCCCGGCTTCCGTCACCTGTTCCCGGACCCCCGACGACGCGGGCGCGAGCTGCGTGCGCTGTACCGCCTGACGCTCGCCGACACGCTGCGCCACGGCCACGTGCTGGCCACGGTGCAGGGCCGGGCGATCACGGGCGTCGTCGCGGTCTACCCGCCGGCTGCCTACCCGCTGACGACCGCGCGGTGGTGGCGGCTGCTCAGCCCGCTCGCCCGCCTCGCGCTGCGCACGCGCACGCACGCGCCGGGTCTGATCCGGTTCGGGGACGCGACCTCGGCCGGTGTCCCGGGGGACGCGTGGTACGTCGAGGCGCTGGGCGTGAGCCCCGAGCACCAGCGGCTGGGCCGCGGACGCCTCCTCATGGAGCAGGTCGTCGCGCTCGTCGACGCGGCCGGGGGCCTGGGGTACCTCGAGACCACCAAGCCCGAGAACGTGGCGTACTACCGCACGCTGGGCTACGAGCCCGTGCGTGAGCCGCTGCCGCTCGCGCCGCAGGGTCCGTTCGTGCACGCGATGGCGCGGGCGCGCGCCGCCGCGCCGTGCGAGGCCGCCCGGGAGCGGTTGGTCGTCTGAGGCGTCGGCCGCCGCAGGGGGGCGGCCGGGCGTGACGCGCGTGCGGCGGGAGGGCCGGCCAGGGGGCCCGGCCGTCCCGCCGCACGGTCCACCGCGAACCGTGCGCGTGCGCGCGATAGGTTGCGAGCACGTGCGTGGCGCGAGCCGCGCCACCGGTGTGAACGGTCGACCGAAGGAGCTTGCCCGTGTCCGAGAACCTCGCCGCGTCCTCGTCCGCCAGCCCGTCCGCGACCACGTCGGGCGATGCCGCGCAGGCGCCCGCCGTCGTGACGGTGACCGGAGCGGCGGGTCAGATCGGGTACGCGCTGCTGTTCCGGATCGTCTCGGGCGCGATGCTCGGGCACGGCACACCGATCCGGCTCCGGCTGCTCGAGGTGCCGCAGGCGGTCAAGGCGGCCGAGGGCACCGCCATGGAGCTCGACGACTGCGCGTTCCCGCTGCTCGCCGGGATCGACATCTTCGACGACGCCCGTGCGGCGTTCGAGGGCGCGAACGTCGCGCTGCTCGTCGGGGCGCGGCCGCGCTCGGCGGGGATGGAGCGCGGTGACCTGCTGTCCGCGAACGGTGGCATCTTCAAGCCGCAGGGCGAGGCGATCAACGCGGGCGCCGCGGACGACGTCAAGGTGCTCGTGGTGGGCAACCCGGCCAACACCAACGCGTACATCGCGGCCCAGCACGCACCCGACGTGCCGCGCGAGCGGTTCACCGCGATGACCCGGCTGGACCACAACCGTGCGCTCGCGCAGCTCGCGGCGCGCACGGGCAGCCACGTCGACGACATCCGCCACCTGACCATCTGGGGCAACCACTCGGCGACGCAGTACCCGGACCTGACGCACGCAACGGTCCGCGGCGTGCCGGCCACGTCGCTCGTCGACCCCGCGTGGGTGCAGGACACGTTCATCCCGACCGTCGCGCGGCGTGGTGCGGCGATCATCGAGGCGCGCGGCTCGTCGTCGGCGGCGTCTGCGGCGAACGCCGCGATCGACCACGTCCACACGTGGGTCAAGGGCACGCGCGACGGCGACTGGACGTCCGCCGCGATCGTGTCCGACGGCTCGTACGGCGTGCCCGAGGGACTGGTCTCGTCGTTCCCGGTCACGGCGTCGGGCGGCGAGTGGTCGATCGTGCAGGGCCTCGAGATCGACGCCGCGTCGCGCGCGCGCATCGACGCGTCGGTGTCCGAGCTGGTCGAGGAGCGCGACGCGGTGCACGCCCTCGGCCTCGTCTGAGGGGTGCGCGTCTCGATCCGGGTGCGGCCCGGAGCGTCGCGCACGCGTGTGGGCGGCGAGCACGCGGGTGCGCTCGTGGTGGCCGTCGGTGCGCGCGCGGTGGACGGCGCCGCGACCGAGGCGGCCCTCGCGGCGCTCGCGGACGCGCTCGGCGTGCGGCGTCGGCACGTACGCCTGGTGACGGGTGCGACGAGCCGCGACAAGGTCCTCGACGTCGAGGGGCTTCCGGAGGCCGACCTGGCCGACCGGGTGGCGCGGCTGCTCACGGGGTGATCCGCGACCGCCCGGCGCGGACGAACCGGGACGCACCGGTCTGACCTGTGCAATCGAACTGCAACACTGGGGAGTCTTGCTGCAAGTTGCAGCAAACCGATACGGTCTGCCGCAGCCGCTCGTGACACCGAGGTCACGGGGGTGACGAAGGAGTCCCCGATGCCGGTCAGCGACGCTCCCGTCCGCCGCCTCACCGCAGTGCTCACCACCCTCGCCGTCGGCGCCGCGAGCGCCGTCGGAGTCGTCCTGCCCACCGCGCCGGCCGCCGCGGCCGCGAGCTCCGTCGCGCTCGTGGGCGACGTGCAGGCCGCGCTCGGCTGCGCCGCCGACTGGGCGCCCGACTGCGCCGCGACCGAGCTCGCGCCCGTCGGCGACGGCACGTTCACGGCCGACCTGACGATCCCCGCGGGGTCGTGGCAGATCAAGGTCGCGCTCGACGACGCGTGGACAGCGTCCTACGGGATCGACGGCACGGCCGACAACAGCCCGCTCGTCGTCGCGGGTGACACGCCCATCCGGTTCACGTACGACGACGAGACGCACCGCACCTCGCTCACCCCGCTCGGGCTGGGCGTGGACGTCGACGACGACGCGATCGTCGCCGAACCCGTGCGCGACCCCGGGGCGGGCAAGAGCTTCTACTTCGTCATGACGGACCGGTTCGCCAACGGCGACGAGTCCAACGACACGGGCGGCCTGACGGGCGACCGCCTCACGACGGGCCTGGACCCCACGGACAAGGGCTTCTACTCGGGCGGTGACCTCGCCGGGCTGCGCGAGCGCCTGGACTACGTGGCGGGCCTGGGCACGACGGCCATCTGGCTCACGCCGTCGTTCCTGAACCGGCCCGTGCAGGGCACCGGCGCGGATGCGTCCGCGGGGTACCACGGCTACTGGATCACGGACTTCACGCAGATCGACCCGCACCTGGGCACGAACGCCGAGCTCGAGGCGCTGATCGACGACGCGCACGCGCGCGGCATCGACGTCTACTTCGACATCATCACGAACCACACCGCCGACGTCATCGACTACGCGGAGGGCGAGTACGACTACGTCGACCAGGCGACCTCGCCGTACACGGACGCCGAGGGCACCGCGTTCGACCCTGCGGACCACGCGGGCGCCGACGACTTCCCGGTGCTCGACCCGGCGACGTCCTTCCCGTACACGCCCGTGGTCGACCCTGCGGACGCGGACGTCAAGGTCCCCGCGTGGCTCAACGACGTGACCAAGTACCACAACCGCGGGAACTCGACCTACAGCGGCGAGTCCACGACGTACGGCGACTTCTCCGGCCTGGACGACCTGATGACCGAGGACCCCGAGGTGGTCGACGGCTTCGTGGACGTCTACGCCGCGTGGGTGGACCTCGGGGTGGACGGCTTCCGCATCGACACCGCCAAGCACGTGAACTTCGAGTTCTGGCAGGAGTTCACGCAGAGGGTCTCCGCGCACGCCGCGAGCGTCGGCAACGACGACTTCTTCATGTTCGGCGAGGTCTACGACGCCGACCCCGTCAAGCTGTCCCCGTACGTGCGTGACTCGGACATGAACGCGGTGCTCGACTTCACGTTCCAGTCCGCAGCGACGAGCTTCGCCAAGGGGGGCTCCGCGGCCGGTCTCAAGGCGCTGTTCGCGGGCGACGACCGCTACACGACCGCCACGACCAACGCCCAGGCCCTGCCGACGTTCCTGGGCAACCACGACATGGGACGCGTCGGGTACTTCCTGGCGGGCACCACGCAGGCCGAGCGGCGTTCGGCGCTCGCGCACGACCTGATGTACCTGACGCGCGGCCAGCCGGTGGTCTACTACGGCGACGAGCAGGGCTTCGCCGGCGCGGGCGGGGACAAGGACGCACGGCAGTCGCTGTTCGCCACGCAGGTCGACGCGTACGCCGACCAGCCGCTGCTCGACGGCACGACGCTGGGCCGCCAGGACCGCTACGACACCGACTCGGTGCTGTACCGGCACATCGCGGCCCTGGCCGACCTGCGGGCCGCGCACCCCGCGCTCACGACGGGTGCCCAGGTCGAGCGGTACTCCTCGGGATCGGTGTACGCGTTCTCCCGGGTGGACCCCGACGAGCGGGTCGAGCACCTGGTCGCCGTGAACAGCGCCGCGGCGCCGGCCACCGTGACGGTGGACTCGCTGACCCCGGGTGCCACGTTCACGGGCGCGTACGGCACCGATGCGGTGCTCACCGCCGGCGCCGACGGTGCCGTCGAGATCACCGTGCCCGCGCTCGGGTCGGTGGTGCTCGTGGCGGACCGCGAGGTCGTCGCACCCGCGGCGGCCGGCCCGATCGGCGTGACCGCGCCGGCCGCGGGTGCGGGCCTGGCCGGCCAGGTGGCCGTCACGGCCGACGTCGCACGCGACGTGTGGAGCCAGACGTCGTTCGCCTACCGCGTGGTGGGTGACGACGAGTGGACCGCGCTGGGCACGGCCGAGACCACCAGCCCGCGCGTCTACCTGGACACGGCCGGGCTCGCGGACGGTGCGCTGCTCGAGCTGCGCGCCGTGAGCGTGGACGCCGCGGGTCACCGGTCCGCGGCCTCGACCTTCGCCGCGGTCGGGCGCGCGGTGGACGGCGTCGTCCCCGAGGACCCGCACGAGGGTGACCTGCTGGTGACCCTGCCCGGCACGCACCAGGTCGAGATGGGCTGCGCGGGGACCTGGCAGCCCGAGTGCGAGGCCTCCGCGCTGACCAGGCGCGCGGACGGCGTGTACTCCGGGTCCTGGACCCTCGCGCCGGGCGCCTACGAGTACAAGGTCGCGATCGGGGGCTCGTGGACCGAGAACTACGGCACGGGCGGCGTCCGGGACGGTGCCAACGCGACCTACACGCTCACCGAGGAGACCCGGGTCACGTTCTACTACGACCCGGTCACCCACTGGTTCATGTCGAGCGTCGACGGTCCGGTGGTGACCGTGCCGGGCAGCTTCCAGCAGGAGGCCGGCTGCGCGGGGGACTGGGCGCCGGACTGCATGGCGACCTGGTTGCAGGACCCCGACGGTGACGGCACCTACACGCTCACGGTGCCCGACCTGCCCGAGGGGGCGTACGAGGCGAAGGTCGCGCACGGGCTGGGCTGGGCGGAGAACTACGGCGTCGACGGCGTCCCGGGCGGCGCGAACTACGCGTTCGTCGCACCCGGCGGCAAGCCCGTGACGTTCACGTACGTGCTGGCCACGCACGTCCTGACGATCGAGGTGACCGACCCGCCGCTGACCGGGCTGAACCAGGCGTACGGGCACTTCGTCGACGCGACGACGATCGCGGTGCCCGCGTCGTGGGTGCCGCAGACCGCCGCCGCGGGCGACTTCACGTGGCGGTTGCACCACGCCCGGACCGCCGCGCTCGAGGTCGCCGACGGCGCCGTGGTCGGCGCCGACCGGAGCGTGGCCCTCCCGGTGGTGCCGCGCGGCCTGACCGCGGCCCAGCTCGCCCGGTTCCCCGCGCTGCGCGGCTACGTCGCGCTGCGGGTGCCGGACGGCACCCCGGTCAAGGCGCTGCTCAAGGGCGAGCTGCTGGTGACCCAGGAGGACGCCGAGGGCGTGCTGCTGGCGGGCTCCGGCCTGCAGGTGTCCGGCGTGCTCGACGCGCTGTACGCCGCGGCACTGAAGCCCGCGTACCTGGGCCTGGCGTTCACGCGGACGGGCACGCCGAAGTTCGCGCTGTGGGCGCCGACGGCTCAGGACGTCGACCTGCTGGTCTGGCCGTCCGGGAGCACGTCGTCGGCGCCCGTCGTCCGGCAGGCGACGCTGTGGTCCGACGGCCGGTGGACGGTCAAGGGTGCGGCGTCGTGGAAGGGCGCGCCCTACCGGTGGCGGGTCAAGGTCTACGCCCCCAGCGTGGACCAGGTGGTGGTCAACGAGGTGACCGACCCGATGTCCACCGCGCTGACCACGAACTCGACGCACTCGGTGGTGCTGGACCTCGCCGACCCGGCGTACCGGCCCGCGTCCTGGACCCGTGCCCCGCAGCCCGTGGTGAAGCCCGTCGAGCAGACCATCTACGAGCTGCACGTGCGGGACTTCTCGATCGGCGACACGACCGTCCCGGCCGCGCGCCGCGGGACCTATCTCGCGTTCGCCCAGGCCGCGAGCGCGGGCATGACGCACCTGCGGCAGCTCGCCGCCGCCGGCATGACGACCGTCCATCTGCTGCCGACGTTCGACATCGCGACGATCGAGGAGGACCGCCGCCGGCAGGAGACGCCCGACTGCGACCTCGCGTCGTACGCGCCCGACTCCGACGCGCAGCAGGCGTGCGTCGGACAGGTCGCCGACTCCGACGGCTTCAACTGGGGTTACGACCCGCTGCACTGGGGCGTGCCCGAGGGGTCCTACGCGACCGTCGCCACGGGCGGCTCGCGCGTCAGCCAGTTCCGCACCATGGTCGGCTCGCTGCACGGCGCCGGCCTGCAGGTGGTGCTCGACCAGGTGTTCAACCACACCGCCGCGAGCGGCCAGGACGCCAGGTCGGTGCTGGACCGCATCGTGCCCGGCTACTACCACCGCCTCGACGCCGCGGGGAAGGTGACCACGTCCACGTGCTGCCAGAACGTGGCGACCGAGCACCGCGTGGCGCAGAAGCTCATGGTCGACACCGTGGTGCGGTGGGCCCGGGACTACAAGGTCGACGGCTTCCGGTTCGACCTCATGGGGCACCACTCGGTGCGCAACATGAACGAGATCCGCAGGGCGCTGGACGCGCTCACGGTCGCCGAGGACGGCGTCGACGGTCGCAAGGTGTACCTGTACGGCGAGGGCTGGAACTTCGGGGAGGTCGCGGACAACGCCCTGTTCCGCCAGGCCACGCAGGGCCAGCTCGACGGCACCGGCATCGGGGCGTTCTCCGATCGGCTGCGGGACGCGGTGCGCGGGGGAGGGCCGTTCGACGAGGACCCGCGCGTCCAGGGCTTCGGCTCGGGCGCCTACACCGATGCGAACGGCGCACCCGTCAACGGCACGGCCGCCGAGCAGCTGGCGCGTGTGCAGCACCAGGCCGACCTGGTGCGGCTGGGGCTGGCCGGGAACCTGCGGGCCTACCGGTTCCGGACCAGCGACGGCACGCTGCGGCGCGGCGACCAGGTGGACTACAACGGCAGCCCGGCGGGGTACGCGTCGCAGCCGGCCGAGGTGGTCACGTACGTCGACGCGCACGACAACGAGACCCTGTGGGACTCGCTGACGTTCAAGCTGCCGACCGACACCCCGATGGCCGATCGCGTCCGGATGAACACGGTCTCGCTCGCCGCGACCGCGTTCGCCCAGACGCCCACGCTGTGGCACGCCGGGTCTGAGCTGCTGCGGAGCAAGTCGCTGGACCGCAACAGCTACAACTCGGGTGACTGGTTCAACGCGCTCGACCTCTCGGGCAAGGACAACGGCTTCGGCCGCGGGCTTCCGCCCCGCGCCGACAACGAGGCCAAGTGGGACCTCATGCAGCCGCTCCTGGCGGACCCGGCCCTCAAGCCCGGCGCCGCGGACATCGCGGCGGCGGAGGCGGGTGCGCTCGACCTGCTCCGGCTGCGCTCGTCGACCCCGCTGTTCCACCTGGGGACCGCGGCGCTCGTGCAGCAGCGCGTGACGTTCCCCGGCGCGGGCAGCGCCGCGACGCCGGGCGTCGTGGTCATGCAGGTGGACGACCCGGCCGCGACGCCGGGCCGGCGGGACGTGGACCCCGGGCTCCAGCGGGTGGTCGTCGTGCTCAACGCCTCGGACCGGCCGACCACGCAGAAGCTGCCGGGCCTCACGGGGCACCGCCTGGTGCTCTCACCCGTCCAGAAGGCCGGGGCCGACCCGGTCGTGCGGACCACGCGCTGGGTCGCGGCCACCGGCACGGTGACCGTCCCGGCACGCACCGTCGCGGTCCTCGTCGAGAAGACCCCGCGCACCCGGGCGTCCGTGGCGTGGTTCTGAGTCACTGATGCGGACGGCCCCGGGGGTCGGGGCCGTCCGCATCAGCGCGCGGGCGGGGCGCTCTCGGCCCCGGTGGCGTAGCGGCGGGACAGGCGCCACACGTTGAGGCCGTCCTCGCGCCGGAAGCTGAACGTGTCGACCGTGCGCTGGATGAGGAGCAGGCCGCGGCCGCTCTCGGCCGTGTCCGCGGGGGTCGAGCCCGTGAGGTCGATGTCGACGTCCGCGCCGTCGTCGGTCAGCGTCCCCTCGAGCGTGGTCGCGGTCACCTGGAACTCGGCACGCAGCTGCACCACCGAGCGCACGGGCAGCGCGTGCCCCACCACGTTCGTCGCGACCTCGACCACGGCCGTCTCGAACCGGATCCGGTCGCCGCGGGGGATGTCCGGGACGCTGTCCCACAGCCGCTCGAGCGCGGTGTGCAGGTCGTCGAGCACCTCGGGGACCGCGGGGCCGGCCGCGCCCGATCGGGCCCGCACGTCATCCGGCAGCATCGAGGGCCTCCTCGACGGTCGCGTGCGGCCGCAGGACGCGGTCCATCGTCGTCAGCTCGAGGACCGTCAGGACCTGGTCGCCCGCGCGTGCGATGCGCAGGTCACCACCGGCCGTGCGGGCCGAGCGCAGCCCGCCGACGAGCGCGCCGAGGCCCGAGGAGTCCATGAACTCGGTCTGCCCGAGGTCCACCACGACGAGCGTGCGTCCGCCGGCGACGGTCCGTTCCACGAGCGCCTTGAGCTCCCCGGCCGATGCCATGGTCAGGCGCCCCCGCGGCGTGAGCACCGCGCCGTGGTCACCGGCGTGCGCGACGTCGAACTCCATCAGCTACCTCCTTCGATTCCGGCCCGGTACCCGCGGTACCGCAGGGCCTGGACGATGACGCTCAGCACCAGCAGGTCGTAGCCGACCCAGAGCAGGTTGACGGTGGTGCCCACCCACGGTGCCATGCCGAGCGCGGCGCGCACGGTGCCCACGACGGCCGCGATCACGAGGAGCGCGATCGCGAGCAGCTGGGGCCACACCAGACGCCACGACCCGGTGGTGTCCTGGCGGGTCTTGGGCGTCACGGCGAACCGCAGCGGCCGTCCCCACCACACGTTGGCCGCGGCCGTGACGGTCGCGCGGATCCACACCGGGAACAGCGCGAGGCTGTACTGCTGCCCTCGCCAGGTGCGCACGCCGTGCGCCGCCAGGAGGAAGAGCAGCTGGCTGACCACCTGGAACGGGATGAACCGCGCGAAGAACTCGACCGTCCACGCGGTGACCGGCAGCACGCCGAAGCACAGGAAGATCACGGGTGCCGCCAGGTAGACCACCGCGGCGAACCCCGCGAGGTAGGACCACTGCGTCGAGAAGTACATGAGGCGCTGGCCCAGCGAGAGGCCGGGCAGACGCAGCGGGTTCTCCCGCAGCATGCCCTGCAGCGTGCCCTGCGCCCAGCGCAGGCGCTGCGTGATCATCGTGCCGAGGTCGTCGGGCGCGAGACCCTCGGCGAGCCGCTCGTGGTGGTAGACCGTGCGCCACCCGAGCGCGTGCAGGTGCATCGCGGTCGCCATGTCCTCGGTGACCGAGACGGTCTGCACGGGCAGGAGCGCCTGCGCCTCGTGGCCACGGTCCACGTCCACCGCGCGGATCAGCGCCTGCACCGAGCCGATCGCGCCCAGGGGCGACCAGTCGCGGTCGGCCAGGCGAGCGAGGGCGACCTCGTCGACCACGAGCGTGCCGAGCTCGCGGTCCGGCTGGATGGGCAGCGACGCGATCGCGGCCAGGTCGCTCTGCATCGCGGCGACGTCGTCGGCGACCACCGCGGCCGAGACCGCGTCCACGCGGCGCTGGAACGCGTACGTGACCTCGGAGACCGGTTCGCCCGCGTCGAGCCGCTCGAGCGCGGTGTGCGCGGCGTCCTCGACCTGCTCGAGCACGTCCCGCGCCATGCCCCCGGGTGCGGACGCGCGGGCGCGGGCGAGCACGCGGCGCGAGGCGAGCAGCGCCTCGCGGACCGAGCGTTCGGTCTCGCGCACGTACCCCACCAGGCCGAGCTGCATGAGCGCGTCGCGCCGCAGGACCGCGTTCGAGCCGCAGAAGAACGCCGCGTTCCAGCCGTCCTTGCCCTGCTGGATGGGCCCGTAGAACAGCGGCGCCTGGCTGCCGAGCGGGTCCGCGTCGGTGACGTTCGTGAAGTGCTGCGGGGTCTGGACCAGGGTGACCAGGGGGTCGGTGAAGTAGCCGAGCGTGTGGTCCAGGATGCGCGGGTCCGGCACCTGGTCCGCGTCCAGCACCAGCAGGAACTCGCCGTCGGTCGCGAACAGCGCGTTGTTGAGGTTGCCCGCCTTGGCGTGGCGCGGCCGGTCCGTCCAGTCCTCCGTGCGCACCACGTACCCGACGCCCGCGGCCTGCGCGGCCTCGCGCAGGGCCGGCCGTGCACCGTCGTCCAGGACCCACGTGCGGTGCGGGTAGCGGATGTCGCGTGCGGCCACCGCGGTCGCCATGACCAGCTCGACCGGCTCGTCGTACGTGGTGACGAACACGTCCACGGTGAGGTCCGGCGGCGGTGGCGGCGGCGTCGGTCGGGGCTGGGCGCGCCACATCGTCATGCCGAAGAACGCGACGTCGACGAACGAGTACGTCTCGGCCACGACGAGCGGCACGGCGATCCACCACGCGTCCCAGTTGACGGACGCGGCCCAGCGCCAGAGCACGTAGTTGAGCCCGAGCGCGACCGTCAGGAACGCCGCCACCCGGAGCAGCCACAGGCGGCTCATGCGGGTCCTCGCTGTCGCGTCATGTCCCCCTCGACCTCCCTCGTCGCCCCCGTGCCGACGTGGCGACCGTAACGCGCGGGGCGTCGCTCGGCCCGCCGATCCGGCGTCGTCGCCGTAGCCTGCAGGCAGCGGTCGCACCGGCGGCCCGGGAGGTGCAGGGATGGACGGCGCGGTCCGTGACGGCGTGCAGGACGGTGCGCCACGCAGCGCACGGCGGGATGTCGGCGTGGTCGTGGCCTTCGCGCTCGGGTACGCGGTCGCGCTCGAGCTGGGCCTGCAGACGGTCATCGACGGCAGCCAGATCGCGCTCGTGTCACCCGCGGCGGGCGTGTCCGTGCTGTGGCTGCTCGCGCGCGCCCGGCGGCCCCACCCGTGGCTCGACGTCGCGCTGATCGCGGCCATCACCACCACGGCGGGGCTCGTGAGCGGCAGCCCCGCGCTGCGTGCGCTGCTCGGCGGGACCGCGAACGCGCTGCAGGCGCTCGTGTGCGTCGCGATCCTCGCGCGGCGCTGCCCGGAGATCTGGGCGGGCCGCGCGCACCGCCCCATCACCCGCGTCGAGGAGATGTGGTGGCTCGTCACCGCCGCGTCCGTCGCGGCCGCGGTGACGTCGCCCGTGGTCGCGGCGGGGGTCGCGAGCAGCGGGGCGGGGTGGTCCTGGAACCTGGTGCTGCTGTGGTGCGCACGCAACGCGGTCGGCATCCTCACGGTGGTCTGCCTGGGGCTGGTCGTGGGCGACTGGTCGCGCCGGCGACGCGCGCGGGAGGGAGCGGTGGAGGAGCGCGCGGACGTCGCGCCTCCCTCCCACACCGGTGAGCTCGTGGCGGCGGCCGTGCTGACGCCGCTGCTGTACGTGATCTGGTTCATCGGGCTCGACGTGATCGGGCTCGTCTTCCCCCTCATCGCCATGACCGTGTGGGCCGGCGCACGGCAGTCCACGCGGTACGTCGTGCTGCACAACTCGGCCGTCGCCGCGACGGCCGTGACGCTCACGGTGCTGGGCGCCGGGCCGTTCCTCACGCTGTCCACCCCGACCACCCAGGTCGCGGTCGCGCAGCTGTACGTCGGGTTGGTGTCGCTGATCGGCCTGTCCCTGGCGCTCGCGCGCGACGAGCGGCTGCGCCTGGCCCGCGAGTTCGCCGCTGCGCGGGACGACGCGCAGTCCCAGGCCGCGCTCCTGTCGACGATCGTCGAGACGATGGCCGAAGGTGTGCGCGTCGTCGACGCCGACGGGCGCGTCCTGGTGCGCAACCCCGCGGCGACGCGCCTGCTCATGGGCGTCGCAGGCGTGGACGTGCCCGACGAGGCCGACCTCGACGGCCTCCTGCGCCTGGACGGCTCCCCGCTGCCAAGGGCCGAGCTCCCGTTCCGCCGGGCGCTCGCGGGGCACGACGTGCGCGACCTCGACCTGCTGGTGCGCACGCCCGGCGCACCGACACCACGCGTGGTCACGTTCACCACGGCACGCCTGCCCGACACCTCCGGGGGAGGCGTCGTGACGGTCCTGCGGGACGTCACCGCCGAGCGCGACGAGCTGCGCCGCGCGGCCCAGGTGCAGGCGAGCCTGCTGCCCGCACGCCCCCCGGTGGTCCCCGGCTACGAGCTCGCCGCACGGTTCGTGCCCGCGGGCTCGGTCGGCGGCGACTTCTACGACTGGCAGCTGGCCGACGACGGCGTCGTGGTGACGCTCGCGGACGTGATGGGCAAGGGCGTCGGTGCGGCGATCCTCGCGGCGACCATGCGCTCCGTGCTGCACACCGACGCGGGCGAGCCGGCGGACGTGGTGACGTCGGTGGTCTCCGCCGAACGTGCGCTCTCCGCAGACCTGGCCAGCACGGGAGCGTTCGTCACGGCCTTCCGCGCCCACCTGACGCCCGGCACGGGCGTGCTGGCGTACGCCGACGCCGGGCACGGGCTCACGCTCGTGGTGCGCCCGGACGGCACGGGCGTCCGGCTCCCGGCGACCGGCATGCCGCTCGGCGTGGACCCGGACGCCGCACGTACCGCGGGGACCGTGCGCCTGGGGCCGGGGGACCTGCTCCTGACGTTCAGCGACGGCATCCTCGACGCGATCGGCGGCGCGATCTCCGACCTGGACCGCATCCGGGCGGCGGTGCGGGCCACGCGCACCGCGCAGGAGGCGGTGGACGCGGTCGTCGCGCTCGCGGCCCAGGCGGGGCAGCAGCCCGACGACCTCACGGTGGTGGCGCTGCGCCGGACGGGGCGCGCTGCCGCCTGACCGTGCGCGTCAGCGGAAGACGATCGTGCGGTGGCCGTCCAGCAGGACGCGGTGCTCGGCATGCCACCGCACGGCCCGGGCGAGCGCGCGCCGCTCGACGTCCTGCCCCAGCGCGACGAGGTCCTCGACAGCTCGCGTGTGGTCCACGCGCTCGACGTCCTGCTCGATGATCGGGCCCTCGTCCAGGTCGCCCGTGACGTAGTGCGCGGTCGCGCCGATGAGCTTGACGCCACGGTCGTGCGCCTGCGCGTACGGGCGCGCGCCCTTGAACGAGGGCAGGAACGAGTGGTGGATGTTGATGACGCGCCCCGCGAGCCGGCGGCACAGGTCGTCGGACAGGATCTGCATGTACCGGGCGAGCACCACGAGCTCGACGTCGAGCTCCTCGACGAGCGCCAGGAGGCGCGCCTCCGCGTCCGCCTTGGTGGCGGCCGTCACGGGCACGTGGTGGAACGGGATGCCGTAGAACTGCGCGAGCGGCTCGAGCGACGTGTGGTTGGACACGACCGCGACGAGGTCCACGGGCAGGGCCTCGGACCGCTGGCGGAACGCGAGGTCGTTGAGGCAGTGCGCCGCGGTGGAGCCCATGACGAGCGTCCGCACGGGCCGGCCCGCGACGTCGAGCGACCACTGCAGCGCGAAGCGTTCGGCGACGGGCGCGAGCGCGGCAGCGAGCTCGTCGTACGTGGCGCTCGACGTCACCTGGACGCGCATGAAGAACAGCCCGGACAGCGGGTCGCCGAACTGCTGGGACTCGGTGATGTTGCCGCCGTGCTCGGCCAGCAGCCCGGCCACCGCGTGCACGATCCCGGGGCGGTCGGGGCAGGACAGCGTGAGCACCCAGTGGGTGCCGGCGGGCGCGGACGCGGGCGTCACAGTGTGGGACACGAGGCCCGAGAGTAGTCCGACCCGCCGAACGGCTGACACGATGGGTCGCATGACGGCCGACCTCGACATCCGCCAGGTGACCACCGCCGACGCCGGCGAGCTGCTCACGCTGCGTCGTGCCGCCTTCGTCACGGAGGCCCAGCACTACGGCGACCCGAACATCCCGCCGCTCACGCAGACGCTCGACGAGCTGGTCGCGGACCTGCAGCGCGAGGACGTGGTGACGCTCGGCGGGTGGCACGGCCCGCGCCTGGTCGGCTCGATCCGGGTGCTCATCGAGGACAAGAAGGCCACGCTGGGCCGGTTCGCGGTGGCCCCCGACCTGCAGGGTCAGGGCTTCGGCACGCGCCTGCTGCTCGCGATCCTGCCGTACCTGCCGGACGGCATCGAGGAGGTCTGGGTGTTCACGGGCCGCGACTCGGTGCAGAACATCGCGCTGTACGCCAAGCACGGCTACGAGCACCAGCACGACCAGACCGCGGGGGACCTCACGTACGCGTTCCTGCGCAAGTCGCTCGTCGAGACGCCCGACGTGCACGAGGACGACCGCTGACCGACGGTCCCGACCTGACGACCTCGACGTGAGCATCCCCACCGGCACGGTCGAGGTCCCGGGCGCGATCCGCCGCCTGCTGGGCGACGGGCCGCTGCACCCCGTCTGGCAGAACCTCGTCGGCGGACTGACGTTCCACGCCCCGGACCGCGGCCTGTACGCCAAGTGGGCGCCCGCGGGCACCGAGGGCGATCTCGCGGACGAGGCCGAGCGGCTCGCGTGGGTCGCGCGATGGACGCCGGTCCCGCATGTCGTGGAGACGGGCGCGGACGACGAGGGCGGGTGGCTCGTCACGCGCGCGATCGAGGGTCGCAGCGCGGTGCACCCGCAGTGGGTGGCGCACCCCGAGGTCGCGGTCCGCGCGGTCGGCGCGGGGTTGCGCGCGCTGCACGACGCGCTACCCGTGGCGGGGTGCCCCTGGACGTGGTCGGCGCGGGACCGGCTGGCGCGCGTCGCGGACCGGGCCGCAGCCGCGGCGCTGGGCGCGCCGCCGCCCGTCGACCGGCTCGTCGTGTGCCACGGCGACGCGTGCGTGCCCAACACGCTCCTGTCCGACGACGGCACGTGGCTCGCCCACGTGGACCTGGGCAGCCTGGGCGTGGCCGACCGGTGGGCGGACCTGGCCGTCGCCACGTGGAGCACGGTGTGGAACTACGGCCCGGGCCACGAGGAGGCGCTGCTGGACGCGTACGGCATCGCGCCCGACCCGGTCCGCACCGCGTACTACCGGACGCTGTGGTCGCTCGGCTGACCAGCGTCAGTCACCGCGGTAGGCGGCCTCGAGCGCGGCGATGTCCAGCTTGGTCTGCGTGAGCATGACCTGCGTGGCGCGCGCGCTTCCCGCCGGGTCGGCGTCGGCGGCGAGCGTGAGCTCCATGAGCCGGCGCGGGACCACCTGCCAGGACAGCCCGAACCGGTCGGTGAGCCAGCCGCACGCCACCGGCTGTCCGCCGCCCGCCAGCAGCGCGTCCCAGTAGTGGTCCACCTCGGCCTGGTCGGCGCAGTCCACGACGAACGAGAAGGCCGCGTCGAGCTGCAGGTGCGGCCCCGCGGAGATGGCCTCCACGTGTTGCCCGTCGAGCTCGAACCGCACGACGAACGGGGCGCCCTTGGTCACGCCCGGCATGTCCGCGGGGGCGTGCACGACGTCGAGGATGCGCGAGCGCGGGAAGACCGAGACGTAGAACTCGGCGGCCTCGAGCGCGTCGTCGCTGTACCAGAGGAAGGGGTGGACGATGCCCATGGGAGTGCTCTCCTTGCTCGCGGGTCAGCCGGCGAGGATCGTGTCGAGCCGGGCGTAGCCCTGCGTGACCCCGCGTTCCGTGCCGCTGGAGATCATGCCGTCGCGCGCGGCGACCGTGGGGTAGACGCTGTGCGTCTCGAGTCGCGTGCGGCCGTCGCCGAGGTCGACGAAGCGCAGGGTCTCGACCGAGACGACGTCGGGGAAGCCGAGGAACTCGAACGTCTGGATCGCGAGCTCGTCGGGCCGGACGGTGTGGAACGTGCCGCGGAAGCCGTAGGACTCGCCGCCGGGCTCGGTCTGCCGGAAGCTCCAGCGGCCGCCGGACACGAAGTCCCACTCGGTGATGTCCGTCTCGAGGCCGTCGGGGCCCATCCACCGGGCGACGAGCGCGGGGTCGGCGTGCGCGGCGAACACCCGTGCCGGGGGTGCGTCGAGCTCGCGGGTGATGTCGATGTAGGGCAGGCCCTCGGGGGCCTCGATCCGGACGGGGTGGGTCATCGTGGGTCCTCCTGGGCGTCCTCGGCGAGCACGGCGTCGAGGGAGCGGAAGCGCTGCTCGTGGATCAGCCGGTACCGGTCGATCCGCGCCGCGCCGCCTGGCAAGGGGGCGCGGTCAGGCCGCGGGGACGCGGGCCTGCGCCGGCGGTGTCGGCTGGTCGGCGGGCGTCGCCGGACGCGCGCGTCGGGCGAGTGCCGGGTGGCCCAGCGTGACCCCGACGAGGACCACGACGACTCCGAGCGCCTGCTGGAGCGACAGGTGCTCGCCACCCACCAGCAGCCCCAGGGCCAGGCCCGTCACAGGGTTGAGCAGGCCGACCAGACCGACCGTGCCGGCGGGCAGGTGGCGCAGGCCGCCGAACCAGGCGAGGTAGGCGAGCGCGGTCGCGGCCAGGGACAGGAAGGCGAGCCCGCCCCACGCCGACGCGTCGAGCCGCGGCGGTGCGCCCTCGGCCACGAGCGCCGCGACCAGCAGCATGAGGCCACCCGCGACCAGCTGCCACGCGGTCGATGAGACGACGTCCACGTCATCGTCGTGCCAACGCTGCGCGAGCACGTAGCCGACGCTCGACATCAGCATCGCCGTCACCGACGCGGCCAGGCCGCGCGCGTCGAGCGCGCCCGCCCCGGTGAGCACCATCGCGGCGACGCCGACCAGGCCGAGCACGCCGCCGGCGACCGCGGGGAGCGTCGGCCGCTGCGCGAGCAGGGCCCACGCGATGAGCATCATCACCAGAGGAGAGGTCGCCATCACGGTCGCGGCGACGCTGGTGGGCAGCAGCTGTGCGGCGACGTAGACGAGCACGAAGAACGCGCCCATGTTGAGCGTCCCGAGCACGAGCGCACGCCACCACCACGCGCCCCGGGGCAGGCGCCGCGCGACCAGCAGCAGGAGCAGGCCCGCGGGGAGGGCGCGCAGCGCCGATCCCCACAGCGGCGAGTCCGCGGGCAGCAGGTGACGCGTGACGTAGTAGCTCGCGCCCCAGGTGACGGGTGCGAACGCCGTGACCGTCATCCAGCGCAGATTGCCTTCCATGGAAGACAACATATCTTCCAGAGAAGATAATATCGAACCGTGACCACCGACCGTCCCGACCGGCTCGACCTCGTGCAGGCGGCCTGGCGGCGTGAGCGACCCGACCTCGACCCCTCTCCGCAAGGTGTCATCGGGCGCCTGCACCGTGTCGCGGGGCACCTCACCGAGCACCTCGTCGCCGTGTACCGCGAGCACGGGCTGACCGAGGGGGACTTCGACGTGCTCGCCACGTTGCGGCGAGCGGGGCCGCCGTTCGAGCGCACCGCGGGCGACCTGGCCGAGCACACGCTGGTGACGAGCGGCGGCATGACCAAGCGCATCGACCGCCTGCAGGCGGCCGGGCTGGTGACGCGGCGCGCGGCCGACGAGGACGCACGCGTGCGGGTCGTGGCGCTCACCGACGCCGGGCGCGCGCTCGTCGACGCGGCGTTCACCGACCACATCGCCAACGAGCACCGTCTGCTGAGCGTGCTCGACCCGCAGGACGTCGAGGCGTTGCGCGGCATCCTCACGCGCTGGCTCGCGCACCTGGAGGAGCCGCCGACGCGCGCGTGACCCCGCCCGACGTGGTCAGGCCTCGAGCGCGCGGCGCACGTCGTCGGCCACCTGCCCGGGTGTGCGGCCGTCCGTCGTCACCACGGGGCCGCGCGATGCGACGCGGGGCGCCGCCTCGGCCCAGCGGTCGACCTGCGCGAGGCGCCACCGCCGCGCTCCGGGGTCCACGGCGTCCGCCTCGATCCGGGCCCGGAGCACGTCGTCCGACGCGTGCAGCGTCACGTGGCGCACGTCGTGCCCGCGCGCCCGCAGCCCGCCGAGCAGCTCGTCGGCGTGGTCGTCGTCGAGGACCGTCATGGGGATCACCAGCAGGTCGACGCGGCGCGCGTGCCACGAGGCGCTCCGCACCGTGCCGCGGCGCCACACCCGCAGCTCCTGGTAGTCCCGCGTCCCCGTCACCCGGCCGACCGTCCGCGCGAGCCACCAGCCCAGCGCCTCGGGATCGTGCAGCCGCGCACGGGGGACCGTGTCCACCAGGCGCTGCGCACACGTGGTCTTGCCGACGCCGAAGGGACCACCGAGCCACAGGATCACGCTGCGACGCTAGCGGCGGGCCCCTGTCCGGCGGGCTCGGAGCCGTGAGGATCGTGTGCAGGGCGCCGCGGGACGGCTCGCCGCCGCGGTCCGGCTCCTTGCTACTGTGTGCCCCGTCGCGACTGGCGCAACGGGGTGGGTCACCACCGGGGAGCGACGAAGCAGCTGGACCACGGGGTCGGACGCCTGGGCCCTCGGTCGCCTCATCACCGGACCGTCCGCGTGCTTGGGCGCCGATCGCGCCCGCACGGCCACCTGCAACAGGAGCTGCCGCATGAGCGACAACGTGCTGAACCAGAACATCGCCGACCTCGACCCGGAGATCGCCGCCGTCCTCGACGGTGAGCTCGCGCGCCAGCAGGGCACGCTCGAGATGATCGCGAGCGAGAACTTCGTCCCGCTGGCCGTCCTGCAGGCGCAGGGCTCGGTGCTCACCAACAAGTACGCCGAGGGCTACCCGGGCCGCCGCTACTACGGCGGCTGCGAGCAGGTCGACGTCGCGGAGACCATCGCGATCGAGCGCGCCAAGTCGCTGTTCGGCGCGCAGTTCGCCAACGTCCAGCCGCACTCGGGCGCCACCGCCAACGCCGCGGTGCTGCACGCGATCGCCCGCCCGGGCGACACGATCCTGGGCCTCGCGCTCGACCAGGGCGGTCACCTCACGCACGGCATGAAGCTCAACTTCTCGGGCCGGCTGTACGACGTGGTCGCGTACGGCGTCGACGAGGCGACGTCGCTCGTCGACATGGCCGAGGTGCGGCGCCTGGCGCTCGAGCACCGTCCGAAGGTCATCATCGCGGGCTGGTCGGCCTACCCGCGCCGGCTCGACTTCGCGGCCTTCCGTGAGATCGCCGACGAGGTGGGCGCCTACCTGTGGGTCGACATGGCGCACTTCGCGGGCCTCGTGGCCGCGGGCGTGCACCCGTCGCCCGTGCCGCACGCGCACGTCGTGTCCTCGACCGTGCACAAGACCATCGGCGGCCCGCGCTCGGGCTTCATCCTGACCAACGACGCCGACCTGGCCAAGAAGATCAACTCGGCCGTGTTCCCGGGTCAGCAGGGCGGCCCGCTCATGCACGTCATCGCCGCGAAGGCCGTGGCGTTCAAGATCGCGGGCACCCCGGAGTTCCGCGACCGGCAGGAGCGCACGGTGCGCGGTGCGGCGATCATCGCCGAGCGGCTCACGGCCGCCGACGTCGCCGCCGCGGGCATCACGGTCCGCTCGGGCGGCACCGACGTGCACCTGGTCCTGGTGGACCTGCGCGACGCCGCCATCGACGGCAAGCAGGCCGAGGACCTCCTGCACGACTGCGACATCACCGTGAACCGCAACGCGGTGCCGAACGACCCGCGTCCGCCGATGGTGACCTCGGGCCTGCGCATCGGCACGCCCGCGCTCGCGACGCGCGGCTTCGGGGACGCGGAGTTCACGGAGGTCGCGGACATCATCGCGACCGCGCTGGTGCAGGGCGCCGCGGCGGACACCGCGACGCTCAAGGCCCGCGTGGCCGCGCTCACGGCGGCGTTCCCGCTGTACCCCGGCCTGAGCCAGTACTGAGGCGGTCGCCATGACCGCGCAGATCCTCGACGGCACGGCCACCGCGGCGGCCATCAAGGCCGAGCTCACGGCGCGTGTGGCGGCCCTCGCCGCACGCGGTGTCACGCCCGGGCTCGGCACGCTCCTGGTCGGCGACGACCCGGGCAGCCGGTGGTACGTCGCAGGCAAGCACCGTGACTGCGCCGAGGTCGGCATCGCCTCCATCCAGGAGGAGCTGCCGGGCGACGCGACGCAGGAGCAGATCGAGGCCGCCGTGCGGCGCCTCAACGAGAACCCGGCGTGCACGGGCTTCATCGTCCAGCTGCCGCTGCCGAAGGGCATCGACACGCACCGGGTCCTCGAGCTGGTGGACCCGGACAAGGACGCGGACGGCCTGCACCCGACGAACCTGGGCCGCCTGGTCCTGCGCGTCAACGAGCCCGTGACCAGCCCGCTGCCGTGCACACCGCGCGGGATCATCGAGCTGATCGAGCGGCACGGGATCGAGCTCGCGGGGGCCGACGTCGTGGTGGTCGGCCGGGGCGTGACCGTGGGTCGGTCGATCGGCCTGCTGCTCACGCGCCGCGCCGTCAACGCGACCGTGACGCTCACGCACACCGGCACCGACGACCTCGCCGAGCACACGCGCCACGCGGACGTCGTCGTCGCGGCGGCCGGCGTCCCCGGCGTCGTGACGGCGGACATCGTCAAGCCGGGTGCCGTCGTGGTCGACGTGGGCGTCTCGCGCGCGGTGGACCCGGAGACGGGCAAGAGCCGCGTCGTGGGTGACGTCGACCCCGGCGTCCGCGACGTCGCGGCGTGGGTCTCGCCCAACCCGGGTGGGGTCGGGCCGATGACGCGCGCGATGCTGCTGAGCAACGTGGTCGAGGCCGCCGAGCGCCACGCGGGCTGACGGTCGGCAGGGGCGGGCGGGCGCCTGACACGCGCCCGCCCGCCCCCGCTGCCTGCGGGGACGCCGTCCCAGGCCCTAGGCTGCGGGGCGTCCGACCAGACAGCAGGGGGAGCCATGGATCGAGAGCATCGGCCGTCGGCCGAGCCATTGGCGTGGGGGGTCGGCCTGCTCGTGAGCGGGCTCGCCGTGATGTACGCCGCGCTCGCCGCGCTCGCCGTGCTCGGCCCGGAGTGGGGTGAGGGCATCGCCTTGTTCGTCGTGCTCGGCGCGTCGGCCGCCATCGCCGGGCTGTGCCTCACGATCGTGGGGATCGCGCGGCTCGCGATGAACGTCGACCTGGCGGCGCTCGCCGCGCTCGGGGTGCTCGCGCAGGCCGAGCACGAGGCCGGTGCGGAGCGGCGCGCCGAGAGCGAGCGTGCGGCCGAGGCGCTCGAGCGGTTCCGGGCGCGGGCCGCCGAGGTCCCGGGCGGCCAGCCGCGCGACGAGGACTGAGCGCCGACCGGTCACCATCGCCCGCGGGCGGGGTCGGACCTGTCGGTGGCGTAGGGCAGGATCTGCGGGGCCACGACCCGCCACCCTGGAGAGCCCCGCCGTGCTGAGCATCGCCACCGTCAACGTCAACGGCATCCGTGCCGCCTACCGCCGCGGCATGGGCCAGTGGCTCGAGACGCGCGCGCCCGACGTCCTGCTGCTGCAGGAGGTCCGGGCCACGGACGAGATCCTGGCGGACCACCTGAGCCCGGACGCGTGGCACCTGGCGCACGAGGCGAGCCAGACCAAGGGACGCTCGGGCGTGGCGATCGCGTCCCGGCTGCCGATGTCCGCGGTCCGCATCGGGCTGGGCACCGGGGTCCCGGGCGACTCGGGGCGCTGGGTCGAGGCGGACCTCGAGGTCCCCGCGCGGCCCGGTGCACCCGCTCGGACGCTGACGGTCGTCTCGGCGTACGTCCACTCCGGCACGCTCAACACCCCGTCGATGGACGAGAAGTACGCGTTCCTCGACGCCGTCACGGCCCGGCTGCGGCAGATCGTCGACGGTGGCGGGTACGCCGTGGTCGCGGGCGACGTGAACATCGCGCACCGCGAGGCCGACATCAGGAACTGGAAGGGCAACCTCAAGAGCGCGGGGTTCCTGCCGCGCGAGCGCGCGTACCTCGACACGTGGATCGACGAGCTCGGCTGGCACGACGAGGGCCGTGAGCTGGGCGGCGAGGGTCCGGGGCCGTTCACGTGGTGGTCGTGGCGCGGCAAGGCGTTCGACAACGACGCGGGCTGGCGCATCGACTACCAGCTGGCGACACCCGCGCTCGCCGAGGTCGCGGTGAAGGCCGTGGTCGACCGCGCGGACACGTACGCCGAGCGGTTCTCCGACCACGCACCCCTGGTGGTCGAGTACGACCTCTGAGGCTTGACGCGCGGGACACGTTTAAAGTATCAATGTGTCGACACATTGGACAGGGCGTGCAGGGGGATCGGTGGACGCGACGGCGGACGGGGACGGCGGGCTCGTCGTCGACCTCGACCTGACGTCGTCCGTGCCGCCGTTCGAGCAGATCCGGCAGCAGATCGCGGGGTACGTCGCGGCCGGCCGGCTGCGCACGGGCGCGCGGCTGCCGACCATCCGGATGCTCGCGGCCGACCTGGGCGTCGCGCCCGGGACGGTGGCGCGCGCGTACCGCGAGCTCGAGGCCGCAGGGCTGGTCGCGACGCGTCGTCGCACCGGCACGGTGGTCGCGGCGGACGCCGTGCCCGCGGACGACGCCCCGATGCGTGCCGCCCGCAGCTTCGTCGCCCAGGCGCGGGCGTACGGGCTGTCCGACCAGGACGCCCTCGCGCTGGTGCGCGGCGCCCTCCAGACCCACCGGCCGGCCGCCGCGGCGCCCGGCCCGAGCAAGGAGCACTCATGAACGCCCCGGTGTGGCTCGGCGTCCTGTCCGTGGTCGGGCTGACGGTCGTGGGCCTGGTGGGCCTGATCCTGGTGATGGCCGTGCGTGCGACGCAGGGGGACGCACGCACGAGCCCGTACGACGGGCCGGACGGACCCGCGGCGCCGGTGGACTCGGTGCCCGCCGCGCTGGTCGCGGCGCGCGACCGGGTCGGCCGCACCTCGGGCCTGGCCTGGCTGGCGCTCGTGATCGCCGTCGTCCCGGCCGTGCCCGTGCTGGCGCTGGCCGCACGGTCGGCCGGTGGCGTCGCGGCGTGGGCGGCGCCGCTGCTCGTCGTGCTCGCGTTCCTGGCCGTGCACGCGGTCGCCGAGGGCACGTGGCCGCGCCCGAGCGGCACCGCGCGGCGCGCACCGCTCGTGGCGCGCACGGTCGGTCAGGTGGCCGGCTCGTGGCCCCGGCGGGTGCTGTGGGGCTGGGCGATCGGTGTGGTCGCGGTCGCGGCGGCCGGCGCGGCGCTCGCGGACCGGACGGGACGCGGGTTCGTCGTCGAGCACGCCACGGGCACGTCCCGCGCGACCCCGTTCCCGGGTCTGCCCTACGGCGTCGGCGCGCTCGTCGTGGTCGTCGTGGTCCTGCTCGGGACCGAGGTGGTGCTGCGCCAGGTGGCCGCGCGCCCGGCGGTTCCGGACGTGTCGGTGGCCGACGACCTGGACCTGCGCCGCCTCAGCGCGCGGCGCGTGGTCGCGGGTGCGCAGCTCTCTGTCGCCGGCGTGCTCGCCGCGCTGCTGATCCTCGCGGGCAGTGCGATGCGCACCGCGGCGCTGCACTGGGACGGTCCGGACGTGACGGTCGCCCGCGGGTGGTCCGCGGCCGGTGCCGTGCTGGTGGTCGCGGCCTTCGCCGTGGCGCTCACGGCACTCGTCGTCGCGGTGGTCGCGTCGGTCGGTCGCCCCTCCGTGCGGCGTCGCGTCCCCGCGTCGGCGGGGCCCGTGCCCGCATAGGGCCGGGCGGTCAGGGCACGGGCGTGTCGGCCGCACGGTCCGGGTCCGCCGTCGGCTCGTCCGACGTGCCGCGTGCGTCGAGCGGCAGGTCGCGTCGCCGCAGCGCCGAGCAGAGCGCGACGGGCAGCGTGGCCACCGCGCCGATCGCGGCGGCGACCCACAACGTCGTCACCACACCGATCGCGTGCCCGAGCCACCCGCCCAGGAGCCCGCCGATCGGCATCGAGCCCCACACGATGAACCGCACGGATGCGTTCATCCGGCCCAGGAGCGCGGGCGGGCACAGGCGCTGACGGAAGCTCACCTGCGCGACGTTGTAGACGATCACCGCGAAGCTCAGGACGACGCCGCCGACCACGAGCGTCACCTGCGGGTCCACGGGCAGCACCGACGCCAGCGGCGCGACCGCGCCCGCGGGGGCGAGCGTGAGCGCGGACAGCGGGATGATGCGCGCCTCGCCGATCCACGTGCTGAGCCGGCCCGCGGCGAACGCCCCCGCCAGGCCGCCGAGCGCGGACGCGGAGACGACCGTGCCGAACGCGGCGGAGTCGAGCCCGAGCGTGCGGAGTGCGTAGATCACCATCACGGCGCCCGAGACCGCCGCGCCGAGGTTCGAGATCGACGTGGTCGCGACGATCCTGCGCAGCAGCGGCTGGTGCACGACGAACCGCAGGCCCTCGGCGATCTCGCTGCGCAGGGGTCGGCGCTCGTGCGGTGCGGGCGGCTGCTCGACGTGCCGGATGCGACCCACCCCGCACGCCGACAGCACGTAGGTGACCACCGTGACGACGATGACGGCGGGTGCGGCGACGACGCGCAGCAGCGCGCCGCCGATCGCGGGCCCGGCGACGAGCGCGACCGACTGCGTGGCCTGGAGCTTGGCGTTCCCCTCCACGACGTGGTCGAGCCCGACCAGGCCGGGCACGTAGCTCTGGTGCGCGACGTCGAAGAAGACGTTCGCCACGCTGATCGCCGCGGCGACCGCCACGAGCAGCGGGATGCTCGCGCGGTCCGTCGCCGCGGCCACGACCACCACCGCGAGCACCGCGGCGCGCACCAGGTCGGCGACCACCAGGACGCGGCGCTTGCGCATCCGGTCCACCCACGCGCCCGCGGGCAGCCCGATGACCAGGAACGCGGCCGTCTCGGCAGCCGTGAGGACGCCCATCTGCCACTCGGTGGCGCGCAGGTGGTCCACCGCGTAGATCGGCAGGACCAGCGCGGTCAGCTGCGCACCGAGCTGGCCCAGCGCATCGCCGGCCCACAGCCACCGGAAGTCGCGGTGCTGCAGCAGCGAGCGCGGGACGGCGCCGGTCGGGACGGGGGTGCCGGTCACACGCCCAGCATCCCGGCACCGATTGAGAAAAGTCAATCAGTGGCAGGATGGGGCCATGCCGCTGAGCCCGTCCTCCCCGCCGGACGTGCCGGGCGTGCCGGCCGTCTCCGACGACCCGGACGCGGACGCGCGCGCGCTCGCGTCGTCGCTGCGGCTGCGCATCCTGCGGCTGTGCCTCGACGAGTCGCTCACCAACCGGGAGATCGCGAGGCGGCTCGACCGGAACCCGGCCACGGTGCTGCACCACGTCCGCACGCTCGTGGACCGGGGCTTCCTGGTGGCCGGACCCGTGCGACGCGGTGCGCGGGGCTCGCGCGAGGTGCCGTACCGGGCGACCGGACGGTCCTGGCGCATGCCGCCCGCGCCCGGCCGGGCGCGCGTGCTCGTCGACACGTTCCTGCAGGAGGTCGCGCTCGTGCCCGACCTGGACTCCAGCCCGATGGTCCGCCTGGGGCTCCGGCTCGACCGCGCGGCCTACGAGGAGCTGGTCAGGCGGGTGGACGCGCTGGTCCACGAGTACGCCGACCGGGCACCCGACCCGGACGGGACCCCGTACTCGCTGTTCCTCTCGCTGCACGAGGACGTGCAGCGGCGCGCGGCCGACGACGGCTGAGGGCCGGGGCGCACGGCCCCGGCCCTCGACCGGTCGGGCGTCGGTCAGGCGACGAACGCCGGCGGGGTCAGACCCTGCGCCCGGAACGCGGCGTCGACGGCGTCGGCGACCGCGTCCACCGCGTCCGCCTCGACCAGTGCGATGGCCGAGCCGCCGAACCCGCCACCCGTCATCCGGGCGCCGAGCGCGCCCGCGGCACGGGCTGCCTCGACGGCGACGTCGAGCTCGCGGCACGAGACCTCGTAGTCGTCGCGCAGGGACGTGTGCGACGCGTCGAGCAGCGGCCCGACGTCCCGCAGGCGCCCCGCGTCGAGCAGCGCGACGAACTGCTTGACGCGCTCGATCTCCGCGAGCACGTGACGCACGCGGCGGACGCGCACGTCGGCGCCCGGGGAGCCGTCGGCCAGCGTGGCCAGCGCGCGCTCGGCGCCGCCGGGGGCGTCGGTGAGCTCGCGCAGCGTCGGCACGCCGAGCAGCGCCGCGGCCTCCTCGCACGTCGCGCGTCGCGCGGCGTACTGCCCGTCGACGAGCGCGTGCTCGGCGCGCGTGTCGATCACCAGCAGAGCGAGGCCCTCGGCGGCCGGGTCGAACGGCACGTGGCGCACGCTCAGGTCCCGGCAGTCGAGCAGCAGCGCGTGCCCGTCGATCGTGCGCAGCGCGGCGGCCTGGTCCATGCCGCCGGTCGGGGCGCCCGCGATCTCGTTCTCGGCGCGCACGCACGCGGCCGTGAGGGCCTCACGCGACTGACCCAGCCCGTGCACCGCGTCGAGCGCGAGCGCCACCGAGCACTCGAGCGCGGCCGACGACGACAGCCCCGCACCCACGGGCACGCACGAGTCGATCGCGACGTCGAAGCCCGGCACGTCCAGCCCGAGCTCGCGCAGCGACCACGCGACACCCGCGACGTACGCGGTCCAGCCGTCGACCGTGCCGGGTGCCACGCTCGCGAGCTCGAGCGAGACGACGGCGGTCGGGTCCCACGACGAGGCCATGCGGGCCACCTCGTCGACCCGCGGCCGCAGCGCCGCGTACGTGCGGTGCGCGAGCGGGACCGGCAGGCACAGGCCACCGTTGTAGTCCGTGTGCTCGCCGATGAGGTTGACGCGTCCCGGTGCGGACCACACCCCCGAGGGCGGGGTCGCGCCGAACGCCGCGGCGAAGGCCGCTCGTGCGCGGTCCTGTCCCGTCGCCTGGTCCCAGGCGTGGGCCCACGTCGTCATGCGAGCTCCTTCAGCCGGTTCGCGATGCGCTCGGGCGTGGTGTCGGACACCCACGCCGCGACCCCGGACTCGACGCCGGCGAGGTACTTGAGCTTCCCGGGTGCGCGCAGCACGGAGAAGATCTGCAGCGACAGGCGCCAGTCGTCGCGCCCCTGCCGCGCGGGCGCCTGGTGCCAGCCGGAGATGTAGGGGAGCGGGATGGCGGTCTCGTCGTCGACGAAGAACAGGTCCAGCCGGCGCAGCAGCTCGAGGTACGTCGTGGCCAGGTCGGCGCGCTCGTCGTCGGTCAGCGCCGGGAGGTCCGGGACGTCGCGGCGCGGGACCAGGTGCACCTCGACGGGCCAGCGCGCCGCGAACGGCACGTACGCGACCCAGTGCTCGGACTCGAGGACCACGCGCGCGCCGTGCCGGAGCTCGGCCTCGAGCACGTCGCGGCCCAGCAGACGGCCGGTCGCGGCCCGGTGCTCCTGCGCGGTGGCGAGCATCGCCGCGGTGCGCGGTGCCAGGTAGGGCAGCGCGTAGATCTGGCCGTGCGGGTGGTGCAGCGTGACGCCGATCTCCTTGCCGCGGTTCTCGAACGCGAAGACCTGCTCGATGCCCTCGGTCGCGTTGAGCGCCTCCGTCCGGTGCGCCCACGCCTCGATGATCGTGCGCATGCGCTGCGGGCTCACGGTGCGCAGCGACGCGGTCGGGTCGGAGGAGAAGCACACGACCTCGCAGCGGCCCGCGGCCGGGCGGGTCTGCCACAGCTCCTCGCCGTCCTGCAGCGCGACCTCGTCGGTGACGCCCGGCACGCGCATGAGCGAGGGGAAGCGGTTCTCGAACACCACGACGTCGTACGCGTCGGCGGGGATCTCCCCGTCCTGGTACGTGGCGCCGGGCCTGGCGGGGGCCAGGGGGTTGGCGTCAGCGGGCGGCAGGAACGTGCGGTTCATGCGGTGCGCGGCCATCGCGATCCACTCGCCCGTGAGCGGGTCGCGGCGCAGCTCCGGGCCCGCGGGCACGTGGCCGTCCTCGTCGGGCGCGAACCGGTCGGGCAGGGGGCGCGGGTCGTCGAGCCTGCGCGTGGCGGCACCCGAGACGTAGGGCTCGGAGTCGTCGAAGTAGAACAGCTCGCGGCCGTCCGCCAGGTGCGTGGGTGTGATGCGCACGTGGGCGCGGGTGTCGCTCGTCATGCGGGGGTGCTCTCCGTTCGGTGCGGGGTCACGCGGTGGGGTGGGGTCGCGGGGGGTCGCGTTCAGGGGGCCGCCGGCACGGGCACCGTGCGCAGGCGGCCGGCCAGGTGGCGCCGGGCCTCGGGCGGTGCGCCGTCGTCCATCAGCACCAGGTCGACCTCGTCGAGCGAGGCGATCTGGGCCAGGCCCACCACGCCCCACTTGGTGTGGTCGGCCAGGACGGTCGTGGCGGCCGCGCACGCGATGAGGGCGCGGTCGGTGGCGGCCTCGGCCAGGTTGGGCGTGGTCAGGCCCGCGGTGTCGAGGCCGTGCACGCCCAGCAGCGCACGGTCGACGCGCAGGCGGCTGAGCGACGCGTCGGCGACGGGTCCGACGAGCGCGTCGCTGGGCGTGCGGACGCCGCCGGTCAGCACCACCTCGATCTCGCCCGCCCGCACGCCGCGGTGCAGCGCGTCGGCGATCCGCAGGCCGTTGGTCACGACCGTCAGGGGCCGCAGCGCGGCGTCGGCCGCGACGAGCTCCGCGAGCCGGAACGTGGTGGACCCGGCCGAGAGCGCGAGCGCCTGACCGGGCTCGAGCTCGGCGTGCGCGGCGGCGGCGATCGCGGCCTTCTGCGGACCGGCCTGCTCGACCTTGACGTCGAAGCCCGGCTCGTCGGCCGCACGCGTGCCCTCGGGTGCGACGGCGCCGCCGTGCACGCGGCGCACCAGGCCGGCCTGCGCGAGCTCGGCGATGTCGCGGCGCACGGTCATGTCTGAGACCCCGAGCTCGGCGACGAGGTCGGCGACGCGTGCGGCACCGCGCTCCCGCACCGCGGCGAGGATCAGCTCTTGCCTCTGGGTCGCCAACACCCGAACAGCATCCCACTGAACTCAACAATTTCCAACACCCGGGCGACCCGGGCGCGCATCAGCGCGGCGTGAGGTTGAGCGACATCCCGGCCAGGCCGCGGCGGCGCGTGCCCAGCGTGCGCGCGACCTCCCGCAACGCGACCGCCGCCGGCGCGTCCGGTGCGGTCAGCACCACCGGTGAGCCGGTGTCGCCGGCCTCGCGCACGCGCACGTCCAGCGGGACCTGGCCCAGCAGCGGCACGTCACCGCCCGTGAGGTCCGTGAGCCGCTGCGCGACGTGCGCGCCGCCGCCCGAGCCGAACAGCTCGAGGCGCGTGCCGTCGGGCTGCTCGAGCCAGGACATGTTCTCGATCACGCCGACCACCTGCTGCCGCGTCTGCGCGGCGACCGTGCCGGCCCGTTCGGCGACCTCGGCGGCCGCCGCCTGCGGCGTGGTCACGACGAGGATCTGCGAACCGGGCAGCAGCTGCGCGACCGAGATCGCGATGTCCCCGGTGCCGGGCGGCAGGTCCAGCAGCAGCACGTCCAGGTCGCCCCAGAACACGTCCGCCAGGAACTGCTGCAGCGCGCGGTGCAGCATGGGCCCGCGCCAGACCACGGGCTGGCCCTTCGGGACGAACATGCCGATCGAGACCACCTTGACGCCGTGCGCCTCGGGCGGGAGCAGCATGTCGTCGACCTTGGTGGGGGGCCGGTCCACGCCGAGCATCCGGGGGATCGAGAAGCCGTAGATGTCGGCGTCCACGACGCCCACGCGCAGCCCCTCGGCGGCCATCGCGACCGCGAGGTTGGCGGTCACCGACGACTTGCCGACGCCGCCCTTGCCCGACGCGATCGCGAACACCTTGGTCAGTGACCCGGGCTGCGCGAACGGGATCGAGGGCTCGGCGTCCGTGCCGCGCAGCAGGCGGCGCAGGTCGGCGCGCTGCTCGGCGGACATCACACCGAGCGCCACGGCGACGTCCGTGACCCCGTCCACCTGCGTGACCGCCGCGGTGACGTCCCGCGTGAGCGTGTCCTTGAGCGGGCAGCCGGGCGTCGTCAGGTCGAGCCCGACGACGACGCGCGTGCCGTCCACCTCGACCGACCGGACCATCCCGAGCTCGGTGATCGGCCGGTGGATCTCCGGGTCCTGCACGGTCGCGAGGGCCGTCAGGACGGCGGCTGTCAGGGCGTCGTCGGGCGGGGTGGTCTGCTCGGGCACGACGCCCATGCTAGGTCGCCCCGGGCGGGCCACCGACGGCCGTCCGGCCCGGGCGGGCGATCGTCGGGCCGGCCGACGTGGGGCCGGCCGCGGCGGACGGGTCAGACGCGGCGACGTTCGGGCTTGCGCTCGGCCCGCGCCGGTTTGCCGTCCGGGCGCTCGGCGCCGGGCTCGGCCGGCTCGTCGGCGTCCGCCTGCTCGGCCTGCTCGGCGAGCAGCTCCTCGAGCAGGTTGCGCAGCTCGGAGCGCACGAAGTCGCGGGTCGCCACCTCGTTGAGCGCGATGCGCACCGAGGCCATCTCGCGCGCCAGGAACTCGGTGTCCGCCAGGTTGCGCTCGGCGCGCTGCCGGTCCTGCTCGGCCTGCACGCGGTCCCGGTCGGTCTGCCGGTTCTGCGCGAGCAGGATGAGGGGAGCGGCGTAGGACGCCTGGAGCGACAGCATGAGCGTGAGCGCCGTGAACCCGTTCGCGGCCTTGTCGAACCGCAGGTCCTCGGGGCCGAACGCGTTCCACCCGAGCCAGACGATGCAGAAGATCGTCAGCCAGAAGATGAACGACGGCGTGCCCAGGAACCGCGCGATGCTCTCCGAGACGCGGCCCGCGGCGTCCTGGTCCGCCTGCGGACGCGGCAGGAAGGACCGCCGCGACTCGCGCGGCTGGTCGAGGCGCTCAGCCACGGCGCACCCCGGCCTGCGGCGGCCGGCTCAGCCCCGCCCGTTCGTCGTGCCGCTCGTCGTCCTGCTCGCGCCAGTCCTCGGGCAGCAGGTGGTCGAGCACGTCGTCCACGGACACCGCGCCCAGCAGGCGCTTGTCCGCGTCCACCACCGGCAGCGCGAGCAGGTTGTACGTGGCCAGCTGACGCGTCACGGACAGCAGCGGCGCGTCCACCTCGATGGGCTCGATGTCGGTGTCCGCGATCGAGCCGATCGACTCGTGCGGCGGCTCGCGCAGCATGCGCTGCAGGTGCACCACGCCGATGAACCGGCCCGTGGGCGTCTCGAGCGGGGGCCGCGCGATGAACACCATCGACGCGAGCGCGGGCGTGAGGTCCTGCCGGCGCACGTGCGCGAGCGCCGCGGCGATCGGCGTCTCCGGGCCCAGGATCACGGGCTCGGTGGTCATCAGGCCACCCGCGGTGTTGTCCTCGTACGCCAGCAGGCGCCGCACGTCCTTGGCCTCGTCGGGCTCCATCAGCCCGAGCAGCTCGGCGGCCTGCTCCTGCGGCAGCTCGCCCAGCAGGTCGGCCGCGTCGTCGGGCTCCATGGCCTCGAGCACGTCCGCCGCGCGGCCCAGCTCGAGCCCCTGCAGGATCGCGACCTGGTCGTCCTCCGGCAGCTCCTCGAGCACGTCGGCGAGGCGCTCGTTGTCGAGCGCCGTGGCGACCTCGAGGCGACGCGTCGTGCCCAGGTCGTGCAGGACGTCCGCGAGGTCCGCCGGCTTGAGGTCCTCGTACTGCGCCAGCAGCAGCTCGGCCGCCTGCTGCCCGGCGGCGCGCGCCAGGCCCGTGACCTCGGACATCGCGACCAGCTGTGTCTCGCCGCGGCGCCGCAGCAGACCCCGGTGCCCGGGGACGACGCGTCGCACGAACAGCTTGGTGACCACCCAGTCCCCGCCGCGCTGCAGCTCGATCGCCAGGTCCTCGATGGTGGCGCTGCCGCTGCCGTCCGCCAGGTCCACGGTGCGGTCCAGCAGCTCGCTCACGGCGAGCGTCTCGAACGCGCGCTGCTCGAAGCGGCGCATGTTCACCAGCCCGGTCGAGATGACCTGGCCGGGGTCCATCGCGGTCACGCGTGTCAGCGGCAGGAAGACGCGCCTGCGCCCGGGCACCTCGACCACGAGGCCCACGGCGCGCGGTGCGCCCTTGGGGCGCACGAGCACGACGACGTCGCGCACCCGCCCCACCTGGTCGCCCAAGGGGTCGAAGACCGTGGTCCCGGCCAGGCGCGCGACGAACACCCGGGTGCCGACGCTGCTCACGCGGTCAGCCTAGACGCCGGGGGCTGCGCCGCACGCGCCGCGTCCGGGCCCGCGCGCCCGCGTCACCCGGACGAGCGGGCCGGGCGTGGCGGTCCGGGACGAAAAGGGGAGAGGATCGGGGGCATGGCGTACACCGGTCAGCCCCGCGTCCCGCGCACCCCCACCCCGCCCCAGGGCGAGCAGGTGGCCCGCTACGACACCTACGTGCAGGCGCAGAAGGCGGTGGACCACCTGGCGGACAAGGCGTTCCCCGTGCAGATGGTCACCATCGTCGGGACCGACCTGCAGATGGTCGAGCGCGTCACGGGCCGCCTGTCCTACCCGCGCGCCGCGCTCGGGGGGTTCGTCTCGGGCGCGTGGTTCGGCCTGTTCGTCGGGCTGCTGCTGTCGCTGTTCTCGACCGAGGAGTCCAGCCCGTTGCTGCCCGCGATCCTCATCGGCGGCGCGTTCGGCCTGCTGTTCTCGGTGCTGACGTACTCGCTGTCGCGCGGGCGCCGGGACTTCACGTCGGCGAGCCAGATCGTCGCGTCCTCGTACGCCGTGCTGTGCCACGCGGAGAAGGCGCACCAGGCACGTCAGCTGCTCGCCGAGGTCGGGGGCGTGACGAGCGGCTGGCCGACGAAGCCCGCGGTCCCGGAGGTCGCACCGCAGGCGCCGACGGGTGTGCGCCCGCCCGCCGACGCGGACGCGCCGCCCGCGCAGGACGCCTGAGACGACCGTCGCGCGGTCAGCCGCGCAGCAGCCCCGCCATCCAGGCCTCGACCGCGTCGGGGTCGCGCGGCAGCGCCGCCGAGAGGTTCTCGTTGCCGTCGGCGGTCATCAGCACGTCGTCCTCGATGCGCACGCCGATGCCGCGGTACTCGGCCGGCACGCGCAGGTCGTCGGACTTGAAGTACAGGCCGGGCTCGATGGTGAACACCATGCCGGGCTCGAGCACGCCGTCCAGGTAGAGCTCGGCGCGTGCCTGCGCGCAGTCGTGCACGTCGATGCCCAGGTGGTGGCTGGTGCCGTGCACCATCCAGCGCCGGTGGTGCTGGTTCTCGGGCAGCAGCGACTCGGCCGCGGTCACGGGCAGCAGACCCCACTGCGCGAGGCGGTCCGCGATGACCTCCATCGCGGCGGCGTGCACGTCGCGGAACCGCGCACCCGGCACCGCGGCCGCGAACGCGGCGTCCGCGGCGTCGAGCACCGCCTGGTAGACGCGGCGCTGCACCTCGGTGAACGTGCCGTCCACCGGGAGCGTGCGCGTGATGTCGGCGGTGTAGAGCGAGTCGACCTCGACACCCGCGTCGAGCAGCAGCAGCTCGCCCGCGCGCACCTGGCCGTCGTTGTCGATCCAGTGCAGCGTGGTCGCGTGGTCACCCGCGGCGGCGATCGTCTCGTAGCCCACCGCGTTGCCCTCCTGACGGGCGTGCCCGACGAACGTGCCCTCGACCACACGCTCGCCGCGCACGTGCGCGCGGGCCGCGGGCAGCGCGCGGACCACCTTCTCGAAGCCCTCGACCGTCGTCGCGACCGCGAGCCGCATCTGCTCGATCTCGTACGCGTCCTTGACGAGCCGCAGCTCGGACAGCGCCTCGACCAGGTGCTCGTCGCGGTCCGCCTGCTGCGCCCCGCGCGCGGCCTCCTGCGCGCGGATCTCCTCGACGACCGCCTCGACCCCGGGGTCGACGTCCGGCACCACGAGCACCTGCACGCCGCCGTCGCCCACGTCCTTGGCGACCGCGTCCCGCAGGTCGTCGACGTGCGCGGTCGCGATGCCCGTGACGGTCTCGAGGTCCTCGAGGGTCGGGCGCGCACCCACCCAGAACTCGCCGTAGCGGGAGTCGGAGAAGAACTCGCTCGAGTCGCGGCCCGCCAGCGGGCGCATGTACAGCACCGCGTGGTGGCCGCTGCCGTCGTCGCCCGCGCCGTCCTCGACCGGGTGCAGCACCAGGACCGCGTCGGGCTCCTGCTCGACGCCGAGCCCCGTGAGGTGCGCGAACGCCGAGTGCGGCCGGAACCGGTAGTCGGTGTCGTTCGAGCGCACCTTGAACGTCCCGGCGGGGATCACCAGACGGCGCCCGCGCAGCCGCGCGGACAGCGCGCTGCGGCGAGCGGCCGTGAACTCGGCCGCGGCGCTGCGCGTGGCCTGCGACGGGGGACGCTCGGCCCAGCCCGACGTGACGAACTCGAGGAACGCGGCCGACCCGGGCCGCTGCGAGCGGTTCGATCCGCGGTCCTCGACCGGCTGGTCCTCGTGCCACGTGCCGTCGGTGCGGTCCAGGTTCGCGTCGTCCATCCCGCCATCTTCGCACCCGGCAGGCACACGCCGGCCGCCGAAGGCCCCGTCGGGGACGTCGCCGCGGGCGGCTAACGTTCGGGGGTGCGCATCGACCTGCACGCCCACTCCGCGGCGTCCGACGGGACCCAGAGCCCAGCCGATCTCGTCGCGTCCGCCGCGCGCGCGGGCCTCGACGTCGTGGCACTCACGGACCACGACACGACCGCCGGGTGGGCGCAGGCCGCGTCCGCGGCGCGCCGTGCCGGGATCGCGCTCGTGCGGGGCACCGAGGTGTCCGCACGCTGGCGTGGCGTGAGCGTCCACCTCCTGTCCTACCTCCAGGACCCCGAGCATCCCGCGCTGGTGGCCGAGCTCGACCGCACGCGTGAGGCTAGGCTGGGCCGCGCGCGGCGCATGGTCGAGCTGCTGGCCGCCGACCACCCCGTGACCTGGGACGACGTGCTGGAGCAGGCGGGTGACGCGGTGACGGTCGGCCGCCCGCACATCGCCGACGCGCTCGTCGCGCGCGGCGTGGTGCCGGACCGCGACGCCGCGTTCGTCGACCTGCTGCGGGCCGACGGCCGCTACCACGTGCCGCACTACGCACCCGACGCGGCCGACGCGATCCGCGCGATCCTGGCGGCCGGCGGGGTGCCGGTGTTCGCGCACCCGGGTGCCGACGCGCGCGGTCGCATCGTCCCCGACGAGACGTTCGACGAGCTCGCCGACGCGGGCTTGGCGGGTCTCGAGGTGCACCACCGCGACCACGACGACGCGCAGCGGGCGCGGCTCACGGGCCTCGCGCACCGGCTCGGTCTGCTGGTCACGGGCGGCTCCGACCACCACGGTGCCGGGAAGGCCAACCGGCTGGGGGAGAATCTCACCGACCCGGCCGTCCTGGCCGAGATCGAGGCACGGGCGACGAGCGAGGTGATCCGGTGAGCGAGATCCTCGACGCGCGCCTGCTCGCGTCCGTGTTCATCACGCTGTTCGTCATCATGGACCCGCCCGGCACGGTCCCGATCTTCCTGGGCCTGACCGGCTCGATGACGCGCAAGCAGCGCAACAAGGCCGCGTGGCAGGCGGTCGCGGTCGCGCTCGGCGTCATCGTCTCGTTCGCGCTGTTCGGGCAGTCGATCCTGTCCTACATGCACATCTCGCTCGCGGCGCTGCAGGCGTCGGGCGGTCTGCTGCTGCTGCTCGTGGCGATGGAGCTGCTGACCGGCAAGATGGAGGAGGCCCAGGCCTCCGCGAACGACAAGGTCAACGTCGCGCTCGTGCCCCTGGGCACGCCGCTGCTCGCGGGGCCCGGTGCGATCGTCGCGACGATGGTGTTCGTCAAGCAGTCCGACGGGTCGGCAGCGGACTGGGTGGCCATTGCGCTCGCGGTCGTGGCGGTGCACGTGTGCCTGTGGCTGGCCATGCGGTTCGCCAACGTCATCCACCGCGTGCTCAAGGACTCGGGCGTCATCCTGGTCACGCGCATCGCGGGTCTGCTGCTCGCGGCGATCGCGGTCCAGCTGATCGCCGACGCCGTGACGGCGTTCGTGCAGGCCGCCTGACGCCACCGACGACGAGGGCCCGCACCCGGGTGGGTGCGGGCCCTCGTGGCGTCAGGACTGGTCGGCCGCCGGCGCGTCGGCCACGGGGCGGCCACCGCGCGTGCGCCGACGGCTGCGCCGCGGTGCGTCGCCGTCGGCAGCGGGGGCCGAGCCCTGGGCCGCCGGCGTCGTCGTGCCCGCCGTGGCCTCGTTCGGCGCGCCACCCTCACCGCGACCCCGGCCACGACCGCCCCGGCGGCGGCGCGAGCGGCCCTCGCCCGAGGCCTCGCCCTCACCGCTCGCGGCGGGACGACGGGCCTGCGCCGCACCCGCGCCGCGGCCACCGGCCGTGCGCTCGCCCGACCGGCGCTCGTCGCGCCGTCCGGCGTCCCGACCGCCCGCCGCGCCGCCCTGGCGCGCGCGCTTGCCGGTCTCACCGAGGTCCTCGAGCACCTCGGCCGCGAGGCCCTCGCGGGTCTGCTGCGACTTCGGCAGCCGACCCTTGACGCCCTGCGGGATGTCGAGGTCGGTGTAGACGTGCGGCGAGCTCGAGTACGTCTCCACCGGCTCCGGGATGCCCAGGCCGAGCGACTTGTCGATCAGGCCCCAGCGCGGCAGGTCGTCCCAGTCGACGAACGTGACCGCGGTGCCCTTGTTGCCCGCGCGGCCCGTCCGGCCCGTGCGGTGCAGGTAGGTCTTCTCGTCCTCGGGGCACTGGTAGTTGATGACGTGCGTGACGTCCTCGACGTCGATGCCGCGCGCCGCGACGTCGGTCGCGACGAGCACGTCCACCTTGCCGTGCCGGAACGCCCGCAGCGCCTGCTCACGCGCGCCCTGGCCGAGGTCGCCGTGCAGCGCGCCCGCCGCGAACCCGCGCTCGACGAGCTCGTCGGCGACCTTCGCGGCCGTGCGCTTGGTGCGTGCGAACACGATCGTCAGGCCGCGGCCCTGCGCCTGCAGGATGCGGGCCAGCAGCTCGACCTTGTCGAGCGCGTGCGCGCGGTAGGCGACCTGCTTGATGTTCTTGACGGTCTGGCGGCCGTCGTCGTCCGGGTCCGCCGCGCGGATGTGCGTGGGCTGCGTCATGTAGCGACGCGCCATCGCGACGACCGCACCGGGCATCGTGGCGGAGAACAGCATGGTGTGGCGCGAGGCGGGCGTGGCCGCGAGCAGCGTCTCGACGTCCGGCAGGAAGCCGAGGTCGAGCATCTCGTCGGCCTCGTCGAGCACGACGGTGCGCACGTGCGACAGGTCGAGGTGACGCTGCTTGAGCATGTCGATCATGCGGCCGGGCGTGCCGACGACCACGTCGACGCCCGCGTTCAGCGCGTCGATCTGGGGCTCGTACGCGCGTCCGCCGTACACCTGGACGACGCGCACCGAGCGGCGGGCCGACGCGGTGGCCAGGTCGCCCGCGACCTGCACCGCGAGCTCACGCGTGGGGACCACGACGAGCGCCTGGGGCTTGCCGGGCGCGCGCAGCTGGTCGTAGCCCTCCTCGTCGCGCGCGACGATGCGGTGCAGCAGCGGGACGCCGAAGCCGAGCGTCTTGCCGGTGCCCGTCTTGGCCTGGCCGATGATGTCGTGCCCCGACAGCGCGACGGGCAGGGTCATGGCCTGGATGGGGAACGGGTGGGAGATGCCCGCGTCGGCGAGCGCCTGGACGATCTCCGGGCGGACGTCGAAGTCGGCGAAGGACGCGTCCACGGCCTGCACCGACGCGGCGGTGCTGACCATCGGGCGGGTCATGGGGGTCGCGAGCGCGGAGGCCGCCTCGCTGGACTCGTCTGCGGGCGTGAGGTTCTCGGTGGTGGTCACATCGACTCTTCGGTGCAGGGTGGCGCGCGGCCCGGGCCGCGCGTCGCTCCACACGGCCGGACGGTGCCGGACGGGGACGAGCGCGTGCCGGGCGACGGACGTCGCCACATGATGGCCGGCAGCCGATCGCGGGTTTCGACTCGCGGGCGACGCCCCTGTGCGGGGCTGCGCGAGATGGTCGTGGCCGACCGGGCAACCGATGTACGTCCCCAGGGTAACGGACCGACCCGTCGGCGGGGCTCGGACGCGCGCTCTACGATCGTCGGATGACCACCGACGCGCACCGACCGACCGACGACCGTCCGGCAGGCGCCGACGACGCGCTCGAGCTGCTCGGGCTGGTCGCCCAGCTGGAGCACATCGCGTTCGTGCGGCTCGCGGCGGACTCGGCGATCGCGCCCGACGTCGAGCAGCGCCTCGCGCTGTCCCGGTTCGCGGCGGCCGCGGTCGAGCGGCGCGACCGGGTGATCGCCCGGATCGTCGAGCTCGGCGGGGACGCCGCTCGGCTGCTGGGCGAGTTCGACGACGTGCTGGAGGAGTTCGACGCCCGCACGCAGCCGAGCACGTGGTGGGAGCGGCTGCTCAAGGCCTACGTCGGCTACGGCGTGGCCGACGACTTCTGCCGGCTCGCGGCGCTCGCGCTCGACGACCGGTCCCGCCAGGTGGTGCTCGAGGTGCTCGAGGACGCGTCGCACGCCGAGCTGGCCGTCGCCGAGCTCGACGCCGCCGGCTCGCAGGACGACGTGCTGTCCTCGCGGCTCGCGCTGTGGGGCCGTCGCCTGGTGGGGGAGGCGCTCTCGGTGGTGCAGCGGATCATCGCGCAGCGGCCCGGCCTGGCACGGCTCGCGCACGAGGGCCAGCTCGCGCAGCACGCGGACGACGTGGCCGGTCAGGCCGCGGAGCCCGCGCAGGGAGCCGCGCCCGACGCCCGTCCGGTGGGGAACGCGCCCGCGAAGATCTTCGGTGAGCTCACCGCGCAGCACACGCGGCGCATGAGCCGGCTGGGCCTGACGGCCTGACCGGCCGACGACCCGGGCGGCGGGGCCGCGCGTGACGCGGCCCCGCCGGCGTCAGATGGTGCCGAAGCCCACGCGCGCCTTGGCCTCGGCGCCGATCTCGACGTACCCGATGGTGGGCGTCGGCACGATGACGCGCCGGCCCTTCGAGTCGACCAGCTCGAGCGCGGGCTTGCCCGCGAGCGCGGCGACGACGGCCGCGGACACCTCGTCCGCGCTCTGGTCGCTCTCCACCAGGATCTCCCGCGCCACGTTCTGCACGCCGATCGTGATCTCCACGCCCGTCTCCTTCGTCGTCCGTCGCCCCGCGGTGACCCGCGTGGGGGCGGGCCAGCGGCCCGCTCTCGTCGGCGACGATCCTAGGTCGCGCACCCGGCCGTACCGCGCCGCGTCCGCGACGAGCGAAACCGCGGCTCAGCCGCCGTACGCGAAGTCGTCGCGGATCAGGCCCTGCACACCCGCCCACGCGAGCCGCGTGACCAGGTCCGCGACGTGCTCGCTGTCGAGCGTGTCCGCATGCCGGTAGCGGTGCGTGGCCGCGCCCTGCGCGAGCGAGATGAGCGAGACGGCGATGACGTGGCAGTCCTGCACGGGCAGGCCCGTGACGGGGCCGAGGACCGCCGCGATCCGGTGCGCGGCCTGCGACGACGCGCTCTCCACACGCGCGCGCACGTCCTCGTCGTGCGTCACGTCGGACTCGAACAGCAGCGCGGACGACTCGCCCGCGAGCTCGACGAACGACAGGTAGGCCCGCACGATCGCGGCGATCACCGCACGCCCGTCGCCGGGGTGCACGGGTCCCTGCTCGATGGGCGCCACGGCCTGGTCGACCGCGGCGAGCAGGTCCGCCCCGCGCTGGTCCACGACCGCCAGGTACAGGTCCAGCTTGGAGGGGAAGTGGCGGTACAGGACGGGCTTGGAGACCAGCGCGCGCTCGGCGATGTCGTCCATCGAGACGTGGTGGAAGCCCTCGCTCGCGAACAGGTCCTGCGCGATCCGCAGCACCTGAGCGCGCCGCTCGTCACGCGCCATGCGCTGGCTGCGCGGACGGGGCGTCTCGTCGTCCGGGACCTCCACCATGCCGCGAATGGTAGCCACGGCATGTTTCGGCGGTGGAGCATGGGGTGGTGAGCCTCGACGACGTCAGCCGGACGAGCGAACCCGTGCGGGGTCGCCGGCGGTGGACGACGCGTCCGCGACGTGCCGTGGGCGTCCTGACGGCGCTCGTCGCGTTCGCCGCGGGTGGCGGCCTCGGCGCGGCGGTGACGGCCGACCGCGGTGGCTCCGCACCGGCCGCCGCGGCGACGGGTGAGGCGCGCTCCCTGACGGATGCGCTGCGGGGCTCGCGCGGTGCCGCGCGCGCGGGCCACGTGCCGGACTCGCTGGCGCCGGGCACCGCGGCACCGACGACGGGCGCGGGCGCCGACGGGGTCCCGCCGACACCGACGACCGCACCGCCCGCGGGTGACGCTGCCGACCCCGACCTGACCGAGGCCGACCTCGCGTCAGGGCTGCTCGCGGCCGGTGTGCCCGAGTCCGCGTCGGGCGACCTGGTCGTGGTGCCCGGGAGCGACCCCGGCCCCGGCGTAGGGGACGTGCTGACCGTGCGCGTCGAGGTCGAGGAGGGTCTCGCGGTCGACCCGGAGGCGTTCGCCGCGTTCGTCATGACGACGCTCAACGACCCGCGTGGCTGGGGTGGCGACGGCTCGCTGTCGTTCGCGCGGACCGACCGGCCCGCGGACCTGCGCGTGGTCCTGGCCTCGCCCACGCTGGTCGACCGGATGTGCGCGCCGCTGCAGACGCGCGGCCAGGTCTCGTGCGGGCGCGGCGGGCACGCGACGCTCAACTTCCGGCGCTGGGTCGAGGCGGTCGAGGACTACGGCACCGACCGGGACTCCTACCGCCGGTACCTGGTGAACCACGAGGTGGGGCACCTGCTCGGGCATCCGCACGCGACGTGCCCGGGGTCGGGCCGGCGCGCCCCGGTGATGCAGCAGCAGTCGTACGGCGTCGGGGCGTGCACGCCCAACCCCTGGCCGTTCCCGGGACGCGACGGCTGAGCGACCGGGTACCCGCCGCTCGCAGCGGACCCCGGGGTGCACGCGGGTGTGGGCACGTCGTGATGGGATCTGCGCGTGACCACGACACCCGCGCTGCGCCGCCCTGCGCTCGCGGACGCACCCCTGGACGGACCCGGCGCGCTCGTCGCGCTCGACCCCGTGCAGCAGGAGGCGGTCGCCTGGGCACGCGCGGTGGGGGCGACGGCGCGCAGCGGCGCGCCGACCGCGAGCCCCGCGCTGCTGGTGCTCGGTGCACCGGGATCGGGTCGCACCACGGTCGCGCTCGAGGCGGCGGCCGCGGCCGTGCAGGCGGGCCTGGACCCCACGGGCCTCCTGGTCCTGGCGGCGTCCCGGCGCGGTGCGGCGGACCTGCGGGACAGGCTCGCCGCGCGGCTCCCGCTGACGTCCGGCCGCCCGCTGGTCCAGACGCCCGCGGCCGCGGCGTTCGCGGTGCTGCGGACGCGAGCCGTCGCGCTCGGTGAACCGGTCCCCACGCTCGTCTCCGGGCCCGAGCAGGACCTGCTGCTGGCCGAGCTGCTGGCGGGTCACGCGGCGGGCGACGGCGCGCGCGTGGACTGGCCCGAGCGCGTGCGCGCCGAGGCGCTGGGCGTGCGCGCGTTCCGCGACGAGCTGCGCGACCTGCTGATGCGCGCGGCCGAGCGCGGCCTGACGCCGGCCGACCTGGCGGACCTCGGGGACCGGCACGGTCGGCCCGAGTGGTCGGCCGCGGCGCGCGTGTACGCGGAGTACCTCGACGTGCTCGATCTGCGCGCCGGGACGCCCGACGCCGGGCTGCGGCTCGACCCGGCCGTGGTCGTCTCGGAGGCGGTGCGCGTCCTCGAGCAGTGGGAGGCCGAGCTGCCCGGGACGCCCGCACCCCGGTGGCGGCTCGTCGTGGTCGACGACCACCAGGAGAGCACGTCCGCGACCGCCCGCCTGCTGTCGGTGCTGGCCGCACGCGGTGCGCGCACGCTGCTCACCGCGGATCCGGACGCTGCCGTCCAGACGTTCCGCGGCGCGGAGCCCGCGCTCGTCGCCCGCGCGTCCGACCCACCCGGACCGGACGGCGCGCTCGGGGCCACGCGGCTGGTGCTGCCGGCGGTGTGGCGGCACGGTGCGCACGTCCGGGCGGCGGTCGCGCGGGTGACCGAGCGGATCGGCACGGTGGGCGCGGCCGCGCACCGGCGCGCGCCCTCGGCCGCCACCGGCGGGCGCGGACAGACCGGTGCGGACCGGGTCCGCGTCGCGGTGCTGCCGAGCGGCGCTCAGGAGGCGGCGTTCGTGGCGCGTGAGCTGCGCCGCGCATACCTCGAGGACCACGTGCCGTGGCACCGCATGGCCGTGGTGGCGCGCGCCGGGTCGCACGTGACCGCGCTGCGCCGCGCGCTCGGCTCGGCGCAGGTCCCGGTGACCGTGCTGGGCAGCGACGTGCCGCTGCGCGACGAGCCGGCCGTGCGCCCGCTGCTCGACGCGATGGCGGTCGCGGTGGGCGCCGCCGAGCTGGACGCGGCGGTCGCGGCCCGCCTGGCGTGCTCGCCGCTCGGCGGCCTGGACCCCGTGGGCCTGCGACGGGTGCGCCGCGCGCTGCGGGCCGAGGAGCTCGCGGGGGGCGGTGGGCGCACCAGCGACGCACTGCTGGTGGAGGCGCTCGACGAGCCGGGCCGCGCCGCGACGCTCGCGCCCGCGGTCGCCTCCGCCGTGGACCGTCTCGCGCGCGTGGTCGCGGCCGGGCGCACCGCCGCGGCCCGTCCGGGGGCGGATGCGCAGGGTGTGCTGTGGGCCCTGTGGGACGCGGCCGGTCTCGCGGAGCCGTGGCGACGCGCGGCGCTCGTCGGCGGGGCCGCGGGCGAGCGGGCCGACCGGGACCTGGACGCGGTGCTCGCGCTGTTCCGGGCGGCGGAGACGTTCGTCGACCGCATGCCCCGGACCGCCCCGGCGGTGTTCGTCGAGTGGCTGCGCTCGCAGGACCTGCCGGCGGACTCGTTGGCCGCGCAGGCCCGCCGGGACGCGGTCGCGGTGCTCACCCCCGCCGGCGCGGCGGGCGGCGAGTGGGACGTGGTCGCGGTTGCGGGCGTGCAGGAGGGCGTGTGGCCGGACCTGCGTCTGCGTGACTCGCTGCTCGGCGCCCAGACGCTCGTCGAGGTCGTCTCGGGTCGGCGGTCCGCCACGGCGGGTGACGACGCGGCGCAGGCCCGCGCCGCGGTGCTGTCCGACGAGCTGCGCTCGTTCGCGGTCGCGCTGTCCCGCGCACGCCGGCTCGTGGTGGTGACGGCGGTCGCGGACGCCGACCACCAGCCGTCGCCGTTCGTCGACCTGGTCGAACCGCCGGTGGGTGAGCGAGACCAGCGGCTCACGCACGTGGAGCCCGCGCTGGACCTGCGCGGGCTGGTCGCCCAGCTCCGCGCGGAGCTCGAGGGTGCCGCCGCGCGGGGAGCCGCGCCCGACGCGGGGGCCCTGCGCGCGCTCGGTGAGCTCGCGGCGCTCGGGATCCCGGGGGCCGATCCCGCGACGTGGCACGGCCTCGTCGACGTCAGCACGGACGCGCCGCTGTACGGGCCGGGCGAGCTGGTGCCGGTCTCGCCGTCGAAGCTCGAGACCGCCCACCGGTGCGCGTTGCGCTGGGCGCTCGAGGCGGCGGGCGGGACGTCGGGGTCGAGCGGGGGGCAGTCGCTCGGCACGCTCGTGCACGCGATCGCGCAGGAGCACCCGCACGGGACGCATGCCGAGCTGGCCGCCGCGCTCGACGCGCGCTGGGCCGAGCTGGGACTGGGCACGGGCTGGCCGGCGCGAGCGACGCGGGCCCGTGCGGACGAGATGGTCCGCCGGCTCGCGGACTACCTCGCGGGAGCGGGGGAGGCGTTGCTGGTCGAGGGCGAGTTCCGGCTCCGCACGGACCGCGCCCTGGTCCGCGGCGCCGTGGACCGGATCGAGCGCGACCTCGAGCACCCCGACCAGGTGCGCGTCGTCGACCTCAAGACGGGTGCGAGCCCGCCCAGCAAGGAGCAGGCGCTGACGAACCCGCAGCTCGGCGCGTACCAGCTCGCGGTCGACGGCGGGGCGTTCGCGGACCTGCCCCCCGGAACCACGAGCGCGGGTGCGCAGCTGGTCTACCTGGGTACGGGTGCGTCCGCGGCGGTCCGCGACCAGCCGCGCCTGGGCGGCGCCGAGGGCGAGCGGACGTGGGCGGCCGAGCTCGTGGACGACGTCGCGGACCGGATGGCGGCCTCGGCGTTCACCGCCACGGCCAACGACCAGTGCGACCGCTGCCCGGTCCGGCGCTCGTGCCCGGTGCGGGCCGAGGGCGGGCAGGTGGTCGCATGAGCACGGATCTCTTCGCCGCGGAGGCGCAGGCCACGGCGCCGGCCGGCGAGCCCATCGGCGCGCTGCAGATCGCAGCGCTCGTGGGCAACCCCGCGCCCACACCCGAGCAGCTGCGCATCATCGAGGCGCCGCTCGGCCCGGCGCTCGTCGTCGCGGGTGCCGGATCGGGCAAGACCGAGACGATGGCGGGGCGGGTGGTCTGGCTCATCGCCAACGGCGTCGTGGCGCCGCAGGAGGTGCTGGGCCTCACGTTCACCCGCAAGGCCGCGGGTGAGCTGGCCGAGCGCGTCCGGCTGCGGCTGCGACGCCTGGTGCGTGCCGCGGCCGAGGCGGGCGTGGTGCTGCCGGGCCGGGCGCACCTGGAGGATGACGTGCTCGGCGGGCGCCCCACGGTCTCGACGTACAACGCGTACGCGGCGTCGCTGGTGCGCGACCATGCGCTGCGGCTGGGCATCGACCCCACCGCGCGGCTGCTGGGTGAGGCCGCGCAGTGGCAGCTCGCGAGCGAGGTCGTCGAGCAGTGGCAGGAGGACCTGGGCACGCAGGCGGCGGTCTCGACCGTGGTGGAGGCGGTCCTGGCGCTGTCGGGTGCGCTCGACGAGCACCTGCTCGAGCCCGACCAGGCGGCCGAGGGCATCCGGCGGATCCTGGCGGACGTGGCGGCCACGCCGCCCGGCACGCCGCCGCGCGGGCCGTACGCCGAGGTCAAGAAGGCGATGCGCGGCCTCGAGGAGCGCGCACGGCTGCTCGACGTGGTCGCCGCCTACCGGGCGCGCAAGCGCGCGAGCGACGCGATCGACTTCGGCGACCAGGTCGCGCTCGCGGCGCGGCTGGCGCGTGAGGTGCCCGACGTCGCCGCTGCCGAGCGCGCACGCTTCGCGGTGGTGCTGCTCGACGAGTACCAGGACACGTCGTACGCGCAGCTCACGCTGCTCTCGGCGCTGTTCGGCGACGGCCACCCCGTCATCGCGGTCGGGGACCCGCACCAGTCGATCTACGGCTGGCGGGGGGCCAGCGCGGGCGGGCTCGAACGGTTCCCGACGACGTTCCGGCGGGCCGCGGCGGACGGCGGCGGTCCGGCGGACGTGCTCGCGCTCAGCACGTCGTGGCGCAACGACCACGCGGTGCTCGACGCCGCGAACCACGTGGCGGGTCCGCTGCGCGCGGGTGCGCGGCGCGTCGACGTGCCGCAGCTGGTCGCGAGCCCCGCGGCCGGACCCGGCACGGTGCAGGCGGCGATGGCGCTCACGGTGCAGGACGAGGCGGAGCTCGTCGCCGAGCACGTCGCGGCGCACTGGCGCCCGCAGGGGCCGTCCGGCCCGCGCGTGACGGCCGCCGTGCTGTGCCGCAAGCGCTCGCAGTTCGGCCCGGTGCGCGCCGCGCTGCGCGCGCGTGGGCTGCCCGTCGAGGTCGTCGGCCTCGGCGGCCTGCTGTCGACGCCCGAGGTGGTGGACGTCGTCGCCGCGCTGCAGGCGGCGTACGACCCGTTGCGTGGGGACGCGCTGATGCGGCTCCTCACGGGCGCGCGCACGCGGCTGGGCGCGGCGGACCTGCACGCGCTCGCCGCGTGGGCCTCGGAGCTCGCGGGCCGGCGCAGCGGGCGGACCACGCCCGAGGGGGTCCAGATCGACGCGATCGACGAGCGCAGCCTGGTGGACGCGCTCGACGACCCGCCGCGCCCGGGCTGGCGCAGCCACGACGGCCGCGCGCTCGGCGACGTGGGCCGCGCACGGCTCCAGGAGCTCGCGGGCCTGCTGCGCACGCTGCGTGCGCACTCCTACCTGGCGGTGCCGGACCTCGTGGTGGAGGCCGAGCGCCTGCTGGGCCTCGACATCGAGCTCGCGGCCCGGCCCGGCGTCGGGGTCGGCCGCGCCCGCGCGCACCTCGACGCGTTCCGTGACGTCGCGGTGGAGTTCGCGCGCGGGGTGGACGCGCCGACGCTCGGCGGCTTCCTGTCCTGGCTCGAGGCGGCCGACGCGCGCGAGAACGGCCTCGAGCTGCCGGTCACCGAGCCGGACCCGGACGCCGTGCAGGTCATCACGATCCACGCCGCCAAGGGCCTGGAGTGGGACGTGGTGGCGGTCGCGGGACTCGTCGACGGCGTGCTGCCCGCGACCCCGACGCAGGGCAAGGACGGCCCCAAGGACAACGCGTGGCTGGTCGGGCTCGGCTCCTTCCCGTACCCGCTGCGCGGCGACCGCGACGACCTGCCGGAGTTCGCGTACGCGGGTGCCGAGGGTGCCAAGGACCTCGAGGAGCGGCGCAAGGCGTTCGTGCGCGCGGCCGGCGAGCACCAGGTGGCCGAGGAGCGCCGGCTCGCCTACGTCGCGCTGACCCGCGCGCGGCACCGGCTCCTGCTGACCGGGGCGTGGTGGGGCGACGGCAAGACCGTGCGCAAGGTGTCCACGTTCCTCACCGAGCTCGCCGAGGCCGGTCTCGTCTCGGTCGACGACTGGGTCGCCGAGCCGCCCCCGGGCGAGGAGAACCCCGCGGCGGGCGTCGCGGTCACGGCCACGTGGCCGCGCGACCCGTTCGCGACCGAGGCCGGCGCCGGCCGGCGGCCCGCGGTCGAGGCGGCGGCGGCGTGGGTCCGCGAGGCGGCCCGTTCGGCGCGCGGCGGCCGCGCGGACGCGGGCGGGCAGGCCCGGTCGCCGTGGGAGCGGCTCGCGCACCGCCTGCTCGACGAGCAGCGCCTGGCGCGCGAGGGTGCGGCGAGCGTGGACCTGCCGGCCCACCTGTCCGCATCGGCCGTGGTGCGCCTGGGTGCGGACCCGGGCGAGTTCGCGCGGGGGCTGCGGCGTCCGGTCCCGCACGAGCCGTCGGGTGCCGCGCGGCTGGGCACGCGGTTCCACGCGTGGGTCGAGGGCTACTACGGCGCGGCGTCGCTCGTGGACCTGGACGCGCTGCCGGGCGCCGACGACGACGGCTTCACCCAGGGTCCGCTGGACGCCGACGAGGCACGGCTGCGCGAGGCGTTCCTGGCCTCGCCGTGGGCGGACCGCCGTCCGCTCGTCGTCGAGGCGGACGTGGAGACCCCGGTCGCGGGGTACGTGCTGCGCTCGCGGATCGACGCGGTGTTCCCGGCGCTGCCCGGCGAGCTCGGCGTCCCCGTCGACGCCGACGGGGGTCACGGCGTCGTCGTCGTGGACTGGAAGACGGGGGCGCCGCCGCACGACGAGCACGCGGAGGCCGCGCGTGAGCTGCAGCTCGCGGTCTACCGGCTCGCGTGGTCCCGGTGGACGGGGCTCCCGCTCGAGCGCGTCGGCGCGGTGTTCCACCACGTCGGGGCGAACCGCACGCTCCGGCCCGCGCGGCTGCTGGGCGCCGACGAGATCGAGGCGCTCCTGCGCCGGGTCACCGACGACGCGTGAGCGGTGCGCTCACGCGTAGGAGGAGGCGATCGCGACCGGCGCGGTCGGCAGCTCGGCGTCCACCGGGGTGCGCGTGTGCTCGTCCAGGTCCTCGAGCATGCTGACCGCGTCGTCCACGACGTCCGCGTTGCCCGTGCGGACGCCGTAGAGGAGCCAGCGCGCGAGGGCGAGCTCGCCGGCCAGGAGCGCGCGATCGGTCAGGTGCGGGTCGATCAGCTCGGTGCGCCGCAGCTGGTAGGCCTCCATGATCGAGTCCGCGGCGTCGGGCGTCGCGGCCACCAGGAGCCACGACAGGTCGTCGGCCGGGTCGGCGACGCTCGCGTCGCCCCAGTGCAGGATGCCGCTCACGTCGCCGTCGTGGACCAGGATGCGCTCGTTCGTCAGGTCGCCGTGCACCACGGTCGGGCGGAACCGCCACAGCGCGACGTCCTCGAGCCGCTCCTCCCACCGGCGCAGCAGCGTGGGCGGGACCTTGCCGGTGCGGGCGGCCTCGTCGACCTCGGCCTGGCGGCGCACGCGGTAGGCCTCGGCGTCGTACACGGGCAGGCCCGCGTTCTCCACCACGGACGTCGGCAGCTCGTGCACCGACGCGATCGCGCGGCCGATGGCGGCGCACAGCCCGGGCCCGGGCGCGAGCTCGGCGACGTCGAGCGCGGTGCCCGGGATCTCGGCGTGCACCGCGGCGCGGCCGCCCTCGGGCAGGTGCGCGAAGCCGACCGGACGCGGCACCGCGAAGGGAAGCGCGCCGTCCTCGCTCGCGCGGCCGAGCCCGTCGAGCAGCTCGACCTCGGCCTCGAGCGCGGCACCGGCGGCGGGGTGCACGGGCGCGCGGACCACCCAGCGGCGCCGTGCGGCGTCCACCACGACCGCGATGTCGTAGTCGGTGCCCGGGTGGGCCGGCCGCCGGACGTCGTAGGCGTCCAGGCCGGGCACGGCCACGGTGGCCAACGCGGCGAGAGCGAGCGGGGATCGAGGCACGGGCCCCAGCGTAGGCGCGCGACCGTGCGCCGGGCGCTCAGGGTCGCGGCGTGTCCGTCCGATTCGTCCGACCTGTGCGGGCTCGTCGGTCCTCGCGGCGATGGGCGACCGCAGCGCTGGGTACCCTCGCGCGGTGAGGTCCGACGAGCTGCCGCTGTCCCGCTCGGTCGTCGACCGCGCCGCCCACCTGCGTGACGACGAGGGGCTGGCGCGCGCGCTCGAGGCCACGAGCACGCGCGCGCTGCTGGTCCGGGGCGGCGAGGTCCTGGTGGGGCCGGACGACGCGCTCGTGCTGCTCCCCGTCGACGCCGCGGCCACCGTCGGCCCGACGACGACCGCGGACGACGACCAGGCGTGGGTCCTGCTCGGTGCGGAGCCCGCGGGCGACGGCGACGTCGTGCACGTGGCGCGCCGGCTCGGTGCGCGCACGCCACCTCCGGCCACGGGCGTGCCGTCCGACACGCTCGTCCACCGGCCCAGCCCGGCGCCGGACGTCGACGCGGAGCCGCCCGCGGTCGCGCCGTCCGGTGCGCGCTGGGCACCGCTGCGCACGGTCGGCGCGGTGCTCGCCCCGCGGGACGCGGGGCTGGCGACCACCGCGGTCGCGCTCGACGCCTGGCACGAGCGCCACCCGCGGTGCCCGCGGTGCGGCGGTCCGACCCGCGTGACGCACGCAGGCTGGGTGCGACGCTGCACGGTCGACGACTCCGAGCACTACCCGCGCACGGACCCCGCGGTGATCATGGCCGTGGTGGACGGCGACGACCGCCTCCTGCTGGGGCACGGCGCGCAGTGGGCCGCGGGCAGGTACTCGACGCTCGCGGGCTTCGTCGAGCCGGGCGAGTCGCTCGAGCACGCGGTGCGCCGCGAGGTCGCCGAGGAGGTCGGCGTGCTCGTCGGCGAGGTGGTCTACCGCGGCAGCCAGCCGTGGCCGTTCCCGGCCTCGCTCATGGTCGGGTTCTGGGCCCGCGCGCTCAGCACCGAGCTGCACGCGGACGGTGCCGAGGTCACGCACGCGCGGTGGGTCTCGCGCGACGAGCTGCGCACGGCGCTGGTCGCGGGGGACGTGGTCGCGCCCGGGCGCGCGTCGATCGCGCGGGCGCTGATCGAGGACTGGTTCGGGGGTCCGTTGCCCGAGCCCGCGGACCCCGCGCTCGCCTGGGCCTGAGACCCCGCGGCTCAGCTGAGGCGCTGGCGCACCTCGACGAGCGACGGGTTGGTCGCCGCCGAGCCGTCGGGGAAGATCACCGTCGGCACGGTGCGGTTGCCCCCGTTGAGCGACGCGACGAGCTCACCCGCGTCGGGCTCGTCCTCGATGTCGACCTCGGTGTAGCCGATGCCCGCCGAGTCGAGCTGCGTCTTGAGCCGACGGCAGTAGCCGCACCAGGTGGTCGAGTACATCGTGATCGTGCCGGGTGCGGGCAGCCTCTGCGTGCTCATCGTTCCTCGCCGTCGGTCGGGTGCGTACGGGGTGGCCAACGTCTGCCGGTCGCGGACGATTCCCTGTGGGTGGCCGCGCGAGCGCGTGGGTGGGGGCTGCGAGACTGTGCGGCGATGTCTCCCGACGACCTGCTGGCCGCGCTCGACCCCGAGCAGCGTGCCGTCGCGACCGCGCTGCGCGGTCCGGTGTGCGTGCTCGCGGGGGCCGGCACGGGCAAGACGCGCGCGCTCACGCACCGCATCGCCTACGGCATCCGCACGGGCGTGTACCGCCCGGACCACGTGCTCGCCGTGACGTTCACGGCGCGCGCGGCGGGGGAGATGCGCACGCGGCTGCGCACGCTCGGGGCCGGTGGCGTCCAGGCGCGGACCTTCCACGCGGCGGCGCTGCGCCAGCTCTCGTACTTCTGGCCCAAGGTCGTGGGCGGCGCACCGCCCCGCATCGCCGAGGCGAAGGCACAGCTGGTCGCGGAGGCGGCTCGTCGGGTGGGGCTGCCCTCGGACCGCACGGGCGTGCGCGACCTCGCAGCCGAGGTGGAGTGGGCCAAGGTGAGCCTGGTGGTGCCCGACGAGTACGCGCTCGCGGCCGCCGCCGTGGACCGCGTGGTCCCGGGCGGTCATGACGCGTCGGCCGTCGCGCGGCTCATGACGGCCTACGAGCAGGTCAAGGACGAGCGCGGCGTCATCGACTTCGAGGACGTGCTCCTGCTGCTCGCGGCGATGCTCGCCGAGCGTGCGGACGTGGGTGACCAGGTGCGCGGCCAGTACCGCCACTTCGTCGTCGACGAGTACCAGGACGTCAGCCCGCTGCAGCAGTACCTGCTGGACCAGTGGCTGGGCGGCCGGCGCGAGCTGTGCGTGGTCGGCGACCCCAGCCAGACCATCTACTCGTTCGCGGGTGCGACGCCGCACCACCTGCTGTCCTTCACGCGCGTGCACCCCGAGGCGCAGGTGGTGCGCCTGGTGCGCGACTACCGCTCGACCCCCCAGGTGGTCGAGCTCGCCAACCGGGTGATCGTCGCGGGCGCCACGGAGCGGGGCGGGAGCGCGCCGCTCGAGCTGCGTGCGCAGCGTCCGGACGGGCCGCAGGTGCGCTGGGCGGCGTACGCCGACGACGAGGCGGAGGCCGCCGGGGTCGCGGCTGCGGCGGCTCGGCTCGTGGCGGACGGCGTGCCCGCGCGTGAGATCGCGGTGCTGTACCGCACGAACGCGCAGAGCGAGGCGTTCGAGGAGGCGCTGTCGGCAGCGGGCGTCCCGTACCAGGTGCGGGGTGGCGAGCGGTTCTTCGCGCGCCGCGACGTCCGGGAGGCCATCGTCTACCTGCGCGGTGGCGCGCGTGCCGCGGACGTGGACGTGCCGCTGCCCGAGGCCGCGCGCGACCTGCTGCGCAACGCGGGCTGGACCGACCAGGCGCCCGCGACGCGGGGCGCCGCACGTGAGCGGTGGGAGGCGCTGACGGCGCTGGCCCGGCTCGCGGACGAGGTGGACGCGCGCGTGCGCGACGAGGGCCGCACCGCGACGGTCGCGGACCTGGTCACGGAGCTCGACGAGCGCGCCGCCGCGCAGCACGCGCCCGCGGTCGACGGGGTCACGCTCGCGTCCCTGCACGCGGCCAAGGGCCTCGAGTGGGACGCGGTGTTCCTGACGGGACTGAGCGAGGGGCTGCTGCCCACCGCGCTCGCGGAGACGCCCGACGCGATCGCCGAGGAACGGCGCCTGCTGTACGTGGGCGTGACCCGGGCGCGCGAGCACCTGCAGCTGTCGTACGCACGCTCGCGCCTGCCGGGCGGGCGGCCCAACCGCCGCGCCTCGCGCTTCCTCGAGGGGCTCTGGCCCGGCTCGTCGCCGCGCGCCGCAGCGCGCCGTCAGGACGCGGAGGAGGACCCGCGCACCACGCTGACCACCGCCGTGCTGCTGCGCTGGCGTGAGCAGCGCGCGGCGGAGCTGGGCGTCGCGCCCGGCCGCGTGCTGGCGACGCACGTGCTCCACGCGGTCGCGCAGCGCCGGCCCGGCACGCGCGCGGAGCTCGCCCAGGTGCCCGGCATCGGCGCCCAGACGCTCGCGCGCCTGGGGGACGACATCGTGGCCGCGGTGCTCGACGCGACGGGCGCCCCGGCCCGCCCCGGCCCCCGCTGACCCGGACGATCCGGACAGTCCGGCGCGCGCCGCAGAGCTTCTCGAAGTTCTTTCGTTTATTCGGTTGTGGCCCGCTCGCGGCCGCGCCTAAGGTGATCCCCGTCCTGGTACGCAGGCTTGCGCTGAAGAAGCGCGGGCCGACCCGAGGAAGGAGGTGGGCAGAGGTGAACATCAACACGATCGATCGGTCGAGCGCCATGCTCCCGTCGCACCGCGTCGCGCCCACGTCCTTCCTGTCCGAGGGGCGTGCTGTGTCCGGTGCCGGCTTCGGCGCCCACGCCACGTGGCTGGGCGGAGCTCTGCGTCTTCGTGGGATGAGCTCCCCGGTCACCAAGCCCACCGACCGGGCTCCGATGGTCTAGACCCGCACAGGGTCACAGGCCGCGGAGTCCCCTACGGGTCCGCGGCCTTCTTCGTCTCTCCGGTTCCTTCGGGGGATGAGCGGCACGTGGTTCCGGCACACCACCGCTCACCAGCAAGGACATCCAGGAGGACATCGTGCGGCTCACGACGCTGCTCGAGACCGTCAACGAGGGCGGGTCGCGCGCTTGGAGCGCCAGCAGCACCGCGACGACCAGCGACGACCGTCGGACGTTCGACCAGATGGTCGCCGACCTCATCCCGTGCCGGACCAACGACCCCGAGCTCTGGTTCGCCGAGCAGACCGCCCAGGTGGAGCAGGCCAAGGCCATGTGCCGTGAGTGCCCGCTCCGCGAGGGCTGCCTCGCCGGCGCGATCGAGCGTGAGGAGCCGTGGGGCGTCTGGGGTGGTGAGGTCTTCGTCGGGGGCGTGGTCGTCCCCATGAAGCGTGGTCGCGGTCGCCCGCGCAAGAACCCCGCGGCGTAGGTCACGCACCCGGTCGTACGGTCCCCGCCGGACCGTACGACCGGGCTGACCCGCCGCTCGACGCCGACAGGGCGGTGCACCCGCACGCCGGGTGCACCGCCCATCGTCGTTCCCGGGGCACGGCGTCAGGCAGGCGCACCTCGAGGGTCACCCCGCGCAGGGGGCGCGGTGACCCCGGCCCAGCCGGGTGGGTGCGGACGTCGTCGAGGAACGTCAGCGCGGCTGCGGCGGCCAGACCGGCGGCCACCGACGCGACGACCACCGGCTCGGGTGACGCGGCCGGCGGTGCCGCGAGGGCCGCCGCGGTCGCGGGCCAGCCCGGGTCCGCATCCGCACGGTGCAGGTCCAGGCACCGCGCGCACGGCCCGTCGCCGCCCACGACGAGCGGCCCGACGAGCACGTCCGCCTCCCGCAGCACGATCGGCAGGTGCGGGGTCCCGGCCGCGAGCAGCCCCACGCCGAGGCCCGGGTCGAGTGCGCCGTCGGCCACGACGAGCAGCAGGTCGAGCCCGCGCCCGGTCGGGCCGCCCGCCGTGGGTGCCGGGCCGAGCGCCCCGCCCGGCACCTCCGCACCGGGCACCGCATCCGCGACGACGCGCGCGGCCGCCCGGCACCTGGGCATCCCGACGTCCGCCCACCCGTACCCCGCGGGCCCGACGTCGCTCGACCGCACCGGGCGGTCGTCCTCCAGGCGGAGGCGACCCACGCCCGCGCACGCGAGCGCGAGCGCGACGCCCAGGCCGGTGCGACCGAGGCCGACGACGCCGACGCAGCGATCCCGGCGCGCCGCGACGACGTCCGCCCCGGTGCCCGCGGGCAGGGTCAACGTCAGCACCGCGGCGTCGGCGGCGGCCGGCCCGGACGGTTCCCGGGGCGGCGGGTCCGGCAGCAGCAGACGCGCCTCGTCGAGCTGCTGGATGAGGGCCGCCAGCCGCGTCGGGGAGAGCCGCTCGTCGGCCGCGAGCAGACCCAGGGGCGCGGCGGGCGGGTGCGCGAGCAGGGCCGCCACCTCGTCGTCGAGGAGGTCGGTGACCCGGACGGCCCAGCGCGGGTCGGTGCCGATCTGCACCTCGCCCGGGCCGCGCGGCAGGATCCTCAGGCCGGTGCGCAACGTGGCTGCCACGAGCCGACACCCTGCCACCGGGTCGGCGCCGCGGAGTGCGTCGTCCACAGCCCCGGACACGACGCAGGGGCGCCGTCCTTCGTCGGACGGCGCCCCTGCGTCGAGGTGCTGCGGGTGCTCAGGCCTTGCCGAGGATGCGGTTGAGCTTGGTGCCGCACACGGGGCAGATGGCCTTGGCCATCTTGCGGCCCGACTCGGAGACGACGACGTCGCCCTCGGCCTCGCGCTTCTCCTTGCACTTCACGCAGTAGAACTCGCCTGCATACGTCTCGGCCATGGGTCCTCCTTGGGCTGTCCGGGACACCGCACGGTCGTTCTTCCCGTCGGTGGCCGGGCAGTGCTGTGACCTGCCCGAGCGCCACCACAGTAGTGGCGATGGCCGCACGACGAGGCAGGTCCGCGCCCGGCGTGCCGCCGCGGGGGCCGGTGACCGCGAGCGACGTCGCCCGCGTGGTCGGCCCGCGCGTGGGCGGCGCGCGCTACCGTGCGGCGTGTGCACAGCGCCCAGGACGTGACGCCGGTGGAGGTCCGCCGGTCGCGCAAGCGCGTGCGGACGGTCACGGCGTGGCGCGAGGGCGGCACCACCGTGGTGGCGATCCCCGCGCGGTTCACGCGTGCGCAGGAGGCGGAGTGGGTGCAGCGCATGCTCGTGCGGCTCGCGACGCAGGAGCGGCGCCGCCGCCCGTCCGACGACGAGCTCGCGCGGCGCGCGGCCGAGCTGTCGCAGCGCTACCTGGGCGCTCGCGCGGTCCCGACGAGCGTGCGCTGGGCGTCCAACCAGGGCCGGCGCTGGGGATCGTGCACGCCGTCGGACGGCACCATCCGCATCTCCGACCGCGTGCGCGGCATGCCGCGGTGGGTGCTCGACTACGTGCTGCTGCACGAGCTCACGCACCTGCTGCACGCGGGTCACGGGCCGGAGTTCTGGGCGGAGCTCGACGCGTACCCGCGCACCGCGCGCGCGCGGGGGTTCCTGGAGGGTTACGCCTACCGCGAGGAACGGCACCCCGGCGCCGGCGCGCCGCCGGGTGCCGACGCGGACGCCGACGAGGACACGGACCTGTTCGACGACGAGGCCGACGAGCCGTTCGGCCGTCCCTGACGGAGCCGGGCTTGGTCGTCGGCCGTCAGGGGGCGGTCGGCGGGTCCTCGCCCAGGATCTCGGCCAGTGCGCGGTCCAGGTCCGCCGACTCGCCCGCGGCCTGCGCGCGACGCGCCGCATAGCCCGCGGGGTCGTCGAGGTCCTCGGCGGTCGGCATCAGGTCGGGGTGGTCCCACACGGCGTCGCGTGCGGCGACGCCGCCCTCGCTCGCGATCCGGGCCCACAGCGCAGCCGCGTCGCGCAGCCGTCGTGGCCGCAGCTCGAGCCCGACGAGGTTGGCGAACGTCTGCTCGGCGGGGCCTCCCGCGGCGCGCCGGCGGCGGATCATCTCCCGCAGCGCGACCGCGTGCGGCAGGTGGGGGAGCGCGGCGGTCGCGCTGACCTCGTCGACCCAGCCCTCCACGAGCGCGAGCGCGGTCTCGAGGCGCGCCAGCGCGGCCTGCTGCTCGGGTGTGGTCTGCGGCGAGAAGACACCGCCCGAGAGCGCGCGCTGGAGCTCCTGGGCGTCGGTCGGGTCGATCGAGCCGACGGCCTCCTCGAGCTGGTCGACGTCGATCTCGATGCCGCGTGCATAGGCCTCGACCGCGGCGAGCAGGTGCGAGCGCAGCCATGGCACGTGCGTGAACAGACGCGTCGCGGCCGCCTCGCGCAGCGCGAGGAACAGACGGACCTCCTCGGCGGGCGCGTCGAGCCCCTCGGCGAACGCGTCGAGGTTCGCGGCGACCAGCGCGGGTGCGGGCACGTCGAGCAGCGGCAGGCCGATGTCGGTGGTGCCGAACACGTCGCGCGAGAGCGTGCCGGCCGCCTGGCCCACCTGCAGCCCGAAGACGGCCGAGCCGAGGCGCCGCAGCAGCTGACCCGGCTCGAGCCCCCCGGGCAGACCACCGGGCGGCAGGCCCAGCGCGGGGTCGTCGCCGATCCGGCCGCCGAGCGCATCCACGAGCGCCGAGGACAGCGACGACGCGACCGGCTCGGTCAGCGTGCGCCACGTCGGCAGCGTCGCCTCGACCCACTCGGCGCGGCTCCACGCGCGTGCGGGTGCCGCCGACGGCGGCAGCTCCGTCGCGGCGTCGAGCCACAGCTCGGCCACCGACAGCGCATCGAGCACCTGGCGCGACTGCGCGGGCGTGAGCGACGGGTCGCCGCCCTGCGCGGCCTGCTGGCGTGCGAGGTCGTGCGCCATCTGCCAGTTCACGGGCTGGTCGTCGCCGCTCGCGAACAGCTGCTGCACCTGGGCCAGGACCTGCTGCATCGCCGCCGGGTCGGTGGGCAGCGACCCCGCGGCGCCGAGCGCCTCCGGGTCGATGCCGCGGGCACGCATCTCCGCGATCGCCTGGTCGGCCTGGTCACCCAGCAGCGCGCGGAGCATCTGCTCCCACGGCGGGAGGGCGGGATCCGGTGCGGAGCTGTCCGGTGCCACGGTGGCCTCCTGGGGCTGGGACGATGGGCCGGGAGCGCCCACGGTAACCAGACGATGCGGGAGGACGGCATGGCGGGTCGGCAGGTTCGCTCAGGGCGCAGCGCGCCGGGACCCGCCGCGGACGGCTCGTCGCACGACGTGGTGGTGGTGGGGGACGGGCCCGTCGCGGAGGCCGTCACCGCGGCATGGGGTCCGCGTGCCCGGTCGCTGGCCGAGGTGCCCGCGCAGGACCCGGAGGGCGCGCTGACGGGTGCGTCGGTCGTCGTGCTCGTCGCGCACCCGGGCCGGATCGACGCGGTCGCCGACCACCGGGGCCCGCAGGGGCACGCCGCGGCGGTGGCGCATGCGCAGCGCACGCTGTCCGCGGCGCGTGCGGTCCGTGCGGCGCACGTCGTCGTCGTGTCGTCGGCGGTGGTGCACGGCGCGCACCCGGACCGGCCGACCGTCCACGACGACGCCGCGCTGCTCGCCGGCCGGGACGCGGTCCGGGACGGCCTGGTCGGGCACCTGCTCGCGGTCGAGGCCGTCGTGGCCCGGCACGCACGCCGCCGCGCGCCGCTGCTCACGGTCCTGCGCCCCGCCGCGGTCGCGGGTGGTGGCGTCGACTCGTTCGTCACGCGGCACTTCGAGGCGCCGCGTCTGCTGACGGTCCGCGGCGTCGAGCGGCCGTGGCAGCTGGTGCACGTCGAGGACGTCGCCGCGGCCACGGTGTTCGTCGTCGAGCACGGCCTGACCGGGCCGCTCACCGTGGGGCCGCCCGACGTGCTGACCCCCGCGCAGGTGAGCGCGGCGGCCGGGCTGCGCACGGTCGACCTGCCGGCCGCGACCGCGTTCGGGGCCGCCGAACGGCTGCACCGCGTGGGCGTGCTGCCCGCACCGTCGGTCGAGCTGTCCTACGTGGTGTACCCGTGGACCGTGGCCGCCGACGGCCTGACCGCCGCGGGGTTCGTCCCCGAGCGGTCCTCGGCGCAGACCCTCGACGCGTTGCTCGAGGGTGTGCGCGGTCGGCTCGCGGTGGGCGGCCGGCGCGTGGGTGCGCGCGACGTCGCGGCGCTCGGTGCCGCGGGAGCCGCGGTCGCGCTGCTGGGCACGGCGGCGATCTGGCGCCAGGCGCGCAGGCGCTGACGCGGGGCACATGCGCGTGCGGCATGATGCCGACGTGCCTCCGATCGACGCGCCGAACCCCGACCCGGCCCACGAGCCGCCGCCCGCACCGGGTGCCCCGAACGGTCCCGGGCCGGTGCCCGACGCGGCGGTCGAGCGCCCGAGCCGGCGTGCGGTGACGTTCTCCGTGGCCATGCTCACCAGCTCGGTGCTCCTGGCGGTGTGCGCGATCCTGCCCGCGCCGTACGCGGTGAGCAGCCCCGGGCCGACCGAGGACGTCCTCGGCTCGATCGGCGACCAGCGGCTCATCACCGTGACGGGTGCGACGACCTACCCGTCGACGGGCGAGCTGCGCATGACGACGGTCTCGGCGACGGGTGGTCCGGGCTATCCCTCCTCGACGCTCGGCGTGATCCGCGGGTGGGTGTCGCCGTGGGCGGTCGTCCAGCCGCGCGAGATCCTGTTCCCGGACCCCGGCGAGACGCAGGACCAGATCAACGACGAGAACTCGGCGCAGATGGTCTCCTCGCAGGAGAACGCGCAGGTCGCGGCGCTCGCGGAGCTGGACTACGAGATCCCCGCGACGCTCGTCGTGGTCGGCACGGTCGAGGGCACCGGTGCGGACGGCGTGGTCCACGAGGGCGACGTCCTCACGGCGATCGACGGCACGGACCTGCCCGACTACCAGACGCTGGTCCGCACCATGGCGGACGTGACGCCCGGTGCCGAGGTGACCGTCACCGTGCGGCGCGAGGGTCGCGAGCGTGAGCTGGTGGTGCCCACCACCAGGAGCGACGCGGGTGCGGCCCAGATGGGCGTGTACATCGACCCGGACTTCCAGATGCCCGTGGACGTCGCGATCGACGCGGGTGACATCGGCGGGCCCAGCGCGGGGACCATGTTCGCGCTGGGGATCATGGACCTGCTGACGCCGCAGGACGAGGCCGCGGGTCAGGTGATCGCCGGGACCGGCACGATCGACGTGGTCGGGACGGTGGGGCCGATCGGCGGGATCCGCCAGAAGCTCGCGGGCGCGCACCGCGACGGCGCCGACTGGTTCCTGGCGCCCGCGGCGAACTGCGGCGAGGTGGTGGGCCACGTCCCGGACGGCCTGCGGGTGGTGCGGATCGCGACGCTGCACGAGGCGTACGAGGCGGTCGTCGCCATCGGCAAGGGCGAGGCCGACGACCTGCCCACCTGCACCGCGTCCTGACGCCCGGGGCCCCGGCGCGCGGGCGCGCTCAGTCGAGCGTCGCGCGCAGCGCCGCGACGAGCCCGGGCACCACGTCGGCACCCTGACCCACCGCGTCGTCCGAGTCGTGCGCACGCGTGCGGACCACCGACCACGTCGCACCCTCGCGCAGCACGCCGACGGCGAGCCGCACGTCCTCGCGCTGGGGGTGCGCGAGCAGCCACGGCAGCGCGGCCTCGGCGTCCTGCGGCATCGCGGCCTCGGCCGCGGGCGGCAGCACGATGCGCTCCGCCGTGACCGCGACGCCGTCCACCGCGGGCGGCCAGGACAGCCCGGCCAGGAGCGACTCGAGGTCGGGCGCGGCCGGCAGCCCTTCCTGCTCGATCGACGTGAGGTGCCACGCGCTCGCACGTGCGGCGGCGAGCGTCGCGGGCTCGAGCTGGTCGGCCAGGCCCGGCTCGGCCGCGAGCGCCGCCTGCGTGCGGACCAGCGCGAACACCCGCACGGGCGCGTCCCAGCCCGCGGCCGCGACGTGGTGCTCGATCTCGCGGACCGCGTCGGCGAGCGCGGCCTGGGGCGCGGTGGGCTCGGAGGGGCTGCCCGGGAGAGTCGGGGTGGGGGGCGTCGCGTCGGTCACCGTCCCATGCTCGCACCCGACGAGCGCGTCCCACGCCCGCTCGACCGTCGCACCGGTGTGGGAACCTGGGGCGGGCCGCGCGCGTTGGCCCCAGCACCACCACCTGCAGTTCCGACGACGACGAGGGACACCACCGCCGTGAGCTTCGCCAGCAGTTCCCGACCACAGCCCGCGCGCCCGGCCCCCGGCCGCCGCCGTCGCGGCGCGCTCGCACCGACGCTCGTCGTGCTGGGCGCGATCGTCGTGCTGGTCCTGATCCTCGCGCAGGTGTGGACCGAGGTGCTCTGGTACGACCAGCTCGGCTTCGTCGAGGTGCTGCGGACCGAGTGGGGCACGCGCGCCGCGCTGTTCGCCGCCGGCTTCCTCGTGATGGGTGGCGCGGTCGCGCTCAACATGCGGTACGCCTACCGCTCGCGTCCGGTCTACGCGCCGTCGACGCCCGAGCAGGCCAGCCTGGACCAGTACCGCGAGGCCATCGAGCCGCTGCGCAAGCTCGTCATGATCGCGGGTCCGGCCCTGATCGGCGTGTTCGCCGGCGGTGCCGCCTCGCAGCAGTGGGAGACCGTGCAGCTGTGGATGCATGCGCAGCACGTCGGCACCGACGACCCGCAGTACGGCATCGACCTCGGGTTCTACCTGTTCACGCTGCCCGGGCTGCGGTTCGTGGTCGGCTTCCTGGTGGCGGTGACCGCGCTCACCGCGGTCGCGACGCTCGCGACGCACTACCTGTACGGCGGCCTGCGCATCGGCGGCGGCAGCGACACGCCCCGCACCACGCGTGCCGCGCGCGTGCAGCTCAGCGTGCTCGGCGCGCTCATGATGGTGCTCGTCGCGGTGAACTACTGGCTGGACCGGTACTCGATCCTCACCAAGACGGCCGAGAAGTTCGACGGCGCGTCCTACACGGACGTCAACGCGGTCATCCCCGCCAAGGCGATCCTGGCCGGCATCGCGGTGTTCGTCGCGGTCACGTTCGTGGTGACCGCGGTGCGCGGCAACTGGCGGCTCCCGCTCATCGGGCTGGGCCTGATGGTCGTCGCCGCGATCACGGTGGGCGGCATCTACCCCGCGATCGTGCAGCGCTTCCAGGTCCAGCCGAACCAGCAGGACGCCGAGTCGGAGTACATTCAGCGCAACATCGAGGCGACGTCCGTGGCGTACGGCATCGACGACGTGCAGGTGGACCGCTACAACGCGCGGTCCTCGGCGCAGCCGCAGGCGCTGCGCGACGACGCCGAGACGGCGGCCTCGATCCGTCTGCTGGACCCGCAGATCGTCAGCCCGTCGTTCAAGCAGCTCGAGCAGGGCACGACGTTCTACGACTTCCCGGACACGCTGTCCGTGGACCGCTACACGATCGACGGCACGAGCCAGGACACCGTCATCGCGGCGCGCGAGCTCAACCTCAGCGGACTCGAGGCCTCGCAGCGCAACTGGACGAACGACGTCACCGTCTACACGCACGGGTACGGCGTGGTGGCCGCGTACGGCAACACGACGACGTCGAACGGTCAGCCCTCGTTCTGGGAGAAGGGCATCCCGTCGACCGGCGAGCTGGGCGACTACGAGCCGCGCCTGTACTTCAGCCCGGAGTCGCCCGCGTACTCGATCGTGGGCGGACCCGAGGACACGGCCTGGGAGCTCGACTACCCGACGAACGGCAGCGGCGGCTCGGTCAACACCCGGTTCCCCACGCAGGAGGTCTCGGCCGGCCCGAGCATCGGCAACGCCTGGAACAAGCTGCTGTACGCGGTCAAGATGGGCTCGGAGCAGATCCTCTTCTCCGACCGCGTCAACGCCGACTCGCAGATCCTGTACGACCGTGACCCCCGCGAGCGCGTGGAGAAGGTGGCGCCGTACCTGACGCTCGACGGACGGGTCTACCCCGCGGTCGTCGACGGCCGCGTGAAGTGGATCGTGGACGGCTACACCACCAGCAACCAGTACCCGTACGCGGCGCAGGTCACGCTCGACTCGGCCACCGCGGACGCGCTCACGCAGAGCTCGGACACCATCGAGACGCTGCAGCCCAAGACCGCCAACTACATCCGCAACTCGGTCAAGGCGACGGTCGACGCCTACGACGGCAGCGTCACGCTGTACGCGTGGGACGACTCCGACCCCGTGCTGCGGGCCTGGTCCGAGATCTTCCCGTCGTCGCTGCGCCCCCTGAGCGAGATCGACGGCGAGCTGATGAGCCACCTGCGCTACCCCGAGGACCTGTTCAAGGTGCAGCGTGAGCTGCTCACGCGGTACCACGTGACCGACCCCGCGCAGTTCTTCACCGGGACGGACTTCTGGGCGGTCCCGGACGACCCGAACGCCGCCGGTGACATCGCGCAGCCGCCGTACTACATGACGCTGCGCATGCCGGACCAGGAGGAGGCCGCGTTCTCGTTGACCTCGACGTTCATCCCGTTCGGTGCCGAGGCGCGTCAGGTCATGCGCGGCTACATGGCGGTGGACGCGGACGCGGGCTCGCAGGACGGGGCCAAGGCCGAGGGCTACGGCAAGATCCGGATCCTCGAGCTGCCGCGCGAGGGTTCGGTTCCCGGGCCCGGCCAGGTGGTCAACACCATCAAGACGGACGACATCGTCGCCCCCGAGTTCAGCCTGCTGACCAAGGGTGGGGCCAAGCCCGTCCAGGCCAACCTGCTGGCCCTGCCGGTGGGTGACGGGATGCTCTACGTGCAGCCCGTCTACCTGCAGGCCGAGACCGGGACCACGTTCCCGCTGCTGCAGCGCGTCGTCGCGGTGTTCGGCGACGACATCGCGATCGCACCCACGCTCGACGCCGCGCTCGACCTGGTGTTCTCGGGCGACTCGGGCGTGGTCCCGGATCCCGACGCCGAGCCCGACCCGGGTGCTGAGCCCGACCCGGGCACGGAGCCGGACGACCCGGGCGACGCGGATGCGCGGGCCGCTCTGGCGGATGCGCTCGACCGTGCGCGCCAGGCGATCGAGGACGGGCAGAAGGCGCTCGCCGACGGGGACTTCACTGCCTACGGCGAGGCGCAGGACCGGCTCGACAAGGCGATCCAGGACGCGTTGGACGCGGAGGCCCGGCTCGAGGGTGCCGCAGCGCCGGCCGACCCCGAGCCCGGGGCGACGTCGACGCCGGACGCCGAGTCCTGACACCGATGTCCCGCGCCGGCTCCTGACCCGGCGGCTCCCGGCCCCGTCCACCCACGGTGGGCGGGGCCGAGCCGTGCCCGGGACCTTCGTCGTCCTGGGTGCGCTAATGGGAACTGCTATCGTTATCGAGCGCGGTGCAGGGTGCGCCGCGCGGAGAGTGGGTAGGTCCAGCATGCGTGCGCGTCAGATCGTCGTCCCCGGGCTCGCGCTCGTCCTGGTCGCCTCGCTCGGCGCGTGCTCGTCGGGCGACGCGGACGACAGGTCCGACGACGCGCGGCCGTCCGTGGTCGCCTCGACCGACGTGTGGGGTGACGTCGTCGCGCAGGTCGGCGGCGACCTCGTGGACGTGACGTCGATCATCGACGACCCGTCGGCCGACCCGCACTCGTTCGAGGGCAACGCCCGCGTGCAGCTCGCGCTGTCGCGTGCCGACCTCGTGGTGGTCAACGGCGGGGGGTACGACGACTTCGCGAGCACGATGGTCGGCGCGCTCGACCACGCACCGCTCGTGCTGGACGCGGTCGAGATCTCGGGCCTGACCGCACCGGCCGGGGGCGAGCTCAACGAGCACGTCTGGTACGACCTGGACGCGGTCGGCACGGTCGCGCAGCGGGTCGCCGACGAGCTGGCGCAGGTGGACCCGGACCACGCCGAGCAGTACGCCGCCCAGGCGGACGCGTTCGCCGGCGAGCTGGACGGGCTGCGGGCCCAGGCGGACGAGATCGCCGCGGCGCACGCGGGTGAGGGGTTCGCGGTCACCGAGCCGGTGCCGGTCTACCTGGCCGCGGCCGCGGGGCTCGAGGACCGCACGCCGCCGGAGTTCGCCGAGGCGATCGAGGAGGAGGTCGACGTGCCGCCGGCGGTCATGGAGCAGATGCTCGACCTCGTGGCGTCGACCGACATGGCCGTCCTCGTGTACAACGAGCAGACGACCGGCCCCCAGACCGATCAGGTGCTCTCCGCGGCGCGCGCCGCGGACCTGCCCGTGGTGCCGGTGACCGAGACGCTGCCCGAGGGTGAGGACTACGTGTCGTGGATGGCCGGGAACCTCGAGGCGCTCGCGCAGGCGCTCGCGTGAGCGGTGCGGTGCCGCCGCTCGAGCTGGTCGGCGGTCGGCTCGCCTACGGACCCCGCACGCTGTGGGAGGGCCTGGACCTGCGGATCGAGCCCGGTGAGTTCGTCACCGTGCTGGGCCCGAACGGTTCGGGCAAGACGAGCCTGCTGCGCGCGGTCCTGGGCCTGACGCCGTTGACCGGCGGACGCCTCACCATCCAGGGCGCACCCCCGCGGCGCGGCAGCAGGCACGTGGGCTACATCCCGCAGCAGCGCCTGGTGGACCCCTCGGCGCCGGTCCGGGCGCGCGACCTGGTGCGCCTGGGCCTCGACGGCGACCGGTGGGGGATCGGGGGACGTGGGCCGCGCGGGCGCGTGGACGCGCTTCTCGCCGCCGTGGGGGCGAGCGCATACGCCGACGTGCCGCTGGGCATGCTCTCCGGAGGTGAGCAGCAGCGGGTGCGGATCGCGCAGGCGCTCGGCACCGAGCCCGCGCTGCTGCTGTGCGACGAGCCGCTGCTGTCGCTGGACCTGCGGCACCAGCACGAGGTCACGGCGCTCATCGACCAGATGCGGCGCACCCGCGGCACGGCCGTGGTGTTCGTGACGCACGAGATCAACCCCGTCCTGCCGTACACCGACCGGGTGCTCTACCTGGCGCCGGCCGGCCACGCGGTGGGCGCGCCCGACGACGTGCTCACGTCCGAGCGGCTGACCGCGCTGTACGGGACGCCGGTCGAGGTGCTCCGCGCGTCGGGGCGCATCGTCATCGTGGGCGGCGACGACGCGCACGCCCACCACGTCGAGGAGGCCGCCGAGTGAGCGCCCTGCACACCGCGGTCGCCGACGACTGGTGGACCCGCGTGTTCGACTTCAGCGACTACGGCTCGCTGCTGGCACTCGTGCACAACTCGCTGATCGCGGGCGCCGTGCTCGGGCTCGTCGGTGGGCTCGTCGGTGTGTTCGTGATGCAGCGCGATCTCGCGTTCGCGGTGCACGGCATCAGCGAGCTGTCGTTCGCGGGCGCTGCCGCGGCGCTCCTGCTGTCGATGGACGTGATGCTCGGCGCGGTGCTCGGCTCGGTGGTGGCGGCCGTGCTGATCGGCCTGCTGGGCACGCGCGCACGCGACCGGAACTCGATCATCGGCGTGATCATGCCGTTCGGACTGGGTCTGGGCGTGCTGTTCCTGGCGCTGTACCCGGGACGGGCCGCGAACAAGTTCGGGCTCCTCACGGGGCAGATCGTCGCGGTCGACGAGACGCGACTCACGCAGTTCCTGGTGATCGCGGCGCTGCTGCTGGCGGCGCTCGTCGCGATGTGGCGGCCCCTGACGTTCGCGAGCATCGACCCGGACGTCGCCGCGGCGCGCGGAGTGCCCACGCGGGCCCTGGGGATCGGGTTCATGCTCGTGCTGGGCCTGGCCGTCGCGCTCGCGGTGCAGGTGGTGGGTGCGCTGCTGGTGCTCTCGCTGCTCATCACGCCCGCGGCCGCGGCCACGCGCGTGAGCGCGTCACCCGTGGTCGTGCCGGTGCTGTCCGTCGCGTTCGCGGTGACCAGCGCGGTGGGCGGGATCCTGCTGGCGCTCGGCGGCTCGGTGCCGATCAGCCCGTACGTCACCACGATCTCGTTCGTGATCTACCTGGTGTGCCGGCTCGTCGGGAACCTGCGCACGCGCCGTGGCTGGGCGCGCCGCGCGGCGGTGGGCGAGCACGAGGGTGCGCTCGTCCCCTGAGGTCAGCCCTGCGCCGCGGCGGCCTCGGCCGCGCACGACGCGCACGTCCCGAACAGCTCGAGCGTGTGCGAGACGTCGACGAAGCCGGTGTCGGCGGCCAGCGCGTCGACGAACTGCTCGACGTTGGGGCCCTGCACCTCGATCGTGCGCCCGCACGTGCGGCAGACCAGGTGGTGGTGGTGCGTGGCACGCGCGCACCGGCGGTACAGCGACTCACCGGACTCGGTGCGCAGCACGTCGAAGTCGCCTGAGCCGGACATCGCGCCGAGCGTGCGGTAGACGGTGGCGAGGCCGATGTCCTCGCCACGCTGCTGCAGCAGCACGTGGATCTGCTGCGCGCTGCGGAAGTCGTCCAGCTCGTCCATGAGCCGTCCGATCGCCACGCGCTGCCGCGTGGTGCGCTGGCCGTGGGCCATGTGTCCACCTCCGGGTGTGTCGGCCGATTCTACTCGATTCTCATGTGCAACAAGGGTCCGCTGGCCGTCGTAGCGCGCGGGTGCGACGGTGGGCGACGTGACGGCGATCGGTGCGATGTGGGCGTGGGACAACGCGGTGCCGACTGACCAGGACGCCCGGGGTCGGGGTTACGCGGCCTCTGCGCCGGACCTGCTCGCGGCGTTCTGCGCGACCCGCGGGCTCGACCGAGTGCACCTCGCGGCGCCGTGGGCGGCCGACGAGGGGCCGGTGGGCGAGTGGTTCACGCGTGCGGCGCGCGCGGTGGCCGGGACGGGCGCGGCGGTCAGCGCGCTCGGCGGCGACCCCGGCTGGCTGGACCGGCCGGCGCTCGCGGCGACGTGGGCGACCACCGCGCTCCGCGCGGGCGGTCCCGCGCTCGAGGGTGTGCAGCTCGACGTCGAGCCCTGGGCCCTGCCGGGCTGGGCGCAGGACCCGGCGGCGGGGGCGCGACGCCTCCTCGGAGTGCTCGACGAGGTCCGGGCCGCGCTGCCGGCCGGCGCGGTCCTGGGGACGGACGCGCCGTGGTGGCTCACGACGGTGCCCGCGCCGGACGACGCGGGCTCTCTGCTGGACGCGGTGCTGGCGCGTGTGGACCGCGTGGTCGTCGTCGCGTTCGCGGACCATGCGGGCGGCCCGGACGGGATCGTCGAGCTCGCGGCCCCCGCCGTCGAGGCGGCACGTGCGGCCGACGTCCCGTGGTCGGTGGGCGTCGAGACGGACACGCCCCAGGTCGCCGGGGGTGCGCAGTTCACGTTCTTCGACGAGGGCGCGGACGCGCTCGAGCGCGAGGCCGCTCTGGTCGCGGACGCGGTCGCCGCCCCGGGCTGCGTGTGCGTCGAGCACCACCGCGCGTGGCGCCGCCTGCTCGGGCTCGACTGACCGTGCGGCGCAGACGCGAGAGGACCCGCGGCGCTCGGCCACGGGTCCTCTCGTGCAGCGGTGCGCGGTGCGTCAGCGCAGGGCGTCCTTGACGTCGTCGGCGGCGTCCTTGGCGTGGTCCCCGGCCTGCTTGAGGTCGGCCTTCGCCTGGTCGCCGCGGCCCTCGGCCTCGAGCTGCTCGTTGTCCGTGGCCTTGCCGACGCCCTCCTTGGCCTTGCCCTTGAGCTCCTCGGCCCCGTGCTCCAGCTTGTCGCCGATGCCCATGCCGGTCTCCTCTCGTCGGTGACCGCGTGCCACAACGGTGCGGTCAGGTCGGGTGCCGGGCGGATCGTGTCCGTCGCCGGCCGATCGAACGTAACCCCGCGCACCGAGCCCCGCACGCCGGGAGCCGGGGCGCACCGGATGCCGTCCCGGCCGCCTCGGCGCACGCTGGGAGCGTCAGCAGCACCCGGACGACGAGGAGGGGAGGTCGCCGTGCCCGCACGCGATCCCGGACCGAGCATCAAGGACCCGGAGCTGTACGAGCGGCTCCGGGACGAGGGCAACAGCAAGGAGAAGGCCGCCCGCATCGCCAACGCGGCGGCCGCGACCAGCCGCGAGGAGGTCGGGGCGAAGGGCGGCCGCGCCGGGTCCTACGACGACTGGACGGTCGAGGACCTGCGGCACCGCGCGGCCGAGCTCGAGATCCCGGGGCGCTCGTCGATGACGAAGGCCGAGCTCGTCAAGGCGCTGCGCGACCACTGAGCGCGCGTCACTCGCGCGGACGCTCCACCAGGTAGGAGCGGCCCGAGGGCTCCTGGCGCCGCTCGAACGCCGTGCGCAGGTCCTCGTCGCGACCGCGCTCGTCCTGCGTGGCGGGGCGCACGGGAGCCGTCACGTCCCCGAGCTGCGCCGGGCCGACGAGGTACCGCGCGAGCCAGGCCGTCATGTCCAGGCGTTCGCCGCGTCGCCGTGCCATGGCTCCTCCTCGTATCAGTGAGTGCACACACTATCAGCCCACGAATGGTCGGTAGGGTGTGCGCGTGACCACCGCACCGGACCCCCTCGCGCTCGAGGCGCAGGTCTGCCTCGCGCTGTCCGCCGCGGCGCGCGCGCTCGTCGGGACGTACCGCACGCTGCTCGAGCCGCTCGGCCTCACGCACCCGCAGTACCTGGCGATGCTCGCGCTGTGGCAGGACGGCCCGCAGTCGCTCGCGCGGCTCGCCGAACGGCTGCACCTCGAGCCCGCGACCGCCTCGCCCCTGGTGCGCCGGCTCGAAGCACGGGGGCTCGTGACGCGCCGCACGGACGAGCGCGACGAGCGCGCCCTCGTCATCGCGCTCACGCCCGAGGGCGTGGCTCTCCGGGAGCGCGCCGTCGAGATCCCCGGCCAGATGCTCGAGCGGCTCGGCCTCGACCTGGCCGACGTGGAGCGGGTACGCGACAGCGCGCAGCTCATGCTCGACGCATGCGAGCGCGCGGGCTGACCACCCGTCTCCGTGCCCGGCCGGCACGGCGCCCCGGTCCGGCCGGCTCGACCGCGTTCATCGGGTTCGCCGCGTGCGCCCTGCTCGTCCTGTTCGTCCTGTTCGTCGGGACGTCATGCCGCCGTCACGCGGGGCTCGCCGGGCGGTCGGCCGACCCCGGTGGACTGCCGTGCGTGACGCGGACCCGCGTCGCCCGCACGAACCAGGGGAGTCCTCGATGCGTCGACGCATCCTTCGTCCGCTCGCCGCGACCACCGCGGCACTCGCACTCGTGGCCGGCGGTGCGGCCGGATGGGCCGCGACCGGCGGCTCGCCGGCCGGGCCCCTGACGGGCCACGGCGACGCCCGCCGGATCGACGGCGACCAGACCTCCACGGTCCGCAAGGCCCTGACCGGTGGGCACGCGCGCAACGTGATCCTGCTGGTGGGCGACGGGATGGGTGACTCGGAGATCACGGTGGCCCGCAACTACGCGCTCGGGGCCGCGGGGCGGTTCGCCGGGATCGACGCGCTGCCGCTCACGGGTCAGTACACGACGTACGCGCTCGACCGTGCGGACGGCCTGCCTGACTACGTGACGGACTCGGCGGCCTCGGGGTCGGCGTGGGCCACGGGCACCAAGACCTACAACGGCGCGATCTCGGTGGACGTCGACGGCGTCCCGCAGCGCAGCATCCTGGAGATCGCCCGCGCCAACGGCCTGCGCACCGGCAACGTGTCCACCGCGGAGGTGCAGGACGCGACCCCCGCGGTGCTCGGTGCGCACGTCACCAGCCGGTCCTGCTACGGCCCGGTCGCGACGAGCGCGACGTGCCCGACCAACGCGCTCGAGAACGGCGGGCTCGGCTCGATCAGCGAGCAGCTCATCGGCACGCGCGCGGACGTGACGCTGGGCGGAGGCGCCAAGAGCTTCGGTGAGCGCGCGACCGCGGGCCGGTGGGCGGGGCTCACGCTGCTCGAGCAGGCCGAGCGCCGCGGCTACCAGGTGGTGACCGACGAGGCCGGTCTGGCCGCGGTACGCACCGCGGACCAGCGCACGCCCGTGCTGGGCCTGTTCGGCTCGGGCAACCTGCCCGTGCGGTGGACGGGCCCGCTCGCCACCCCGACCGGTGGTGGTGAGGCGGCGGTCCGCTGCACCGAGAACCCCGCGTACGGCTCGGCGCCGACGCTGGCCGAGCTCACCACGAAGGCGATCGACCTGCTCGACGACACGGGCTCGCGCACGGGCTTCTTCCTGCAGGTCGAGGGCGCGAGCATCGACAAGCAGGACCACGCCGCCAACCCGTGCGGTCAGATCGGCGAGACGGTCGACCTCGACGAGGCCGTGCAGGCCGCGCTCGCGTTCGCCCGCCAGGACCGGCACACGCTCGTCGTCGTGACCGCCGACCACGCGCACTCGAGCCAGATCGTGTACCCGGGCACCACGACGCCCGGCCTCACGCGCACGCTGACCACCGCCGACGGCAAGCCCATGACGGTCGCGTACGGCACCGCCGAGGTGGGCGGCTCGCAGGACCACACGGGCAGCCAGGTGCGCGTCGCGGCCTACGGCCCGTGGGCGGCGAACGTCGTCGGGCTGACGGACCAGACCGACCTGTTCTTCACCATGCGGGACGCGCTGCGCCTCGATCCCGACGCCCCGGCCCCGGGTGCCCCGGTGATCCGGTCGATCGGGCTGGCGGACGGCGCGGTGCTCCGGGGCCACCGGACGGTGCGCGTGGTGCTGCAGGACGAGCCGCGGCAGACCGTGTTCTCCCTGGTCCGCGACGACCAGGTGCTCGCGAGCTTCACGCGCACGGGGTCGCGGCCCGCGGTGACGCTCGACGCGCGCCGGTACGCGGCCGGGCCCGCGGTGCTCCAGGTGGTCGTCACGGGCCACGACGGACTGGTCACGAGCCGCTCGGTGCCGGTGCGGATCTCGCACCGCTGACGCCCCCCGCGCGACGTGCCGGGCGGGGTGCGCCCGCGCCCGGCACGTCGCACGCTCAGCCGGCAGTGATGACGAACTCGCCGACCTCGGTCCGGCCGTCGGACAGGTACACGGGGATGCGGCGGACGTCGTCGCCGTGCTCCTCCTGCCACGCGAGGGCGTCGGCCGGGCTGGTCGGCTCGTGGCTCGGGGCGAGGTCCCGCGCGTACGCGTACCCCTCGGCACCGTTCGTCGCGACGACCGCGACGAGGTCCGGCACGGGCCGGCCGGGCGCCTCGATGCCGAACGTGTCGCCGTCGGCGTTGACACCCAGCGGGGTCACGTCGTGCCGCGCGTAGGTGAACGTGCCCTCCCAGCGCAGCGAGTCGGCGTCGATCCGCGTGGACGAGCCCTCGATCGGCAGGCTGTAGCCGATCTCCTCGCCTGCCGCGCACGCGCCCCCGGCGCCGTCGGCGAACGTGAACCGGCCCGCCGTCAGGCAGCGGATCTCGGCGTCGACGTGCGTCGCGTCCGCGGGCGCGGTGCCGAGCTCGACCACGCGTGAGCCCTGCGCCGTCACGTGCACCGGGTCGGCGAGCGCGGTGACGCGGTCCGCGCCCGGGAGCACGCCGAGCCCCGCGGCCGCGGCGGTCGCACCGCCGAGCCCGAGCGCGAGCGCGCCGCCGGTCAGCGCCCAGCGGCGCGCCGTGCGACGCCGAGGGCTGTGCGCGGCGACGTGCGCGACGAGTGCGCCGCGCAGCGCCTGGTGGTGCTCGGCCGGGGTGACCTGGGTGGTGCTCATCGCGGTGCCTCCTGGAGGTCGGGGGTCGGATCGGGGACCCACGCGTCACGCAGGTGTGCGCGGGCGCGGTGCAGGCGGGACTTGGCGGCCGACGGGGTCAGCCCGAGCACGGCGGCCGCGTCGGCGAGCGGGAGCCCGTCCAGCACGACCAGCGCGACCAGCCGGCGGTCGCGCGCGGACAGCGTGGCCAGCGCGTCGGACCACGGCCGGTCGAGCGTGCGGTCGAGCACGCTCTGCGCGGCATCCGGCTCGGCCGCAGGCCGGGGGAGCCGGGCGAGGAACGCGCGGTACCGCCGCGTGCTGCGGCTCGCGTTGCGCGCCACGTTGGTGGTGGTCACCAGCAGCCAGGGCAGCACGCAGCCGCGCACCAGCCGGACCCGGTCACGCAGCCGCCACAGCTCGAGGAACGCGGTCGCCGCCACGTCCTCGACGTCGGCCGGGTCGGGCACGAGGCGCGCCGCATGCCGGCGCACGCGGGCGTGGTGCCGGTCGAACAGCTGCCCGAAGGCCTCGCCGTCGCCCGCGCACGCGGCGCGCCACAGCGCCTCGTCGTCGGTCAGGTCGTCGCTCACACCCCGAAGTGTCCGCACCGCCGGCGGTGGGTGCACCGGGTTCCGGGGTCAGGTCGTGCGGGGGCGCGCGCGCGACGAGTGGTCGGCCCAGCGCCGCGAGACCTCCAGCGCCTGCGCGTCGGTGAGCGGGGGCTCGAGCGCGGCGTCCGCGGGCCGCGCGCGCAGGCCCTCCAGCAGCAGGTGCAGGTACCGGCGGTACGCCTCGGGCTGGACGTCCACCGTGTGCGTCGCGAGCTCCGTGACCAGCCACAGCAGGACGAGCACGTCGCTGCCCCGTGCGTCGGCGCGCAGGTCTCCCTCGGCGCGCGCGCGCTGCAGGAGCTCGTCGGTGATCCGGCCGATCGAGTCGTCCACCACGGGGCCCAGGTCGTCGTAGCCGCCCAGCGCGAGGTCGCGCAGCCCGATGTTCTCGACGAGCAGCTCGGTCACGCGCGTGAGGAGCTGGACCAGCCCGTCCCACGCGGGTTCGGCGCGGGACGCCTCGTCGGCCACCGCGAGCACGTCCCGCAGGGGTTCGGCGAACGCTGTCTCGAGCAGCTCGTGCTTGTCGGCGAACCGGCGGTACACCGTGCCGACCCCGACGCCCGCGTGCCGCGCGATCTCGTTGAAGCCCACGCCGAGCCCCTGGTCGGCGAACAGCTCGCGCGCCGCGGCGACGATGCGCTCGCGGTTGCGCTCGGCGTCGCGGCGCAGCGGGCCGCGGGGGGTGCTCGCCGGGCTGGTCATGCGCACAGGGTAGTCGGAACCGGATAGGTGGGATCAACATCACAACGGCCCGTACGCGACAAGCGGATGACCGTCATCAACTTTCGACCTACGATGCCGGAGGCGACGGCGCCCCCACCCGCACACCCGCACGGTCCCGGCATGCCCGGGCAGGAGGACTCGACATGGCAGAACTGCTCTACCGGATCGGCCGGTTCGCGGCCCGCCGGGCCTGGTTGGTCATCGGTGCCTGGGTGCTGGCGCTCGGACTCGCGGTCGGCGGCTTCCTCGGGTTCGGGGGCACGCTCAGCGAGGCCATCACGATCCCCGGGACCCCCACCGCGGAGGTGACCGACCGCCTCGAGCAGGAGCTCCCGTCCGCGAGCGGCGCCGTGGGGCGTGTGGTGCTGCAGAGCTCGGACGGTTCCGAGCTCACCGACGAGCAGCAGGCGGGCATCAGCGCCGCGCTCGCCGAGGTCGGCGGCATCGACGGGGTCGTGCAGGTGGCGGACCCGTTCGCGACGCGTGCACAGCTGGCCGAGCAGGCCCAGCAGGTCACCGACGGCCAGACCCAGGTCGACGAGGGGCGGGCCCAGCTCGACGCGGGCCAGCAGCAGATCGACGACGGCCGCGCGCAGCTCGAGGCCGGGCAGGCCGAGCTCGACGCGACCGTCGAGCGGGTGGGGGAGAACGCGCAGACCACGGCAGCGCAGGCGCAGCTCGACGAGCAGCGTGCGCAGCTGGACGCGGGGCAGAAGGAGCTCGACGCCAACCGTGCCGAGCTCGAGGCCAAGGCCGCGCAGCTCGCCGACGGCCGCGCGCTGCTCGACATGGCCGCCGAGATCCGGACGGTGTCGACCGACGGCTCCGTCGCGGTCGCGACCGTGGTGTTCGAGCTGCCGTCCAACGAGATCCCGGACGCCACCAAGAAGGCGGTCACGGCCGCGGTCGACGGCGCGCTGCCCGAGGGCGTCACGGCCGACTACTCGACCGAGATCGCCCAGGGCGCGATCTCGCTGGGCGGCGCCGCGGAGGCCATCGGCGTCCTGGTGGCCGCGATCGTGCTCGTCGTCATGCTGGGCACGTTCGTGGCCGCCGGGCTGCCGCTGCTGAACGCGCTCGTCGGCGTGGGGGTCGCCGCCGCGGGCGCCATGGCGTTCTCGGGTGCGGTCGTCATGACGTCGGTGACGCCCGTGCTCGGCGCGATGCTCGGTCTCGCCGTGGGCATCGACTACACGCTGTTCATCCTCAACCGGCACCGCCGCCAGCTGCGCACGGGCATGGACGTGCACGAGTCCGTCGGGCTGGCCAACGGCACGTCCGGCAACGCCGTGGTGTTCGCGGGGGCAACGGTGCTCATCGCGCTGCTGGGCCTCAACCTCACGGGCATCCCGTTCCTCGGCCTGATGGGCACCGTGGCGGCGGCGAGCATCGCGGTCGCCGTGCTCGTCGCGATCACGCTGACGCCCGCGATGCTCGGCCTGCTCGGCCGGCGGATCCTGCCGCGCAAGCACCGCGACGAGGCGACCGCGCCGGTGGCGCACGAGGCCGCGCAGCCGATGTCGAACGGCCGCGCGTGGGTGAGCATCCTCGTCGGGATCGGGGTCCTGGCCGTCGTCGCCATCCCCGCGACGTCGATGCGGCTGGGGTTGCCGACGGGTGCGTCCGAACCCGCGGACTCCACGCAGTACCGCGCGTACGCCGCGGTCTCCGACGCGTTCGGCGCGGGGGTCAACGGGCCGCTCGTCGTCGTGGCGGACGTGCCCGGTGGGGTGGGCGAGGACGAGCTCGTCGCGACGCAGGCCCGGATAGGCGGACAGCTGGCCGCGACCGACGACGTCGTCGCGGTGGCCCCCGTGGGCACGAACGACGACCGCAGCGTGCTCGTCTTCCAGGTGATCCCCGCCGACGGCCCGGACAGCGAGTCGACCACCGAGCTGGTGCACACGCTGCGCGCGACGGCGGTCGACGGCGGCCGGGGCACGTTCGCGGTCGCCGGCAACGCGAGCGCGAACATCGACATCTCGGAGAAGCTCGCGGACGCGCTGCCCGTGTACCTCGCGGTCGTGATCGGGCTGTCGATCTTCATCCTGATCGCGGTGTTCCGGTCCTTCCTGGTGCCGATCGTCGCGACCGGCGGGTTCGTGCTCTCGCTGTTCGCCGCGATGGGTGGCGTGACCGCGGTGTACCAGTGGGGCTGGCTCGCCGACGTGTTCGGCGTGAGCAACCCCGGACCCGTGCTCAGCTTCCTGCCCACGCTGCTGGTCGGCATCCTGTTCGGCCTGGCCATGGACTACCAGCTGTTCCTGACGTCCGGCATGCGTGAGGCCTACGCGCACGGGGCGCCCGCGCGGCGCGCCGTCATGGAGGGCCTGCACGCGGGCCGGGCCGTGGTCACGGCGGCCGCGATCATCATGGTCTCGGTGTTCGGCGGGTTCATGTTCTCCCACCTGGCGGTCATCCGGCCGCTCGGGTTCGCGCTCGCGTTCGGGGTGCTGCTCGACGCGTTCGTGGTGCGCATGCTGATCATGCCCGCGGTCATGCACCTGGCCGGCGACGAGGCGTGGTGGCTGCCCACGTGGATCGACCGGGTCATGCCCGACGTCGACGTGGAGGGTGCGCGGCTCGAGCGGCGGCACCACGTCCCGACCGCGGATCTCACGCCGCACGACTGACGGCGACACCCGCGGCGCAGGGCCCCGCCGACCAGCGGGGCCCTGCGCCGTCCGGGCGACCTCACCCGGCCGCGCAGTGCCGTGCGCGGAGGTGCGACGTAGCGTGGGGCGCACCCGCACGACGACGTGCTGCACGGAGGTGACGATGCTCCAGCCGGTCCCACGGCTCGCCCGTCTGCTGAGCCCGGCGGGGCACGTCGAGGCGGTCGACCTGCTCCGCGCCTACTTCGCCCCGCGGCCCGCGGGGAGACCCGGCGGCTACTTCGAACGCATCGGCCAGATCGGCGCGCACCCCGACGAGATCACGCCCGAGGACCTGGTCGCCGCGGGCACGCTGGGTGTGGTGATCCCGGGCGACGCGGCGCTCGCGATCCTGGTGGACCACCGCGACGAGCTGAGCTGGCTGCTGGCGCGCCTGCCCACCGACGTCGCGTTCGCCGATCTCAGCGTCGAGCAGGTCGAGTCGGTGCTCACGCCCAAACGCGCGTACCGCCTGCTGACCAGCGTCGGCGGGATCGGCACCACGGCCGCGACGGTGCTGCTCGCGCGCAAGCGCCCACACCTGGTGCCGATCCTCGAACCCGCGGTGGTCGACGCGATCACGGGCATCGTCGGGCTGTTCCTGCTCCCGCTGCGGGAGCTGCTGACCGCGGACGACCGCGCGTACCAGCGCCGCCTGGACGAGCTGCACGACGCCGCGGGCCTGGCCCCGGAGGTCTCGGCGCTGCGCGTGCTTCACGTGCTCGCGCGGACGGTGGTGGAGGGTGCTGACCGCTGACCGCTCACCGCTGCGGCAGCGCCGCGGACCACCGGGTGTGGTCCGCGCGCAGGCGCAGGACGTCGTCGACCTCCTCGACGTCCGGCCAGAGCACCAGGAACGTGCCGCGGTGGCGACGCCGCAGCCACCACGCGACCAGCGCGGGCGCGCTCTCGCCCGTGCGCTCGTAGCCCAGGAAAGACGAGCCCGTGCGCGGGCTGACCAGCACGCCGTGCAGGCGCGGCGCCGCCAGCAGACCGTCGAGCGGTCCGTCGAGCACCAGGCGGACGTCGACCACGAACCCGAGCGCGCGGCCCTCCGCGTCCGTCACGCGCCGGTCGAGCAGGTCACTCAGGAGCATGGCGGCACGGCGACTCCCATGGCGGTGTGGAACCGCGCGGCCTCCGCAGGCCGGTGGAACTTCCCCCAGGACCAGCCGAAGAACTGCGCGAGCGTGTACCCGGTGGACAGCGCCGTCTCGAGCGCGGCGCCGAACGTCGCGGCGACGATGCCGAGGATCGCGAGCGCGAGCGCGAGCTTCCCGCCGGCGATCGCGACCGGGAGCGTGATCTGGGACAGCGACGTGACGTCGATCTGCCGGGGGAGCAGGACCACCGCCGCGCAGCCCGCGATCGCGAGCGAGAGCACCCCGCCGAGCGGGAAGCCGACCAGGACGTTGGCGCGGGACGTCGCGAGGTCCTTCGTCGTCCAGCGCTCCTCGCGTGCGCCCGAGGAGAAGAAGAACACCTCGTACGGCGTCATCGCGGCGCCGAACAGCGCGACTGCGTAGTACCAGTACGTCGGCGCCGGCTCCTGCGCGGGGATCGACGGGCGCACCGCCTGGTCGACGAGCGCGCCCCAGTCCGGGCCCAGCTGAGCCAGCGCGACGGCGAACACGACGAGCGTCAGGCCCAGCAGCCCCGTGACGTTCTCGAGCACCGAGAACTTGACGCGCCAGAGCACGAGCCACACCGCGAGGCCCGCGAACGGGATCCAGAGCCGGGGCTCGACGCTGCTCGCGAGCTGCAGCGCGAGCGCGATGCCGCCGATCTCGGCCGTGAGGGTCAGCACCGTGACCGCGAACGAGGCGATCAGGTTGGCCCCGCCGGCTCGCGGGCCCAGGCGTTCGCGGATGACCTCGAACGTCGCGCGTCCGCTGACCGCAGCGACGCGGCCGGACATCTGCGCGAACAGGCAGATGCCGACGACCCCGACCACGACGACCCACGCGAGCGACATCCCGAACCGCGCACCGACCACCGCGTTGGTGACCAGGTCGCCGATGTCGACGAACCCGCCGATCGCGGTGAGGATGCCCAGCGCCACGGCGACGAGCCGCTTCACCGGGATCTCCCGCGCTCCGTGGTGGAGGTCATGCGCGCTCCGCACGTGCGACGGCTGCATCGAGCGCGTCCGCCGCGGAGCTCAGCTCGTCCAGCACCTCGGCGGCGTCCCGGTCCGCGGTCCGGTTGACCCAGGCGCGGGCGTCCGCGAGGGCCGCGACGGCCTGCGCGACCGCGACGACCGCCTCGTGCCGGGCCGCCACGAGCGGCGGGTCCCGGGGGACGTCGGCGGCGAGCGTGCTCTGGGCGCCGCCCGCATCGCCGATCGCGTCCAGCAGCGCGGTGTCGGCGACGGTCGCGAACGCCCGGTCGCGCACCGCGAGCTCGACGACGAGCGTGCCCGTGGCGACGGCCGAGGCCGCCTCGTCGACGGGGTCGGTCAGCGTGCGGGCCTCGTACCCGTCGGCGGACCCGGGGCCCAGCGCGCAGCCGCCGACCACGGCCACCGCGGCCCACGCGGCGGTCGCGCGTGCGGGCCGGGCACGCCGGGGGGCATGACCGCATCGTGTCCCCACCCGTCGGCCGCCGCACGCCGAGCGGTTCCCGGTGATCGGCCGCGGCACCCGAGCGCGCCGCGGCCGACCGGAGGTCACGCGGTGACGGTCTCCAGGCGGACCGGGACGTTGCCGCGCGTGGCGTTGGAGTAGGGGCACACCTGGTGCGCGCCCGCGACGAGCGCCTCGGCGGCCGCCTGGTCGATGCCGCCGAGCTCGACGCGCAGCGTGACCTCGAGCGCGAACCCGCCCGCGTCGTTCGGGCCGATGCCGACCTCGGCCGTGACCGCGGAGTCGGTGAACGTGGCGCCCTGCTGGCGCGCGACCATCTTGAGCGCGGAGTGGAAGCACGCCGCGTAGCCGGCGGCGAACAGCTGCTCGGGGTTGGCGCCGCCACCCGGGCCACCCATCTCCGTGGGCACCGCCAGGTCGAGCGCGATCAGGCCGTCCGGGGTCTCGGTGCGGCCGTTGCGGCCCTCTCCGGTGGCGGTGGCGACGGCGGTGTAGACGGCGGCCATGTGGCATCCTCCTCGTAGGAGAAAGAACGATCGTTCTCTCTGATGTCGCCACCTCACCGCACGGGAGCGCGGATGTCAAGCACGCAGCCCGGCTACGGTCGGACCATGACCGACGACGAGGGTGCCGCGCGCGCCTCGGTGGCACGCGACCGCCTGCTGCGCACCGCGTCCGCGCTGTTCTACGCGGAGGGTGTGCGCGCGGTCGGCGTGGACCGCGTGGTGGGGGAGGCCTCGGTCACGCGCGCGACGTTCTACCGCCACTTCCCGGGCAAGGACGACCTCGTCGTCGCGTACCTCGAGGCGACCGACCGGGCGGTGCGGGAGCAGGTGGGCGACCCGCCGCGCGAGCGTGCCGCAGCGGTGGCCTGGCTGCGCGCGCTCACCGGTGAGCTCGGGCGGCGCGTCTGCGGGCCGGGGTTCCGCGGCTGCCCGTTCATCAACGCCGCGGCGGAGTACCCGGACCCCGGCAGCACGGTGCGGGGAGCGGTCCGGGAGCACCGTCGCTGGCTCGAGTCGTCCGTGGCCGCGGCCTTCGCGGCGGCGGACCACCCCGACCCGGCCGCCGCCGCGCGCCGCTGGATGACGTTGCGGGACGGCGCCATGGTCGGCGGCTACCTCGAGGACCCGGCCGCGGCGAGTGTCACGTTCGCCGACGGGCTGTCCGACCTGATCGCGCAGTCCTGACGGTTCAGGCCGCCAGGCCGATCGCGAGCGCGACGACCCCGAGCAGCGGGAGCACGAGCTGCTTGAGCGCGGCCGACGTCTTGCTGCGGTCCGAGAGCAGGAGCACCAGGCCGGCCGCGACCATCGAACCCGCGCCCGTGAAGACCAGCGTCGCGCCCACCGCGGTGGACCCTGCGGCGACGACGATGATCCCGACGACGACGGCGACCGCCAGGAACAGGTTGTAGAAGCCCTGGTTGAACGCGAGCGCGCGCGTCGTCTCGGCCTCCTCGGCCGAGCGCAGCCCGAACGTCGCGCGGGCCTTCTCGCCCGTCCAGGCGATCGACTCGAGCCAGAAGATGTAGACGTGCACGAGCGCGGCGAGCGCGGCGAGCGCCAGTCCGACGACGACCATGGTGCCGACCTCCAGTTGTGTACCGACCAGTCCACTATATAGTGGATCAGTCGGTACGCAAACGGGAGGTGTGATGGGGCGGGTCCAGACGTTCGACACGGCGCAGGCCGTCGGAGCGGCGTTGCGCGTGTTCTGGGCGCACGGCTACGCGGACGCGTCGCTGCCGGAGCTGGAACGCGCGACCGGGTTGAGCCGGTCGAGCATCTACCACGCGTTCGGCTCCAAGCGGGGCCTGTTCGACGCGGCCGTGTCCGGCTACCTCGCCGACGTCGTTCAGCCGCTCCTGCGCCCGCTCGTCGCCGACGTCGTCGCACCCGACGCGGTGCTCGACTACCTGGCCGGGCTGCGGGACGCGCTGGCCCGGCCCGGCTCGCTCGTCGCGACCCACGGCTGCCTGCTCATCAACGCCGCGGGCGCGCCCATCGCGCACGACGAGGCCGTGCGCGCGACCATCGCCGCCTACCGCGCCGACCTGCGGCACGCTCTCGGCCGGGGTGTGGCGGCACACCTGCCGGGGCTGCCCGCCGACGAGCGTGACCGCCTCGCCGAGACGTGCACCGCGCTCGTCGTCGCGGCCTTCGCGCTCGTCCGCGTGGACCCCGCAGCCGCGCTCGCCTCGATCGACGCCGCGCGTTCCGTGCTCGAGGCCTGACCTCGCCGGGCGCCTCCCGGCTCAGGTCACGACGCGCAGCGGGCGGCCGTCCAGGAACGCCTCGACGCACTCGACCGCGCCGGTGGCCATCCGCGCGAGGGCCTGCGGGGTGCGGAAGCCGAGGTGCGGTGTGAGGACCGCGCCGGGCACCGCCAGGAGGGGGTCGTCGGCGGGCAGCGGCTCGGGGTCGAACACGTCGCACGCGATGCGCACGTCGCCGCGCGCCGCCCGTCGAGCCAGCGCTCCCGGGGCGATGACCTCGGCCCGTCCCGTGTTCACCAGCACCGCGCCCGGGCGCAGGAGGTCGAGCACCTCGGCGGTGACCAGCCCGCGGGTGGCGGGGAGCAGCGGCAGGTGCAGACTGACCGCGTCGGCTGTCGCGAACGCCTCGCGCAGGTCCACCTGGCGCGCGTCCGGCCCCGCGAGCGCGGCGAGGTCCTCCACGGGCCGGGGGTCCACCACGAGCACGTGCGCGTCGAGCGCCGCCAGGATCCGCGCGAACGCCCGCCCGATCGCCCCGGCGCCGATCACGGCGACCGTCGAGCCCGCGAGCTCGGGGCCGGCGGCGCCGGTCCAGTCGCCCGCGCGCACCGCGCGGTCCCCGGTCACCACGCCGCGCAGCGCCGCGAGCAGGAGCGCGAGCGCGTGCTCGGCCACCGCGCGGTCGCCGTATCCGGTGACGTTGGTGACCGTGATACCCAGGCTGCGGCACGTGTCGAGGTCCACGTAGCTCGCGGCGCCCGTGCCCGTGAATGCGAGCAGGCGGGTGCGGCCCGCGAGGTCCGCCAGGTGCGCGGTGCTCAGGTGGGTGCCGAGCAGCCCGACCTGCGCGCCCACGAGTCGTCGGGCGGCCTCGTCGGGATCCGGCAGGTCCTGGTGCACCACCACCTCACCGCGGGCCCTGAGTCGGTCCGCGAGCGGCCCGTGCGCGAAGTGCGCAGCCAGGGCGGGCTCGCCGCCGGGGAACACGATCGTCGGTCGCTGCACGCCCCCACCGTAGGGCCGCCGCGTCACAGCCAGCGGCGGCGCTTGAACACCGCCCAGAGGCACACCCCGAGCACCACCATGAGCACCAGCGCGAACGGATACCCCCACGCCCACCCGAGCTCGGGGATGCGCTCGAAGTTCATGCCGTACACCGAGGCGACCAGGGTGGGGGCGAACAGGATCGCGGCCCAGGAGGAGATCTTCTTGACCTCCTCGCTCTGGTCCATCGACGCCTGCGTCAGGCTCCGGCTCTCCTCGCCCTGCGCGAGGCTGGCCGCCGCGAGCTCGCGCATCGCGTCGTTCTGCTCCTGCATCACGAGGGTCGAGTGCAGCGTGAGCGCGTTCTCCAGCAGCGTGCGGAACGTGTCCGCGCGCTCGGTCACGCGGATCGCGTGGTCCAGGACGTTGCGCAGCTGGTTCTGGATCTCCTCGTCGGTGCCGTACTTCGCCGCACCGCGCAGCAGCGCGTCGAGCATCTCGGGCAGCGGCCCGATCGCGCGCTGGACCCCGATCACCTCCGAGAGCAGCTGGTAGATGCGCTTCGACGACGCCGGGTCGACCTCGCCGTCGAACAGGTCGTCCTCGATCTCGTCGATGTCGCCCTGCAGGCCCGTGACGACGGGCGCGTAGCTGTCCACGATCTCGTCCATGACGGCCGCCAGGACCGCCTCTGAGCCGAGCCGCAGCAGCTCCGGGTCGGCCTCGAGGCGCGTCCGCACGGCCGTGAGGTCCGGACGGGCGGCGTGCCGCACGGTCACGACGAAGTCCGGGCCGACGAACAGGTGGACCTCGCCGAACTCCACGCTCTCGTCGTCGTCGTGGTACCAGGCGGGCCGCAGGACCACGAACAGCGTCTGCCCGTACCGCTCGAGCTTGGCGCGCTGGTGGCCCTTGCCCGCGTCCTCGACCGCCAGCGGGTGCAGGTCGTACCGCGTGGCCATCGCGGCCAGCTCGTCGTCGGTGGGCCGCAGCAGGCCGATCCACGCCAGCGCGCCCCGCTCGGGATCGCCGCCCCGCGCGGTCGCCGGCGCCGGCACCCGGTGCCCGTCGACGTAGAGCGCGTCGTCCACGACTGCCATCGGTCCTCCCTCGCCTCGCCCACCGTGTGCTCGGCACGGCGCGCTGGATGCTATCGAGCGTCGTGTGCGGGGAGCCGTACATGACGAAGGCCCCTTCGCTCGTGAGAGCGAAGGGGCCTTCGTCGATCAAGTAGCGGGGGCAGGATTTGAACCTGCGACCTCTGGGTTATGAGCCCAGCGAGCTACCGAGCTGCTCCACCCCGCGTCGGTGTCCACAACCTTACGTCAGAGCCGCACGGTGTCCAAATCAGTGGGCTGTGACGAGCGCCGCACGCGCCTGCGCAGCGCGCCCTGGGCGACGATCACGCCGATCACGACGAGCACGCCACCCACCGGCTCGTGCCACTGGAGCCGTTCGCCGAGCACGGCCATGCCGAGCGCCACGCCGACGACGGGGGTCAGGTAGGTGACGGTGGAGGCCCGCTGCGCGCCCCAGGCGCCCACCACCTGGGTGTTCCAGACGTAGGCGATGCCCGTGCCCAGCACACCGAGGAGCACGGTGGCCACGATCACCGACGTCGAGAGCGCCACCGGCTCGCGTGCGACCAGCGGAGCCAGCGCGAGCGTGACGAGCGCCGCGGACCCCACCTGGCCCGCCGCCACGGTCTCGGCGGGCAGGCGCAGCGGCGTCACGAAGCGCCGCAGGTAGGTCATCCCCAGGCCGTAGCAGGCCGTGGCGCCCAGGCACGCGAGCACCGCGGGCAGGGGTGCGGCCTCGGCGAGCTCGCCCAGGTAGGTCCACGGGCCGACGATGACGACGACGCCCACCGCGCCCAGCGCGAGCCCGACGCCCTGCCGCCGCGTCAGGCGCTCGTTGGGCAGGAACGCGGCCGCGGCACCGGCCGTCATCAGCGGCGTCGTCGCGTTGAGGATCGAGGACAGCCCCGACGCGAGGTGCTGACCCGCCCACGCGAACGCCAGGAACGGCAGCACGCACAGCAGCACGCCGAGCACGACGAGGTGGCCCCACACGCGTCGGCCGCGCGGCCACGGCTTGCGCATGACGAGCGCGACGACGAGCAGCGCGAGCGCCCCGAGCACGATGCGGCCGAGCACCACCTGCGTGGGGGACAGGCCCTCGAGCGCGACCTTGATGAGCAGGAAGCTCGAGCCCCAGATGAGCGCGAGCATCACATACATGGCGGTGATGCGACCCGCGGGCGCCGGGGCGGTGGTCGGTGTGGTCACGGGACGACGATCCCCGAGGCCACCCACACGAGCAAACGAGTGTCTCGGGCCGGGTCGCAGGAGCACGTCGCGCGCGGGTCGGCCGGCCCGCCGGGTGCGACCTCAGCCGGCGACGCGCTGCGCGAGCTGGTAGCCCCCCGCGTCGTAGACCAGCGTGTACGTGCTGCCCGGGTGGCGCTCCTGCGCGTACGCCGCGGCGTCGACGGGCGCGGGGTTCCACCCACCGTTGTACGCGTCGATCAGCAGGAAGTCGGGGGCGGGGTTGCCCTCGTTGCCCACGTAGAACACGTCGGTGCGGTCGACCAGGTAGCTCATGAGCCCGATGTCGGTCTCGACGCTCGCGTCGTCGGGGATCGCCGCCAGCACCGCGCGCGACTCGGCCTCCCGGGTCGAGTGCGCCCACAGGTCCGCGGGTCGCCCGAGGCGGGCGATGTCGAGCCGCGGCACCATGAGGACCGCGACCGCGACGGCCACCGCGGCGGCGGCCATCGAGTAGCGGCGCAGCCACTCCCGGGGCGATCTGCGGGCCAGGAGCACGCCGTCGAGCAGCGCCGCGAACGCGATCGGCATGAGCACCGCCGAGTAGTGCCACGTGAAGCCGTAGTAGGAGTCGTTGTCCGCCCAGAAGCGCCAGACGATCGTCGGGACCGCGATCAGCAGCACGGGCGAGCGTGCGCCGATCAGGCCCGTGATCCCCAGCAGCACCAGGAGCGTGAGCACCTTGCGGCCGTCGTCGACCAGCAGCGTGACCGCGGTCCACGGGTGCGTCGCGATGCCGGCGAAGTCGATCCGGGAACCGTAGTCCCACTGGTCGCGCGTGCTCAGGAGCGGGATCAGCACGGCGGTGCTCAGCACCACCCAGCCGAACCCCCAGCCGGCGAGCCACAGCCCCAGCCTCGGCCGGTCGCTGCCGTGGCGGGCGCGCCACCACATGACCAGCCCGAACACCGCGACCGTGAGGCCCAGGTCCTCCTTGACGAAGACCAGCGGCGCGACCCACAGCGCGGCGGCCAGCCAACGCCCGCGCAGCAGCGCCACCAGGGCGATCGCCAGCAGCGGCACCGCGAACGCGATCTCGTGGAACTGCGCCGCGACGGCGCCCACGATCCCGAAGCTCACCGCGTACGCCGCGCCGACGAGCGTGCCCTGCAGCGCGCCCAGCACGCGCACGGCGTGGCGCGCGACCACGTACACCGAGGCGGCGAACAGCAGGTCCTGCGCGATCAGCAGCGTGAGCGCGTGCGGTGACAGCGCGTACACGGGACCGAGCGCGACGAGCAGCGGGTGGAAGTGGTCGCCCAGCAGGTTGTAGCCGTCGCCCTTGATCGTCACGACCGGCGCGTCGAGCGCCGCGTACCGGCGCGCGAGCTGCGTGAAGATCCCCAGGTCCCACGACGGGACCTCGAACCGGCGCCACTGCAGCAGCGAGAACACCACGTACGTGGCGGCCGCGAGCACCGCGACCACGGCGGGCCCGCACCACGCCGCGGTGCCTGTCGGCGTGGTCGGTGCCAGCGTGATCGTCTCGCGCGCAGACACCGGCGCTGCGGGCCGCTCCGGTCTGCCCGCGGGCGGCACCTGGTCGGCGTCGGTCGGGGGCGGGGTGTGCTCGTCCAGCGCTACCTCGTCGTCGGCCACCCGGGCATCATGCCAGGGCGGGCCGTGGGCCATGGGCTACCCGTGCTCACGCAGACGCGGCTGCGGGACGCGCGGCACCGGTGCGGTGAGAGGCGCCGTGACCAGCGGCACCGCGTCCGAGCGCACCAGCTCGGCCACCAGCGCACGCCAGCACCGTTCGGCGTCCCGCAGCGCCGCCGCGACGTCGTCGGGCGTGGCATGGCCCGCCACGTCGGCGCCCTCGGCCACGTCGAGCGCGTCGTAGGCGCGGTCCACCGCGAGCCGCGCGGCGCGGAACTGCGGGCTCTCCCGTGCCGCGTCCGGCGTCGCGACCTCGAGCGCGCCCGCGGCCTCGTCGAACATCGCGCGCACCAGGCCCACGGCGTGCGGTCGCTCGGCGAGCGAGAGCCGGTCGGCCGAGTCCGCCACGGCGGGGACCACGGTCGAGAGCGTGAGCCGCTGGATGGTCGCGTGCAGGGCCATCGGGTCGATCTGCAGCGCGAGCAGCAGCGAGACCGCCCTGCCGAGCGTGGCCTCGTGCTGGTCCCGCCGCCGACGCCGACGGCGCTCCTGCTCGCGGTCCTGCTCCTGCGCACGCAGGGCCGCCGCGTGGGCCTCACGCTCGAGGCGCTCCTGCTCGGCGCGCAGCGACGCGACGTGCCGGGTCAGCGCCGCGGCCGCGGTGCGCACCTGCTGCTCGGCCGCCTCGAGCGCGCGCGTCTGCAGCGCGTGACCCGCGCCGTTGAGCGGCGCCGCATGGCCGGCGTCGGTGTAGCCGAACAGCGCGACGCCGTGCTGGTCGGCCCACAGCACGGCCATCTTGGTGTAGCCGGCGCGGGCGTAGCAGACCGCGGTGCGTCCACCGGCCGCGGCGTGCAGGCGTTGCACGGTCTCGCGGCCGACCGGTGAGCGGTGGTGCTCGACGAAGGCCGCGAGGTCATCGCCGACGAGGTCGAGCGCGCCGTCCTCACCCGCGGCGGCGACGCGCGCGTCGAGGCGCGCCAGGACGAGGCGTGCGTGCCGCTGCGCGAACCGCTCGGCCTCGCGCCAGCGCGGGTCCTTGTGCGCGGTGCTCACGTCGGGCTCCTCCCGGGTCGCCTACGAGCTCCCGCGCCGGTGCGGTCGGTCGTTCGACCGTACGGGGGACCCGTGCAGGCCCGCGCGAGCCGACCGGGTGATGCCGGTCCGTGCTCGTCGAGCGCCGTTCGCCCGTCCGGACGACGCGTCCGGACAATCCCGGCGCGTCGTGCCCCGCGCGCTATGCGGCGGGTGTCTGCGCAGGTGAGGGAGCCGCGCGGCGGCGAGCGCGCCGGCGCAGGCCGACCACGACGAGCGTGCCTGCCGCGAGCAGCGCGAGCCAGGGGAGGAGCACGCCGAGCGCCACCAGCAGCCACGCCACGGTCGAGACGAGCGCGTCCCAACCCGTCGCGAGGCCCGTGGCGAACGTCCCGCGCTCGGCGGTCGCGGGCAGCGCACCGGGGCCCGCGACGCTGATCTCGAGCGTGGACAGGGCCACCTGGTCCGCGAGCCGGTCGCGCTGGGCCTGCAGGCTCTCCAGCTCGGCCTGACGGTCGGACAGCGCCGACTCGGCGGTCAGGAGGTCCTTGGTCGAGCCGGCGTCCTGCATGAGCGACTCCATGCGGTCCACGGAGATCTCCAGCGCGTGGATGCGTGCGTCCAGGTCCTGCGCCGTGCCCGTGACGTCCTGCGACGTCAGGTCGATGCCCGTCACCGTGCCGAGCTCGGCCAGCCGGTCCGTCAGCGGCGTCACGCGCTGTGCCGGCACGCGCACGACGAGCGAGGCCCACGCGGTCTCGTCGGCCGTGGCGGCGGTCTCCGAGCGGGAGTCCACGCGTCCGCCTTGCGCGACCACCCAGCGCGCGATCTCGGACGCGACCGCCGGCGCGTCGTCGGCCGTGACCGAGACCGACCCGGTCTGGATCACGAGGCGTTCGGTCTCGTCGGCGCTCGGCGCCTCCACGGCCGCGGCCTCGTCGGCCGCGGCCGCGTGCTGTGGCGCGCGGTCGACGCCCGCCCCCGGCGCGTCGCCCTCACCACCCGAGCACCCCGCGAGGAGGAGCGCGACGACGAGTGCGACCGCACCAGTCCGGCCAGCACGAGGAGGAGTCATGGCCCGACGTTAGGGCCGGGCATGCATCGTGCCGCGGCGCTTGACGTGATCGTGACGATGTCGTGACCCATCTGCAGCCGGAAGAACCCGATCGCCGTTCCGGATGCGCGATCGTCAAGACAGGTCCATCATTGGTCCACCGCGGTTGCAGGTCCGCGGTGTGCCGAGGGTCGAGGCGAGAGCCCGACCGCCCGTGAGGGTTGCAGAGTGCGCCACGCTTCGTGCCGGCGAGACGCCTCGTAGCGACGCCCCGCCTCCGCCCGGAGGCGGGGCGTCCGATCTTTCGGGCCCGATACGTCTACGGGGCTGGTCCGTCTGCGCGCCCGGTCTGCTCCCGCCCGAATGCTGATACGACTGGTTGACTTTTCTCGCGACGCCCGCTTAGCGTCGCCGGGCGGACCGCACCGGGCGGCCGCGACAGGAGGTCGGCACGATGGACGGACGACGGGTGCATCCCGCCGCGTCCCGTGCGCAGTCGATGGCGCGAGCGCCGCGACCGCTGACCGGCCGGTGTTGTCGCCGCTGACGCACGTCCGGTCCGCCTGACCTCGCGCCACGAGGACGCCGCCCGCACGCGGCGACGCCGTGCCGCCCCGAGCCCGCGCGGCTCGCACCCCCCTGAGCCACCCCGTGTGACGCCGCCCGCGTCCGCCCGGCGCCCTGCGCGCCCCCGGAGGAACCCGTGTCCCAGCTTCTCGATCTTCCCGTCGCTCCCACGCCGCTGCTCGGAGCGCCGCCCCGCATCGCGGGTGCCCCTGGGCCGGCCGTCGTCGTGCCCGAGCAGCGTGGGCCCGTCGACGACGTCGTTCTCGTCTTCGAGGACAACGCGCCCGTCGCGGGCGGCTCGTACCACCTCGCCGCCGTCGGCCCCGCGCTCGCGCATGCGGCTGACGGCGAGCGCATCGCCGAGCTCACCGGCGTCTGGGCGCTGCCCGGACGGCGCCGCCGCGACCGCGTGCGCCGCGCGCTCGCAGCGCTCGAGCGCAGCGCGTCCCTCGCGGGCTACGCGCGCCTGCGCGTGGCGGTCGACGCGAGCCGGACCGACGTGCTGGCCGTGCTGCGCGCGGGGTGGTTCACGCCCGTGGAGCGCGAGGGTCGTCCGCAGGCCGACGTGGTCGTGCTGGAGAAGTGGCTGCTGCCGGCGTGACGCGTGCGTACGCGGCCGCGGTCCACAGGTGCTGTGCGGCGTACGCGCGCCACGGGCTCCACGCCCGGGCGTGGGCGTGCGCGGCGCGCGCGTCGGGCACCGCCATCGCGCGGCGCAGCACCAGGTCGCCCGCGGGGAACGCGTCACGGTCGCCGAACGCCCGCAGCGCCAGGTAGTCGGCCGTCCACGGTCCGATGCCCGGCACCGCGAGAAGCCCAGCACGGGTCGCGTCGGGGTCGGCGCCCGGACGCAGCTCCAGTCCGTCGACGCACGCCCGCGCGAGGGCCACGAGCGTGCGGGAGCGTGCGCTCGTCACCCGCAGCACGGTGCGCAGCGCGTCGGGATCTGCGGCGGCCACGCGTGTCGCGTCCGGGAACTGCGTCAGGTCGTCGTGCGGCTCGCCGAGCGCGGCGGCGAGGCGGCCGGTGAACGTGCGGGCCGCCGCGAGCGAGACCTGCTGACCCAGCACGGTCTGTGCCGCCGCCTCGAACGCGTCGACGTGCCCGGGTACGCGCAGGTGGGGGCGCTCGCGCACCAGGCGCGCGAGCGGGTCGTCGGGAACCGCTGTCAGGTGCGCGACGACCGCGGCGAGGTCGTCGCCCACGCCGAACCACCGCTCGGCCACCGCGACCAGGTCGGGGCCCGGTCGGGAGGTCACCAGGCGCAGCTCGTCGGGGCGCACGTGCACCGTGAGGCGCACGGGCCCGGCGGGGCCGCGGACGAGGCGTTCGACGAGCCCGGCGGTCGCGTCGTCCTCGACCCGCACCCGCTCGACGCCGGGGACCGCGTGCAGCACCAGGTAGGCGAGCGCCGCCGCCGAGTCCAGAGGTCGCCGGACGACGACCTCGTCCGCTCCGTTCATCGCCACGCCCGGACCCTAGGCGCCCTCACCCACACGGTCGCCCGCCCGCGGTTCAGGCGCGGGGTGCGGTCGCGGCGGTCAGTGCCGCCACGGTGAGGTGGCCGGTCCAGCGCGCGCCGTCGACCAGGAGCGTGGGCGTGCCACGGACGTCGTGCGCGAGACCCGCGAGGTAGTCGGCCTCGACGGCGGGTGCCCAGCGCTGGGCGCCGTCGCCCACCACCTCGTCGGGGTCGATGCCGGCCGCGGCGGCGTAGCGGCGCAGGTCCGGGTCGGCCAGACGGTCCTGGTGCGCGAAGGCCTCGTCGTGCAGATCCCAGAAGCGGCCGTGCGCCGCGAAGGCCTCCGCGGCCAGCGCCGCGGTCAGGGCGTGGGGATGGACCTCGAACAGCGGGAAGTGCCGCCAGACCAGCCGCACGCGCCCGTCCGAGGAGTCGACCAGCTCACGCAGCACGGGTGCGGCGGCGCGGCAGTGCGGGCACTCGAGGTCGCCGTACTCGAGCACGGTGACCGGCGCCTCAGGAGACCCGTAGACGTGCCGCGACGGGTCGACGGTCGTGTCCGCCACGTCAGCGCTCCTGCCCGCGGCCGTGCTGCTCGCGCTCGTCGATCACGTCCTGCCCGGGCCCCCGGAACGCCTCCGAGCGGTGCAGCGCATCGATGCTGCCGGTGAAGAGCCGGGCGTCGCTGCTCGACTCGAGCTGCTCGGTGTCGTCGGGCCCGGCCCAGCGCCCCGGTGCGGGCAGCGCGCCCGTCGCGGCACGGGGTTCGAGGGCGGCATCCGGCTCGGTTCCCGGGACGGACTGCCACCGGCTGCGGGGCAGCCCCTGCGGGGCGTGCTCCTGCAGCCACGTCACCAGGCCCTCCCGCACGTGGCACCGCAGGTCGAACAGCGTCGGCGCGTCCACTGCGGAGGCGAGCGCGCGCACCCGGACCACACCACCCACCGCGTCCGTGACCTGCAGGACCCCGACGCGCCGGTCCCACAGGTCCGTCGCCTCGAGCAGCCGGGTCAGCTCGGTCCGCATGCGGTCCACGGGCACCTGCCAGTCGACGTCGAGCTCGACCGTGCCGAGCAGGTCCGCGGCGCGGCGCGTCCAGTTCTCGAACGGCGTCGTCGTGAAGTACGTCGACGGCAGGATCAGCCGCCGGTCGTCCCACACGTGCACGACGACGTACGTGAGCGTGATCTCCTCGATGCGGCCCCACTCGTCCTGCACGATCACCACGTCGTCGACGCGGATCGCGTCGGTGAACGCGAGCTGGATCCCCGCGAACACGTTGGCCAGCGAGCTCTGCGCCGCGAGGCCCGCGACGATGGAGAGCACGCCGGCCGACGCCAGGACGCTCGCGCCGAACGTGCGCGCCTGGGGGAACGTCAGCGCGACGCCCGCCACGGCGCAGATCGTGATGATCGCGACCGTCAGGCGGCGCAGCACCTGCACCTGCGTGCGCACGCGCCGGGCGTGCTGGTTGTCGACGACGTCCACGCGGTACCGGGCCACGGCGACGTCCTCGAGGACGAACGCGAGCGTCCCCACCAGCCACGACGCGGCCACGATGAGCGCGATCAGCAGGCCGTGCACCGCCACGCGTCGCCAGCCCGCGTCGTCGGTGGAGACCAGGAGCGCGACCCAGGCCGCGATCACCACCAGCACCACGCGCAGGGGGCGGCGCGAGCGGCGGGTGAGGTCGGCGGCGACGGTCGTCCGGTGGCCGACGCGACGGACGACGGCCGCGACGAGTGCCGCGACGATGAACGCGGCGACGCACCCGGCCGCGATCGCGAGCAGCGGGACCAGCACGTCCGCGACCTCGCGCGCGGCCTCGTCGACCGTGGTGCCGCCCGTGGGGGAGGGCGAGGGGGAGTCCAGGCGAAGCACGGCCCCACCCTAGGCGCGCCGTCCCACCCCGTCGCGGCAGCCCCCGCCCCGCCCTCCCATCACCGCCGAGCTGGCGGACAGGTACCAGTTCGGGGGGTGGGGATGGGTCGGGGTGGCGGCGGGGCGTCCCGAGGGTCGCCGAGCTGGCGGACAGGTACCAGGTCGGGGGTGGGAGGGTGGGGGGATGGGTGTGGGGCGCAGGGTCGTGGTGAGCGGGGCCGGGCGGGGCATCGGGCGCGGGATCGCGCTCGGGCTCGCGGCGGCGGGGTGGGACGTCGGGCTCGTCGGGCGGACGCGGGCGCACCTGGACGCGGTGGCCGACGAGATCGCGCGGGGCTCGTCGGGTGCGCGCACCGTGGTCGCGGTGGCCGAGCTCACCGACGCGGCGCAGGTGCGTGCGGCGGTGGCCGACCTGCAGGGCGCGTGGGGCGGCATCGACCTGCTCGTCAACAACGCGGGCGTGATCGAGCATGCGGAGACGGACTTCGCCGACGACGACGTCGAGGACGCGTGGCGCGTGGTCGAGACGAACGTGCGGGGTCCGATGCTGCTGGCGCACGCGGTACTGCCGGACATGCTCGTGCGCGGGTCGGGGCGGCTGCTGCAGATCAGCTCGGGCGCCGGGTACTCGCGCTCGTCGTCGTACACGGGGTACGGCATCAGCAAGGGGGCGCTCGCACGGCTGACCACGCTGCTCGACGCGCAGTACCGCGACCGGGGCATCCGGACGCTGGACCTGGCGCCGGGCGTGGTGGCCACCGACATGACGGCCGGGATGCCGGTGCACGCGCAGCGCACCGCGTGGACGTCGCTCGACGACGTGGTCGCGCTGGTCCGGGCGTTCGGCGACGGCGAGCTGGACGCGCTGTCCGGGCGCCTGGTGCGGGCCGGTGCGGACACGGTCGACTCGCTCCGGGCCGCCGCCGACCGGATCGTCGCGGCGGATGCGCGCCGCCTGCGCGTGCCGTCCTACGGCACGGACGACCCCCTGGCCTGAGCGGGGCCTCGTCGCCACCGGCTCACGGAGATCACTGCTGCGGGCTGCCCTTGTCCGCGAGCCGTGCGGGCTGGAGCCCCGGCGACGTGGCCCGCAGACCCGGGGCCAGCGTCTGGATCACCACGGCGGCGCCGATCAGGACCGCGCCCAGGGGGAAGAGAGCCGAACGCGCGATCGTCAGCACGATGTCGACGGCGTCGAGCCCGGCCTGCGCGTCCGAGCCCACCTCGTCCGCCAGCCACACGTACGCCTGTGCGCCGTAGATCAGCACCACCGCACCCAGCAGCCACAGCCCCACCGCCCACTGCACGCACCGCTTCGCCGTCTGATGCACGAGCACCCTCCCTGCCGGTCCGGGGGTGAGGTCCCCGATGACCAGGCCCCCCGTCCCGACCCTAGGGCCGCGCGCCGCCGCTGCGAGGTACCGAAGGCCCCTGCGGCGCGCTCTGGGCGGCGTCCACGGGAGCGGGACCTGTGCCGGGTGCGCGCCAGGGGAGCGGCGGGAGCGCGGACGGCGGTGCGGACGGCGGTGAGCACAGGGGGAGCCGTTCGCCGAGCCAGCGCAGCAGGAGCGAGCCGACGACGGCCGCGAGCAGCGAGCCCGCGAGGATGCCGATCTTCGCGCGCGTCAGGTGCTGCTCGTCGTCGAACGCGAGGCCCGCGATGAACAGCGAGATGGTGAACCCGATGCCGGCCAGCACCGCACCGCCCAGCAGGTGCCCGTAGCGCACGCGTCCGGGCAGGTCGCCCAGGCCCATGCGGATCGCGAGCGTCGCGGCGCCGGTGATGCCGATCGCGTTGCCGACGACGAGCGCGATCATGACGGCCCAGGTCAGGCGTGAGCCGGACGCGTCGCCGAGCGCGGCGGCGTCGAGCCGGACGCCCGCGTTCGCGAGGCCGAACAGCGGCACGACGACGTACGCGCTCCAGGGGTGCAGCATGCGCTGCATGCGGTCGCTCGCGGGGACGGCGGCGCGCGCGGCGAGCTCGGCGAGGTGCTCGCGCTCCGCGGTGGTCTCCTCCACCAGGTCGCGTGCGTAGCCGCGGACCGCCTCGACGTCCTCGCGGCGCGCCGCGGTCGCGGGCACGATCAACCCCACCGCGACGCCCGCGAGCGTGGCGTGCACCCCGGAGGCGTGCACCGCGAGCCAGAGCGCGACGCCGACCACCGCGTACGGCAGCAGGCGCCACACGCGCAGCCAGCGCAGCGCGAGCAGCACCAGCACGAGCACCCCGGAGGCGGCGAGCGCCGCGACGTCGACGCGGTCCGTGTAGAACACGGCCATCACGGTGATCGCCCCGATGTCGTCGACGATCGCGAGCGTCAGCAGGAACAGCCGCAGCCGGTCGGGGCACGCGGGCCCGAACAGCGCGAGGATCCCGACGAGGAACGCGGTGTCGGTGGACATCACCACACCCCACCCGTGCTGCACGTCCGTCCCCGCCGTCACGGCCAGGTAGAGCAGCACGGGCACCAGCAGCCCGCCGAGCGCGCCGAGCGCCGGCACCGCGACCGTGCGCTTGTCGCGCAGCTCGCCGCGCGTCGCCTCCCGGGAGATCTCGAGCCCGACGACGAGGAAGAACACCGCCATCGCCGCGTCGTTCACCCACGCGTGCAGGGGCATGTCGAGCGCCCACGAGCCCAGGTGCAGGCCGGCACCCAGGTGCCACAGGTCGTCGTACGCGGCGGACCACGGCGAGTTCGCCCAGACGAGTGCGACGAGCGTCGCGACGAGCAGCACCACCGCGGAGCCGGCCTCGGTGCGCAGGAAGTCGCGCACGGGCGGGCTCAGCGTCGGCACACGCACGCGCAGCGCGGGCCCCACGCTCACGTCACAGGTCCCGCTCCCGGTCGCCCAGCAGCGACGCGACGTGGTCCGGCACGTACGTGGACAGCTCCCGGGGCGGGCGCTCGTAGCCCGAGGAGGGTGCGGGCCGGTCGGGCAGCGTGACCTTCTCCCGCGGCACGTCCACGTACGGGATGGTCGAGAGCAGGTGGGAGATCATGTTCAGGCGCGCGTGCTTCTTGATGTCGCTCTCCACCACGAACCACGGGCTCGTGGGGATGTCGGTGTGGACCATCATCTCGTCCTTGGCGCGCGAGTAGTCCTCCCACCTGGCGATCGACTGCAGGTCGGTGGTGGACAGCTTCCACTGCCGCAGCGGGTCGCTCAGCCGTGACCTGAACCGGCGCAGCTGCTCGGCGTCGGACACCGAGAACCAGTACTTGCGCAGCAGGATCCCGTCCTCGACCAGCATCTGCTCGAAGATGGGCGTCTGCCGCATGAACGTCGCGTGCTCCTGCGGCGTGCAGTAGCCCATCACGCGTTCGACGCCCGCGCGGTTGTACCAGGACCGGTCGAACAGCACGATCTCGCCCGCCGCCGGCAGCTGCGCGACGTAGCGCTGGTAGTACCACTGCGACTTCTCGCGCTCGGTGGGCGTCGGCAGCGCCGCGATGCGCACGGTCCGCGGCGACAGGTACTCGGTGATGCGCTTGATCGTGCCGCCCTTGCCCGCCGCGTCGCGCCCCTCGAACACCACGGCGATCCGGGCGCCCGTGGACCGCGTCCACTCCTGCAGCTTCACGAGCTCGGTCTGCAGCCGGAACAGCTCGGCCTCGTAGACCTCGTCCGAGATCTTGTCCCGCCCGCCGCGCGCGTGCTTCTTGCCCATGGCCGGGACGCTACCGCGCACGGCGCTGACGTGCGTGGCCTTGTCGTCCGAGGCGTCGCGTACCGGCCCGCGGCCACCGCGCTTCTCACACCGGGCGGCCCGGGCGCGTGCGGGAAGTGTTCCCGCGACGCAACAGCGGGACGACGAGCGCGGAAACATCCGATTCCTAGCGTCGGTGCTGTCCGAGCCCCCACCCGAGCCCCGGAGGCCCCCATGGCGCAGTCGCTCGCGACCGTCGACGCAGACTCGACGTCACCCACCACCACCGTCGCCCCCGCCGCGGGCGCACCGCTGACCCACCGGCCCGGTCGCTGGATCGACGGCTGGAACCCCGAGGACGCGCAGCAGTGGGCGTCCGCCGGCCGGTCCGTCGCCCGGCGCAACCTGACCCTGTCGATCTTCGCCGAGTTCCTCGGCTTCGCCGTGTGGGCGCTGTGGAGCATCGTCGTGCCGCAGCTGCCCGCCGCGGGCTTCGCGCTCACGGTCGACCAGATGTTCTGGCTCATCGCGGTGCCCAGCCTCGTGGGCGCCACGCTGCGCATCCCGTACACGTTCGCGGTGCCGATCTTCGGCGGCCGCAACTGGACCATCATCTCCGCGCTGCTGCTGCTGATCCCGACGATCAGCCTCGCGGTGGTCGTGCAGGACCCCGACTCGTCGTTCACGCTGCTGCTGGGCGTCGCCGCGCTCGCGGGCCTGGGCGGCGGCAACTTCGCATCCTCGATGGCCAACATCTCGTTCTTCTACCCGGAGCGGGAGAAGGGCCGGGCGCTGGGCCTCAACGCGGCGGGCGGCAACATCGGCACCGCCGCGGTCCAGCTCGCGGTCCCGCTCGTCATCGTCGGCGCCGCGACCGTGCACCTCGAGCGCGCGGGCTGGATGTTCGTGCCGCTGGCGATCCTGGCCGCGGTGCTCGCGTGGCGGTTCATGGACAACCTGTCGCACGCGAAGTCCGACCCGCGGTCCTACGGCGTGGCCGCGCGGCAGCGGCACACGTGGATCATCTCGTTCGTCTACATCGGGACGTTCGGCTCGTTCATCGGCTTCTCGGGCGCGTTCCCGACGCTGCTCAAGGGCACGTTCCCCGAGGTCACGCTGTCGATCGCGTTCCTGGGTGCACTGGTCGGCTCGGTCGCGCGGCCGCTGGGCGGCACGCTCGCCGACCGGCTGGGCGGCGCACGCGTCACCATCGCCGCGTTCGCGGTCATGGGGGCTGGCACCGTCAGCGCGATCTTCGCGCTGCGGGCCCACTCATTCGGCGCGTTCCTCGCGTCGTTCCTCGTGCTCTTCGTGGCCACGGGCGTCGGCAACGGGTCGGTGTACCGCATGATCCCGGCGGTCTTCCGTCACGGCGCGACCGACGACGCCGACCGCGCACGCCGTGCACGTGCGGCCGCGGGCTGCCTGGGCATCGCCGGGGCGGTCGGGGCGTTCGGCGGGTTCCTCATCCCGCGCGGGTTCGCCGCCTCGACCTCGGCCACGGGCAACATCCAGGCCGCGCTGTGGGTGATCGTCGGGATGTACGCCGTGATGGCGGTCGTCACGTGGGCCGTGTACTCCCGGCGCGGCTCGTCGTTCGGCGCGACGGTCATCTGAGTGACCACCACCACCACGGCTCCGCAGGGGAGCACGCCGTCGCTCGAGCAGGTGACGACGGTGTGCTCCTACTGCGGCGTCGGCTGCGGGATCGTCCTGGACGTCGGGCACGACGACGAGGGCCGCAGGGTCGCGCGCGGCGCCCGCGGGGACAAGGCGCACCCCGCGAACGCGGGACGTCTGTGCACCAAGGGTGCGACGAGCGCGGACATGCTCGCGGCGGGCGGCCGCGCGACGCGTGCGCTCGTGCGCGCCGAGCGGGGCGCCGAGCCCGCACCCGCTGTCCTCGACGAGACGATCACGCTCGTGGCGGACCGCCTGCGTGCGGTGATCGACGAGCACGGGCCCGACGCCGTCGCGTTCTACGTCTCGGGCCAGATGAGCCTCGAGGCGCAGTACCTGGCCAACAAGCTCGCCAAGGGCTACGTGCGCACGCAGTGGATCGAGTCCAACTCCCGGCTGTGCATGGCCAGCGCGGGCACGGGCTACAAGCTGTCGCTCGGCTCCGACGGCCCGCCGGGCTCCTACGACGACCTGGACCATGCGGACGTCTTCCTGGTGATCGGCGCCAACATGGCGGACTGCCACCCGATCCTGTTCCTGCGCCTGCTGGACCGGGTCAAGGCGGGGGCGAAGCTCATCGTCGTCGACCCGCGGCGCACCGCGACCGCCGACAAGGCCGACCTGTTCCTGCAGGTGCGGCCCGGGACGGACCTCGCGCTGCTCAACGGCCTGCTGCGGCTCGTGGTGGAGGCGGGCGGGCTCGACGAGGAGTTCGTCGCGGAGCACACCGACGGCTGGGACGCGCTCGCGGCGATGCTCGAGGACTACCCGGCGGACGTCGTCGAGCGGCTCACGGGTGTCCCCGAGGCGGACCTGCGGGCCGCCGCCGCGCTGATCGCGGGCGCGGGGAGCTGGGTCTCGTGCTGGACGATGGGCCTGAACCAGTCCACGCACGGCACGTGGAACACGAACGCGTTGATCAACCTGCACCTGGCGACCGGCGCGATCTGCCGCACGGGCAGCGGGCCGTTCTCGCTCACCGGGCAGCCGAACGCCATGGGCGGCCGGGAGATGGGCTACATGGGCCCGGGACTGCCGGGGCAGCGCAGCACGCTGGACGCCGACGACCGCGCGTTCGTCGAGGACACGTGGGGTCTGGACCGCGGGACCCTGCGCGCGGACGCCACGGGCCGCGGCACGGTGGACATGTTCGAGCGGATGTCCGCGGGTGAGATCAAGGCGTGCTGGGTGATCTGCACCAACCCGGTCGCGTCCGTGGGCAACCGGCGCACCGTGATCGAGGGCCTCGAGCGGGCCGAGCTGGTGATCACGCAGGACGCGTTCGCGGACACCGAGACCAACGCGTACGCGGACGTGGTCCTGCCGGGGGCGCTGTGGTCGGAGTCCGACGGCGTGATGATCAACTCCGAGCGCAACCTCACCCTGGCGCGCGCGGCGCTCGCCCCGCCCGGGGACGCGCTTCCCGACTGGCTGCTGATCGCGCGCGTCGCGACCGCGATGGGCTACGACGGGTTCGGCCACACGTCCGCGCAGGAGGTGTTCGACGAGCTGCGCGCGTTCGCCAACCCGCGCACGGGGTACGACCTGAGGGGCGTGACGTACGAGCGCCTGCGGGCGGGGTCGGTGCAGTGGCCCGCGGCGCCCGACGGGCCGCGTCGCAACCCGATCCGCTACCTCAACGACGGCGTGAGCCAGCCGCTGCTCGAACGCCCCGACGGCACGCGGCCGCGGCTGCGGTTCGCGACCCCGAACGGCCGCGCGCAGTTCCACGCGCGCCCGCACCTGCCCGCCGCCGAGCTGCCCGACGACGACTACCCGTTCGTGCTCAACACCGGACGCGTGCAGCACCACTGGCACACCCTCACCAAGACCGGCAAGGTCGCCAAGCTCACCAGGCTCGCGCCCGGCCCGTTCGTCGAGGTCAACCCCGCGGACGCGGCCGCGCTCGGGATCACCGAGGGCGCGCACGTCGAGGTGTCCTCACGACGCGGCCGCGCGGTCCTGCCCGCGGTGCTCACCGAGCGGGTCCGGCCCGGTGCGCTGTTCGCGCCCTTCCACTGGAACGACCTGTTCGGGGAGTACCTCGCCGTGAACGCCGTGACCAGCGACGCCGTCGACCCGCTGTCGTTCCAGCCCGAGCTCAAGGTGTGCGCGGTCTCGCTCGCACCTGTCCCGGGTGCGCACGCGCCCGCCGATCCCGCGGCGGACCGGGCGGTCCCCGACGAGCCCGGGGCCGGAACCGACCCGGCGGCGGGCGGCGCGCCCGGCGCGGTCTCGATGCGTGTGCTCGGTGCCGCGCTGGGCCTCGACCGACTCGAGCCGCCCGTGCTGGGCGACGCCGAGCGGCGCTACCTCGCGGGGTTCCTGGCGGGGCTGGGCGGCGGCGCACCGGGCACGCCCGTGCTGCCCGCGGGCGCACCGCTCGACCCCGACCAGGCGCTGTGGGTCGACGGCCTGCTCGCGGGCCTGTTCTCACGCGCTCCCGAGCCGGTGCGTGGCCGCGAGCCCGGGACGGGGCCGGACGCCGGCACGCGCGTCCGCCCGCTCGTCGTGCTGTGGGCGTCCCAGACGGGCACGGCCGAAGAGCTCGCGGCGGGCGTGGCCACGGCGCTCTCGGCCGCCGGCCTCGCGCCCCGCCGCGTCGCGATGGACGGCTGCACGCTCGCGGACCTGCCCGTGGGCGCGGACCTGGTGCTGGTGACCAGCACGTTCGGCGACGGCGACGCGCCGGACAACGGCACCGCGTTCTGGGAGGCGCTCGCGGCCCCGGACGCGCGCCGCCTGGACGGTGCGCGGTTCGCGGTGCTCGCGCTGGGCGACTCGAGCTACGACCGCTTCTGCGGGCACGGCAGGCGCCTGGACCACCGGCTCGAGGAGCTCGGCGCGCAGCGTCTGGTCCCGCGCGTCGACTGCGAGCCCGGGGACGACGAGCGCGCGCAGGCGTGGTGCGCCGGCCTCGTCGCGACGCTGGGCACGGCGAGCGTCACGTCCGGGCAGCCCACGGCGGACGCGACGGAACCGCGGCCGCCCGCGGCCGTGGTGCCGTCGGCGGTGGCCGTTCCGGCGGGACCCTCGCGCGCGACGCGCCAGCACCCGGGCCGCGCGCGGCTGGTCGGCAACCGCCTGCTCTCGCAGCCCGGTTCCGCCAAGGAGGTCCGCGAGATCGTGCTCGACGTCGCCGAGAGCGACCGTGAGGTGGTCTACCGCGCGGGCGATGCGCTGGGTGTCCGCCCGACGAACGCCGCCGCGCTCGTCGAGGAGTGGCTCGAGGTCACCGGCTGGGACCCCGACCAGGCGGTGGTGCTCGACGGCACGCCGGTCCCGCTCCGCGCCGCGCTGACCACCGAGCTCGACATCACCCGCATCTCGCAGGACCTGCTGACCTTCGTCGCGGACCGGTCCGGCAGCGCCGAGCTGCGCCGGCTCCTGCGCCCGGACAACCGCAGCGACCTGGCCCGGTGGACGTGGTGCCGGCAGGCCGTCGACGTCGTGGCGCGGTACGCGCGCGACGTGCCCGCCGACGACCTGGTCGGCGTGCTGCGCCGCCTCGCGACGCGCCAGTACTCGATCTCCTCGAGCCCGCTGGTCGCGCCGACCGCGATCACGCTGACGACGTCCGTGATCCGGTACGCCTCACCCGAGGGCGTCGCGCGCGGCGGCGTGTGCTCGACGTTCCTGGCCGATGCGCCGCTGGGCACCACGGTCCCGGTGCACGTGCAGCCCACCGCGCACTTCCGGCCACCCGCACCGGACGTGCCGGCGATCATGGTCGGGCCCGGTACGGGAGTCGCCCCGTTCCTGGGGTTCCTCGCCGAGCGTCGCGCCGCCGGGCACCGCGGGGCGAACTGGCTGTTCTTCGGTGAGCAGCACGTCGCGACGGACTTCTACCACCGGGACGAGCTGGCGGCGCTGCAGGCCGATGGCACGCTCGACCGGCTCGACACCGCGTTCTCCCGCGACCAGCGCGCCAAGGTCTACGTGCAGGACCGCATGCGTGAGCACGGGGCGCGGGTGTGGTCGTGGCTCGAGGACGGGGCGTCGTTCTACGTGTGCGGCGACGCGGGACGCATGGCGAAGGACGTCGACGCGGCGCTGCGCGAGATCGTCGCGACCCACGGGGGCCTGGCGCAGGACGCGGCGGACGCCTACGTCCGCCGGCTGTCCACCACGCACCGCTACGTGCGGGACGTCTACTGAGCCGCACGGCCGCTCGGTGCGCGTCGCGGGTCAGGCGATCTCGCACCGGATCTCGTGGTACCCGGTCGCGCCGTCCGGGACGACGTCCGCGACCGCACCCGTCTGGGTGCCCTCGGGGTCGGCGGCGCGCACCCGCAGCCGGTGCTCGCCGGGGGTCGCCTCCCACGCGTACCGCCACTGTCGCCACGAGTCGATGCCCGCCTCGTCGGCCAGCGTGGCGTCCGCCCAGGGGCCGTCGTCCACCTGCACCTGCACGCGCGTCACGCCGCGGTGCTGCGCCCACGCCGTGCCCGCGACCACCACCTGACCCGCGGCGAGCCGCGCCCCCGAGGCGGGGACCTCGATGCGCGACTGCGTCTTGACCGGGCCCAGCGGCGCCCAGCCGCGCTCGGTCCAGTACGCCGTCGCGCGGTCGAAGCGCGTGACCTCGAGCTCGGTGACCCACTTGGTCGCGGACACGTACCCGTAGAGCCCGGGTACCACCATCCGCACGGGGAAGCCGTGCTGCGCGGGCAGCGGCTCGCCGTCCATCCCGATCGCGAGCAGCGCGTCGCGGTCGTCGGTCAGGGCACCGAGCGGCGTGGACGCGGTCCAGCCGTCGGCGCTGCGGGACAGCACCATGTCCGCGTCGGCGGTGGGCCGCGCACGGGCCAGCACGTCCCGCACGGGCAGGCCGAGCCAGCGCTGGTTGCCGACGAGGTCGCCGCCGACGGGGTTCGACACGCAGCACAGCGTCACCCAGGCCTCGACCAGGTCTGACGCGAGCAGCTCGTCCCACGTGAGCTCGACCTCCTGCTCGACGAGCCCGTGCACGCGCAGCCGCCATGACGCCGGGTCCACCTGCGGCACGACGAGCGCGGTGTCGATCCGGTAGAAGTCGTCGGCGGGCGTGACCCACGGCTCGGCACCCTCGACGCCCAGGTCGACACCTGCGGTCGGTGCCGGGGCTGCGCGCACCGGGCGGGGGAGCGTGAGCTGCTCGCGGACTGCGGCAGCGGCGCGCCCCGCGGCGCTGCCGAGCCGGCCGAGCCCGATCCCCACGACGCCGAGCCCGGTCGCCACCAGGGCGGCACGCAGGAAGCCGCGCCGCCCGTCGGGGTCCGGTCGCTGGTCGTCCCGGGCCCGGCGGCGCAGCGTCCGCAACGTCCACAGACCAGCGACGGTCCCGACGAACGACGGCACCGCGGCCGTCCAGCCGGCGTCGGGCCGACCGAGAGCGGCCGCCATCGCGACGACACCCAGCAGCACGACGAGCGCGGCACCCCAGGCCCAGCGCCGCACGGCGAGCACGCCCGCGAGCGCGGCCAGGCATGCCAGCACCAGCACCTCGCCCACCCCGAGCGCGAGCTTGTCCGCGGTGCCGAACGCGTCCACCGCGGCGTCCTTGAGCCACGCGGGGGTCGCATCGACGAACGCCGCCCCGACCGCGACGAGCGGGTCGGTGGTCGCGCCCGTGGCGAGCGCGACGACCGACGCGACGCCGACCGTGACCACGCCCGCGGCCAGACCCGCGACGGGCCCGGCCCATCGGCGGGTGCGCGCAGGCCCGAGCGGTGCGGCGGGCTCGGCCGGCGGGGCCACGGTCGTCATGCGCTCATGGTCACCCGGCGTCCGGGCGATCACCAGCCCCGCGGCCGGCTCAGAGCGCGGGCGACGTGAGCGCGGCGGGGACGTGCGCGCCGTGCCCCGCGGCGCGCAGCGCGTCGCGCAGCCGCTCGGCCGCGGCGTCGAGCTCGGCCGCGGGCACGTCGCTGCGCGCGTTGCGGAACGAGAGGCTCGCCTCGTCCCACGCGGGCAGCACGTGCAGGTGCAGGTGCGGCACCTCGAACCCCGCCACCAGCACCGCCGCGCGCGGAGCGCCCCACTCGGACTGCTGGGCCGAGCCCACCGTGCGCGCGACGACGGCCAGGTGGCCGAGCAGCGCATCGGACGCCGCGGTGTACTCGACGACCTCCTCGCGCGGGACCACGAGCGCGTGCCCGTCCGTGATGGGCGCGATCGTGGTGAACACGACGCACACGTCGTCGGCCCACACGAACCGGCCCGGGATCTGTCCGTCGATGATGCGGGTGAACAGCGTGGTCATGCCGACCTCCTGGTCATGCGCGCGCGAGCGCGTCCTTGAGCTTCATCCGCCCGCCCGAGTGCAGCACGGCCCCCGAGTAGATGCGGCCCGCGAGCCACACGAGGACCGGCACCAGCGCGACCGACAGGCCGAGCGCGAGCAGCACCTCCCACAGCTCGGCGGCGCCGAGCGCGATGCGGATGGGCATGAGCATGGGCGAGCAGAACGGCACGTAGGACAGCCAGGTGGCGAGCGAGTTGGTGGGGTCCCAGGGCAGCACCGAGATGCCGAGCACGTAGGGCACGATCATGAGGGTGGTGACGGGCCCGATGACCGAGCCGATGTCCTCCTGACGGGACACGAGCGCTCCGAGCGCGCCCAGCACCAGGGCGTACATGCCGAAGCCCACGACGAACCACACGAGCGCCCACAGCGCGGTCGATCCCAGGTCCAGCGACGACGAGTCGAGCAGCCCGAGCGCGGATGCGGTCCCCGCACCGGCTGCCACGACCAGCCCGACCTGCAGGAGCCCGATCGCACCGATGCCGAGCACCTTGCCCGCCATGAGCTGGGCGGGGCGCAGCGTCGCGAGCAGCAGCTCGACGACGCGGCTGGTCTTCTCCTCGACCACGCCCTGCGCGACGAGCTGACCCGCGGTCATGAGCGCGATGAACAGCAGGATCCCCGCGAGGTAGCCCGCGACGATCTGCCCCCCGTCGCGTGCCGGCTCGGGGTCGAGCGCGGTCACGTGGGGAGCGGCCTGCGCGACCTGCCCCGCGACGTCGCCCGGGTCCCCGCCGAGCTCGGTCACGGCCGACGCGAGCGCGAGCTGCTGGGCGAACGCGGCGAGCACGGGCCGCATCGACTCGCCCACGGACGACTCGACGTGCACGTCGAACGTGCCCTCGGTCGACGTGACCACCAGGTCCACGTCACCGTCCCGCAGCCCTTGCTCGACCGCGTCGGCGGCGACCTCGTGCGTCTCGACGTCGACGCCCATGCCCGCCGCCGTGGCCTCGAACGCGGGAGCCGACGCCGCCGCGTCCGGTGTGAACCCGACGGGTGTCGGGTCCGACTTCCCGCCGATGAGGTTGAGCAGGACGCCGCCGAGCACGACTGCCCCGACGAACAGGACCGTGGTCCACACGAACGCCTTGCTGCGCAGCCGGGTCGAGATCTCGCGGCCCGCGACCAGGCGGATCGCGGCTGCCGTACCCAGGTCGCGCGTCGCGCTCGGGTGGGGGGTGGGCGCGCTCATGCGGGGACCTCCGTGCCGGTCGTGGGGGCGGGCACGTCGTCGGCGGACACGACGTGGCGGTACAGCTCGACGAGCGAGGGGCGCACCACGGAGAACTCGCGCACCGGGCCGGCCGCGAGCGCGGCCGCCAGGAGCTGCTGGTCGACGTCGACCGCGTCCGGGTCGGCGACCTCGACGACCGTGCGGTCGCCGTCGCGCTCGACCAGCCGCGCGGCCGGCACGTGCGGCAGCCATCGGTCCGGCGGGGCGCCGTCGACCGCCCACCTGCGTTCGGTGGTGCGGCGCAGCTCGTCGATCCCGCCGCTGGCGACCATCGACCCGGCGCGGACGATGCCGACGCGGTCGCACAGCCGCTCGACGAGCTCGAGCTGGTGCGAGGAGAACATCACCGGGACACCCGCGGCGGCCTGGTCGCGCAGCACCTGGCTCATGACGTCGACCGCGACGGGGTCCAGGCCCGAGAACGGCTCGTCGAGCACCAGGATGTCGGGGCCGTGCACCAGGGCCGCGGCGAGCTGCACGCGCTGCTGGTTGCCCAGCGAGAGCTTGAGCACCTCGTCACCGCGCCGGCCGTCGATGCCCAGCACCTGCGTCCAGTGCTCCATCGCTCGCGTCGCGGCGACCTTGTCCATGCCGTGCAGCCGCGCCAGGTAGACCAGGTGCTCGCCGACCTTCATCCGCGGGTAGAGGCCACGCTCCTCGGGCATGTACCCGATGCGGCGCCGTGCGGCCAGGTCCAGCGGGCGTCCGTCCCAGCGCACCTCGCCCGAGTCCGCGGCCAGCACGCCCAGCACGATGCGCATGGTGGTGGACTTGCCGGCGCCGTTGGACCCGACGAAGCCGAAGATCTCCCCGGCGTGGACCTCGAACGACATGTCACGCAGGGCCCGGACGGGCCCGTACGACTTGGACAGGGACGCGATGCTCAGAGCGGGCATGCGCGCCATCCCATCAAATCCCGCGGTGCGATGCCAGGAGCGGCCCCGTCAGGCGCCCGCCCGCTCGTGCGCGAGCGCCGCGAGCGCCAGGACCGTGCGCCAGTTGCGGGACGTGCCGGTGCGGCCCGCCGCCCTCTCGAGCACCGGCAGCGTGAGCCTCGAGCGGCCCATGCCGTCCGGGTAGTACGCGTACAGCTCGGAACCGTGCCACGCGAGCTGCTCGTGCCCGTAGCGCGCGGGGTCGAACGCGTCGACGCGTGTGGTGTCGACGGGCCCGTCCCACGCCACGAGGGCCAGACGCGCGGGGTCGTCGCGCGCCGCGTCGGCGAACGGCAGCGCCGCGACCGCGCGGTCCCACTGCCGCGAGGTGCGGGTGACGACGCGCACCTCGAAACCCGCGGCCGTGGTGAGCGCGGCTCCGAGGTCGGCCGCGACCTGCGGCGCGCCGTGCACGGCGCGCAGCACGACGTTGCCGGACGCGGCGTACGTCACGACGTCGCGGTACCCCAGGTCCGACGCGGTCGCGCGCAGCACGGCCGACGTCAGCGTGCGCCCGCCCACGTTCACCGCGCGCAGCAGCCCGATCACGACGTCGTCACCCATGCCCGCACGCTCCCACGCCGCACCGACACCCCGCATCGACACCCCGCATCACACCAAGCACCGTCGGAGCACCCGCGCGACGGCTCACACCGGCCGCGCGTCCGATGTGCGGGAAAGGTTGCGGTGGGGAAACGCATGCACACGTGTGCCCGAAACACGCGCTGCCTAGCGTCGGCGCTGTTCTCGTGACCCGTCGGACGGAGACCTCCGTGAGCAAGCACCTCGTCGTCGTCGGCGGCGGCATGGTGGCCCAGCGCCTGGTCGAGGCGCTGCGCGACCGTGACGCCGCGGGTCTGTGGCGTATCACCGTCCTGGCCGAGGAGCCGCGTCGTCCGTACGACCGCGTGGCCCTGACCTCGTACTTCTCCGGCCGTGACGCCGAGGACCTCGCGCTCGGCGACCCCGCGCTGTGGGACGACCCGCTGGTCACGCTGCGCCGCGACGACGCGGTGGTCGCGATCGACCGTGCCGCGCGGACCGTGACCACGGCCCGTGGGCGCGTCGAGCACTACGACCACCTGGTGCTCGCGACGGGCTCGTCGGCGTGGGTGCCGCCCATGGAGGGCGCGGACCTGCCGGGTGTGTTCGTCTACCGCACGATCGACGACGTCGCGGAGCTGCGCGGCTACGTCGAGCAGCTGCGCGAGACACGCCCGGTGGTCCGCGGTGCGGTGCTCGGCGGCGGCCTGCTGGGCCTCGAGGCGGCGGGTGCGCTGCAGGCGCTCGGCGCGCAGGCCACGGTCCTGCAGGTGGGCACGCACCTGATGTCCGCGCAGGTGGACCTGGGCGGTGGCGAGGCGCTGCGGCGCCTGATCAACCAGCTGGGCGTCGGGGTGCGGCTCAACGCCGCGACCACGCGCATCCGGCCGCACCGCCGCGGCGGGGTGGGGCGGCTCGAGCTCGCCGACGGCGGGCGCGTCGACGCGGACGTCGTGGTCGTGGCCGCCGGGGTGCGGCCGCGCGACGAGCTCGCGCGCGCGGCCGGTCTGCAGATCGGGGAGCGGGGCGGGGTCGTCGTCGACGACGCGTGCCGCACCAGCGACCCGGACATCTCCGGGGTCGGCGAGGTCGCGTGCATCCAGGGTGCCTGCATCGGCCTCGTCGCCCCCGGTTACGCCATGGCGGAGGTGACCGCCGACCGTCTGCTGGGCGGCGCCGCGCAGTTCCCGGGCGCCGACACCGCGACCAAGCTCAAGCTCTCGGGCGTCGACGTCGCGAGCTTCGGTGACGCGTTCGGCACCACGCCCGACTCGCTCGAGATCGTGTGGGCGGACCCGGTCGCGGGCGTCTACAAGAAGCTCGTCATGTCCGACGACGCGCGCACGCTGCTGGGCGGCGTGCTGGTGGGCGACGCGTCGGCGTACGCGAGCCTGCGGCCCATGCTGGGCCGTGAGCTGCCGGGCGACCCGGCCGCGTACCTGCTGCCCGAGGGCGGCGCGGGCGCGCCCGACCTCGAGCTGCCCGACGACGCGAGCGTGTGCTCGTGCAACAACGTCACCGCCGGCACCATCCGGGGCGCGGTGACCGAGCACGGCTGCACCGACGTGGGTGCGGTCAAGGCGTGCACCCGGGCCGGGACGTCCTGCGGCTCGTGCCTGCCGCTGGTCAAGAAGCTGGTCGGCACCGAGCTCGCGAAGCAGGGGATCACGGTGTCCTCGGCGCTGTGCGAGCACTTCGCGCTGTCCCGGGCCCAGCTGTACGACGCCGTGCGCGTGTCCGGCGTCGCGTCGTTCACCGAGGTCGTCGCGCGGTTCGGCACCGACGCCGCGGGCCGCGGGTGCGACATCTGCAAGCCCGCGGTGGCCTCCATCCTGGCCACCACGGCGCCCGCGCACGTGCTGGACGGCGAGCGGGCCGCGCTGCAGGACACCAACGACCACGTCATGGCGAACCTGCAGAAGGACGGCTCCTACTCGGTGGTCCCCCGCATGCCGGGCGGCGAGGTCACGCCCGAGGGCCTCATCGCGGTGGGCGAGGTGGCGCGCGACTTCGGCCTCTACACCAAGATCACGGGCGGCCAGCGGGTCGACATGTTCGGCGCGCGGATCGATCAGCTCCCGGCCATCTGGCAGCGCCTGATCGACGCGGGCTTCGAGTCCGGCCACGCGTACGGCAAGTCGCTGCGCACCGTGAAGTCGTGCGTCGGGTCCACGTGGTGCCGGTTCGGCGTGCAGGACTCGGTGGCGCTCGCGGTCCTGCTGGAGCTGCGCTACCGCGGCCTGCGCAGCCCGCACAAGATCAAGCTCGGCGTCTCCGGCTGCGCGCGCGAGTGCGCCGAGGCGCGCGGCAAGGACGTGGGCGTCATCGCCACGGACAAGGGCTGGAACGTCTACGTCGGCGGCAACGGCGGGTTCACGCCGCGGCACGCGCGCCTGCTCGCGGAGGACCTGGACACCGACACGCTGATCCGGACGATCGACCGCTTCCTGCTCTACTACGTCCGCACGGCCGACCGACTGCAGCGCACCGCGCCGTGGGTCGAGGAGGTCGAGGGCGGGCTGGACGGCGTGCGTGCGGTCGTCATGGACGACTCGCTCGGCATCTGCGCCGACCTGGACGCCCAGATGGCCCGGCACGTCGAGGAGTACACCGACGAGTGGAGGGCGACGCTCGAGGACCCCGAGAAGCTGCGCCGCTTCGCGTCCTTCGTCAACGCACCCGACGTCGCGGACCCCTCGCTCGCGTACGTCCCCGAGCGCGGTCAGGCCCGCCCCGCCACGGCCGACGAGCGTGCCGCCGCGGGACGCGGCGAACCCGTCCTGGTCGCCGGCACCACCCTGGAGGTCCGCGCATGAGCGCCGTGCAGCACGCCGAGCAGGAGACGCGCGACCGCGTCGTGACGTGGACGCGCGCGTGCGCGCTGACCGACCTCGCACGTGAGCGCGGTGCCGCCGCGCTGGTCGGGGGCGAGCAGGTCGCGCTGTTCCGCCTGGTCGACGACACGGTGCTCGCGGTCCAGCAGCACGACCCGTTCTGTGACGCGTACGTGCTGTCACGTGGCATCGTGGGCACCCGCCTGGTGGACGGCGAGCCGGTGTCCACGGTCGCGTCGCCCATGTACAAGCAGGTGTTCGACCTGCGCACCGGGGTCTGCCTCGACCTGGTCGGCAAGCAGCCCGTGCGCGGGCTCGCCGCGGACCTGCGGACGTGGCCGGTGCGGGTGGTCGAGGGGATCGTCGAGGTGGGACAGGCCGGACCGGGGGAGGACGCATGACGACGATGCTCGGCATCGACCTCACGGGTCGTCGCGTGCTCGTCGTCGGCGGGGGACCCGTGGCGGCGCGCCGCGTCCAGGGCCTGGTCGCGGACGGCGCGCGCGTGCTCGTCGTCGCCCCCGCACTGTGCGAGCCGCTGCGTGACGCGCACCGCTGGGGTCAGGTGGAGTGGCGTGCGCGCGAGGTGCTCGAGGCGGACCTCGACGACGCGTGGCTGGTGCACACCGCGACGGGCGACCGCTCCACGGACGACCAGGTGGCCGCGTGGGCGGCCGAGCGTCGCGTGTTCTGCGTGCACGCGGGGCGTGCGGCGGCGGGCACGGCCCGGACGCCCGCGACGACGAGCCTGGGTGACGTGCTGGTCGGCGTCGTCTCGACCGGCGCTCCCGACCCCGCCCGGACGCTCGTGGTGCGGGACGCGCTCGCCGAGCACGTCCGCGACGTGGTGGCCGACCACCTGCGCGAGGGTCGCGTGGACGTGCGAGGCCGCCGCCCGCGCGACGCGGGTCGCGTGGTGCTCGTGGGCGGCGGGCCCGGCGACGTGGGCCTGCTCACGCTCGCGGGCCGACGCGCGCTCGCCGAGGCCGACGTCGTGGTGACCGACCGCCTCGGACCCGTGGCGGTGCTGGACGAGCTCGCACCCGACGTCGAGATCATCGACGTGGGCAAGACGCCGGGCCATCACCCCGTGCCGCAGCACGAGATCGGCCGCATCCTCGTCGAGCAGGCGCAGCGCGGCCGCGTCGTCGTCCGGCTCAAGGGCGGCGACCCGTTCGTGTACGGCCGCGGCGGCGAGGAGGTGCTCGCGTGCCGGGAGGCCGGCGTGCCGGTCACGGTCATCCCGGGCGTGAGCTCGGCGCTCGCGGCGCCCGCCGCCGCGGGGATCCCGCTCACGCACCGCGGCACGGTGGGTGCGCTGCACGTGATGAACGGGCACGACGGATGGTCGCCCGCGGCGCTCGTGGGGCTGCGGGACGCGAGCTGCACGGTCGTCGTGCTCATGGGCGTCGCGGCGCTGGGGGACCTCGCGGCCGAGGCGCTCGCGTCCGGGGTCGCCCCCACGACGCCCGTCGCGCTGGTCGAGCGCGCCACGACCCCGATGCAGCGCGTCACGCGCACCACGCTCGAGCGCCTCGAGGCGGATGCGCTCGCGGCAGACGTCCGGGCGCCCGCGGTGCTCGTGCTCGGCGCGGTCGCGGCGCCGGACCTGCTCGAGCCGGTGAACGCCCACCGCGCGCCCGACCTCACAGACCCCACAATGGCGTGGTGAGCGCGCCGACCAGCAGCACGACCAACGAGCAGGGGATCGACCAGACCCTGGCCGGCTGCGTCGTGCTCATCACCGCCGACCGCCGGTCCGCCGAGCTGACCGCAGCGCTCACGCGCCGCGGCGCGTCCGTCCGCCACGCGGCCGCGCTCGGCATGGTGCCGCACATCGACGACGCCGCGCTGGTCGCGGGCACGCGTGACCTGATCGCGGACCCGCCGGACACCGTGGTCGTCACCACCGGCATCGGGTTCCGCGGCTGGATCGAGGCCGCGGACGCGGCGGGCCTGGCCGAGCCGCTGGTCGAGGCGCTGCGCGGTGCCCGGATCGTCGCGCGCGGCCCCAAGGCACGCGGCGCGATCCAGGCGGCCGGGCTCACGCCCGACTGGGTGGCCGAGTCCGAGACGAGCGCCGAGGTCGCCCAGGTGCTGCTCGACGAGGGCGTCACCGGGCTGGACATCGCGGTGCAGCACCACGGCGCGGGCTCCGACGGGCTCGACGACGCGTTCCGGGCCGCGGGTGCGCGCGTGCGCAGCCTCGTGGTCTACCGGTGGGGGCCGCCGCCGGACCCCGCCGCGCTCGCGGCGTCGGTGCGTGCGGTCGCGGCGGGGGAGATCGACGCGGTCGCGTTCACGTCGGCCCCCGGTGCGGCCGCGTGGCTCGCGGCCGCGGACGAGCAGGGCGTCGCGGACGGGATCGTCGAACGCTGCCACGACGGTGCGGTGCTGCTCGCCGCGGTGGGGCCGGTCACGGCCGCCCCCCTGATCGAGCGCGGACTGACGCCCGTGGTCCCCGACCGGGGGCGGCTCGGGTCGCTCGTGCGGCTGATCGTCAACCACTACGGCGGGCTCGAGGCGCTCGACACGATCGCCGGCCCGCTGCGGGTCTACCGGGGCGCCGCGGTCCTGGGCGGGCAGGTCCTGCCGCTGACGCCCACGGGCCTGGAGATCCTGCGGCTGCTCGCGCACGCGCGCGGCTCGGTGGTGCCGCGGGACCGTGTGCTTGCGGTGCTGCCGGGCGACTCGCGCGACCCGCACGCGGCCGAGGTCGCGATCGCGCGCCTGCGCGACGCGACGGGTTCGCGCGGGCTGATCCGCACGGTCGTCAAGCGTGGGTACCGGCTCGAGCTGGCGGTGTCATGAGCGACGCGGTGCTCGTCGGCTGCTCGCACGGCACCGACGACCGGGCGGGGCGTGCGGCGATCGGCTCGATCCTGGCGGACGTCGCCGCGCGGCGACCCGACCTCGACGTGCGCGAGGCGTTCGTCGACGTGCAGGAGCCCGAGGTCGCGGACGTGGTCAGGGACGCGCTCGCCTCCGGCGCACCCGCCGTGGTGGTGCCGCTGCTGCTGTCCGTCGGCTTCCACGTGCGCGTGGACGTCACGGCTGCCGTCGAGCCCGAGGGCGCGTGCGCGGCCGCGCCGCTCGGTCCCGACGACGTGCTCGTCGACATCCTGCTCGACCGGCTCGCCGCCGCGGGGCTCACCGACGACGACGCGCTGGTGCTCGCCGCGGCCGGCTCCACCGACCCCGCCGCGGCCGCCGCGGTCGAGCAGGTCGCGGCGTCGCTCGCGGCACGCCTGGGCCGGCACGTCGGGCCGCCCGACGAGCGTGGCGGCGGGCTCGTGATCGGCTACGGCGCGGGCGCCGTGCCCCGCCTGCGGGACGCGGTCGCGACCGCACGCACGGGCGCCCGCCGCGTGGTGGTGGCCTCCTACCTCCTGGCGCCCGGCTTCTTCCTCGGCCGGGTCCGGGCCGCGGGCGCCGACGTGGTGAGCGCGCCGCTCGCGCCCGACCCGCGCCTGGCGGACCTCGTGCTGCGCCGGTACGACGAGGCGCGCGGCGCCTGACCGCGCACGACGACGCGGGCCGGCCCCGGAGGGTCGACCCGCGTCGTCGTGCCCGGGCTCAGGCGGGCCGGCGACGCAGCAGCGTGGTGACCACACCGACCGCGGCGAACAGCGCGAGCGCCGCGAGCCCCTTGCCGAGCGTCGACGCGCTGCCGCCGTCCACGCCGGCGATCTCGATCGAGTACGCGGTCGCACCCGCGGCCCCCTCCGGCGCGCCGTAGGCCATGCCCTCGGTCGCGGCGCGCTGCGCGCCGGCCTCGAGCACCGCGTAGCCCGTGCCGTAGCTCGCGGCGGTCTTCTCGCCCGACGCGACCAGCTGCGACGTCCCCTCGTCGGACAGGCGCTTCGTGCCGTCCACGATCTGCGGCGTCGAGTCGGCCGCGGTGCCGAGCCCGTCGGCGAGCTGCGACGACCCGTCGGCCGCGGCCGAGAGCCCGACCGCGAGCTCGCTCGAACCCGTGGCCGCGTCGTCGAGACCGGACGCGAGCTGCGACGAGCCGTCCGCCGCGGTCCCGATGCCCGCGGCGAGGTCACGCGAGCCCGCCGAGGCGCGCACCAGACCCTGGAAGAGCGTGCCCGAGCCCGCGGCCGCGGTGCCCAGGCCGTCGGCGAGCCGCGTGGACCCGCTGGCGGCCGAGCCCAGGCCGGTCGAGAGGCGCTTCGAGCCCGCCGCCGCGCTGCCGATGCCGTCGGCCAGCGCGTCCGCGCCCGCCGAGAGGTCGTCGGCGCCCGTGCCGAGCTGGCCGATGCCCGTCACGAGCTGCTCGCCCCCGGCCTGCAGCTGGTCCACACCCGCCTGGGCCGCGTTCATGCCGCCACGCAGCGTTCCGTCGGACGCGGTGTCGTCGCCGTCGCCCACGCCACCCTGGACGCTGCCGACCACCTGCGTCACGAGCGAGCCGACGCCCTGGTCCACACCCGCGAGGCCCTCGAGGAGCCCGGGGCGTGCGGGGTCGCACACGCCCGGCAGCGCGGCCGCGGACAGCCCGCACTCGACGCGCGCGAGCGTCGCCGAGGCCGTGCCGAGCCGCGTCGCCGACTCGCCCAGACCCGTTGCGAGGGCCGCCAGGTTGCCGTCGATCGAGCCCAGCGCCTGCGTGAAGCCCGCCTGCGCACCCGCGGGCAGCAGCGCCGTGTAGGCGGCCAGTCCCGCCGTGGGGTCGGTGACGCCCGCGCGGAGCTGCCCGACCTGCCCCGCGGTGGTCTGCGCGTCGGTGCCGGCCTGCCCGAGCTGCGTGCGCAGCGCGTCGACCGCGTACAGCAGCGACGGCTGCTGACCTGCCCCGGGTGCCGCCTTGGACCCGATGCCGGCGCGCAGCGACGCGATGCCGTCCCGCAGGGGCTGGGCCTGCGTCGGCAGCTGGTCGATCCGGCCGTACAGCTGGGCGAGCCCGGCGTCGATCCGCGCCAGACCCGCATCCACCTGCTCGAGACCGGCCACGAGCGCGGGTGCCGACGTCTGCGCGGACTCCAGCCCGGCGGCGAGGCGCGCGGCGCCCGACGCGAGCGACGTGGCCCCGGGGGCGATCCGCGTCGACAGCCCCGTGGCCAGGTCCTTGGCACCCGGCGCGAGCTGGTCGTTGAGCCCGTCGGCCAGGTCCTGGGCACCCGGCGCGAGCTGGTCGGTCAGGCCGTCGGTGAGGCGGCGCGCACCCGCGACCGCGTCGCCGGACAGGCCGTCCGCGAGCTGCTCGGCACCGGGCAGGATCTTGTCGTTGAGCCCCGCGGCGAGGTCGCGGGCGCCCGGTAGCGCGCGTGCGTTGAGCCCGGCAGCCAGCTCGGCCGCACCCGGGGCGGCCTCGTCGTTGAGACCGGCCGCGAGTGTCGTCGCGCCGTCGTGCATCTGCACCAGGCCCGCGAGCAGCTCGGCCGAGCCGTCGTGCAGCCGGCGCAGGTTGTCGTCGATCTGGATCGCACCCGCCGTGAGGTCCACGCCCGAGGCCGCGCCCGAGGCGTAGGACCGCGACCCGCCCGCGAACGAGGGGTAGTCGAGCGGCGAGACGGGCATCGACGTGAGCGAGGCCGCCGGCACGACGCCGTCGGAGATCCGCGCGGTGTACCCGAACTCGGCCGTGGGAGACCCGATCGGCGGGAACAGCGTCATCTGGAATGTCAGTCGGGTGCCGCCGCGGCCGTCGCCCGCGATGCCCGCCTGGCCGGACGTGACGTCCGTGAACGACGACGGCAGCGTGGTGACGAGCTGACCGATCATCGGCACCACCGTCGTCGCGGTCGCCGTGCCCGTGCCGCCCCGACCGTCGTCGTACGTGACCTGGTCCTCGCGGCTCGTCAGGTTGGTGACCGTGTAGTGCACCTCGAGCACGCCCGAGCGCCCGACGACGTCGCCCGGCTGCACGGGCTCGCCGTCGAGCGTGTAGGTCACCTGCACCCCGAGCGGGAGCTCGCCGTCGAAGTCGCTCACGGTCCGCACGCGCCGCTCGCCGTCGACGTCGAGCTGCGCGATCATCCGGCCGTCCTCGACCGTGTAGGAGCCGAAGCCGTCGAGGTTGCGCAGCCCCGACGTCGAGACGGGGTTGGCGATGGTCGCGGTGCCGTGCCCCGTCAGGGCGAGCTGCTCGTAGACGCGGGCCTCGCGCAGCGAGCCCGTGGCGTCCAGCTTGGCCTGCACGGTCTCGGTGTTCGTCACGGTCACGTCGCCCGAGTCGTCGGCCGCGGACGCGGCGGTGCCGCCGAGCACCAGGGGCAGGACGCTCCCGGCGGCGAGGGCGGGAAGGATGCGGCGCACGTCAGGCCTCCGGCTGGGGGTGGGGGTCACGGGTGAGCGGGTGCAACGTCACGGGCGTCGAGGCGGGCGTGCCGCCCGACGCGGGAGCGGCGTGGGCCGCGACCGCGGGGCGCTCCGGCGCGGGCTCCGGCGCGGGGTCGGGCGTGAGCAGCGCGCCGACGAGCAGCCCGATCGCGGACGCGAGCAGCAGCGTCGCGGTGACCTCGACGGACGACGAGACGACCGCGGTCGGGTCGGCCGCGTACGTCGAGTCGTACGCCCCGACGACGCCGACGACGCCGAGCAGGAGCGACCACAGGGGGAGCCGTCCCCGTGAGACTGCGAACGCCACGACGCACAGGCTGAGCACGACGAACGCCACGACGGCCCAGCCGGCGGGCGAGTCGGGCAGCGCGGCCGCGCGCGCCAGGTAGCCCGCCCAGGCGAGCACGACGCCGAGAACGAATCCCGCGGTGCGCTCCGCGACCGACCCGTGGGGCACCAGCCCGAGCGCCCCGCCGAGCGCGAGGCCCAGGAGCACCGCACCTCCGGCCTGTGCGCCGAGCAGGGACCAGGCGGTGATCACCGCCGTGAGGACCGCGAGGACGAGCCCCGCAAGGATGTACCGCTTCATGACCACCTCGTCGTGGTGCCTCGGGACCGGCCTGACCCGGACGTCTGTGCGGCGGGCGTCGTCGTCGACGCCTGCGCCCCGGTCGCCGGGATGTCTACCAGCGCGTCGGTACCGTGGCCATGGGGTACTGGGTAAAGGACGGCGGGTACCGGGTAAATCAGGGTCCGGTATCAAGTAATCGTGACCGTCCCGTGACCGGCGACGGGCCGTTGGTCCCTGGACCGGGTGCGCGCCGCCGCGACGGGCCCGAGGCCGCATGCGCCGGCCCGGCGTCTTCCTGGGCGGACACCCCTTGCGCCCACGGTCGGCGATCCCCTACGACGGTGCGATGACCCGCACCCGTGCCGCCTGGACCTGCACCTTTGCCGCCCTCGTCGCTCTCGGGGCGGCAGGCTGCTCCGACTCGTCGACCCCCGCCCCGGAGGCGACCACGCCCGCCGCCGCACCCTCCGAGGCGGCGCCCGGTGTCGAGGCCCCGGACTGCCTGCCCGAGGGCAGCACCGCGTCCCTGGTGGGCGAGGGCCCCGAGGGCACGCTCGTCGCGCTCGTGGGCGCACCCCCTGCCGAGGCCGAGCTCGGGGTGGTGCTCGCGCCGCAGTCGGGTGGTGACTGGTGCCAGTGGGCCGCGCAGGCCGAGCGCCTGACCGCGGCGGGGTACGTCGTGGGGACGTTCACGTGGGGCTCCGACGGGTCCGCCTCGGTCGAGGCCGCGGTCGAGCAGGTGCGTGCGGCGGGGGTCGAGCGGGTCGCGCTCGTCGGCGCGTCCAAGGGTGGCGCGTTCAGCGTGGCGACCGCGGCCGACGTCGACGCCGCGACGGTGATCGCGCTGAGCCCGCCCGCCGAGTTCGACGGCGTGAGCGCACGTGCGCAGGACGTCACGTACGCCGGGCCGCTCCTCGTCGTGGGCGTGACCGACGACTCGAGCGTCCCCGTCGCCGAGTCCCGCGAGGTCGCGCGCGACGACGACACGTGGCTCGAGGTGCCCGGCACCACGCACGGGGTCGGGGTCTTCGACACCGAGGAGGGCGCGACCGTGTGGCAGGCGATCGACGAGCGACTGGCCGCGGCCGCGAAGGGCTGAGCGGCGCGCCGCGCGTCAGAGGTAGCGCAGCGGGTCGAACTCCTCCAGGGGGATGACCTTGATGCGCGGCAGGATCACGTTGAACGCCGCGACGTCCTGCTCGAGGTCGAACGTCTCGAGCCCGCGCGCCACGAGCGAGGCGAGCGACGTCGACGTGAACTCGCGGAACGCGATCAGGCCCGTCCGCCGGTCCGGGTCGTCCACGAGCGTGCCCAGCTCGCCCGCGAAGTCGCCGTCGTGGCTCACGAGCATCACGTCGCCCTGGCGGCCGACGAGCGCCTCGAGCGTGCGCTTGATGCCGATGTCGACGACCTTCTCGTACGACTCGCCGGCCAGCGGGATCGGGGTGAACCCGATCGCCATGAGCGCCTGGATGAACGGCATGGGCAGGCTGCCGCCGGACGCGTTGAGGAAGAACAGACCCTTGGTGGGCTGCTGCCACCGCTGCTGCGCGAACGTCAGCACGCGCTCCCAGCGCGGCCGCTGGTCCGGCGTGGGCTTGGCGTTGAGGATCGACGAGCCGAGCGTGGCGTCGATGTTCTCGCCGTCGACGACGACGTAGGTGGTCCGCACGGCAGCGTCCTGGCTCATCCGCCCAGCGTAGAGGGCCCGCGGCGGCCGTGGGCGGCCGGGTGCGTCGCGGGGCCCGCGAGAACCCGGGACGCCGCAGGGCCCGCGCACCGGTGGGGAACGCGGGCCCTGCGGTGTCGCGTCAGACGACCGAGCAGGCCGCGCCGTTGAGCGCGAACCCGGTCGGCGTGCCGTTGGTGCCGGGGTGCGCGCCGTTGAAGCCGAACGTCTGGCTCTGCCCGGGCGCGATCGAGCCGTTCCAGGGTGCGTTGGTCACGGTGACCTGCGCGCCCTGCTGCGTGACGGTCGAGCTCCAGGCCTGCGTCACGCTCTGCCCGGACGGGAACGTGAACGTCAGGCGCCAGCCGTCGACGGGCGTGGCCGACAGGTTGCGCACGATCACGTTCGCGGTGAACCCGGTGTTCCAGGTGCTGGCGCCGTACGTCACGCTGCACGTACCGGCGGGCGGCGTGGTGGGGTCGGGCGTCGGGGTGGCGGTCGCCGTCGGCGTGGGCGTCGGCGTGGGTGTCGGTGTGACGCCCCCGAACGCGGCCTGGATCGCCGCGTAGGCCGGCTTGGGCGCGTAGCCGTTGTCCCACACGAGCGCGGCGCCCTGTCCCGAGAACACGTCGGGGACCCAGGAGTACTTGTCGGTGATGCCCCAGATGGTGACGCCCTGGCACCGCGCGACCGCGTTGCACGTGCTGAACACCGAGCGGTAGTCGGCGGCCTGCTGCGCGAGCTTGGTGGAGTCCGACGGCATGGTCATGCGGATGTCGAGCTCGGTGACGCGCACGTCGACGCCCAGGGCCGCGAAGCGCTCCATGTTCTGGCGCAGCGAGGACGGTACCTGGCCGACGATGAAGTGCGACTGCAGCCCCACGCAGTCGATCGGCACGCCGCGCGCCTTGAAGTCCTTGACCATGGCGTACACGGCGTCGGACTTCGCGTTGATGCCCTCGATGTTGTAGTCGTTGTAGCAGAGCCTGACCGCCGGGTCGGCGCTGCGAGCGGCGCGGAACGCGGTCTCGATGTAGCCGTTGCCCAGCCTCTGCTGGAACACCGACTGGCGGCGCGTGCCGTTCTCCTCGAAGGCCTCGTTGACGACGTCCCACGCCACGACCTGGCCCGCGTACCGCCGCACGACGGTGCTCGCGTGCGAGACCATCGCGGACTCCAGCTCGCTCGCGCCCAGGTTCTGCGCCCACCCGGGCAGCTGCTGGTGCCACACGAGCGTGTGGCCGTACAGCTTCTTGCCGGTGGTCGCGGCGTAGGACGCGACCGCGTCGGCCTGGCCCCACGAGAACTGCCCGCGCTGCGGCTCGGTCGACTCCCACTTCATCGCGTTCTCCGCGACCACCAGGGAGAACTCGGAGTCGGCGATCTGCTTGTAGGCGGTCTCGGACAGCCGGTTGGGGTCGAGCGCGAAGCCGACGTCCTTGCCGGCCGCGGTGCCGAGCTCGCGCAGCGTGGCGGCCGACGCGGGCACGGCGAACGTGGCGACCGCGAGCGCGGCGGCCGCCGCGACGACCGCGACGCGGCGTGCCACCTGCCGACGCGGCACACTCGTGCGCGTGGACTGGGTGATGGGCATGGGTTCCTCCTCGTCGAGACGACCGGCGGGGGACAGCGTGCTCACGCGCGTCGGCCCGCGCGAGACGGTGAATCCATTAGGTTGCGCGGCGCGTCTCGATAGTTGCGACGGCGTGGAGCGGTCATGACGGAGCGTGCGGGGCGCCGCGCGACCGCGCGTGAGGCGGCCGCGGCGTGGGAGTCGCTGTTCCGCGCGCAGGTCGCACTCATGCGCCGGTTCACCGCGCAGGACGTGTGGGGTGAGCTCACGGTGCGCGAGTACGACGTGCTGTTCGCGCTCTCGGGCCGGCCGGACGGCGCGGCGCGCCTGCACGAGCTCGCCGCCGAGAGCCTGCTGACGCAGCCGAGCCTGTCCCGCCTCGTCGAGCGGCTCGAGACGCGCGGCTGGGTGCGGAGGTCGCCCGCGCCGCAGGACGGCCGGGGGGTGGTGGTGACGCTGACCGAGGAGGGCGCCGCGCTGCAGCGGGAGGTCGGCCGTCGGCACGTCGCGCAGATCCACCGCCTGGTGGGCGGCGTGCTGGACGCCGACGAGCTCGCGACGTTGCGGGACCTGACGGACCGCCTGCGCACCGGGCAGGCGCGCATCCCCTGAGCTCGCGGGACGTGACGGCCGCCGCACGGACCGCGGGACCTCGGGCCCACGGCATCCGGACCCCTGTGACGCACGATGGACGGGCGAGGAGCACCGGGGATTCGACGAGGGGAGTGTGCCGTGCGCGTTCTGGTCGCAGTGGCGTCACGTCACGGGGGGACCTGGGGGATCGGCGAGAGGATCGCGGCCGAGCTGAGCGGTCGCGGCTGCCACGTCGACCTGCTCCCGGCCGACGAGGTCACCGACGCCTCCGGGTACGACGCCCTGGTCCTCGGCTCGGCGGTGTACACCGGGCACTGGATCTCCGCCGCGCGTGAGCTCGGTCAGCGCATCGCCGCGGACCGCGTGCCGCCCGCGGTGTGGCTGTTCTCGTCGGGTCTCGCGACGCAGCCCGCCGCCGCCGCCAACTCGCCGCACGAGATCGCGGCGCTGGCGCAGGCGCTGCACGCGCGTGGTCACCGCAGCTTCCGCGGCCGCCTCGACGTGGCGGCGCTGTCCTTCGCCGAGCGCGCCATCATCGCCGGCGCGCGTGCGCGGGCCGGTGACCACCGCAACTTCGAGGTCGTCGCGCAGTGGGCGCAGGGCATCGCCGACGCCCTGATGCTGCAGCCCGCGCACTGAGCTCGCCGGACGGCCCGCGGCCGTCAGCGGTTTGCGTGATGACGCAAGCGGTTTGCGTGCACGCGCGCTAGCATGACGGGATGTCTCGACGACTCGCAGAGGTGGCGCGCAAGGTCGGTGTCTCCGAGGCGACCGTGAGCCGGGTGCTCAACGGCAAGCCGGGCGTCTCCGACGCGACGCGGGAGGCCGTCCTGACGGCGCTGGACGTGCTCGGCTACGAGCGGCCCACCAAGCTGCGGGGCGAGCGCGCACGGCTGGTCGGCCTGGTCCTGCCGGAGCTGCAGAACCCGATCTTCCCGGCGTTCGCCGAGGTCGTGGGCGGCGCGCTCGCGCAGCAGGGCTTCACGCCCGTGCTGTGCACGCAGACCGCGGGCGGCGTCTCGGAGGCGGACTACGTCGAGCTGCTGCTCGGCCAGCAGGTCTCGGGCATCGTGTTCGCGGGCGGCAACTACGCCCAGCGGGACGCCACGCACGCCCACTACGAGCGGCTCACGGGGCGCCAGCTTCCCGTGGTGCTCATCAACGCGTCGATCGACGAGCTGCCGTTCCCGCGCGTCTCGTGCGACGACGAGGTGGCGATCGAGCAGGCCGTCGGGCACCTGGCGTCGCTCGGGCACACGCGCATCGGCCTGGTCCTGGGCCCGGCCGACCACGTGCCGTCGGAGCGCAAGCTGCACGCCGCTCGCGCCGTGGCCGCGCACCTGGGGCTGACGCTCGAGGACCGTCAGGTGGTGCGCTCGGCGTACTCGCTCGAGAGCGGGCAGGCGGCGGCCGGCCGGCTGCTGCGCGACGGCGTGACGGGCATCGTGTGCGCGTCCGACCCGCTCGCGCTCGGCGCGATCCGGGCGGCCCGCCGGGCGGGCCTGCGGGTGCCGGAGGACGTCTCGGTGGTGGGCTACGACGACTCGGCCTTCATGAACTGCACCGAGCCGCCGCTCACGACGGTGCGCCAGCCCATCGAGCCCATGGGGCGTGCGGCGATCGACCTGCTCGTCAGCCAGATCAACGGGGCAGCGGTCCCGCAGGACGAGCTGCTGTTCGAGCCCGAGCTCGTGGTGCGGGGCTCCACCGCTCCCGCACCGGCCACCCGCACGGCCTGAGCGCCGCGCAGACGGGCGCTCCGCGCCACCCCGTCGGGGGTGAGCACGACGCGCGTCCGGGCGTCGTCGTGCCTGACGCGCGCTCGTGTTCCGTGCTGATGTCACGCTTCGGTAACGCCGTTGTCGGGTTCTTGCGCGCTTTCTGTTCAGTCCTTTAGTGTCGCCGGTGTGACGACGACGTCCTCCCGACCTCAGCCCGCGACCGACCCCACGTGGTGGCGGGGAGCCGTGATCTACCAGGTGTACCCGCGCAGCTTCGCCGACGGGAACGGCGACGGGACGGGCGACCTCGCCGGGCTGCGCGCGCGGCTGCCGTACCTGCGCGACCTCGGCGTCGACGCCATCTGGGTCACGCCGTGGTACCGCTCGCCGCTCGCCGACGGCGGGTACGACGTCGCCGACTACCGCGCGATCGACCCCGCGTTCGGCACGCTCGAGGAGGCGGAGGCGCTCGTCGGCGAGGCGCTCGAGCACGGCATCCGGACCATCGTCGACATCGTCCCCAACCACGTGTCCGAGCAGCACGCGTGGTTCCGTGCGGCGCTCGCGGCAGGCCCGGGGTCGCCCGAGCGTGCGCGGTTCTGGTTCCGCCCCGGCAAGGGTGAGCACGGCGAGCTGATGCCCACGCAGTGGGTGTCCGACTTCCAGGGGAGCACCTGGACCCGCACCACCGACCCGGACGGGAACCCGGGCGAGTGGTACCTGCACCTGTTCGCCCCCGCACAGCCGGACCTCAACTGGTCGCACCCCGACGTGCGCGCCGAGTTCGAGGACGTGCTGCGGTTCTGGCTGGACCGGGGCGTGGCCGGCATCCGCATCGACTCCGCGGCCCTCCTGATCAAGGACGACGCGCTTCCGGAGTACACCGAGCACCCCGGTCCGGGCGAGCACCCGCACGTGGACCGCGACGAGATCCACGACGTCTACCGCGCGTGGCGCGCGCTCGCCGACGCCTACCCGGGCACGCGCATCCTCGTCGGCGAGGTCTGGCTCGCGGACCGCGCGCGCTTCGCGCAGTACCTGCGTCCCGACGAGATGCACACGGCGTTCAACTTCGACTTCATGGCGCGTCCGTGGCAGGCCAAGGCGCTGCGGGAGTCGATCGACATGACGCTGGCCGCGCACGGCCCGGTCGGGGCTCCCGCGACGTGGGTGCTCTCGAACCACGACGTGACGCGCCCGGTGACGCGCTACGGGCGCGAGGACTCGTCGTTCGCCTTCGCCCGCAAGCGGTTCGGCACCCCGACCGACCTCGAGCTCGGTCACCGGCGCGCCAGGGCCGCCGCGCTGCTGACCGCCGCCCTGCCCGGCGCGCTGTACGTGTACCAGGGGGACGAGCTCGGCCTGCCCGAGGTCGAGGACCTGCCGCTCGAGGTGCTGCAGGACCCGATGCACTTCCGCTCGCTCGGCGTCGACCCGGGCCGCGACGGGTGCCGGGTGCCGCTCCCGTGGTCCGGCTCCGCGGCCCCGTTCGGGTTCAGCCCGCCGGGTGCGACGCGGCCGCCGTGGCTCCCGCAGCCGGCGTGCTGGGCGGACCTGACGGTCGAGCGGCAGTCCGCCGACCCGGGTTCGATGCTCCGGCTCTACCGGGAGCTGCTGGCGCTGCGCCGCACCGAGCCGGCACTGGGCGACGGGTCGCTCACGTGGCTCGAGACGCCCGACGACGTGCTCGCGTTCGCGCGCGGCGACGTCGTCTGCGTCGTCAACCTGGGAGACGACCCGGCGGACCTGCCGCCGCACACCGATGTCCTGCTGACGAGCGGTCCGCTCGTGGCAGGTCGACTGCCGCGCGACACCGCCGCGTGGCTCCGCGGGCCCGGGGGTCCGCTCACCCCGACCCCCTGACCCGACGACGGTCCTGGCGCGCACCGCAGCCCGGCAGGACGCCCGCACCACCCCATCGCGCCGGTCGTCCCGGCGCACTCACGAAGGAGTGACGATGAGGCTCACCCGCACCACTGCGCTCGCGACCGCGGGCGTGCTGTCGCTCGGCCTGCTGGCCGCGTGCAGCGACGACTCGACACCGCAGGGCGAGCCCTCGGGAGGGACCACCGGGGACACGTCGGTGACGATCTCCGTCGCGGGCCTGCTGCCGACGGCCGACGACGCCGCCAAGAAGCAGCTCGCCGACCGGGTCGCGGCGTTCGAGGACGAGTACCCGAACATCACGGTCGAGACCGAGGACTACGAGTGGCGCAACTCGACGTTCACCACGCAGCTGGCCGGAGGCACGCTGCCGAACGTGTTCGAGATCCCGCTGACCGACGGCAAGACGCTCATCGAGAACGGGCAGCTCGCGGACATCGACGCCCTCGTCCGCGCGCTGCCGTACGGCGAGGACTTCAACGCGAAGCTGCTGGCGAACGGCCAGGACGACGCGGGCACGATCTTCGCGGTGCCGGCCAAGTCCATCTACGCCGTCGCGCTGCACTACAACCGTGACCTGTTCGAGCAGGCCGGGTTGGACCCGGACGACCCGCCCACCACGTGGGACGAGGTGCGCGCGGCCGCCAAGACCATCCACGACGAGACCGGTGTCGCGGGGTACGCGACGATGGCGCTCGACGCGTCCGGCGGCTGGCAGCTCGCAGCGGGCGCGAACTCGCGCGGCGGGGTCATCGAGACCGCCCAGGGTGACGGCGCGTACACCGCGACGCTGGACGACCCCGCGGTCGCCGAGCACCTCGAGTGGCTCAAGGCCCTGCGCTGGGAGGACGACTCGCTGCTGGCCCGCGCCGACCTCGGCTGGGGTGAGATCAACGCGGCGTTCGCGGGCGGTGAGGTCGCCATGTACACGTCGGGCTCGGACGTCTACAACGCGCTCGTCGAGGGGAACGGCGTCGACGCCGAGTGGGGCTACGGCCTCACCGCGATCCCGACCACGGGTGACGGCGGCGCACTGACCGGTGGCACGCTCGCCGCGGTGCGCAAGGACTCGACCGACGCGGAGAAGGACGCCGCGGTGAAGTGGATCGACTGGTGGTACCTGTCCAAGCTGCAGGACCAGGAGCAGGCCGTCGCCGACGCCCGGACGCGTGCCGAGGCCGACCCCGCGCAGGCCGTGGGCACCCCGGTGCTGCCGATCTTCTCCGAGGAGCTGTACGACCAGAACCTCGAGTGGATCGCGGACTTCGTCAACGTCCCGCTCGAGGACATGAGCGGGTACACCGACGTGATGTTCACGCAGAACCTGGTGCCCGAGGCGTCGGTGGCCACGCAGGACCTGTACAACGCGCTGTTCCCGGTGGTGCAGGCCGTGATCTCCGACGAGGGCGCCGACGTCGCGGCGCTGCTCGAGGCGGCGGACGCGACCGGCCAGGCGGCGATCGACGCCGCGAGCTGACCGACGGCGGCCGACCGGCACGCCCCTGCGCCCGGTCGGCCGCCCCGGCCGTGCCCGCCCAGCCCGAGGAGCTCGTCGTGACCACCCCTGATCTGACCGCCGCCCCCGCGGCACCCACCCCTGAGCCGGGCCCGTTCCGGCCGCACCAGCGCGAGCGCTCGCGCGGTACGCCCGCGACCTGGGTGCGCGGCGGCGGGTTGAGCGCGCTCGTGCTCGCCCTGCCCCTGCTCGTCGTGTTCGGCGTGTTCTCGTGGTGGCCCATCGTGTCCGCCGTCGAGATGAGCCTGCAGAAGACCAACCTCGTCGACGCACCCACGTGGGTGGGCCTGGACAACTTCCGGGCGGTGCTGACGGACCCGCTCCTGCCGACGGTGCTGCGGAACACCGCGTGGTTCGCGGTGCTCGCGCTCGTGTTCGGCTACCCCGTCCCGCTGATCGGTGCGGTGCTCATGAGCGAGCTGCGCCGGCGCAAGGGCTTCTACTCGGTGCTCGCCTACCTGCCCGTCGTCGTGCCGCCCGTGGTCGCCGTCCTGCTGTGGAAGTTCTTCTACGACCCGCGGCCCGAGGGCGTCTTCAACACCGTGCTCGGCTGGGTGGGTCTGGGTCCGTACCCGTGGCTCGCGGACGCGACGTGGGCCATGCCCTCGCTCGTGCTCGAGGCGACGTGGGCGGCCGCGGGCGGCACCGTGATCATCTACCTGGCCGCGCTCATCAGCGTGCCGGCCGAGCTGTACGACGCCGCGGAGGTCGACGGTGCCTCGGTGTGGCGCAAGCTCTGGCACGTGACGCTGCCGCAGCTGCGCGGCGTCCTGTTCATCACGCTGATCCTGCAGGTCATCGGCACGGCCCAGGTGTTCCTCGAGCCGTTCCTGTTCACCAACGGCGGTCCCAACCACGCGACCGAGACGATCATGCTGCGCGTCTACAACCTCGCGTTCGCCAACCTCGGCAACAACTTCGGGCAGGCGACCGCGCTGAGCCTGCTGCTCGCGGCGTTCCTGGCCGTCATGTCCCTGCTGTACTTCCGCCTGACGCGATCCTGGAGCACGTCGTGACCACCACCTCGCCCCGGTCGACCCCCGTCCAGGCCACCGGCGCACCCGCCGGGGCACCCGCGGCGGCGAGCCTCGGCCCGGCGCCCGCGCGCGGCACGGCGCCGGCCCGACCGCGCCGCCGTCGCGCGGCGCCCGACGAGCGTGAGCGCGGAGCGCTGTCGGTCGCCGACTGGCGACGGCCGGGCGTGCGCTGGACCTGGCGTGGCATGCACGGCGTGCTGCTCGTGCTCCTGCTGGTGTGGTGCCTGGGCCCGCTGCTGCTGCTCGCGAAGTACGCGTTCACACCGACGCAGGACATCCTGACCGCGCCCATGGCGGTGTTCCCGCACGGACCCACGCTCGAGAACGTCGACCAGGCGTGGAACAGGTACCACATCGGGCAGTACTTCCTGAACACCGTGTGGGTCGCGTTCGGCTCGTGGTTCGTCCAGGTGCTGGTCGCCACGACGGGCGGGTACGTGCTGTCGGTGCTGCGCCCACGCTGGGCGCGCGCGCTGCACTGGGCCGTGCTGACCACGCTGTTCGTGCCGGCCGTGGTGCTGCTGATCCCGCTGTACAAGATCGTGGTCGACCCGCCCGTGGGCCAGTCGCTCATCGACAACTACCTGGCGGTGTGGCTCCCCGCGGGGGCGAGCGCGTTCAACGTGGTGCTCGTGGCCAGGTTCTTCGACTCGCTGCCGCGTGAGGTGTTCGAGGCCGCGCGCGTGGACGGTGCGGGCCCGTTCCGGATGTTCTGGTCGATCGTGCTGCCGATGAGCCGGCCGATCGTCGGCGTGGTCTCGGTGTTCGCCGTGATCGCGTCGTGGAAGGACTTCCTGTGGCCGTTCCTGGTGCTCAAGTCCGAGACCGTCAAGCCGTTGTCGGTGTACCTGCAGTCGATGGCGAACGTGGACAAGGGCACGCTCATGGCCGCGCTCGCGATCTCCACGCTCATCCCCGTGGTGATGTTCCTGGTCTTCCAGCGCATGTTCCTGCGTGGTGCGGGTCTGGGCGGCGCGGTCAAGGGCTGACGGTGGACGTATCTGACACCGCGTCGGGTCGATCTCACGCCACGGCGTGCTCGGTTCGCCGGGCGTTCACGCGTCCGGCTGGGATGATCGGACGGTGCACGACGAGACCCCCCAGAACCTGACGGCACCGTACGACGCACTCCTGCTCGCCTCCTTCGGCGGACCGGACGGCCCCGAGGACGTGATGCCGTTCCTGCGCAACGTGACCGCCGGCAAGGGCATCCCCGACGAGCGGCTCGCCGAGGTGGCCGAGCACTACCACCACTTCGGCGGCGCGAGCCCGATCAACGGCCAGAACCTCGCGCTGCAGCGCGAGCTGGTCGCGGAGCTCACGCGCCGCGGGATCGACCTGCCCGTCTTGTGGGGCAACCGCAACTGGACGCCGTACACCAAGGACGCGCTGGCCGCGGCGCACGCCGACGGCGCCCGGCGCGTGCTCGCCCTGGTGACGAGCGCGTTCGCGTCGTACTCCGGGTGCCGGCAGTACCGCGAGGACTTCTGGTCCTCGCTCGAGGACCTGGGCGCGGACCTGGGCCTGCCGGCGGGGGAGCACCCGCTGGTGATCGACAAGGTCCGCCCGTACTTCAACCACCCGGGCTTCGTCGCCGCGAACGTCGACGCCGTGGTCGAGGCGCTCGCACAGGTCCCCGAGGACGCGCGCGTGGTGTTCGTGACGCACTCCGTCCCGCTGACCATGGAGGAGGCCTCCGGTCTGGCCGGTCCGTCCTACGCGCAGCAGCACCTGGACGTCGCCGCGACGGTCGCCGCTGCCGCGGGCGAGCGCATCGGGCGGACGGTCGAGTGGGACCTCACCTACTGCTCCCGGTCCGGCCCGCCGCACCAGCCGTGGCTCGAGCCCGACGTCAACGACCACCTCGCGGTGCTCGCGGCCGCCGGGGTTCACGCCGTGGTGCTCTCGCCCATCGGGTTCGTGTCCGACCACATGGAGGTCGTGTTCGACCTCGACACCGAGGCGCTCGAGACCGCGCGTGAGCTGGGCGTCAAGGCCGTGCGCGCGGACACCGTCGGGACGCGAGCGGTGTTCGTGAGCGGGCTCGTGGACCTGATCCTCGAGCGCGCCGCCACGGCCCGCGCCGCGATGGCCGGCGAGCCCGCTCCCGAGCAGGCGCGCGTGGGCGCGTTGCCCGCGCGGCCCGACGTGTGCGCGCCGGACTGCTGCCGCCGTCAGCACGGCGTCGACTCGGGTCGCCTCGCCGCATGCGGCGCGGACCCGCGGCGCTGAGCCCTCGCGCCTCGCCACACCCGCACCACCTCACCGCTCCGCCACCGGAAGGACCACCCCGTGAGCCACGCCCCCACCGACGTCGAGGCGCTCAACTCGACCGTCCGCTACGCCATGTGGTCGGTCTTCGCGCTCGAGGAGGTGCTGCCCGAGGCCGACGACGAGCGCGCCGAGCTGGTCGCGGACGCGCTGGCCGCGGTCGCCGAGGACACGGGCCTGGTGGTCCGCGGCTGGTACGACGTCGCGGGACTGCGCGCCGATGCGGACCTCATGGTCTGGTGGCACGCCGAGACCGTCGAGCAGGTCCAGGGCGCGTACCAGCGGCTGCGGCGCAGCGACCTGGGCCGTCACCTGCTGCCCGTGTGGTCGGTGGTGGGCCTGCACCGCGCGGCCGAGTTCAACCGGTCCCACGTGCCGGCGTTCCTCGCGGGGGAGGAGCCGGGCGACTACATGTGCGTCTACCCGTTCGTCCGCTCGTACGACTGGTACGTGCTGCCCGCCGACGACCGCCGGCGCATGCTCGTCGAGCACGGTCACGCCGCACGCGACTACGCCGACGTGCGTGCCAACACCGTCTCGGCGTTCGCCCTGGGCGACTACGAGTGGATCCTGGCGTTCGAGGCCGGTGAGCTGCACCGCATCGTGGACCTCATGCGGGACCTGCGCGCGACCGACGCCCGCCTGCACGTGCGCGAGGAGGTGCCCTTCTACACCGGGCCGCGCACCGAGCTCGGCGCGTGGGCGGACAAGCAGCCGCGCGGCTGACCCCTCGCGGCCCGCGCGGGCCGGTGCCATGATCGGCGCATGCTGCGACTCGTGGGGACGTGGCGGGTGTCGGTGCTGACCTCCGCCGCCGTTGCGGCGTCCGACACTCCCGACGAGCATGCGCGCACCGCCGAGCTGGCGTTCGACGGCGACGGGCAGGTCTACGGCAGCGGCGGCGTCAACCGCCTGCGCGGGACGTGGGCGCTCGCAGGCGACACGCTCACCTTCGGGCCGCTGGTCTCGACGCTGGTCGCGGGGACGCCGGAGGCGATGCGGCGCGAGAGCGAGCTGCTGCGCCTGCTCGCCGGCCCCCTGATGCTGCGCACGCCGGACGGCGAGCGCGTCGTCGCGGGCGACCCGGCGCGCGACCACGAGCCCGACCGCCGTGCCGCCGCGCTCGAGCTGGTGGCCGCGGACGGGGGCCGCCTGCGCCTCGAGCGCACCCAGGGCAGCGACCTGCTCTGACGTCCGGCTCCCGGGTCAGCCCGCGGTCAGGGGTACAGGCCCCGGATCTGGTGGGCCTCGGCGACGCGACGCACCCCGATCGTGAGCGCCGCGTCCCGCAGCGAGAGCGACTGCTCGCGCGCGGCCTGCGCGACAGCGGCGTACGCCTCGCGCATCCGCAGCTCGAGCCGCTCGGCGATCTCCGGTGCGGTCCACCAGTACGCCTGGTTCGCCTGCACCCACTCGAAGTAGGACACGACCACGCCGCCGGCATTGGCCAGGATGTCGGGCACCACGACGATGCCCCTCTCGGCCAGCACGCGGTCGCCCTCCGGGGTCGTCGGCCCGTTCGCGGCCTCCACCACCCAGTGCGCCTTGACGCCCTGCGCGGTCGCCTCGTCCAGCACGCCCTCGATCGCGGCGGGGATCAGCACGTCGACGTCGAGCGCGAGCAGCGCGGTGTTCGACACGGGCTCGCCGCCGGGGAAGTCGGTGACGCGCCCACCGCCGGCCAGGTGCCGCTGCAGCGCGGGGATGTCGAGGCCGTCGTCGGCGCGGATCCCGCCGTCCACGTCGGACACCGCGACCACGCGCGCACCACCCTCGTGCAACCAGTGCGCCGCATGCGAGCCGACCTTGCCGAAGCCCTGCACCGCCGCGCTCACCTCGCGCAGGTCCACGCCCGCGTCGGCCAGCGCCGCGACCGTCGCGTGCACGACGCCCCGTCCGGTGGCGGTCGCGCGGCCCAGCGAGCCGCCGACCGCGAGCGGCTTGCCCGTGGTCACGGCGGGGATCGTGTACCCCTGGTTGACGGAGTACGTGTCCATGACCCACGCCATGGTCTGCTCGTCCGTGCCGATGTCCGGGGCCATGATGTCCCGCTCGGGGCCGATGATCGGCATGATCTCGCTCGTGTAGCGGCGGGTCACGCGCTCGAGCTCCGCGTCGGAGTAGCCGCGCGGGTCGATGGTCACGCCCCCCTTGGCGCCGCCGTACGGCACGTCGACGACCGCGCACTTCCAGGTCATCCACATCGCCAGCGCACGCACCTCGTCGACGTCCACCGACGCGGCGAAGCGCAGACCGCCCTTGCCCGGACCGCGCGAGATGTTGTGCTGGACCCGGTACCCGCGGAACATCACGATGTCGCCGTCGTCGCGCCGGAGCGGGACGGCCACGTTCATCTCGCGGCGGGGCGTTGCCAGCATCTCGTGCAGACCGGGGGAGTACCCCAGGATCTCGACTGCCGATGCGAGCTGGACCTGGGCTGTGGTCAACGGCGACGTCACCCGCGACACTCTGCCACCGCGCCGCGCACGCCGCGCGGGCACACGCCCGCGCGTCCGGGTGGCGCGCGCCCGCGGCGTGATCAGGCCAGGCGAGGTGCCGTGCCGGCCGTGCGGTCCGTCAGGCGGAGGCGCGGACGACGATCTCGGGCGCGAAGATCAGGGGCTCGCGCGAGACGGGCTCCCCGTGCAGCTGTGCCAGCAGGCGGCTGCCCGCGGCGCGCGCCATCGACACGACGGGCTGGACGATCGTCGTGAGCGGCGGCGTGGTCGAGGCGGCCACACCGATGTTGTCGTACCCCACGACCGCGATGTCGCCCGGCACGTCACGGCCCAGCTCGGCGAACACGCTCAGCGCACCCGCGGCCATGAGGTCGGACGCGATGAACACGCCGTCGACGTCCGGGAACTGCTCGACGAGCTCGCGCGCCGTGCGGGCGCCCGACGCGAGCGTGAAGTCGCCGTGCAGCACCGCGTCGGTCGGCATGCCGGCCGCGTCCAGCGCGGCCCGCCAGCCCGCGAGACGGTCGACGCCCGCCGACATGTCCTCGGGACCGGCGATCGTCGCGATGCGGCGGCAGCCGCGCTCGATGAGGTGACGCGCGGCGAGCGTGCCACCCGCCACGTTGTCGGTGTCGACGTAGTGCACCTCGGCGGGGTCGACCGACAGCGGCCGCCCGACGAACACGTTGGGCACGCGGGAGGTGAGCAGCGTGCGGTCCAGGTCGTCGGTGCGGTGGTGCGAGACCACGATGGCGCCGTCGACGTGACCGTTGCGCAGGTACCGCACCGTGCGCTCGCTCTCGCCCGGACGGGCGATGACGAGGACCACCTGGATGTCCGAGTCCGCGAGCGACGTGGACAGGCCGTTGAGCGTGCCGGCGAAGAACGGGTCCGACAGGACCCGCTCGTCGGGCTCGGGCACGACGAGAGCGATGGAGTCGGTGCGCTTCGTGACCAGCGAGCGCGCCGCGCGGTTGGGGGTGTACCCGAGCTCGGCCACAGCGGCCTCGACCGCGGCGAGCGCATCGGGCGAGACGCGCAGGCCGCCGTTGATGGCGCGCGATGCCGTGGAGCGCGACACCCCGGCGCGCTCGGCGACCTGCTCGAGCGTCGGAGCGCTCGGCCGGTCGTCACCCTCGACGGTGAGGATGGAGTTCTCGACCACCATGGGTCAGTTCCCTTTCGAGGAGCCGCCCTCGCGTGCCGGGCGGATCGTGGAGGGACGGGCGGCGTGGTCCGGGCCCGACGCGAGGAGCGCGGGCCCGGACCGACGACGTCAGCCCTTGACTGCGCCCGCCATGATGCCCGCAACCAGCTGGCGGCCGGCGAACGCGAACAGCACGAGCAGCGGGAGTGTCATCAGGAAGACACCCGCCATGATGAGCGAGTAGTCGACGAAGTAGTTCTGCTGCAGCAGCTTCACCGCGAGCGGGAGCGTCGGGTTCTGGCTGTTCAGGACGATCGACGGCCAGAAGAAGTTCACCCACTGGGCGACGAACGTGAACAGCGCGAGCATCGCGGCCGCGGGCCGGGCGGCCGGCAGCGCGATGGACCAGAACGTCCGGAACATCGACGCACCGTCGACGCGGGCCGCCTCGACGAGCTCGTACGGCAGCGCCTCCTCGAGGTACTGCGTCATCCAGAACACGCCGAACGCGCCGACGAGGCTCGGGATGATGACCGCCTGCAGGTGCCCGACCCACTCGAGCTTCGTCATGATGATGTACAGCGGCACCACGCCGAGCTGGGTCGGGACGGCCATCGTCGCGATGACGAAGACCAGCAGACCCTTGCGGCCCGGGAAGCGCAGCTTGGCGAACGCGAACCCGGCGAGCGTGGAGAACAGCACCGTCGAGGCCGAGACCACGACCGCGATGAGCAGCGAGTTCCAGACCGCCTGCCAGAAGCTGAACGCCTCGGCGTTGATCACCTGGTCGAACTTGTCGAACAGCGACGCGTCCGGGAACAGCTGGGGCAGCGGGCTCTTGGCGATCGACTCCGGGTCCGAGGACCCGACGACGAGCGTGTAGTAGATCGGCGCGACGCCGACGAGCAGGACGATGCCCAGCAGGATGTACATGAAGTACGGCGGGCGGCGGTCGTAGCCACCGACCTTGCGGTTCGTCTTGCGCGCCGCGGCGCGCGCGGCGCCCTTGCCGGCGCTCTGCTGGATGACCGGGATCGAGCTCATGCCGACTTCCTCTCGGCGTCGAGGCGCTTCTTCGCCCGACGCACCTGCTTCTTGCTGGGGCCGGAGGCTCCGGTCGCGATCCGCTGCGTCAGGAAGAAGTTGAGCATGCCGATCACGAGGATGAGCAGGAACAGCAGCCACGCGATCGCTGCGGCTCGGCCGAGGTTGTACTGGCCGGTCCATCCGGTGTTGTAGAGGTAGAGCGTCGTGGTCAGCCACTGACGCGACGCACCGCCGGTGCCGAGCTCGTCGAACACGCGCGGCTCGTCGAAGATCTGCAGGCCACCGATGGTCGACGTGATGACCACGAAGACGACGGTCGCGCGGATCGTCGGGATCGTCACCGAGAAGAACTGGCGGACGCGGCCCGCGCCGTCGATGATCGCGGCCTCGTACAGCTCACGCGGGACGGCCTGCATCGCGGCCAGGAAGATCAGCGCGTTGTAGCCGGTCCAGCGGAAGTTGACCATCGAGGCGATGGCCACGTGGCTCGCGAGCGCGTCGACGTGCCAGCGGATCGGGTCGATGCCGATCGCGCCGAGCCAGCTGTTGACGAGGCCGCTCTGGTCCGCGAAGAGACGCGTGAAGATCAGGCCGACGGCGACGGGGGCGACGACGTAGGGGAGCAGGACGCCCATGCGCCAGAACGTCTTGGCGCGCAGGTTCTGGTCCAGCAGCGCGGCGATGAGGATCGCGGCGATCACCTGCGGCACCGACGACAGCACGAAGATCGACATCGTGTTGCGCAGCGACTTCCAGAAGTCGGGCTGCGCGAACACGTCGCTGAAGTTCTTGAGGCCGACGAAGTCGCCCTGCCCCTGCAGCATCCCCCACTGGTGGACCGAGACCCACGCCGTGTACAGGATCGGGAAGAGACCGGTGACGAAGAACAGGATGAAGAAGGGGGAGATGTACAGGTAGGGCGAGACCTTCACGTCCCAGCGGCTCAGCGTCTGGGAGAAGCCCACGCGGCGTGGCTGCCGGGGGAGCCGGTCGAGCTCGTCCTCCGGGGCAGGGGGTGACTGGACGGACATTGCTACCTCATGACGGCGGGAGTGGGCGCGGCGCCCGGTGGGGGTCCTGGCTCGCGAGAGCCGGGGCTCCTACCGGGCGCCGCTCGGATCCGGCGGGCCGGCTCGGGGGAGCCGGCCTCGCGGTGGGCCGGGTGACCGTGGGACGTGCCCACGGCCACCCGGCCGTCACCGGGTCAGAGGCCCAGTGCGCCGAACGCGTCGAGCGCGCCCTTCCAGGACTTCTCGGCGTCGTCCGACTTGTCGACGTCGACGCGGGTGATGGCGTCGGTCACCGTCTGGTGGATCGAGAAGTAGTTCGGGCCCTTGAACGGGGTCACGGTGATGGCGGCGTAGCGGTTGGCGAAGATCTGGCCGACCGGGGCGTCACCCATGAACGCGTTCTTGGTGTCGAGCAGCGCGGGGTCCGTCTGGGCCTCGAGCTGGCTCGGGAAGGTGCCCGCGTTCACGAACGCCTTGATCTGGACCTCGGGCGAGGTCAGCCACGCGGCGAGCTCCTTGGCCGCCTCGGTGTTCTTGCCACCGGCGGGGACGGTCAGGTACGAACCGCCCCAGTTGCCGCCGCCGCCGGGGAAGACGTCAGCGACGGCCCAGCCCTCGACACCGGCCGAGCGCTGCTCGATCGGGCCGGTCATCCACGCGGGGCAGAGCATCGTGGCGAACTTGCCGGCCGGGAACGCGGCGTCCCAGTCGCCCGACCACTGGTTGAGGTGGGCCGACAGGGCCTGGACCTCGTCCGAGACGACCTTGTTGTAGGTGTCCTTGATCGCGGTGTTCTCGTCGAGCGGAGTGACGGAGCCGTCCTCCTTCTCGTACGCGAACTCGAGCTGGTTCACCATGCCCTGGTAGATCGCGTTGGCGGAGTCGAACCACGCCGCGTCGGACTTGTCGGTGAACTTCTTGCCCACCTCGAAGTACGTGTCCCACGTGGCGCCCGCGCCACCGAGCAGGTCCGCGACCTCGGCCGGGTCGGTCGGCAGGCCGGCCGCCTCGAACAGGTCGGAGCGGTAGCAGATGGCCTCGGGGCCGACGTCGGTGCCGTAGCCGATGAGCGCGCCGTTGGCGGCCGTGGCGGGCTTGGTCTTGCTCTCGGGCCAGCGGCCGTCCGTCTCGGGCGACTTCAGGTCGACGAACTTGTCCGCCGACTGCACGAGCTCGGGCAGCCAGTCGATCTCGATGGCCTCGATGTCCGCCAGACCGGCGCCACCGGCGGCGATCTTGGTGGTGAGGTTGGTGCGCGCGTCACCCGACTGCGCGGCCACGGTCTGCTTGACCGTGACGTTCGGGTGCGTCTTCGTGTACTCGGCGAGGAGCTCCTCGGTGTAGCCGAAGTTGTTGAAGGTCGCGACCGTGAGGGTGATCGGGTCCTCGTTGGCGGGCTTGCTCGCGTCGCCGGAGGCCGACGGCTTCGGGTCCTCGTCGCTCGAGCAGGCCGTCGCCAGGAGGGCGATGCTCGCGACGCTGGCCGTGACGGCCAGGAACTTACGGGTGGACTTACGCACTGTGACTCCCTTGTCAGTCGGACGGCAACCCTGCCGCGCCTGGGGCGCCTGGCCGTCCGGGGGGATCCGGGACGGCCGTGGCGTGGGTCTGGGGGACCCGGCCTGGAAGCGCTCCCCTCCGCAGTCTGCGGGAGCGTTCCCACGCGCTGGGATGAACAATCGTCCGGAACGAGGCGGGGTGTCAAGCACCACACGGGGGCGGCAGGGCGTGGTAGCGGTCCCACACGAGCGTCTGCGCAGGTCAGAGCGGATTCCCACGGTTCCCACGTTACCGAATCGTTACGGCGTGGAAGCGCTTCCGTTATCCCCGTTCGGCGCAGCGGTCGCACCCGTCCCGCCGGGCGCGCCGGGGCGCCGGTGGGAACGGGTGCGCTGGGCTCTCGCTCAGGTGAGGCGACGCGCGGCGACCTGTGCCTCGGCGGCCAGCGCGGCGCGCACCGCGCCGGCCGTCAGCTCCTCGACCACGGCGCCGAACATCGGCACGGACGCGCGCACCTCGCCCTCGTACCGCACGGCGGTCGCCGCAGGCCCGTGCGCGACGAGCGTGGTCCGGCCGTCGAGGCGCACGGGTACGCCCGCGACCTCGGCGACCACCGTCCCCGCGCGGGCCCCGTCGTCGTCGGGCGCGTCCCACGAGGTCGTCTGGCGGACCTCGAGGCGGCCGCCGACGAAGCCGCGCAGGTGCGCGGGCACCTGGTCGGCGGGCAGAGTGCGCCGGGACGTGACGGTGAAGGCCGCCGAGCCGTCGCCCGTGACCTCCACCGCGTCGTCGGTGGCGCCCGCGGCGCGGATCGCCTCGCGCACGTGCGCGGCATCGGCCAGCAGGCGCGCGGCGGACCACGGGTCGGTGGGCAGGAGCATCAGCTCGGCGAGGTGCACGGGACCCCCGGGGTCGGTGGCGGGTGGGTGGTGGCCGGGCCCGCGTCGGTCGTGCGGCCGGCCGCGGACGGCGCGCCGTCGAGCCTAACGGCGCGCCTACGCTGTCCTCCGTGTCCACCCTGAGCACCCTCGTCGAGCGGCACGGTCCGCTCGGCGCCGCCGACCTCGAGTGGCTGCACCTGCTGGTGGGCGACTGGCAGGTCGTCTCCGACCTCGCGTTCGCCGACCTCGTGCTGTGGCTGCCCACGACCGACGGCGACTTCGTCGCGATCGCGCAGTGCCGGCCCTCGACAGGAGCGACGGTGCACTACGACGACGTCGTCGGGTCCACCGCGCCGGAGGGCCAGCGGCCGCAGCTGCAGCGCTCGCTCGACGAGCGGCGGCAGCAGCGGTCGCGCGAGCCGCGGTGGTTCGGGTCCTACGCGGTGCGCGAGGAGGCCGTTCCCGTGGTGCACGACGGCCGCGCGATCGCCGTGATCGCCCGCCAGACCAACCTGGGCGGGGCGCGCACGCCCAGCCGCCTCGAGCTCAACTACGTCGAGGCGGCCGACGAGATCTTCGGCATGGTCGCGCGCGGCGAGTTCCCCGCGCCCGACGCCCCCACGGGCCCGCGCCGCGGCGCGCCGCGCGTGGGTGACGGGCTGGTGCGGCTCAACTCCGAGGGCGAGGTGCTGTACGCGAGCCCGAACGCGCTGTCCTGCTTCCACCGGCTCGGCGCGCTGGGCGACCTGGTGGGCCGCTCGCTCGTCGAGGTGACGGCGGACCTGCTGCCCGAGGAGCGCTCGACCGTCGACGAGTCGATGCCGTTGGTCCTCATGGGCCGTGCGCCGTGGCGCACCGACGTCGAGGCGCGCGGCGTGGCGCTGTCGCTGCGTGCGGTGCCGCTCCTCGAGCAGGGGCACCGGATCGGGGCCGTGGTGCTGTGCCGCGACGTGTCCGAGCTGCGGCGCCGCGAGCGCGAGCTCATCACCAAGGACGCCACGATCCGCGAGATCCATCACCGCGTGAAGAACAACCTGCAGACCGTCGCTGCGCTGCTGCGGCTGCAGTCGCGGCGCATGACGTCACCCGAGGCGCGCGACGCGCTCGCCGAGGCGATGCGCCGGGTCGCGACGATCGCGCTGGTGCACGACTCGCTGTCGCAGACGATCGACGAGTCCGTGCCGTTCGACGACCTGGTGGGCCGCAGCCTGCGGCTCGCGGCGGACGCGGCCTCGGCGGGAGCCCGGGTGCGCACCACGGTCGCGGGCACGTTCGGCTCGATCCCGGCCGAGGACGCGACCGCGCTCGCGCTGGTGCTCACCGAGCTGGTGACCAACGCCGTGGAGCACGGCTTCGAGGGCCGGGAGTCCGGTGCGGTCGAGATCGTGGTCGAGCGGACGGGTGACGACCTCACCGTCCGCGTGGACGACGACGGCGCGGGCATCCCCGAAGGCAGGGGAGCGGGGTCGGGCCTCGGGACGCAGATCGTGCAGACGCTCGTCAGCAACGAGCTGCGCGGGACCATCGAGTGGGGTCAGCGCCCCGAGGGCGGCACGTCGGTCCGGGTGACCGCGACGCTGCGCGGCTCGCGCGACCTGCCGACCTCGGGCTGAGGGTCCACCCGCGCACTCCGCCGACCGGGCGACGAGCCCGCCGTGCACGACGCAGGGGCCGGACCATGGCGGTCCGGCCCCTGCGGGGTTCGTGCGTGCGGTGGTTCAGCCCGCGCGACGCTGGCGCGCGGTGCGGCGCTTGAGCGCGCGGCGCTCGTCCTCGGACAGGCCGCCCCACACGCCCGCGTCCTGACCGGTCTCGATGGCCCACTTGAGGCACGTGTCGACGACGTCGCAGCGACGGCACACGGCCTTCGCCTCCTCGATCTGGAGCAGCGCCGGTCCGGTGTTGCCGATCGGGAAGAACAGCTCCGGGTCCTCGTCGAGGCACGCTGCGCGGTGGCGCCAGTCCATGATTGCTCTCCTTGGGCGCGCGGCGACGACGTGCCCGGATGGGGGCGCGCGACTCGGCCGCGTCGATGGGGGTGGGGGGAAGGCTTGCAACCTGCTGCAGACCAGCCTCACACCCGTCAGTCGTCCGCACAAGGGGTTACGGGATCGTTTCGACTCGGTAACGGCTGAGGCATTCATCACACTTGACACGGCGCGACACGCCGGGTGGACGCGGTGCGACGTGCTCCGACGCCGTGATCTGGGCGGCCGTCCAGCAGGACCACCGCACACGCGTGGTATGGGCCGCGCGGCCGGTCCGCGCCGGGACCCGCGACGCGCGGCACGTAGCCTGACCGCGTGAACCCGCCCCGCCCCGCCCCCGCGAGCCCGCCCGCACCTGCGCGGCGCCCTCATCCGGCGCTCGTGGTCGTGTGCGTCCTGACGTTCCTCGAGGCGGCGGTCGCCGCCGGGTTCGGCGTCGCGTGGGCCGTGGACCTCGTGGCGGGGGAGGCGGTCCTCGCGGCCGCGAGCGTCTTCCTGGTCCTCGTCGCGCTCGGCGTCGCGCTGCTGCTGACCGCGGCCGGCCGTGGGCTGTGGCGCGGGCGCCGGTGGGCGCGTTCGCCCGTGATGATGTGGCAGGTCCTGCTGGTCGTGCTGGCGGTCGGCTGGCTCGGGGCCGAGGTCAGCCCCGGCGCGGTGGCCGCGCTGGTGGTCGCTCTCGTCGTCGGGGTCGGTCTCCTGCTGCCGCCCGTGGTGGCCGCGACCACCGGCGCCGACGAGGCGGCCCCCACGCGCACCTGACCGCTGGCGGCCGGTGCCGGACGTGCCAGCGCCCGGTGCCCCCTCCGGCACCGGGCGCCACTGACCCGGGGGCGGCCGCGCGGACCGCCCCCGGGTGGCTCACTCGACCGCGAGCGCCGCGACGGGCGGCGTGCGGACCGCGGACCGCGCCGGCAGGACCGACGCGAGCAGACCCGCCCCGAGCGCGACGACCAGGATGATCCCCAGGTCGCGCCACGGGACCGCGAGCTCGGCGCTGCCGAGCCCGCCGAACACCACGGCCGCGCCGGCCCAGCCGTACAGCACCCCGATGACCGCGCCGAGCACGCCACCGACACCCGAGATCAGCACGCCCTCGGTCGCGAGCGACAGCCGCAGGCGGCGGCGTGTGAGGCCGATCGCGCGCAGCGTCGCCGACTCGCGGCGCCGCTCGATCACGGACAGCGAGAGCGTGTTCGCGACCCCGACGAGCGCGATGACCACCGCGACGCCCAGCAGCGCGACCACGATCGCCAGGAGGGTGTCGATGACCTGCTCGAACTGGAGCCGTGAGGAGACCGGGCTCTCGACGATCACCGACGCGTCGCCGAGCGCCTCGCGCACCTCGTCGACCACGGCCGCGGCATCCGCGTCGGACGCGATGCGCGCCCACACGGTCGTCGTCGGCACGTCCCCGCCGCCGAGGGCGGCGAACGTGCGCGGCGCGAGGAACGCGTCCGCGAACGTGCTCGAGGCCAGCACCGTCACGTCGAGCTGGGTGGGCGTGCCGCCCGCGACCGGCTCGCTCGTCTCGGGGTCGAGGCGGCTGACCATCGCGGTCGAGGCCGATCCGCTCTCCCCTGCCGCGACGCTCTGCGGGACGACGACGTTCGAGTCCGTGACGGCCTCGGCCACGGAGTCGTCGTGCAGGACCGCGACCACCTCGGGCGTCAGCGAGTGCGCCGTGAACCACGAGTCGCCGACCGTCACGGGTGCCGTCGGGACGTCCACCGCGCGTTCGACGCCCGGGACGTCGGCGACCGCGGCGAGCGTGCCGGCCTCGAGCGCCGTGCCGGACGCGGGCGTGACCGCGATGTCCACCTGGTACTGCTCGTCGAGCTCGGCGCTCATCGACAGACGTGCGCTCGCCGCACCCGTGCTCATGAGCGCCACGAGCGTGACGCCGATCAGCAGCGCGGTGCTGGTCGCGGCGGTGCGGCGCGGGTTGCGCACGGTGTTGGCGGCCGCGAGACGTGCCGCAGGACCGGCCGAGCCGAGCAGGCGGCCCACGAGCGCGACCGTACGCGGCACCCAGAACACCGCGCCGACGAGGATGCCGATGAACGAGACCGCTCCCGACAGGATGCCGAGCGCGAGCCACAGCATCGTGCCGCTGCGGGTCAGCAGCGAGCCTGCGACCGCGAGCACGAGGCCCGCGGTGCCCCCCAGGCCGAGCAGGAGCGCGACGCCGAGGCGGACCTTGCCGGCGCGCGTGGCGACCGCGGGTGCGTCCATCGGGCGCAGCGCGGCGACCGGGCTGACCTGCGTCGCGGCGCGGGCCGGCACCAGGGCCGCCAGCACGGTCACGACGACGCCCACGACGAGCGGCGCGATCACGACGGCTGCGGACATCGGGACGACGCGCGGCAGCGGCATCTCGGTCTGCACGTTGCGCAGCACGGACAGCGCCCCCTGCGCGACGCCCGTGCCGAGCACGACACCCACGGCCGAGGCCGCGAGCCCGAGGATCCCCGCCTCGAGGAGCACCGAGCGGCGCAGCTGGCTGCGCACGGCACCGACGCAGCGCAGCAGCGCGAGCGTGCGGGTGCGCTGGGCCACGATCACCTGGAACGTGTTCGCGATGACGAGGCCGGCGACGACCAGGGCGATCGCCGCGAAGCCGAGGACGGCGGCGACCAGGAAGTTCTCGCCCCCGCCGAGCTCCTCGATGCGCTCCTGCGCGGCCTCGTCACGCGTCAGGACGCGGGCGCCGGGCGCGGCGTCCGCCAGGGCCGCGCGGACCGTGGACGGAGCATCCGGTGCGGTCCGGACCAGGACGCCGTTCGACCCCAGCCCGGACTCGGTGTCGCCGGACCACAGGACGACCGCGTCGAGCGTGCCCATCGCGGCCCCGCCGTAGCCGGTCCACGCACCACCCGGGTCTGACGTGATGCCCGTGACGGTGAGGGTGACCTCGTGCTGGGTGTCCGTGCCGTCGGCCTCGTCCCACGTCCAGTAGGTGGCCGTGACCGTGCCACCGATGCGCGCCTTGATGCGCTCGGCCGCGTCGGCCGGCAGTGCGATCTCGTCGACCGCGCTCGGGGCCGTGCCGTCGGCGATCGTCAGCGTGGACAGTGACGGGCTCGAGGCGACCGGCACGGCGAGCTGCCAGGAGCGCGAGCCGCCGTTGGACAGCTCGACGCCGCCGCGCACCACGGGGTCGGCCGCGGCGACACCGGGGACCGCGCGGATCGCGTCCAGGCGGCCGCTCGCGTCACCCGTGAGCACCAGATCGGCCTTGGCGAGCGAGGCCGTGACCGAGTCGTAGCTGCTCCGGGTGATCACGTTCCCGGTGAGCAGCGTGGCCGCGACGAACCCCGTGCCGATCGCGATCGCGATCGCGGCGGCGGTCAGGCGGCCCAGGCTGCGGCGCATCTGCGCCAGCGTGAGGCGCAGCATCAGGCGCTCACCCCGCCGGGCACGGGCGCCTCGAGCTGACGCAGCGCGTCCAGGCCGGCCAGCACGGACTCGGGCGTCGGGTCGACGATGTCGCCCGCGATGCGGCCGTCGGCCAGCAGGACCACGCGGTCCGCGTACGCGGCGGCCGTCGGGTCGTGCGTGACCATGATGACCGTGCGGCCCAGCTCGCGCACCGAGCGGCGCAGGAAGGACAGCACCTCGGCGCCCGAGCGCGAGTCCAGGTTGCCGGTCGGCTCGTCGGCGAACACGACGTCGGGCCGGGTCACCAGCGCGCGTGCGATCGCGACGCGCTGCTGCTGACCGCCCGACAGCTCGCTCGGCCGGTGCGTCAGACGCTCGCGCAGGCCGAGCGTCGTGACCAGGAGGTCGTACCACTCGCGGTCGGGCTTGGCGCCCGCGAGCTCGAGCGGGAGCAGCACGTTCTGCTCGGCCGTGAACATCGGCAGCAGGTTGAACGACTGGAAGACGAATCCGACGCGGTCCCGGCGCAGGTGCGTCAGGTCGTCGTCGCCGAGGCGGGTGATGTCGGTCTCGCCCAGCAGGACCGTGCCGGCGGTGGCCTGGTCGAGGCCCGCGAGCAGGTGCATGAGCGTGGACTTGCCCGAGCCCGAGGGCCCCATGATCGCGGTGAAGGCCCCCGCGGCGAAGTCGACGTCGACGCCGTCGAGCGCCTGCACGGCGGAGGCGCCGGAGCCGTAGGTCTTGCGCAGGCCGCGCGCGGACGACGCGGTGAGCCGCGGCTGCGCGCCGTGGGCGTCGGGCTGCGGGCTGGTGGTGGTGGACACGGTGCTCCTCGGTTCGCACGACTGGTGGTGAGCACCACGCTAGGCAGCGGGCCGCGGGCGCCTCGTCGGCCTCCGGTCGCCTCTTGCCCCGGCCGGGTCATCCCGTGGCATGACCCGCGGGGGGAGCCGCGGCGGGGGTGCCGGGACGGTCGCGTGCGACGAGGGGCGGAGGCGTCAGGCGCCCGGGCGCACCAGGCCGGCCTCGTAGGCCGTCACCACCGCCTGCACGCGGTCACGCGCGCCCAGCTTCGCCAGGATGCGCCCGACGTGCGTCTTGACGGTGGCCTCCGCGACGAACAGGTCCTGCCCGATCTCGGTGTTCGACCGCCCACGGGCCATGAGCAGCAGCACCTCGCGCTCGCGCTCCGTGAGGTCCGCGACCGCGAGCCGGGCCGGGTTCGCGCCGTCGTCCTCCTGCTGCTCGGGCAACGCCGTGACCAGGTGCTCGAGCAGTCGCCGCGTCGACGAGGGCGCGATCACCGCGTCGCCGCGGTGCACCGTGCGGATCGCCGCGAGCATCTCCTCGGGCGGGGCGTCCTTGAGCAGGAAGCCGCTCGCGCCCGCGCGGATGGCCGCGAGCACGTACTCGTCGAGGTCGAACGTGGTCAGCACGATCACGCGCGGCGCGGGTGCGTCGTCGGTGCCGCGCGCGACGATCCGCGCGGTGGCCTCGAGCCCGTCCATCTGCGGCATGCGCACGTCCATCAGGACCACGTCGACCCGGCCGAGCGCCGTGCGGCTCGCGGGGTCCAGCGCGTGCACGGCCTGTGCGCCGTCGCCCGCCTCGAGGACCACGTGCAGGTCGGGCTGCGAGTCGATCACCATCCGGAAGCCCGCGCGCACCAGCTGCTGGTCGTCGACGAGCGCCACCTGGATCACGGACGGGTTCGTCGTGGGGTCGCTCATCGCTGGTGCTCCTGGCTCGTGTCGGACGCGGGCTCGTGGTCCGTGGTGGTCGGGGTGCTCGGCACGGTACCGGCACGCTCGGGCTCGTCCTGGACCACGGGGCTGCCGGGCGGGATGGGCAGCTCGGCGCGCACGCGGAACCCGCCACCGGGCCGGGGGCCGGCGCTCACGGATCCCCCGAACATCGCGGCGCGCTCCTGCATGCCGCGCAGGCCCTGCCCCAGGCCGTCGGAGTCGGCGGACGCCCCGCGCCCGTCGTCGGACACGTCCAGGTGCACCGCATCGGGCAGCCACTGCACCACGACCGTCACGCGCGGACCGGGTCCGGCGTGCTTGAGGACGTTGGTCAGCGACTCCTGCGTCACGCGGTACAACGCGAGCCCCACGCCCGGCGGCAGCATCCGTGGCGTGCCCATGCGGACCAGCGAGACGTGCGCACCGCTCGCGCGGACCTGCTCGACGAGCGCGCCCAGGTCGGACTCGCCGGGCTGCGGCGTGGTGGCCGCGGGCAGCACGCCTGGTCCGTCCGCCGCGGTGCGCAGCCGCCCGTCCGGCTCGGTGCGCAGCACGCCCAGCAGTCGGCGCATGTCCGTCAGCGCCGCGCGGCCGGTCTCGGCGATGGTCGCGAGCGCGCGCGTCGCCGCGTCGGGGTCGGACTGCGCGGCGTACCGTCCGCCGTCGGCCTGCGCGATGACCACCGACAGCGAGTGCGCGACGATGTCGTGCATCTCGCGTGCGATGCGGGCGCGCTCGGCCGCGGTCGCGATCACGCCCTGCTGGTCGCGTTCCTTCTCGAGGCGTTCGGCGCGGTCCATGAGCGCCTCGATGCGCTCGCGTCGCGACCGGCGGACCAGGCCGAACGCCCACGCGGCGAGCGCGGCGGTGATGACGAACACGCCTGCGAACACCGCAGCGGGCGGGTCGGAGTCGTACAGCTTCGCGGTCAGGACGAGCCCGCCGAGCACCGCGCTGCCCATCGCGACGCGGTGCCCCCACACCACGCCGTGCACCGTGACCGAGTACAGCGCGAGGAGCACCGTGACATCGGCCACCAGGACCGGGAACGACGTGAGCAGCAGGTGCCCGAGCGCGACCGTGTAGATCGTCGCGGCGCTCGCCACCGGGCGCGTGCGGCGCCACGCGAGCGGCGCGATCAGGAGGACCGACCACACCGTGGGGGAGTCGCCCGTGACACCCAGCGGGATGATCGTGAGCGGGATCAGCACCAGGGCGAGCACGGCCGCGCCGATCGCGTCGACGACGGTCCGGTGCCGCTCTTCCCAGCGCAGCATCCGCTCCCAGGTGCTCATCCTGCGAGCCTAGGTGGCGGGTGCCGCGCGGCCGTCCGACCGGGGCGTGACCCGCAGGGGCGTCGCGTCCACCCACGGTCGGCATCCGGACACGGCGCGACACGTGGCCGCGGTGACCAGGGCGTGACCTAGCATGGGCGAATGACCCAGGTGCTGCTGGCGGAGGACGATCCCGCGATTGCCGAGCCTTTGGCCCGGGCGCTCGGACGTGAAGGCTATGACGTGCGCGTGCAAGGCACGGGTCAAGGGGCCATCGACGGGGCGTCCTGGGCGGATCTCGTGGTGCTGGACCTGGGCCTGCCGGACATGGACGGCCTCGACGTCGCACGCGCCATCCGGAACCAGGGCCTGACCACGCCCGTCCTGGTGCTCACCGCACGCGCCGACGAGGTGGACCTGGTCGTCGGGCTCGACGCGGGCGCCGACGACTACGTGACCAAGCCGTTCCGCCTCGCCGAGCTCCTGGCGCGCGTGCGGGCGCTGCTGCGCCGCGCGGCGGCCGACCCGATCGACGAGGACGAGCTCCACGCGCAGAACGTCCGCGTGGACGTCGCCGCGCACCGCGCGTTCCAGGGTGAGCGCGAGCTGCACCTGACCGCCAAGGAGTTCGACCTGCTGCGCGTGCTCGTGGGAGCCGCGGGCACGGTCGTCGCGCGCGAGACGCTCATGCGCGAGGTGTGGGACTCGGACCCGACAGGCTCGACCAAGACGCTCGACATGCACGTGTCCTGGCTGCGTCGCAAGCTCGGCGACGACGCGAACTCGCCCCGCTACATCTCGACCGTGCGCGGCATGGGCTTCCGGTTCGAGACGGGCGCCGCACGTCCCGTCGGCGAGCCCGTCTGAGGTCGCCGGCACGTGCGTCGTCGCGTCCTGCAGGCGACGATCGCGGCGGTCACCGTCGCGGTCGTCCTGCTCGGCTTCCCGCTCGCGTTCCTGGGCGCGCAGCTGGTCCGGGAGAACGAGGTGCAGCGCCTCGAGACGCGCGCGGCCACCGCGGCGCGCGCCGCGGACTTCCGTGTCGAGCAGGGGCTCGAGCTCAACGACCGGATGTTCGAGCCGTACGCGGACGCGGACGACGACGAGCTGGCCGCGTCCGTCGTCGTGCTGATGCCCGACGGGACGGTCTACCAGGCGGGTGACCGCGTCCAGGGGCGCAGCCTGTCCGTGCAGGAGCTGTCCGACACGGGCGCCACGGTGGTGCTGTACGTGTCCTGGTGGGACGTGTTCTGGCTGAGCGCGCGGATCATCGCGCTCGTCGTCGTCGCGGCCGTCGTCGCGTTCGCGGCGGGCATCGCGATGGCCATCTGGCAGGCGAACCGGCTCGCGGCGCCGCTCGTGTACCTGGCCGCATCCGCCGAGCAGCTCGGGTCGGGACAGGTGCGTCCGCAGCTCGAGCCGTCGGGCGTCGAGGAGATCGACCTGGTGGCCGCGGAGCTCGCGCGCAGCGCGGACCGCATGGCCGGCCGGCTCGCGGCCGAGCGCAAGTTCGCGTCCGACGCGTCGCACCAGCTGCGGACGCCGTTGACGGCGCTGTCGATGCGGCTCGAGGAGATCATGCTCGCCTCGGCGGACGAGCCCGTCCGGGAGGAGGCGCGGATCAGCCTCGAGCAGGTCGAGCGGCTCGTGCGCGTGGTGGACGACCTGCTGCTCGCGTCGCGCCGCGCGCAGGGCGGCACGACCGAGGCCGTGCAGCTCCTCGAGGTGGTGCACCAGCAGGAGGAGGAGTGGGCCCCGACGTTCCAGGCCGTGGGGCGCCGCCTGGTGGTCGAGGTCGACCGCAGCACGCAGGTGCTCGCGACGCCCGGTGCGCTCGCGCAGGTGCTCGCGACCCTGATCGAGAACTCGCTGCGGCACGGCGGCGGGACCACCACGGTCCGGTCGCGTGCGGGCGGCACGCCGGGCTCGGTGGTCGTCGAGGTCGCCGACGAGGGTGACGGTGTGCCCGACGAGCTCGCGGGCCGGATCTTCGAGCGTGACGTGACCTCGGGCAAGGGCACCGGTCTGGGGCTCGCGCTGGCCCGCGACCTGGCCTCGGCCGACGGCGGCCGGCTCGAGCTCGCGCAGCGCCGACCCGCGGTGTTCGCGGTGTTCCTGTCCGGCGTGCCCGCCTCGCTGCGGCCCGACGTGGTGCTCCCGCTCGGGGCCGTCGTCTCGGCGCGGCCGGACCGCCGACGCCGCTGACGCCGGCCCGCGCGACGAGCTGCCGACGCGCGGGCCCACGCGCGGGCCGGCACGGCCGGGCGCGCACCGACCGGTACGGTAGGCAGTCTCCGACGCACCCCACACCGCCGTGCGCGCGCCACCGGGCCCGCACGCCGAGCCCCGGAAGGACGGGCGTGTACCGCCTCGCACCCGCGACCCAGCACTACGCGTGGGGTTCCACGACCGCGATCCCCGAGCTCCTGCGGGTCGAGCCCGACGGCAGGCCCGTCTCCGAGGCGTGGTTCGGCGCGCACCCGAGCGCCCCGGCGCGGCTGGCCGACGCGGATCACTGCACGCTCGACGCGCTCGTCGCGGACGACCCCACGGGGGTGCTCGGCGAGGACGTCGTCGCGCGGTTCGGCACGCAGCTGCCGTACCTCCTCAAGCTGATCGCGGCGTCCGCCCCGCTGTCGCTGCAGGTGCACCCGAGCCGTGCGCGGGCGCGGGCCGGCTTCGCGCGCGAGGACCGGGACGGCGTCCCGCTGGACGCGCCCGAGCGCAGCTACCGCGACGACAACCACAAGCCCGAGCTGGTCTACGCGCTGTCGCGGTTCGAGGCCATGGTCGGGTTCCGCGCGCCGCGCCGGGCGGCCGAGCTGCTGGTCGGGCTGGAGTCCACGCTCGCCGAGCAGCTGCACCAGCACCTGGTGGCCGACCCGACGCCCGAGGGCGTGCGTGCGGCTTTCGCGTGGCTCCTGGCGCCCCGCACCCGACCGCACGCGGACGACGTCGCGGCGCTCGCGCAGGCGTGCCAGCGTCGGCTCGACGCGGGATCGCCCTCGCCCCGCACCGACCGGACCGTGATCCGGCTGCACCGCGCCTACCCGGGCGACCCGGGCGCGGTCACGTCCGTGCTGCTCAACCCGGTCACGCTGCAGCCGGGGGAGGCGCTGTTCGTCCCCGCGGGCGCCGTGCACGCCTATCTCGAGGGCGTCGCGGTGGAGCTCATGGCGAACTCCGACAACGTGCTGCGCGCCGGTCTGACGGTCAAGCACGTGGACCTGCCCGAGCTGCTGGAGAACCTCGACTCGGTGGCCGCGCCGCCCATCCGGATCGCGCCCGAGCGCGTGTTCACCTCGACCGAGATCTTCTACGCGCCGGTCGACGACTTCGAGCTCTCGGTCACGCACCTGGACTCCGACGACGAGGCGCGCCTGCCGGGCCGCGGCCCGCGCGTGGTCCTGTGCCTCGACGGGTCGGTGCGCGTGCGGGGCGAGCGCGACGGTGCGCTCGACCTGCAGCCCGGCCAGTCGGCGTTCGTGCCCGCGGCTGACGGTGCGCTGATCGCGAGCGGACGTGGGACGTTGATCCAGGCCGACGTGCCCTGACGCGCTCGGGTCAGCGGGGGAGCGGGTCCTCGGCGTGGTGCGCCGCGACGCTCTGCTCGGCCGCGACGACGGCGTCCAACGGCACGACCGGCTGCGCGGCGAGCGCGAGCGCGGCCTCGTCGGACGCGTCGTCGCCGCCCGTGAACACGAACCGCTTGTAGCCGACGTACCGCAGCACGGTGCCGAGCGCGATGCCCAGCACGTTGGCGACGTTGTCCGGCACGGGGCCGTCGAGGTGCAGCACGTACTGCGAGAACGCGAGCGGTGCGGCCGCGATGACCAGGCACAGGCCGTTGATCACGCCGAACAGCAGCAGCTCGCGTCCGCGGTGGGTCGTGCGCTGGTGCGAGAACGTCCACAGGCGGTTGCCCACCCAGGACACGAGCGTCGCGACCACGGCCGCGACCACCTTGGCCGTGATCGGCTTGGCGCCCAGCAGCTCGCCCGGCCCGAACCGCAGCAGGTTGTACAGCCCGAGGTCCACGACGAAGGCCACACCGCCGACGGACAGGAAGCGCGCGAGCTCGACGACCCGCGCCCAACGGGCGGGCCCGAGCAGCGTCGCGGGGTTGGTCACGCCCGACACGATAGCCCGTGGGCCCGGGCGTGACGCCGGACGCCCGCCCGCCCGGCGGACCTACTCGGTTAAGGTCAACGCCCGTGAGTGCACCCGTGGTGGCCGTGGTCGGTGGTGGGCAGCTGGCCCGCATGATGGCGCCCGCGGCCGGCGCGCTCGGCGTGCACCTGCGCGTGCTCGTCGAGAGCCCGTCCGCGTCCGCCGCGCAGGTCGTCGTCGACGCACCCGTGGGCGCCGCGGCGGACGAGGCGGCGGTGACCGACCTCGCGCGTGGCGCGCACGCCCTCACGTTCGAGCACGAGCACGTGCCGAACGCGCTGCTCGAGCGCCTGGCGGCCGACGGCGTCGCGGTGCGCCCGGGCGCCGCCGCGCTCGTGCACGCGCAGGACAAGATCGTCATGCGGACACGTCTGACGGAGCTGGGCGTGCCGTGTCCCCGCTGGTCCCCGATCGGCTCACGCGAGGACCTGGCCGCGTTCCTGACCGAGACCGGCGGGTCGGCCGTGGTCAAGACCGCCCGGGGCGGCTACGACGGCAAGGGCGTCCGCGTCGTGCACGCGGCCGACGAGGCCGACGACTGGCTCGCCGCGGCCGCGGCACCCGGCGGTGTGCCGCTCCTGGTTGAGGAGAAGGTGCCCTACACGCGTGAGCTCGCCGTGCTCGTCGCGCGCCGCCCGTCGGGGGAGGTGCGCGCCTGGCCCGTCGTCGAGTCGGTGCAGCGGGACGGCGTGTGCGCCGAGGTGATCGCGCCCGCGCCCGGGCTCGCCGAGGCCACGCGTGCGCAGGCGGTCGACGTCGCGGTGCGCGTCGCCGAGGGCCTCGGCGTGGTGGGAGTGCTGGCGGTCGAGCTGTTCGAGGTCGCGGCGGACAGGCCGGACGGCGCGCCGCGCGTCCTGGTGAACGAGCTCGCGATGCGACCGCACAACTCGGGTCACTGGACCATCGACGGCGCCGTCACCAGCCAGTTCGAGCAGCACCTGCGCGCGGTGCTCGACCTGCCGCTCGGGGACGTCACCCCGCGCGCGCGCTGGACCGTGATGGCCAACGTCCTGGGCAGCACGCGGGCCGAGCTCACCGACGCGCTCCCGGCCGTCGCGGCGCTCGACCCGGGTGCCAAGGTGCACCTGTACGGCAAGGACGTGCGGCCGGGCCGCAAGCTCGGGCACGTCAACGTGAGCGGCGACGACCTGGCGGACGTGCGGGCCCGCGCGCTCGCCGCCGCGGCGGTCCTGCGCGGCGAGGACCCGGCAGCATCGACGGACGGAGACTGACCATGGCAGCACCGACCACCGCACCCACGACCGGTGCACCCGCCGCCGCGGTCGTCGGCATCGTGATGGGCTCGGACTCCGACTGGCCCGTCATGCAGGCCGCGGCCGACGCGCTGGCCGAGTTCGGCGTCGCGGTCGAGGTGGACGTCGTGTCCGCGCACCGGCAGCCGGACAAGATGATCGCCTACGGGCGCGACGCCGCGGCCCGCGGGCTCCGCGTGATCGTCGCGGGTGCGGGCGGGGCCGCGCACCTGCCCGGGATGCTGGCCGCGGTCACGACGCTGCCCGTGATCGGGGTGCCCGTGCCGCTGCGCCACCTGGACGGCATGGACTCGCTGCTGTCGATCGTGCAGATGCCCGCGGGCGTGCCGGTCGCGACCGTGTCCGTCGGCGGTGCGCGCAACGCGGGGCTGCTCGCGGTCCGGATCCTGGCGTCGGGCAGCGACGACGAGGCCGCGCGCCTCGCCGCGGCGATGAGCGCGTTCCAGGACGACCTGCGCGCGCAGGCCGACGCCAAGGGCGAGCGCCTGCGGGCGTCCCGCGGCTGAAGGGGCTCGCGCCGGTCGGGCCGGGAGCGAGCGCTCGGGCCTAGGTGCCGGGGCGCGTGTAGCGCAGCACGACCAACGAGTCCGTCGGCGCGGCGACCTGCTCGAGGCCGTCGATCTCGTCGAGCCACCGCGTGACCGCGGCCTTCTCGTCGTCCCGCGCAGCGTCGTCCAGGAGGACCCAGGCCCGGTCGGCGAGCTGGTCGACCAGCACGGGCAGGGCGGGGTAGCGCGCCAGCGGTGCCGTGCGCTCGGGCGGTCCGTCGACCAGCAGGACGTCGATCTCGCGGAGGTCGGCGAGCGCGCCGCGGTCGTACCACGGCTGGTCGGTGGTCGGCAGGCCGACGGACGTCAGCGGCGCGAGGCGGACCTCGACGGTGCCGTCGAGCCCGTGCGCGGCGACCGCGGTCGTCGTCGCGTCTGCGTACTCCTCGAGGTGGTCCAGCGCGACGACCCGGCCACCCGCGCTCTCGGCGAGGTAGCCGAGCCAGACGGTCGACGTCCCGCTGCCGAGCTCGACGACCGTCGTCGGTCCGGCGTCCCGCACGAGCGTCACGAGGTGCAGGAGGTTGCGCGCGCTCATCGCGAAGCCGCCCGTGGGCGGGAGCGGCGCCCGCGCGGAGACGAGCGGGTGGAGCTGGAGGGTCGCGTCGATGTTGCGGACCGCCTCGACGATGAGGTCTCGCGTCGCGAACCGGTCGGCGGGCACCCGCTTCGTCAGCGTCACGACGTCGGCCGTGAGCCTGTCGACCGCCGCGGGCAGTCCGGAGGTGGCCGCGGCGAGCTCGTGGACGTCCTGGACCTCGAGCCGGACGCGCTCGGTGGAGAGCAGCAGGCGCCGCTCCGCCGCCTCGAGGCGGGTCAGCGTCCTGTCGCCGCCACCGGCCTCGCCGACGATCTTGCGCAGCCCGGCCGCGCCCACGGTCTTGTCCCCGACGCGCTCCACACGACGAGCGGTGCGGCTCTCGAGCCGGTCGATGCGACCGGCGAGGCCGTCGAACCGCGCGGTCAGCTCCCGGGCTGCCGCACGCTGGTCACGTGCGGACCGGGTGAGCGCCGCGCGGACCGCGGCGGTGCGGCGGAACGACTCCGCGGTCAGGCCTGCGGCGCTGCCGAGGACGAGCAGCCCGAGCGTGAGGGCCCACCGGGTCTCGTCGACTGCCGCGAGGACGGCCGCGGCGGTTGCGACGAGGGCCAGCACAGGCGCGAGTGAACGCAGGACGAGCTTCTTCATGGGGAGTCAGGTCACCAACTTCGAATCGGCTCGGCTACGTCGCGGCGGCGGCGTGAGTCTACACTCGGGGCGCTTGCGCGAGTGCTGGTCACGGGCGTGGGAGCGGGGGGACGTGCCACGAGTGGCCGGATGGACGGAGTGCAGGATGACGGGGACTGCCGACCGTTCGACAGCGGTCGCCCGGCAGGTCGTCGAGCAGTGGTCCCACCGGTTCGCGGAGTTCGACCACGAGGCCGTCGAGCGCACCGCGCTCCGCACGAGGTCGACCGACGTCCGCGAGGTGCTCGCCCACGCAGCGGCCGGCCGCGGCTTCGCCGAGACGCTCGCGCTCGTGGCGGCCGGCGGGCTCGAGCACGTCCACGAGCCCCGCTGGCTCGAGAGCCTCGCGCTCGTCGTCGGCCTGCAGGACCTCGAGGAGTCCGACACCGCGGACGCGTGCGCGCTGTACCGCGCGTTGGCGCTGGCGCACGGCCCGACGTGGCTCGAGCTCCGGCACCGGATCGCCTACGCCGAGCTGCTCCTCATCGCGGACGAGCGCCAGGAGGCCGCCGCGTTCGTCGACGCAGCGCTGGACGGGGTGGATCAGGGGAAGTTCCTCCGGGTCGACCTCCACAACCCGGCGCACGGTGGCGACCCTGCCGCGTGGACCGATGCGTGGCGCCAGCGGTTCGAGGAACGTGGGCTCCCCGCCCCGACGGTCGACGAGTCGGCGGCCACGCGGTTCGACGGGCTGGTCGCGCCGCGTGTGCCCGTGCGGACGGGAGGGCCGTTCGTCTCGGTGGTGATGACGGCCTTCCGGCCGGGTGCCGACCTGCTGGTGGCCGCCCGCTCGATCCTGGCGCAGTCCTGGCGGAACCTCGAGCTCATCGTGGTCGACGACGCGTCGGGCCCGGAGTTCGACGACGTGCTGCGCGCGGTCGAGGGGCTCGACGACCGGGTCGAGGTCGTGCGGCTGGAGACCAACGGTGGGACGTATCGCGCGCGGAACGTCGGCATCGAGCACGCGCGGGGATCGATCGTCGCGGGGATGGACTCGGACGACTGGTCGCACCCGCTCCGGCTCGAGCTGCAGCTGCGCCCGTTCCTCGACGATCCCGACGTCGTCGCGACGCGCTGCCGCGCCTGGACCGTCAGCCCGGCGCTGCACCTGCACCGTCGTGGCGTCTGGCCCGAGCGGTGGTGCGAGGGCTCGCTGATGTTCCGCCGCGACATCGTGCGGGCGCTGGGCGGCTACGTCGACGCGCGCAAGTCGGCCGACAGCGAGCTCGTCGGCCGCCTGAGGGCGGCGGGACGGACCGTCGTCGACGTGCCGCTGCCGCTGTGGATCACGCGGATCACGCCCGAGACGCTCTCACGCGCCGACTTCCGTGCGGGATGGCACCACCCCGCACGCGTCACGATGCGTGGCTCGTGGGAGGGCTGGCACGCCCGTGTCCGGGAGGGTGCGCGCAGCGCGGTCGCCGACGGCTCGTCGCCGCACGTCCCGGACCGGCTCGCGGCGGCGCCCGCGGTCGAGCCACGGTACGACCTCGTGCTCGTGGGCGACTGGCGGTTCGACACGCCCGCGGCCCGGCAGTGGTCCGAGCTCGCCGGGTCGGCTGCTCGCGCCGGACTGCGCGTGGCCGTGTGCCAGATGGACGACCCGTGGACGCCGGTGAAGCCGATCTGGGCCCCGGCCGGCGCAGCGGTCGAGCTCGCGACCGACGGCGTGGTCGGCCTCGTGAGCCTGGACGACGCGCGAGCCGCGCGCCTCCTGCTGGTCGTGGACGCCCGTTCGCTCGTGCTCGTGGACCGCGCCGCGAGCAGCGGGCTGCGAGCCGACCGCGTCGCCGTGGTCGGCTCGGCCGTGCAGGGGTGGGACGCGCCGACGTGCGAGCGCGCGGCGCAGCAGCTCTGGGGTGTGCCCGTGACGTGGCTCCCGACCAGCGCAGCGGTCCGGTCCCGGCTCCTGGCCGACGGTGCGGCGCTCCACCACCGGGAGCTCGCGGCGACCGTGGACCCCGGCGCGTGGCGCCGGGCACCAGCGGTGCGGCATCGGCGCCCGGCGGCGGTGGGCGCGCTCGTCGGCCGTCGTGAGGGGCGCTGGACCGTGCCGGGCGGGCTCGATCGAGGGCCGGAGGCCGGGACCGCGGTCGTCCACGTCGCGGACCGCCTGGTCGAAGGGCGCGTCGAGGGTTCACGCAGGCGCGACCTCGCGCTGCTCCGTGGCAGCGACATCCCGTACCGCGAGCTCCTCGCGCTGATCGACGTGCTGGTGCTCGACCCGGGGCTCGAGCAGGTCGAGCGCATCGCGCTGGAGTGCGCGGCTGCAGGCGTGGTCGTGACCGCCGAGACGTCCGACGGCATGCCCGGCGTGGTGCCGTGGCGGGAGGTGCAGCGGGCGTGGTCGGACGCGCGAGCGCTCGCGCGGCTGAGGTCGCAGGCGGCCATCGGCCTCGAGGCGCACGCCGTCACGACGGCGGTCGCCACGCTGCACGAGCTGATCGGGGCGGAGCGGTGAGCGCATCGCAGCCGGGGGTCCAGGACGTCGAGGTGCTGGCGCGCCTCGCGGATCGCCTGACGTCGTTCGGCCGGCGCGGACCTTCGGTGCTCGTCTCGACCGCGCTGCGTACGCGGGCCGCGGGCATGCTCGACCTCGCGGCGTTCCTCGCCTCGCGGCGGACCGCGACGTATCCCGAGATCGCGCGGGCGCTCGACGCCGGCGTGCCGCTGGAGCTCGACCCCGAGTGGTCGGTCGCGCTGGCGAAGGTGGCGGCCCTGCAGCGCGACTCCGACGCCGAGCACGGCCGTGCCCTGCGCCTGCTCGACACCGTCACGTCCGACGACCCCGACGTGTGGTGGCTCACCGCGACGCTGCAGGCCGCGCTGGGCCGGGGGGCCGAGCTCCTGCGGTTCCTCGAGGACCGGCCCGGAACCCCGCACGCCGACCTGCTGCGCCTCGATGTGCTGAACCCGTTCGGACCGTCGTCGCTCGCGGACGGCTCGTCCTGGCGCGCGGGTCTCGCCACGTACTTCACGGATCACGGTCTGGCGCCCGTGCAGGTTGCCGACGGCGAGGCAGACTCCCCGCTCGACCGGCTGACCTCACCTCTGCGTGCCGGCACCGTCCGGGGGCCGCTCGTCACGGTGGTGACCACGACGTACCGGCCCGGCCCGGAGCTGCTGGGCTCCGTCCGGTCGATCCTCGCCCAGACGTGGGCGGATCTCGAGCTCCTCGTGGTGGACGACGCGTCGGGGCCTGACCACGACGCGCTCCTCGACCGGGTCGAGGCGATGGACCCGCGCGTCCGGGTGCTGCGACTGCCGGAGAACGGTGGCACCTACCTCGCCCGGAACGCGGCGCTCGCGGTGGCGCAGGGCGTGTACGTCACCGGGCAGGACGACGACGACTGGGCGCATCCCCAGCGGATCGAGCGCCAGATGGAGCCGCTCCTGCGGGGTGAGGCGAGGTCGTCGATCGCGCTGGCGCTGCGGGCCACCTCCGACCTGCGCCTCACGAAGCCGGGCGGACGGCCCGTGGCGGTGCACCAGCCGACGTTCCTGGCGGAGCGCGACGTCCTGCGCGAGGTCGGCGGGTACCTGCACGCGCGCAAGGGCGCCGATCGTGAGCTCGTCGAGCGGGTCACCCAGGCGTCCGGCCGCTCGCCGCACCTCGTCGAGCTCCCGCTGTCGGTGTACCGGCTCACTGCCTCGTCGCTGTCCCGTGCCGAGTTCGGGCCGGGATGGGCGCACACCTCCCGGCTCGCGCTGTGGGCGCTCGCCGACCGTGCTCACGAACGCGCGGTCGAGGCGGGTGAGCCCTTTGCGACCGTCGTCGAGCGCGTGGCGGTCCCGCAACGGTTCGCGATCAGCAGCACGACTCCCCGCCTCGACGTCGTGCTGGTGGCGGACCTCCTGTGCCCGAAGGGCGGCCGGCACCCGTTGGTCGGTCCGGTCGAGGCCCTCGTGCACGCAGGTCTGCGGGTCGGGCTCGCGCATGTCGAGGACGCCCGACGATTCGCACGCGGTCGCGCGTCGTGGAGCGAGGACCTGCTGGACCTGGTGAACAGCAGAGCCGTGGACCTGCTCGCGTTCGACGACACCGCGGACGTCGCGCTCGTGCTCGTGCCGGACGCGGGGATGCTGCAGACGCCGCCCCCCGCGCCGGTGCAGTGGCACGTGGGTGAGCTGGTGCTCCTCGACGCGTTCGACGGTCGTCAGGGTGCCGACACGGCGCCGAGAAGCGCACCCGAGTGCCACGAGCACGCGCGTCGGATCTTCGGGGTCGAGCCGCGGTGGGCAGCGCGGACCGCGGGCACGCGCGACTGGCTCCGGGTGGAGGTGCCGCGCGCCGGCATCGACGAGGAGCTCGTGCCGCATCCTGTCGAGGCCGCGTCGCGCCCGCGCCGTGTCCCCGGCGCGGGCCGGGTCGTCGGCGCCGTGCTGAACGGGGTCGACCCCGCGGTCCTGGGCGTGCTCGCACGGTTGACGTGCATGGGGTGGGACGTGCGGCTGCTCGCCCCGCCCGAGGTCGTGGCAGCGGCCCGTCGGGAGTGCCCCGCGCTCGCGACCGCCGCTCACGCCTGGACGGACGAGCTCACGGTGGCCGACTTCGTCGCGGGGCTCGACCACATCACCGTCGCGGCCGAGCGCGACCTGCTCGGGCACGTGGTCGAGGCCGAGGCGTTGGCCGCGGGCGTCGTCCCCGTCGTCGGGCGGCGCAGGGCGTCGTGGCCCGCGGGGCTCGGGCTGAGCGTCGACGCGGCGGCACGCAGCACCGCGGCCGAGTACGCGCGGCAGTCCGCGACCGCACGGGAGCACGCCGCGGCGCACCACGGCGGACCCGGGTGGGCGGCCTGGGTGGCGAACCGCGTCCGTGGCCTCAAGACGGCGTAGGACGCGGCCGCACGCTAGGGGTCAGACGGGGTGCTCGTCGATGTAGCGCTGGAGCGCCTGCTTCTCGACCCGGTGCTCCAGCGCCGGGCCCTGCAGCGCCTCGACGACGGCCCGGGCGTTGAACGGCAGCATGAGGTGGTGCGTCAGGTCCACCTCCTGCATCCGCAGCGTGCCCCACCGGCCGATGCGGAGCTCCCAGTAGTAGAGGTCGTGGTAGTCGAGGGAGCCGAGCGCAGCGGGTGAGTAGTCGGCGTGCCGGAGGAAGCGCGCGGCCTCGGCGCGGACCTCCGGGAGCCGGCCGAAGTCCGAGCTCGAGTACAGGTACGCCAGCCGCTTGGGCGTCACGTCGTCGCGGCGCTTCTTGTAGAAGCCGGTGCCGACCTCGGCGACCATCGACTGCAGCTCGACGATGCCGTGCGGCAGGTCGTCGTGGTAGGCGGCCGCGAGAGCGGCGAACTGGGGCGTGTGGCGCAACGTCCTGGCGTACGCGTCGTCGAACGCGTCGCGCGCACGGTCGCCCGGGCGCTGGATGTTGATGACGCGGTGCTGGACGCCCGCACGCGCGGCCAGCGCGTTGGCGCCGACGAGGTCGTCCCGCTGCGCGTCGGTGGGCGCGTGGAACTTGAAGTACGTCCAGGCGAGCGCGTCCTTGCCGAGGTGCGGACGCGCGGCGGCGAACGTCGCGCGCGAGTCCAGGCCCGAGGTGAGCGAGACCCCCACCCGGCCCAGGCCGCACAGGAGCGCGACGTGCGTCGAGAACGCGTCGGCGAACCGTGCGTAGGCCGCGTCGACGTCGCGCTCGAGGACCGTGTCGTCGAACGGGTAGAAGCGCGCATGGCGGACCTCGCCGCCGTCGTACGTCAGCGCATGGTTCGGCAGCAGCGGCAGCAGGCCGACGAACGGGGTCACGATCCCGGGGGCGAACAGCGTGCCCTTGGTGGACATGGCACGCGCCTGGTCGATGAACCGCTTCGGTGCGGGGTCGACGTCGAGGCGCGCGACCTCGCCGGCGAGGTGGGCGTGCGACGACAGCAGCAACGAGCCGGGACCCGCCGCGTGGTAGTAGGTGGGCAGCGAGCCGACGCAGTCCGGCACGACGGTGACGGTGGCACCGTCCCACAGCAGTGCCGTGAAGCGACCGCCCAGGTAGGCGATGTACCTCACGGCGTGCTCGACCCCGCGCGCGAGCTCGCGCGCCGCGCGGGCCGCGATGCGACGCCGCGACGTCGACCGCGCGGCGAGGTCGATCGGGTCCCCGACGAACAGGACCGCGCGGCGCTCGTCCCCGTGCGAGAACCAGCCCAGCGCGGGGTGCACGCGCAGCGTCAGCCGTCCGATCGCCGCCTCGGGCCAGCGGCCCGCGACGTCGTGATCGATCGCGCGGGTGCTGGCGACCCACCCGCGCCGGAACGCCGATGCCTGGTCGTCGACGACGGGCGGGGTCGAGCGGAACCTGAGCACGCGCCGGAGCGTACCGGCACCGGCGCGGCACCCGGACTACGGCAGGCCGGCCCCGACGAGCTGCGCCTCGAGCACGGGCGCGAGGGACGTGACGAACGTCGCCGTCAGGTGCGAACCCTGCCGGTACGTGACGACGCCGCCGACCACGGGCCAGCACGTGCCGCCCGGACAGACCCAGGGGTTGAGGTCGACGACGGGCGTCTCGGTCGCGTGCGCCGCATCCGTGAGCGCGCGCGACGTGCGTGTCGAGGTGAACCGGCACTCGTCGACGTCGTCGAGGTGCTCCGCGACGCAGGGGATCATCTCCTGCGGGGGGCTCGGGTTGTCCGCGACCACCACGGGTGACATCCCGCTCGCCTGCGCGCGTCGCATGATCCCGGTCAGCCGCTCCGTCATGAGCTCGCGCGTGGGAGACCCGCACTCGTCGGGAGACGGGCACGCGGTGTCCTTGACCTGGGACATGAGGAGGTAGTCGATCGACGGGTCGTCGAGCACGGCGTCGATGCGGCTCGCGTTCGCCTTGACGCACGGGCGGTTCGGCTTCCCGTCCTCGTCGACCGTCGTCGCGTCGACGAACGGGCACGCGGACTTGAGGTACGTCACCAGGTGCCAGCCCCGACGATCCGCGATCTCGGACAGGGCGGGCAGCCACTGGTGCATCTTCGAGTCGCCGACGACGGCGACGACGGGGCCGTCGGCGGGGCCGTGCTCGCACGTCACCGGATCGCCCGTCGTCGTCGAGATGCAGTACTCGCCGTCCAGGCCGGCGACGTCCTCACCGATGGCGAGCGGTCCGGGGACGAACCCCGACGGGTTGCGGACTGCCGGTGTCCAGTCCGCCGGCGGCCGGTCGGACCCCAGCACCAGCGCGCCGGGGTGGTCGCCGGCGGCGTCGAGCAGACGCTGGTGCTCCTGCTGCTCGGCCCGGTGCACCGCGGTCCAGACCGCACCCGCGCATGCGAGCCCGACGAGGACGCACACGCCGGCGAGCACGGCGGCGGGCCGCGGCCGGGCGAACGCCGGCGCGGCGTGCAGCGGCTGCTCGACGACGCGGTACGCGAGCCACGCCGGGACCACGGAGCACCCGACCACGGCGATCGCCGTCGGAAGCCACAGGTCGCCGCCGCGGGTGTCCCACACCGCACCCGCGGCGATGAGCACCGGCCAGTGCCACAGGTAGAGCGAGTAGGACATCGCCCCGACGTCCTGCATGGGTGCGGACGTCAGCACGCGGGTCGACCCGCGGCCGTCGCCCGTACCGGCAGCGATCACCGCGGCCGCCCCGAGCGTCGGCAGCAGCGCAGCGAACCCCGGGAACGGGACGGTCCGGTCGAACGTCAGCGCCGCGACCGCGATCGCGAGGAGCCCGAGCCAACCGGCGCTCGCCCGCACGACGACGGGGAGGCGTGCCAGCCGGCGGGCGCCGACCGCCAGCAGCGCACCCAGCGCGAGCTCCCACGCCCTCGTCGTCGAGACGAAGTACGCACGTCCGGGGTCGGCCGTGGTCAGGTGCACCGACCAGGCCAGTGACGGCAGGGCGATGAGCAGGAGCCCGCCGGCCAGCCGCCGCCGGGAGACGGCACCACCCGCGCGGCGCGACCACCAGAGCAGCGCGAGCACGAGGAGCGGCCACACGACGTAGAACTGCTCCTCGACCGCCAACGACCAGAAGTGCTGCAGCGGCGAGGCCGCGGTGTCGTCGGCGAGGTAGTCGACCGAGCGGTCGGCGAGGCGCCAGTTGACGACGTAGAACGCCGACGCCGCCAGGTCGCCGGCGATCACCCGCCACTGCGTGACCGGGAGCAGCAGCAGGGTGATCAGCGTGACGCCCACGAACACGAGTGCGGTGGCGGGCAGGAGGCGGCGAGCCCGGCGGCTGTAGAACCGGGACAGCGAGATCCCGCCCGTCGACTCGACCTCGCGCAGGATCAGGCCCGTGATGAGGAAGCCGGAGATCACGAAGAACACGTCGACCCCGACGAACCCGCCGCCGACCAGCGGCACACCCGCGTGGTACAGCAGCACCAGCACGACGGCGACGGCCCGCAGCCCCTGGATGTCCCGCCGGAACGCGCCGGACGCCCCGGGAGCGCGTCCGCGCGTGCGCGGCTCCGTCATGGTGGAGGCGGTCATCGTGCTCCTCGGGCTCGCCTGCGGTCTGGTGCCGTCGGACACCTTAGGTGTGGTGGGTCGTCCGCCGGTGCGTGGTCAGCGCGGCAGCACGCGCCGGCCCGCGCGGAGCGTCGACTGCACCGCGCTCAGCGCTCCCGGTGCCGACAGGCGCATCCGGCGCCGCACCCGGCCACGCCACGTGCCCACGGGCGCCGGCGCCCGCAGGGCCGGCAGCACCGATCCGGCGAGGGAGTCCAGGGCTGCCGGGAGCTGGTCCGGCTCGTCGTGCAGGTAGTTGGCGCGCAGCCACGCGGGGTCCGCCGCGCGCATGCGGGCCGCCGCGAGGTCGTCGAGCGAGCCGACGAGCCCGCTGCCCGCGTAGACGCCGGTGAGGTTGTGGTCGCCGAGGCCGAAGTCGCCGAGGACGAGGGCGCGCAGCCCGAGCGCGAGCGCCTCGAGCACCGCGGTCGAGCTCACCGTGACCAGGGCCGTGCCCTGCTCGAGGTAGGCGCTCAGCGGGCCCGTGGCGATGCGCAGCGCTGCGACGCCCGGTGCGCCGCGGTGCTCGAGGGCGAGCCGGTCGAACGGCAGGTCCTCGTGGTGCGTCTGCGCGTCTCCGGCGAGCCCCCGGAGCTTGACGACGACGTCGAGGTCCGGGTGGCTGTCGGCGAGTCGACCCAGCGTGTGCAGGATCCGCACGCGGTCGGCACGCGTCTCGGGGAACTTGGCCTGCGGCGCGAACACGACGCGTCGCAGGGGGGCCGTGTCGGCGCGTCGTCGTTCGCCGCCCTCGCGGACGAGGAAGGGCAGGCGGTTGACGACGACCGTGGGCTCGATCCCGAGCGATCGGCCGAGCGTGCGGAACTCGTCGGCCTCCCGGTGGGAGTGCACGACGAACAGGTCCACGCTCGAGCGGTAGCGCAGCGCGAGCTCGGTCGCGGGCACCGACATCCCCGGCAGGCCGGTCACGGTGATCGGGCGTGCGGCGGAACCCGCCGCGGCGCGCAGGACGTGCTCGGCCGCGGGTCCGGTGGTCGCCACGAGCAGCACGTCGGGAGGGGTGCCACGCAGCACGCGGCGCAGCTGGCGCAGACGCACCGTGGCGGGGGTGCCGCCCGCGAGGCGCGTGCCGACGAGCGCGGCGTCGAGCTGCGCGGGCGTCGGGTGGACCGGGCTGGCGAGCACGACGAGCGTGGCGTCGTACCCGGACAGCGTCTCGAGGGTGGCCGCGGCCCACTTCACGTACGAGTCGGAGTCGGCGACCGCGAGGACCGACGGGGTCACGTCGCCGTGCCGCCCAGGGCGACGACGCCCGAGCGGAACCTGGCGGACGCGTTCGGGGTCCACCAGTCGTCGGGGACGGCGGAGCCCGCGAGCCGGATGCCGAGGTCGGCCAGCGCGGTGCGCAGCGTGAGCAGCGGGGTGGACGGCAGGCAGTGCACCACGGTGCCCGCGGGCAGGCAGCGCAGGCTGACCTCGACGGGCCAGGGGCCGCGCTCGACGCGGATCGACGGCCGGTCGGCCACGGTGGCGGTGATCGCGGGGCTCTCGCGACGGTGGGGGATGTAGACCACCTCGCCGTCGCCCTCGTCGGCGATCGCGTGCACCCAGCGCGCGTACGCGTCGGTGCGGATCAGGCCGTCGGTCGCCATCGCGGAGCCGACCACCACGATGTCCGCGCCGTGCAGCTCGGGCTCGCGCAGCGACGCGCTCCAGGCGAACGAGTGCCGCACCAGGCGCCCACCCAGCTCGGTGAACGCGTCGGCGACCTGGTCACGCACGGGCAGCGCGGTGAACACCGTCAGGTGCCCCTCGCGCGCCAGGTGCAGCAGCCGGGTCCGGGCGGCGCCGGCGAGCGCGCGACGCAGGCTCCCGGGGCGCGCGCGCGCACGCACGAGCGGACCACCCGCAGGCGCCGTGAGCAGGTCCAGCAGGTGGAGCGTCGCCAGGCCGTCGTCGAGCACGACGAGCGGCCGCCGCCGCGCGACCGTGCCGCGCGCCTGCAGCGCGCCCGAGAACGCGTCCCCGAACGCCTCGGGGTAGCCGCGCAGCCACAGGTTGCGCGTGTCCCACGCGGTCACCGACGTCCCCGCCGGCAGCGCGACGGTGCCCAGGCGCGCGGCCAGCTCCGCGAGCGAGGGGATGCCCGCGCGGTAGATCACCTCGACCGTGTCGCCCAGCTCGCCCGCCGCGCTGGCCTCGAGGGCCGAGACCATCTGCAGCGGCGACTCCACCCAGGCGCGGGTGGTCGCTGCGGTGTCGGGGACGGGCATCGTCGGCCTTCGGCTGCGCGCGGTCAGGCGCCGATGCGGCGCAGCCGGGACAGCGGGGCGAGCTCGCCGGGGAAGACGCGCTTCACGCCGTCGCCCATGGCCTGCTCGATGATCCGGATGTCGCGCACCAGGTGCTGCAGGCCGCTCGGCTCGAGCGACGAGGCCTGGTCGGAGCCCCACATGGTGCGGTCGAGCGTGATGTGGCGCTCGACGGCGACGGCACCCAGGGCCACCGCGGCGATCGAGATCTGCAGGCCGCGCTCGTGGCCGGAGTAGCCGACCGGCACGCGGTAGCGGTCCTGCAGCGTGTGGATCATGCGCAGGTTCGCCTCCTCGGGCGGGAGGGGGTACGTCGAGGTCGCGTGCATCAGCACCAGGCGCTCGGTGCCGACGATCTCCACGGCGGCGTCGATCTGCTCGAGCGTGGACATGCCGGTCGACAGGATGATCGGCTTGCCCGTCGCGGCGAGCGCGCGCAGCAGCTCGTGGTCGGTGACGGACGCCGAGGCGACCTTGTGCGTGACTACGTCGAGCTCCTCGAGGAACTCGACCGAGGGGACGTCCCACGGCGAGGCGAACCACTGCAGCCCGCGCGCCGCGGCGTGCCGGGCGACCTCCTGGTACTGCTCGCGCCCGAACTCCACGCGGTAGCGGTACTCGAGGTACGTCATCTCGCCCCACGGCGTCTGCCGGATCTGGTCGCGCTGCGCGGCGGGCGTCGAGATCTCGGGCGTGCGCTTCTGGAACTTGACCGCCTGCGCGCCGGCCTCGGCCGCCACGTCGACCAGCTGCTTCGCGATCTCGACGTCGCCGTTGTGGTTGAGACCGATCTCGCCGATCACGTAGACGGGCTGGTCGGCTCCGACCAGGTGCTCGCCGATCGCGACGGGTTCTGCGGTGGTCATGAGGTTCCTCTCCTGGCACGCAGGCCGTGCCGTCTCGTCATCGTGGCACGTCCTGCGCAGCGCGCGCGGCCAGGATCAGGTCGCAGACCTCGCGCACCGCCCCGGCTCCTCCGTCGTGGTCGAGCACGAGCCGCGCCGCGGCCCGGACCTCGGGCCGGGCGTCGGCGACCGCCACGGGCCAGCCGACGAGCGCGAGCGCGGGCAGGTCGTTGACGTCGTTGCCGACGTAGGCGACCCGCTCGAGCGCGACGCCCCGCTCGGCCGCCCAGGCCCGCAGCGCGGCGGCCTTGTCCGCCGACGCCTGGATGCACTCGACGCCCAGCTTCTCGGCACGCCGCGAGACGACGCCGTTGGTCTCGGTGGACAGGATCAGGACCGGCACGCCCGCGCGGCGCAGACGTGCGACCCCCAGCCCGTCGCCCCGGTGGACCACCACGGACTCGTGACCGTCCTGGTCCACGTGCGCCCGGTCGTCGGTGTGGACGCCGTCGAAGTCCGTGACCAGCGCGTCCACGTCGAGGCCGACGTGCGTGCCGGGAGCAGCCGCGTGCTCGTCGCCGCCCAGCGCGCGTGCGAGCGTCAGGTCGTCGACCGTGTCGACCTCGAGCGCGGTCCGCTCGTCGACCACCTCGATCGCGGTGCGCCCGAAGAACCGGTGCCCGGCGGCGCGCAGCCCCGACGTGCGCATGACGTAGAACGCGCCGGTCTCGGCGTACAGCGGCTCGCGGTCCTGGCGGCGCGGCCGGTGCGCGGCGTCGTGCCCGACCGCGACCGCGCGGCCGTCGTCGAGGCGCCACGTGAAGACGTGCGTCGGGGCCGCGGACAGGACGCTGTCGGCCTCGTCGGACAGCACGCGCCGCACCGCGCGGTCCAGCGCCGCACCGTCGATGAACGGCGACGTGGCCTGCACCAGGACGGTGACCTCCGGTGCGGCACCGCGCGCGGCGAGCACGTCGAGCGCGTGGAGCACGGCCGACTCGGAGCTCGCCTCGTCGCCCGAGAGGTCCGCGGGACGGTCGACCACGTCGGCACCCGCACGCCGGGCCTCGGCCGCGATCCCCGGATGGTCGGTGCTCACCACGACGAGGTCGACCGCGCCCGCCGACCGCGCCGCGTCCACCGCACGTGCGACGAGCGAGCGGCCGGCCACCGCCTGCAGGTTCTTCAGCGGGACACCCTTGGACCCCCCGCGTGCGGGGATCACGGCGACCGTGCGGCAGGCGGCCGGGTCGGCGGCTTCCAGGGCGTCCTCCGGGCGGTTCGGCTGTCGGTTCGGCGATCGGTTCGGCGGTCGCGGCGTGCGCGCGCTCGGTGCCGGGACAGGACCCTGGACCGTGCGGGGGTGTGGCGGCCGTTGCCGCGTCGGACATCCTATGGTGTTCCCGCTGCACCCCCGACGCTGCGTCGGCGCCGACGCAGCGGACGGAGGCCAGGCCGCGTGCACCGCATCGACGTCGTCGTCCCCGTGCGCGACGCGGCCCGGTTCCTGCCCACCTTCCTGGCGAGCCTCGACGCGAACTCGCCCGAGGGGTGCCGCTACCTCGTCGTCGACGACGCGTCCGGCGACGAGACGCCGCGCGTGCTCGCCGACGCGGCGCGCACGCGTCCCCACCTGGAGGTGCTGCGCACCGACCGGCCGCGTGGCGCCGCCGGGGCGCGCAACGTCGCGCTCGAGCGGCTCGACGCGCGCTGGGTGACGTTCGCGGACGTCGACGACTGGAGCGCCCCCGGGCACCTCGCGGCGATGCTCGAGCGCGCCGACGAGCTCGGCGCGGACATGGTGCGCACCGACCACGTGCGCGTCGTCGGGCACCGCCGCATCCCCGAGACCGCCCCCGCGCAGCGCCGCGGGGCCGTGTTCGCGGCGCGCGAGGGCATCGGCGGTCCGGATGGGCAGACGCTCGTCGACTACCCGTTCCTGTGGGCCGGCGTGTTCGACGCCCGGCTGGCCGCGCGCGGTCTTCTGACGTTCGACGAGCGGCTGCGCACCGCGTCCGACCGGCCGTGGTTCTGGCGCCTGCACCTGGCCGGGACCACGTGCGCGGTCGTGCCGAGCCCCGGCTACTTCTACCGCCGCAACCCGGCGTCCGGCTCGCTCACCGAGAACGCGGGTGCCGCCACGCTCGACTTCCTCCCGGCGTACGAGCAGGTGCTCGACCTCGCCGACGCGTCGGGGGACGCCGCGCACCGGGTGCGCGCGATGTACGGCGCGTGCCGCATCGTGGCCTACCACACGGGCCGCGAGGAACGCCTGCCGCCCGCGCTGCGCCGCGCGATGCACGCGCGCGCCGCGCTCCTGCTGGCGCGCGGTGACGACGACACGTTCGCAGCCGCGCTCGAGCACGCACCGGCGCGCGCGCGTCGGCTGCTGGCCGGGCTGCGCCGCGTCGGGCGGCGGCGCACCGCGGGGGAGCGTGCGTCGTGACGACGGTCGCCCTGGCGCTGTCCGCGCACGAGGCCCGCGCGACGCTCGCCGCGCACCGCGTCGACGTGCTGCTGTGCGTGACGTGCGACGAGCCGCTCGAGCTGTCGCCCCGGCTGGGTGCGGACCGCGAGCTGCGCGCGCTCGCCGAGGCGGCCGACGCGCGGGTCCTGGACCTCGCCGACCTGCTGTCCGGGCAGCACCCGCTCGCGTGGGGTGCCGCTGACCTGCCGCACGACGAGCCGCGCGTGCGGGCGGCGCTCGGCGACGTCACGGCGTTCGTGCTGCCCCCGCAGGACGCGGCCGCCCGGGGTGTCGCGGAGGTGCTGCGCGCGGTGTACCCCGACGCGCGCGTGCGGACGTCCGACGGCCACGACGTGCCGGCAGGCCCCGTCCCCCGCGTGGCGGCGACCCGTCCGCGTGGTGTGCGCCGGGTGCTGCGCGCGGCACGTGTGCGGCTGCACGAGGTCGTCGTCCTGGCCGCCGCGTGGCGCGACCTGAGCCCGCGGCGCCGTGGGCCGGCCTGACGACGCCCGCAGCGGAGCACCTATGCTGGCGCCGCCCGACGCCCTGCGAGGAGGAGCATGACCGCGCCGACCGAGGCCCGTGACCCCGAGGTGCTCGTCGCCCCCGGCGGAGCGATGGGCCCCGACGTCTCGGTCGTCGTGCCCACGCACGACGTGGTCGACTGGATCGACGAGTGCCTGACGAGCCTGCTCGAGGACCAGGACGTCGCGCTCGAGGTCGTCGTGGTCGACGACGCCTCGCGTGACGGCACCTACGAGCGGGCGCTCGAGCGGGCCGCACGCGACCCGCGGCTGCGCGTCGTGCGCAACGCCGGCGTGGGCGGCGGGCAGGCGCGCAACCACGGCGTCGCGCTGGCCCGCGGGCGCTACCTCGCGTTCGCGGACGGCGACGACATCGTCCCGGCGGGTGCGTACGCCGCGATGCTGGCCTCGGCGCGGCGCAGCGGCGCCGACCTCGTCGTCGGCGACTTCTACAAGTTCAGCGCGGCCGAGTCGTGGCGACCCGCGGCCCGGTGGCCGCTGTTCGAGCGTGCGCTGCAGGGCACGACGCTCGCGGCCACGCCCTCGCTGATCCGCAACCGCGCGTGCTGGAACCGCCTGTTCCGCCGTGACTTCTGGACGGACACGGCGATCGCGTTCCCGAGCGTCCCGCGCTCGAACGACGTGGTCCCGATGGTGACCGCGCTGACCGCGGCCCGGTCCGTCGACGTGGTGCGCGACATCGTCTACCTGTACCGGTCTCGGCCCGGGACCACGTCGATGACGTCGCGTGCGAGCGCCGACGACAGCGTGAGCAGCTACCTGTCCCAGGAACTGCTGTGCGCCGAGCTCGTCGGCGCGGTCCCGTCCGCCGAGCTCGCGCGCACGTACTGGTCGATGGTGCTCGACGCCGACGGGTGGGTGCACCTGCGCACGTTCGCGCGCTCGGTCGCCGAGAACGGCGCCGATCCGGCGTCGCAGGTGCCTGCGCTCGTGCGCCAGCTGCTCGACCGGCGGCTGCCCGCGGCATGGGACCGCGTCGACGCCGACCGCCAGGTCGTCTACACGTTGGTCGCCCACGGTGAGCTCGACCGGGCGGCGCAGGTGGTCGAGGCGATGGGGGAGCAGGGACGGACGCCCGTGGCGATGTCGCCCGTGTCGGCGCTCGAGGCCGCGGTGCGCGTGGAGCAGACGCAGGAGGTCGGCGAGGACGCGCTGCGCAGGTTCGTGCAGCGGCACGTCCTGGAGGGGCTGGCCGCGCGCGACGAGCCGCTCACGCCCGCCGACGCGACGCGTGCCGTCGAGCTCGCGGCGGGCCGGACGTGGTTCGTCGAACCGGTCGCGCCGATCGAGCGACCGGTCGAGGCGGCGGTCCGGCAGGCACTGGTCGCGGGCGACGTCGCGGCGCTCACCGCGCCGCGTGCGCGGCTCGTGCCCATGAAGGTGCGTCAGGGCGTCCTGCGCGACGAGTCGCTCGAGCTCGTGCTCGACAGCTTCCGCATCCGCGTGACGCAGCGCGACGTGCGGGTGCGCGCGGTGATCTCCGGGCGTCCCGAGACGATGCACGACGTCGCGGTCGCGGACACGTCCCGGCCGGACTGGGTCGCGACCGTGACCGCGCGCGCCCTGGGCGAGGACGGCAAGTGGCTGTTCGAGGTGGTCTACGACACCGAGCACGGGCGCGTGCAGGTCCCGCTCGAGGTCATCCGCGGCGACATCCGCTCGCAGCGGCACCGGTGGGGCCGGCTCGTCGTGCGGGGTGCGCGGCGCGGCCAGGTGCCGCTCGTCGTGCTGCGCGTGCCGAACCCCGTGCGGCGCGTGGCGGTGGCCGTGCGACGCCGGGGCGTGGGCGTGCTGGTCAGGCTGCCTCGGGCGCCACGAGGCGGGTGAGCAGGCGCGCGTAGTCGCGGCTCATCGCGTACGGCGTGTAGGTGCTGGCGAACGCGGCGGCCGCCTCGCCGTCGCGTGCCGCGGTCCGCAGCGCCTGCCGCATGGTCTGCGCGAGGTGTGCGGCCTTGTCGCCCGAGGCGTCGAAGAACGAGACCCAGTCGTGCGCGCCGAGCTCGTGCTCGAGGTGCGGCTCGCGCGGCAGCACGCACGGGCGCCCGAACGTCGCCGCCAGGAGGACCGAGCCGGAGTTGAGCACGCGCTCGTACGGGAACACCAGCAGGTCCGCCGCGCGGAACCACACCTGCAGCTCGGCGTCGTCGACGAACCCGTGGTGCCGCACCACGCGCACGTGCGCGGGCAGCTGCGCCTCGACGTCCGCGAGCACCTCGGGGCGCGTCGCTCCCGCGAGCAGCAGCGTCAGGTCCTCGACCTGCTCGCCCAGCCGGCTGACCGCGTCCAGCAGCGTCGTGATGCCCTTGTACGGCCGGATCTGGCCCACGAACGCGACCGTGGGGGACGAGCCCGGCACGCCAAGGCGCTCGCGCGCCTCCGCGCGCGTCACGTCGGCGGGGTACACGCCCACGTAGGACGCGTGCGGCAGCGTCACGAGCCGGTCGCGCGGGAGCACGTAGTCCTCGGCGACCGCCTCGACCGTGTGCGCGTTGATCTGGATGACCTGGCTCGCGACGTCGGCGAGCCGCGTCATCAGCTCGACCTCGAGGTCGTGGTGCAGCATCTCGTGCGGGAGCCGGTTGTGCACCGTCCACAGCACCGCGACCCCGCGCGCACGCGCGGCCGCGAGCGCGCCGAGGAAGCTCTCGAGCCGGTCGCTCGCCTCGGCGGCGTCCGGTGTCTCCTGGCACACCGGCTGCGTCCAGTGCACGTGCAGCGCGTCACCGCGGCCCAGCACGGACGCCTGGAACACGAGGTCCTGCAGCTCGGTGGTCCCGTCGACCTGCCAGCCCTGCCCGCGCACGGCCAGGTACAGCAGGTTGAGGTACGGGTTGTCCCGCCAGGCGGGGTACACGACGAGGCGGGGCATCGGTCTCCTAGGCGGTGGCAGCGGCGGGCGTGCCGTCGACGGTCCACGGCTCGACCTCGTGCGCGGGGCGCACGGACGCGACGCCCAGACCGAGCGTGCCGGGGCGCGCGACCGGGATCTCGTGCACCTGGTCCTCGACGTCGGTCACCGCGAGGCGGACCTCCCACGGACCCGCACCCGCGGTCGCGGACGCGGGCACCAGGACGTCGAGGTCGAGGTGCCACTGGCGGCGGTGGAACGGCGAGCGCGGGACGGCGACGACGCTGCGCTGCCGGCCGGGGCCGACCAGCACCAGGTCGAGGTGCCCGATCCCGCCCGTGACGCGGTCGCACTCCAGGCTCAGGCTGAGGACCCGGCCCGAATCCGTCGGGCGGTCGGCGCGGCCCTCGGCGCACAGCCCGCGGGCCGCGAGCCGCACCTCGAGCGCGAGCCGGCGTGCGTCGCGCTCGTCCACCAGGTCGAGCAGGTGGGCCGTCGTCCCCTCGGGGGCCGGCTCGGGCTCGGGCACGACCAGGTCGCGGAACGTGGCGGCGCCCGCGACGAGCGCATCGGCCTCAGGGGCGTCCGCGAGGGCGGCGTCGATCGCGCGCGGGAGCAGCTCGTCGACGAGCTGCGTCGTCGCGGCCCCGACGTCGAGCGTCCCCGCGACGAGCTCCGGCACCCGGCGCAGCACCTCGTCGGGGAACTCGGCCGTCGGGATCGGCCGGCCGTGCACCGTGCGCAGCCGCGAGCCGAGACCCCACACGTCCCGCGGGAAGGACGCGACGAGCGCGTCACGGTCGAAGGACGGCGCGCCGTGCCCGCCGAGCGCGAGAGCGTCGGGCACGTCGCGCGCGATGCGCGCGTGCGCGCGTCCGGTCCCCGCGAGGTAGTCGCGGTACTTCAGCGGGTCCTCGTGCGCCGACGCGACGAACCGGGCGGGGATGCCCAGCGCGTCGGCGACCACGACCGCGTGCAGCGACGACCCGACGACGATGCGCGACTGCGCGATCGTGCGCAGGACGCTGCGGACGCTGTCGGTCGGGTCGAGGACGCGCGTGCCGCCGTCGGTGTCGCCCGCGGGCAGGGCGTCGTCGGTCAGGTCGGCACGGTCGTTGAGGTTGGGCGCCACCAGGACGTCCCAGCGCTTGACCCGGGTCCAGCGGACCAGCTCCGGCAGCAGCTCGGGCAGCAGCAGCGCGGGATCGCCGTACACCTCAGGCACGTCGACGCCACGAGCGCGCAGGAACGCGGCGGTGAGCGGCCCGCGCACCGCCCGCACGTCGAGCTCGAGGTCCGCGGTGACGTGGCCGTTGTCGGCCTTGCCGTTGAGGCCCGAGCCCCACACGACGTCGCGGCGGCGGCCGAGGTGGAGCACCGAGCCGACCGAGAGCACGCGGCGTGCGGGCACCTGCGCGAGCCGGACCGTGGGATCGAGCCGCTCGAGCATGAGCTCGACGACGAGCGGGCCCAGCAGGTCGCCGACGTTGTTGACCAGGGCGCTGCGGCCGTCGTGCTCGCGCAGCGGGTTCCACTGGAACGCCGCCACGCCGCCGACGAGTCGCTCGAAGTCGCCCGGCTCGTCCACGGCAAGCGAGCGTACCTGACCGGCTCCGCCCGGCCCGGGCGGGTCAGCCGCGGCCCCAGCGGGCCCGGGGTATCGTTCCTGCGCGCCGGGGCGGTCGGGACGCGACCGGGCGAGGACCGAGGAGAGCCGTGGACGCGTACGCCTGCGAGACGACGGCATGACCTCGGCGGTCCCCGAGCCGGTCGCCGCATCGGCCCCCGCCGCGGGTCCCGCTGCCCGCACCGGGCGCTCGCTGCGACGCGACGTGCAGGGTCTGCGTGCGGTCGCCGTGCTCGCCGTGATCGCCGACCACGTGCTCGGCCGGCCGCAGGGCGGGTTCGTCGGCGTCGACGTGTTCTTCGTGATCAGCGGCTACCTGATCACGGGCCTGCTGCTGCGCGAGCACGCCCGGACGGGGTCCATCTCGTTCCGCGGGTTCTACGCGCGCCGCGTGCGGCGCATCATGCCGAACGCGCTCCTCACGCTCGTCGTGACCGTGGGCGCCACGGCCGTGCTCGTCGGCGGCGACCGGCTGGCGGCGACCGTCAAGGACGCCGTCGCCGCCGCGCTGACCGTGGTCAACTGGCGTTTCGCGGTGCAGGGCACGGACTACTTCGCGCAGGGGCTGCCGCCGTCTCCCGCGCAGCACTTCTGGTCGCTCTCGGTCGAGGAGCAGTTCTACTTCGTGTGGCCGTGGCTCATGCTCGGGCTGCTCGCGCTCGTGGCCCGCCGTGCCTCGGCCCGCTCCGGCCGGGTCCGCGGCACGTGGGTGCTCGGCGTGGCGATGGGCGTGGTCGTCGTCGCCTCGTTCGCGTGGGCGCTGCACCAGTCGGCCGCGCAGCCGTCGTTCGCCTACTTCTCGACGCTCACGCGCATCTGGGAGCTCGGCGTCGGCGCGCTCGCGGCGATCGGCGCGGTCCGGGTCGCGCGGTGGTTCGCGGCGAGGCCGCGGTGGACGCGTCCCGTGGCCGCGTGGGCGGGGCTGGTCGGGATCGGCGTGTCGCTGCTCGTCGTCCGCGCGGACCAGGGCTTCCCCGCGCCGTGGGCGCTCCTGCCCGTCGCCGCGACCGCACTGGTCATCATGGCGGGGGAGGGTGCGACGGGCTCGGGCCCGTGGCCGCTGACCAACCGCCCCATGAACTACGTCGGTGACGCGTCCTACTCGCTGTACCTGTGGCACTGGCCCGTCGTCGTGCTGCTGCCCGTGCTCGTGCCCGACGACTCGGCGTGGTTCGGCGCGCTCGCGGTGGCCCTCGGCGTGGCGCTCGCGCTGCCCGCCTACCACCTGGTGGAGAACCCGGCGCGCGGCGGGCACCCGGGGCATGATGCGCAGGGTCGTCGCGCGCACCCGCTGCGCCGCGCGTCGTTCGCCGCGGTCGCGCTGGCCGCCGTGGTCGTCGGCGGCTGCGCGGTGACCGTCTCGGCGCTCGAGAGCGCACGCGAGCCGGTCCAGGCGTCCCCGGTGGGCTCGCAGACCGAGTGCTTCGGTGCCAGGACGCTCGAGAAGCGTGCGCTGTGCGCGGACGTCGTGTTCGCGGACCCCGTGACGCCCGACCCGCAGGACGCGGAGTCGGACATGGGCGGCGCGTACAGGTGCTACAGCGCGCAGGACGCGCCCGCCAAGCCCTGCACGCGCGGTGACCTCGACGGCGCGACGCGCGTCGCGGTCGTCGGGAACTCGCACGCGGCTGCGCTCCTGCCCGGGCTGCTGCCCGAGGCCGAGCGGCTCGGCTGGAAGGTCGACGTGCTCGTCGGGTTCGGCTGCAACCTCACGACGACGCCCAACCCCGCGTGCGCCGGGACGAGCGCCGAGATCGAGCGCCGCCTCCTGCACGACGAGCCGTACGACCTGGTGATCACCACGTCCAGCCGGTCCGCCACGGGCGCCGCGCGCCTGGACCGCATCCCGGGGCTGCGGGACATGATGGACGCGGTCACCGCGCGCGGCACCGCGGTCGCGGCGGTCTCGGACGCCCCGATGGTGAGCGAGCAGGCGCTCGCGTGCGCCGCGCGGATCGGCGCCGACCTGTCGACGTGCGGCATGCCGCGGGACGAGGCGTTCGCGGTGCGTGACCCCCTGCGCGAGCCCGTGCGTCAGTCGGCCGACGCGGTCTTCGTGGACGTATCCGACCTGTACTGCCGCCCCGAGACGTGCCCGGTGGTGGTGGGTGGCGTGCTCGCGTACCGCGACACCGCGGGCCACACCACCGCGACGTACAGCCGCACGCTCGGCCCGATCCTCGTCGAGCGGATCCGCGAGGCGACCGGGATCTGACCCGGCGGCAGCCGCGCAGCGCCGTCGCCGGCCTGCTCACGTGCGGTGCGGGCGCGTTCGGAGGGTCCTGGCGACCTGGTTACGCTGAGGCACCATGAGCGACGACTGGTCCCGGTGGAGCGCGTTGCCGCACCTGGTGCTCGCCGATCCGGACGCGGACGCGGTCGAGCTCGCGCTCGGCGGGGCGCTGACGGTCGCGCAGCAGCCCGTGGTGGCCTCCTCACCGCTCGGTGCGGTGGTCCTGCTCGACGAGGAGAACACCCCGCTGGCCGTCCGCTCGGAGCCGCACGCACCGCTCGAGGCGCTCCGGCCGCGCGGCGTGCGGGGCGGCGAGGACGCCGACCGGCGGTACCGGGTGCCGGCGCGGGAGGTGCGCACGCGCCTGTCGGGTCTCGGCGTGCTGGGCGTGCTGGTGGACGACGTGCCGGGGACGGGCGAGCTCGCGCGCGTCGTCGAGCGGGCGGCGGGTGCGGACCACGTGCTGCTGCTGTGCCTCGTCGGGACGCCGCGCCCGGCCTACGCGGCGGACGTGTCCAGCGCCGGCGTCGTGCGGGCCGCGGCCGCGCTGGCGGAGGCCGTCGAGCGCGACACGGGGATCCCGGCGTCCACCGTCGCGGTGCCGTGGGCCGCGGGCGCCGTGCTGCACCGTCTCGCGTGGCCCGGCGGGGCGGGGCCGTCGCTCGACGACGTCGCGCGCGCGTACGGCGCGACGGACGTGCTCGACCTCTCGGCGCAGCCGGGCGCGGGACGTCAGGAGTTCACCGACGCGGTGCGGCGGCGCGACGAGGTCCTGGCGCGCAGCTTCCCGCCGGCGTCCGCGCGTGAGCTCTCCGGCGCCGCGACCGCCGGAGTGGGGCCGGGCGCCGTGGTCCTGTTCACGGGGCTGTCGGGCTCGGGCAAGTCGACGGTCGCGAAGGCCGTGGCGCAGCGGCTCGAGGTCTCCAGCGCGCGCCGGGTCGTGGTGCTCGACGGCGACGAGGTGCGGCACATGCTGTCGGCGGGCCTCGGGTTCGACCGTGAGTCGCGGTCGCAGAACGTGCGCCGGATCGGGTACGTCGCCTCGCTCGTCGCGGGTGCGGGCGGCATCGTGCTCGCCGCGGCCATCGCGCCGTACGAGGCCGACCGGGCGGACGTGCGCCACCGGACCGAGGCGGCCGCGACGTTCGTGCTGGTGCACGTCGCCACGCCGCTCGAGGTGTGCGAGGCCCGCGACCGCAAGCACCTGTACGCGCGGGCGCGCGCCGGTGAGGTCCCCGAGTTCACGGGCATCTCGGCGCCGTACGAGCAGCCGCACGACGCGGACCTGGTGATCGACACGACCGACCTCGACCTCGCGGCCTCGGTGGACGCGGTGCTCGCGGTGCTCGCGCGGTCGGGCGTCGAGTGAGCGCCGGCGCCGAGGACGCTGCGCCGGCGACGGTCGAGGCGGTGCCGGCGGGGACGCGGATCGTCCACATCGGCGCCGCGAAGACCGGGACCACGTCGGTGCAGGCCGCGTTCGCCGCGGCGCGCGAGCAGCTCGCCGGGCTGGGCGTCCTCTACCCGGGCACGGGTGCGAACCACAAGGCCGAGATGGACCGGCTGCTCGCGAACCGGCCGGGCGGTGCGCTCGAGCGGCTGCGCACCGAGCTGGCGCAGCATCCGGAGCATCGCGTGCTGCTGAGCGCCGAACGGCTCGCGCACCAGCTCGCACCCGGTCCGCAGCGTGTGCGCGAGCTCGTCGGCGAGCGGGCGCACGTGGTGCTCACGTTGCGCAGCGTGGCCGACTTCCTCGCCTCGATGTGGCAGCAGGAGGTCAAGAGCGGCGAGGTGCGCGACCTCGACACCTGGACCCGCGAACGACTCGAGGCGATCGACCGGTACAACCTCCTGCGCCGCGACGACGGGACGGGCGTGGCGCGTCGGTGGGTGCGCGAGTTCGGTCCGGAGCACGTCACGGTGGTGGTGCTCGAGCGGTCGAGCCCCGGGCGGCTGTTCGAGGTGTTCGAGGGGCTGTGCGGGCTGCCCGCGGGGACGCTGCGCGTCTCCGAGCTGAACCGCGGCCTCACGTGGCCCGAGGCGGAGCTGGTGCGTGCGGTCAACGTGCGCATCGCGGCCGGCGGTGCCGCCGAGCGTGCCGACCTGCGCCGGCTCGTGCACCTCGGGATCGTGTCCGGCATCGTGCGCGACTGGTCGCCCGAGCAGGGCGAGGCCAGGCCCGTGCTCCCCGCGTGGGCCCGGGCGCAGGTGGTGGAGGTCGCCGCGCGGCTCGGCGACGACGTCCGCGCGTCCGGCGCGCGCGTCGTGGGGGACCTCGCCGAGCTCGAGCGGTTCCCGACGCGCGACATGCCCGGACCCGTGGGCGCCGTGCCGACCGGGCTGCTCGACGCGGCGCTGCACGGCCTGGTCCGGCGTACCGCGGCCATGACGCGGCGGCGCAGCGGGCGGCCGTGACGCCCCCGGCGCCGACGTGGTGTCCGTTCCATTAGTCTTCTGGGGTTTCCCGTGCCGGCCGACCCGGAAGGTCGTTGACAGTCATGCCCGTCGATCGCGCCGCGAGCGACCGACTCCCGCAGGGGTGCCGGCTTCTCGTCGTCGGGACACCCGGGCGCGAGTCGGCCCGGCTCGACGCCCGGCTGGTCGACGAGGCCGACGCGCTCGCGGAGCACGGCGTCACGGTGCTCGCGGCGGGAACCCGGTCGGTCCGCGCCGCGCTGGACGCCGCCGCCGACGAGGCGCACGCGCTCGCCCAGGCGCTGTCGACCGCTGGTACCGGCACCGTGGCGGTGCTGTCCGACGAGAGCCTCGCGGCGGCGACGCCGGCGGAGCTCAGCGGACTGCCGACGCTGCTCGGGGGACCCGTGCACGTCGTGGTCGATGGGGCACCCGACCCATGGGTCGACCTGTTCGGCCCCGATGCCGTCACCGCCGTCGGTCCGACGCACGGGTCGCCCGGCCTGTCCGCGGAGCTGGCTCGGCTGCTCGACCTCCCCACGGAGCAGCTGGTGCCGCCCGCGGGCGACGCGCCCGAGCCTCCCGTCCTCGAGGGCGTCTGGTGGCGGCGCGCCCAGGAGCCGGTGCCCGCACCCCTGCAGCTGACCGAGGCGCTGCTGGACGCGGCGGCCGGTGCGCTCGACAGGGGTGCCGCGGGTGACGCCGGCACACCGTCCGAGGTGCCGCTGGACGGTGCGGCGGATGCGCTGTACGCGGCGTTCCGCACCGCGCGCGACGAGGTCGCCGCCGCCGGCCGGCCCGTGAGGCGCACCGTGGACGAGCTGCGGCCGCTGCCCGTGGGGACGACCCTCCTGCACGTCGGGCTGCCCGCCGCGGGATCCGACGTCGTGCAGCGCTCGTGGCGCGCCTGGAGCACGGCGGCACTGCCGGGCGCACGCGTGGCATACCCGGGTGCCCGCGACTCGCACGACGTCCTGGCGGCCTGCCTGCTCGCGGGCTCGCCCGAGGAACGCGCCGAGCTGCCCGCGGCGATCGGCAGGCTGCTGCCCCCGCAGGAGGCGGAGGACGCTCAGCACGTCACGCACGTGCTCAGCGCCGAGCGTCTGGCGCTCGCGGACGCCCGACGGGTGCGAGCGCTCGTCGCCGCGCTGCGCGCCGCGGGCTGCACCGGTCTCCACGTGGTCCTCACGCTGCGGAACGTCCCCGAGCTGCTCGTGGCCGCGTGGCAGCACACCGTCACCTCGGGCGGCGGCCACGACCTCGACACGTGGCTGCGGACGGCGTTCCAGGACGACGGCTCGGTCCGGATGCCGGGGCTCGACGCGCTGGGCGAGGCCGACGGCACGTCGCTCGTCGCCCGGTGGGCCGATGCCGTGGGACCCGCGCACGTGACCGTCGTCGTCGAGCGCGACGAGGGCCGGGACACGCTCGCGGTCCTCGCACGACTCGCGGGCCTCGGTCGCGACGCGGTCGATGCGGTGCCGAGCACGCGTGCCCTCACGGCCCGCGAGACGGAGCTGATCCGGGCGTTCAACGCGCACCTGCCCTACCGCGCGACGGTGCCGCCCGCCCAGCGCCGGCTCCTGGTGCGGCGCGGAGCGATCGCCGGGCTCCTGGCGGGCCCGCGTCCCGACGACGCGGACGCCGCGCTGCCGGCCTGGGCGCTCGCGCCCGCGCAGGCGGCAGGCCGCCGTCTCGAGGAGCAGGTGGGCGGGCTGCCCGTCACGGTCGTCGGTGACCTCTCCGTGCTCGCGGACGCGCCCTCGAGCACGCAGGGCATGCCCCCCGCGGAGGACCTGACGGTGCTGCACCGCTCGTCGGTCGAGGCAGCGCTGCTGGGCATGTTCGACCGCGCCGTGCGGTTCCCGGAGCCTGAGCCCGTCGTGGCGCCTGCTCCCGCGTCGCCCCGACCGTCGCTGCGCCACGTGCCGACCCGCGCGATCGCGCGTGAGCTCGTCGGGCGCGTGACGGGCCGGCGCGCCGGTGCGGGGGAGGTGCGCACGTGACCCGGGTCGACGACCCGCGCGCGCTGGTCCTCCCCGAGCGCACGCGCCTGCTGCACATCGGCTCGCCCAAGACCGGGACGACCGCGCTGCAGAACGCGATGTCGCGCCTGCGCCCGCAGCTGCTCGAGCAGGGCGTGCGCTACCCCGGGACCACGCTGCACCACCAGTACGGCGCCTCGGTGCTGCTCGGCCGCAAGTCCCCCGCGTGGGGCGGGACGCTGCCGCCGCACGAGTGGTGGGACGACCTGCAGGCGGAGATCGACGCCGAGACCGAGCGTCGGGTGCTCGTGAGCTACGAGATGATCTGCCAGGGCGACCTGCCGGCCGTCCAGCGGTTCGCCGACGCGCTCGGCGAGCGGACCCACGCGGTGCTCGTCGTCCGCAGCTTCGGCACGCTCCTGCCCTCCATGTGGCAGCAGCGCGTCAAGATGGGCCTGTCCCAGCCGCTCACCGGATTCCTCCGGGAGGCGCTCGCGGATCTCGACGAGGTCCGCATCCGGTACTCGGACGCGTTCCACCGCTCGGACGGGCTGCACCTGGTCGAGCGCTGGGCGCGCGTGCTGGGGCCCGAGAACGTGACGGTCGTCGTGCTCGACCCGGCGCGCCGGAGCCTGCTGTTCGACGCGTTCGAGGGTCTGCTCGACCTGCCCTCGGGCCTGCTCGACACGGCCCCGAGCGACGGTCACCGCGCGAACCGCAGCATGTCCCGCGCCGAGGCCGAGCTGGTGCGGCACCTCAACGAGCTCACGCTCGGCGAACGGCGCGCGCCCAAGCCCGAGCACCGGCGGCTCGTGTGGCAGGGCGCGGTGGACCGCATGCTCAAGACGCACGAGCCCACGCGTGCCGAGGGCCGGGTCGCGATCCCGCGGTGGGCGCTCGAGCCGTGCCAGGAGGCCGGGCGGCGGCTCGCCGAGGTCGTCCGAGCACAGGGCGTGCGGGTGCACGGCGACCTGGACGTGCTGTCCGCGCCCGTCCCGGTCCTCGAGGAGACGGGACCGCCCGAGCGCGACCTCTTCCCGGTCGACGCGGCGGCGCAGGCGCTCATCGGCATGTTCGCGGGTGCGCTCGGCCGTCCGGTCACGATGCGTCCCGTGGAGACCAGGCTCGACGCGGACCACCCGCTCGCGCTGATCGGCCACGCGGGCGCGGTACCCGGTGCACCCGCGGCGGCGGTCGCCCCGCCGGGATCCGGTACCGGTTCGTCGGGGAGCGTCCCGGCGGACGGGCCCGCCGCCCGGGCCGAGGCGCTCGCGGCCGCCTCGACACGTGACCTGGCGCGTGCGGTCGCGCGGCGCGCGACGCGGGCACCACGCCGCGCGGCACGTCGTGTGCGGCGCAGGCTGCGGCGGGAGCCGTGACGTGCCGGACGACGAGACGCCCGAACGGACGGACCTCCAGGAAGCAGGTGCCATGACGACCACGGACCACGAGCTCGCGGCGCAGCTCGCCGTGAGCGCGGGACGCGTGCTCCTCGCGCTGCGCGAGCAGATCGCGGACGTGCCCCCGGCCGAGCTCAAGGACCGCGGCGACGCGGCTGCGCACGAGCATCTCCTCGCCGAGCTCGCACGCCTGCGGCCCGCCGACGCCGTGCTGTCCGAGGAGGGCGCGGACGACCCGGTCCGGCTCTCGAGCGACCGCGTCTGGATCGTCGACCCGCTCGACGGGACCCGGGAGTTCTCGGAGCGGGACCCCGACGGTGCGTGGCGGACGGACTGGGCCGTGCACGTGGCCCTGTGGGAGCGCGGCGCGGGCCTCACGGCGGGCGCGGTGGCCCTGCCCGGGCGCGACGAGGTGTTCTCGACCGGCGAGCCGAGCCGCCGGCCCGTGTCCGGGCCCGGGCCGCTCCGCCTCGCGGTGAGCCGCAGCCGCCCGCCCACGCTCATCGCGCAGCTCGCGGCGCTCGCGGACGTCGAGCTCGTGCCCATGGGCTCGGCGGGCGTGAAGGCGATGTCCGTGCTCACCGGCCAGTGCGACGCGTACGTGCACGGCGGCGGCCAGTACGAGTGGGACTCGGCGGCGCCCGTGGCCGTCGCGACCGCCGCCGGACTGTTCTGCTCGCGGCTGGACGGCTCCGACCTGGAGTACAACCGCGAGAACCCGTGGCTGCCCGATCTCGTCGTGTGCGAGACGCACCGGTCGGCCGACCTGCTCGACCTCATCGCCCGCGCCACCGGTACCGGTGACGCGGGCCCCGCACCGGCGAAGGAGAACGCTGCGCCGTGACCACCACCCGCTCCACCTACCAGCTGAGCAACCTCAAGGCGCTCGAGGCGGAGAGCATCTACGTCTTCCGCGAGGTCGCCGCCGAGATGCGCAAGCCGTGCCTGTTGTTCTCGGGCGGCAAGGACTCGATCGTCATGCTGCACCTGGCGATGAAGGCGTTCGCGCCCGCGCGCATCCCGTTCCCGGTGATGCACGTGGACACGGGGCTGAACTTCCCCGAGGTGCTGCAGTTCCGCGACGAGGCCGCGCAGGCCCTGGGCGTGCGGCTGATCGTCGCGTCGGTCCAGGAGGCCATCGACCGGGGCCTGGTCCGCGAGGAGAAGAACGGCTCGCGCAACCGCATCCAGACGCCGGTGCTCCTCGAGGCCGCCGAGGCCCACGGCTTCGACGCGCTGTTCGGCGGCGCGCGTCGCGACGAGGAGAAGGCGCGCGCCAAGGAGCGCGTGTTCTCCTTCCGCGACGAGTTCGGCCAGTGGGACCCGAAGAACCAGCGCCCCGAGCTGTGGAGCCTGTACAACGGCCGCGTCCACCAGGGCGAGTCCATCCGGGTGTTCCCGCTGTCCAACTGGACCGAGCTGGACATCTGGTCCTACATCGGTGCCGAGGACATCGCGATCCCGGACCTGTACCTGGCCGCCGAGCGTGACGTCGTCGAGCGCGACGGCATGCTCTACGCGGTGAACGAGTTCATCGAGCCGCGCCCGGGGGAGACCGTCTCCACCCGGATGGTGCGCTACCGCACGATGGGCGACGCCAACCTCACCGCCGCGGTCGAGTCGGACGCCACGACCGTCGAGGACATCATCACCGAGATCGCCGCCGCCCGGCTGACCGAGCGCGGGGCCACCCGCGGGGACGACCGGGTCAGCGAGGCCGCGATGGAGGACCGCAAGCGCGAGGGGTACTTCTAGACATGAGTGATCTGCTGAGGTTCGCGACCGCCGGTTCGGTCGACGACGGCAAGTCCACGCTGATCGGCCGCCTGCTGTACGACAGCAAGTCGCTGTTCAGCGACCAGGTCGAGGCCGTGGAGCGGGTGAGCGCCGACCGTGGCGACGACTACACCGACCTGGCGCTGCTCACCGACGGCCTGCGGGCCGAGCGCGAGCAGGGCATCACGATCGACGTGGCGTACCGCTACTTCCAGACCCCGCGGCGCAAGTTCATCATCGCCGACACCCCGGGGCACATCCAGTACACCCGGAACATGGTGACGGGTGCCTCGACCGCGGACGTCGCGCTCATCCTCGTCGACGCGCGCAAGGGCATGACCGAGCAGAGCCGCCGCCACGCGTTCCTGGCGACGCTGCTGGGCGTCCCGCACCTGGTGGTCTGCGTCAACAAGATGGACCTGGTCGACTGGTCGGAGGACGCGTTCGAGTCCATCCGCGCCGACTTCACGGACTTCGCGGCGCGCCTGCGCACGCATGACATCTCGTTCATCCCGGTCTCGGCGCTGCTCGGGGACAACGTGGTGGACCGCAGCACCCACATGCCGTGGTTCGACGGGTCGACGCTGCTCGGCCACCTCGAGCGGCTGCACCTGGCGGGTGACCGCAACCTGATCGACGCGCGCTTCCCGGTGCAGTACGTGATCCGTCCGCAGTCGGAGTCCTCGCGCGACTACCGCGGGTACGCGGGCCGCGTCGCGAGCGGCGTCATGCGTGCGGGCGACCCCGTGGTCGTGCTGCCGTCGGGCTTCGAGTCGACGATCGCGTCGATCGAGGAGGCCGGCGAGCCGGTCGACGTCGCCTACCCGCCCATGTCCGTGGTGGTGCGGCTGGCCGACGAGATCGACATCAGCCGGGGCGACATGATCTGCCGCCCGGCGAACATGCCGACCGCCACGCAGGACCTGGACGTGCAGGTGTGCTGGATGGACGAGACCGCGCCGCTGCGCAAGGGCGTCGTCTACGGGCTCAAGCACACCACGCGCACCACGCGGGCGAAGGTCACCGAGGTCGAGTACCGGATCGACATCAACACGCTGCACCGGGACCAGTCGACGGACGTGCTCGAGCTCAACGACATCGGCCGCGTGCGCCTGCGGACCAGCACCCCGGTGTTCGTCGACCAGTACGAGCTCAACCGCGAGACGGGCTCGTTCATCCTGATCGACGAGTCGACCAACCGCACCGTCGGCGCGGGCATCGTCACCACGACGCGGCAGGACTGACCGCCGCGGTCCGCCGTCGCGCGCCCAGGCGCCGACGGCGGACCGTCGCGGTGTCAGTCGAGCCCGCCGACCTTGCCCGGCGGCAGCTTGCCGTCGCGGATCTGGCGGAAGAACGTGGGCGTCTCCTCGGGGTCGAGCAGCACCGTCGAGCCGACACCGCCCGGGCGGTAGTCGAGGTCCGCGATGGGCGGGGTGCCCGTGATGCCGTCCTTGCCGTTGGCGGCCTTGAACGCGAGCGCGAGCCGGCCGAGGTCGAGCACGCCGGCCGACTCGTCGACCGTGAGCGACCCCGTGGCCGCCGTGATCAGCGAGACCTGCTGCGACGGGTGGAGCACCAGGCTCTTCGGGTCGACCTTGCCGAGCACGGCACCGACGACCTGCCGCTGGCGCTTGGCGCGGCCGATGTCACCCTGCGGGTCGGCCTTGCGCATGCGCGCGAACTGCAGCGCGACGGTCCCGTCGGCGACGTGGCAGCCGGCCTTCCACTTGAGGTGCGAGTCACGGTCGTTCACGTCGTCGTCGTAGCACAGGCGCACACCGCCCACCGCGTCCACGACGTCCTTGACGCCCGCCATGCCGATCTGCGCGTAGTGGTCCACCGTGAGGCCGGTGAACTTCTCGACCGTCTTGACCAGCAGGGGAGCGCCACCATACGCGAACGCGGCGTTGATCTTGCCGGGCCCGTGCCCCGGGATCTCGACGTAGGTGTCGCGCGGCAGCGAGATGAGCGCCGTGGGTCCGCTCTCGGGGACGTGCAGCAGCAGGATCGTGTCGCTGCGCTCGCCCGTGGTGCCGTCGTCCTTGACCCCGCCGTCCTTGCGCGAGTCCGAGCCGGTGAGCAGGTAGGTCGTGCCGACGGTGCCCGGTGCGCCGGACAGCGCCTCGGTGCGCTGGATCTTGCCGTCGGCCCACATCACGAGCCCGATGGGCCACGCGAGCATGAGCACCAGGACGAGCGCGACCACGACGAGCGTCCAGCGCAGACGCCGCCGGGGCCGCGGTGCGGCCGGTCCGGCCACGGGCTGCCCTCCGGAGCCGGGGCCGCGACCGCCGGGTCCCGACGAGGCGGCCGCGCCGGCGGGACGACGCGCTGCGGGCCGTGCCGTGCCGGACCGTGCACCCGAGGCCGCGGACCGCGGTGCGCCGGACCGGGCGGCGGGAGCGCCCGCGGGCGGTGTCGAGCCGGGGGTGATCGACGGCGCCCGGCCGGAGCCCGCGGATCCCACGGGCCGCGCGGGGCGTGCGGGAGGCGGCGTCCGGCCGGCGGTGCGCGGCGAGCCGCCCGCGGACGCGTCGGCGTGGGGCCGCGGCGGCACGGAACGCTGCCGGCCGACGGGCACCGCGCCACTCGCGTCCGGGCGCGAGCCGCCCGCTCCGGGGCTGAAGCTGGGCGGGACGTCCGGACCGTCGTGCGGTCGTTCGGGCCGCATCGTCAGCAGGAGCCGGTGTTGTCGTCGAGCGTGAACGAGTCGCGCCCGGCCTTCTTCGTGGCCTGCGGCTTGGGTGTCTTCCCCGGGTTCTGCGTGGCCTTCGTGCCGCCCGAGGGGTTCTTCGTCGGCGCGGTGGTCTCGGCGGTGCCCGGGTCGTTCTGGGTGCCCGTGAGCATGGGGGTGTCGGACGCGAGGTTCGCCCACACGATGTCGGCCTCGGGGGTCCACTCGACGCGGTTCTTGTCGGTCGGCGCCGCGCCCCACGGGATCGTCATGAAGGCGATGTTGCCAGTGCGGATGCTCCGCGCGCTGTAGGCGAGCCCGGCGAGGTCAGAAGTCTGCATCGACGTGGTGAGCGACTTGGTGGCGGCGTTGAGCACGCCCAGCAGGTCGGTCCAGTCGGTCAGCACGTTCTTCGACAGCGTCTGGGACGCGATGGCGGCCAGCAGGCGCTGCTGGTTGCCGATGCGGCCGATGTCCGAGCCGTCGCTCGTCTGGCTGTGCCGCGATCGCGCGAACGCGAGCGCGGTCCTGCCGTCGAGCGTGTGCATGCCCGCGTCGATGTGCAGCTTGGCCTTCTCGTCGTCCATGTCCGCGGGGATGCAGATCTTCACGCCACCGATCGCGTCGACCATGTTCTGGAAGCCCGCGAAGTCGACCAGCAGGAAGTCGTCGATCCGGACCCCGGTGTTCGCCTCGACGGTCTTCCACGTGCACGCCGCGGCGGACGCGAGGTCCAGGCCCGTGTCCCAGCCGCGTGCGAAGGCCTCGTTGAACATCGCGTAGTCGCTCGCGCCCGTGGTCTGCCCGTCCGTCGTGGTGCAGGACGGGATGGCCACCATCGAGTCGCGCGGGATCGAGACGAGCTCGACGCGCGACCGGTCGGCGGAGATGTGCAGCACGATCGTCGTGTCCGAGCGCATGCCGCCCGCGACGCGCCCGCCGATGTCGCCGTTCTCGCCCTCGCGCGAGTCCGAGCCGAGCAGCAGCAGGTTGACGGGCTTGCCCGCGTCGGGGTCGGCGCCGGGCTTGACCGCGGCCCGCTCGGGGCGGTCGCCGAGCAGGTCGTCGACCTCGACGTGGTTGATGTTGCCGTTGAGCCGCTCGTACGTGGCGTACACCGCGGTGCCGCCGAACGCGAGGAGGGCGACGGTCACGAGTGCGGTGCCGCGCATGACCCGACCGCTGCGGTGCGTGCGGGCGTGACGCGCGGTCGTGGGGCGCTCGGCAGAGGCATGGCGGGCTGGCACGCGCTCGATCGTATGGAAACGGCCGTCGGGAGCGGCGGAGCCGCCGCAGGAACGCGGTGGAGAACTTGTGCAGATGCCTGCCGCGCACTGCCCGCGCGGCGTCCCAGGTCAGCGCGGTGCCGCGGCGGATCGGACGTTCCGGACGGCACGGACGCGAGGCGGGGCGGCGCGCCCGGGTGGAGTCATCGTGGTGAGTCGTGTCACTCTCTTGGTCATGTCGCTCGGAACCCACCGTCCCGCAGATGCCCTCACGACCCCCTCGGCGCGTCCGCGGCGGACGGTCCGACGCGCGCTCGCGCTCGTGCTGACCGCGGCGCTCGCGCTGCTCGTGGTCCCGCCCGCGCACGCCGCGACGACGACGTCGCTCACGCTGACGATGGACAAGACGCCGCGCTCGGGGGAGTCGATCTGGTTCTCGGGCACGTGGAAGGTCAACGGCAAGGGCACCTCGAACAAGACGATCTCGCTCGACTACCGCAGGAAGGGGTCCACGCGGTGGACGTCGGCCGGCACCACGCGCTCGCGTGCCGGCGGCGCATGGGCGCTGCGGTACAAGCCCGCCGCGAGCTACGAGTACCGCGCCCGCGCGGAGGCGTGGGGCTCCACGCCGGGAGCCCTGAGCCCCTACCGCCAGGCGAGGTTCGTCTCGAACAAGCGCTCCATCGAGAGCCGCGTCAACGTCCTCGGCTGGCGTGCGGGCACGAGCAACGGGCTGCGCACCGTGGACGTGCCGGGCACCCAGAAGGTCCGCTACGACTCACGCACGACCATGCTCCTGGTGGAGGTCACCACGTCCGAGCGGGTGCGCACGTGGACGGTCGAGGGGGAGATCCGCAAGGCGTACACCGCCAAGGGCAGCGCGACGGGTGAGCTGGGCTACCCGCTGGGCGACGCACGCTGCCGGCTGCTCGACAACGGCTGCCTGCAGCGGTTCCGCAACGGCGTGATCTACGACAACGCCTTCGAGAGCCCCGTGGTCCTGCTGGGCAAGAAGCACTCGGTGCTCGAGGTGATCGCGGTCGCGCGCTCGCAGGTCGGGTACGCGGCGCCCGCGAGCAACATCTCGCGCTACAACACCTGGGTGGGCACGACGAACGCGTGGTGCAGCATCTTCCAGTCGTGGGTGGGTGCGGCGTCCGGGCACGAGTCCACGATCCGCACCTACGGCAACTTCCCCGACTTCCACTCGTGGGCGGTGCGTTCGCTGGGCCGCAAGTCCGCGCCGACGATCGGCGCGATCGCGTTCTTCGACACGCACACGAGCGACGGCGTCTCCGCGGCGACGCACGCCGGCCTGGTCATCGGGTACTCGAGCAACGCGATCTACACGATCGAGGGCAACACCTCGAACCCGGCGACGGGCACCGGCCGTGGCGTGTACTACAAGACGCGGCCGCGCTCGATGCCGATGTACTACGTCTACCCGCAGTACTGAGGGGCACGGTGACCGACGGGTCCGCGGCGGGGCGTGACGGGCGTGCGCGCGCGCACGTCGTCGTGCTCGCCGCGGGCCTGGGCTCACGGCTGGGCACCGGCGCGCCCAAGGCCCTGACGACGCTGCGTGACGGGCGCACGATCCTGCGTCAGCAGCTCGACGTGCTGAGCCGCCACGCGGTGGTCGAGCCCGCGGTGGTCGTCGTGGGCTTCCGGGCCGACGAGGTGCGCGCGGCCGAGCCCGCCGTGCGTGCCGTGCCGAACGACCGCTACGCGAGCACCAACACGGCTCGCAGTCTCGCGATCGGGCTCGACGCGTGCCCGCCCGGCGACGTGCTCTGGCTCAACGGCGACGTCGTGTGCCACCCCGAGGTCGTCGGCCGCGTGCTGGCCGCGCGGACGACCGCGGTCGCGGTGGACACCGCGGCCGTGGGGGAGGAGGAGGTCAAGTACGACCTCGACGACGAGGGCTGGGTGCGGCACCTGAGCAAGCAGGTGACGCCCGCGCTCGGCGAGGCGGTGGGCGTGAACCTGGTGGCCGCCGCCGACCGTGCGGTGCTGCGCCGCCGCCTCGACGACGTCGCCGACGGCGACTACTTCGAGCGCGCGCTCGAGCTCGCGATCGCGCGGGACGGGCTGCGCGTGCGCCCCGTCGACGTGAGCGACCTGTTCGCGGTCGAGGTCGACTTCCCCGCGGACCTGCGGCGTGCCGACGACGCGCTCGCCGCGGCGTCGACCCCGACCCCCTGACGTCAGGCCGGCCCGTCCCCCGAGCCGAGGGCCGCCGCGCGCTCGTCGCGCTGCGCGACGAGCGCCGTGACGGCGTCGAGGAACCGGGTCAGCGATGCACCCGGAGCCATGTCGCCGTAGTGGTGCGCCACGAGGCGCGCCCGGACCGCGGCCGCCTGCGGTGCGGCGGCGTCCGCGAGGCGCCCGAGGACGAGGTGCGCGTCGGCGGCCGCCAGGAGCGGCAGCGCACCGGGCAGGCCCGCGGGGTCGACGATCGCCTCGGGTGCGGCGGGGCGCGTGAGGACCAGCGGCTTGCCGGTCGCGAGCCAGTCGTACGCGACCGCGGAGATGTCCGTCACGCACGCGTCGCACGCGGCCAGGTGCCACCCGAACGACGTGCGCGTGTCCCACAGGTGCCCGGCCCCCGGGTCACGACGGGCCGCCGATCGCACGCGTCGCCTCAGCTGCCGCAGCGCGGTGCGCGTCGCGGGGTCGGACGTGCCCGAGCGCGGGTGGGGCCGGACCACCACGCGCACCGTCGGGTCCGCGAGCAGCGCGTCGAGCAGCGCGGGTCCGTGCGAGGCGAGCGACCCGTATGCCATCGACGGGCGGTCGCCCTCCCACGTGGGGGCGTACAGCACCGTGCGTCGCGTGGTGGGCGCCAGCCCCGGCCCGGGCGGGGGCGCGTCCACCTGGGGCCGGCCGATCGGCACCGTGCGGGCCGCGACGTCGTACTCCGCGAGCGCCGCGAGCCGCACGCGGGCCGCGTCACCCGCGACGAGCACGCGGTCGTAGGCCTTGGCCTGGTTCGAGGCCATGTAGTCCTTGTCGCTCTCGCCGTGCGAGACGAACACGTGCGCGGGGTCGCGGTACCGCAGCACCGAGAAGTTGCGGACGTTCTGGTTGACGTAGAGCACCACGCGCACGGGGTGGTCGGTGAGCAGCTCCTCGACCTGGGCGACCGACCGCGCGAGGCGCACGGGCAGTCCCGACTCGGCGGCGACGGTGCGCGCGGTCGTGCCCTGCCGCACCAGCAGCACCACCGGCAGGCGGGCGTGCAGCGCCTGCAGCGGGCTGTACCACTGGCGCAGCTGGTAGAGGTTGACCGGCGCGTCGGGGAAGTGGACGGCCACGCGGAACGTCCCCGCTAGGACGGCCGGGCGCAGCGCCTGCTCGCGCTCGAACGCGCGACGCGCGACCGCACCCCGCGCGCGGCCCACCGCGAGCCGCGCGAGCGAGACGACCGCGCGCACGGCTCCCATCGGCACTGTCCCTCCCGGCTCCTGCGGCGCAGGCGCGCCGGGGGCACGCTAGCAAGGTCCGCACGTGGTGCGGACTACCCTGCCGGGACGGGTCGCAGCGCCGGGTCGGGTGGCGGCACGGTGCGGTCAGGTGGCCGTCAGGAGGCGGCTGGGAGGCGGACACGATGCGGGGTGCGGCACGGGTGCCGACGGTCGACGCGCTGCGTCCGATCGTCCAGCCGCCCGCCGTGCGGAGCCGACGTGCCGAGCACTGGACCGCGCACGTGTACCTGCGCCGCGTCTCGCCGCACCTGACCCGCCGCCTCCTGCTGTGGGGTGCGGACGCCGACACGGTCACGTGGCTCATGGTCGCGGCCGGTGTCCTGGCGGGTCCCGCGCTGCTGCTGCCCGGCCTGGCGGGCGCGCTGCTGGCCGTGGGGCTGGGCCAGCTGCAGATGCTGCTGGACTGCTGCGACGGCGAGGTCGCGCGGTACCGCGGCACCGCGAGCGCACGCGGCGTCTTCCTCGACAAGATCGGTCACTACGGTGCGGAGACGTCGATCGCGCTCGCGCTCGGCGTCCGGGCCGCGTGGCACGACGACGCGTCGTGGGCGGTCACGTGCGGTGCGCTGCTCGCGCTCGGCGTGGTCGCGAACCGTGCCGTGAACGACATGGTGCACGCGTCCCGCGCGGTCGCCGGGCTGGCCCCCGTCACGCCCGACGTCAGCCACCGGCCCGCCGCTCGCGGGTGGTCGGGGGCGTGGTCCGCGGCGCGCCTGCTGCCCGCGCACCGGCTCCTGCACTCGGTCGAGCTCACGCTGCTCGCGCTCGTCGCCGCTCTGGTGACGACCGCGGCGGGGGTCCCGGCCACCGCCTGGCTCGTCGGTGCCGCCGCGCCCGTGGTCGCGTTCGTCGTCGTGGGGCACGTCGCGGCGGTCCTGACGTCGCGCCGCCTGCGGTGACGCCGCCCCCCGGGCAGGGCAGCGCGCACGGCGGGCCGCTGCCCGCGGTCGCGGTCGTGGTGCTGACCCAGGGGCGCCGGCCCGCGAGCCTGGCCGCCGCGCTCGAGTCGGTGCTGGCGCAGCGGGGCGTGCACGTGGACGTCGTCGTGGTGGGGAACGGCTGGGAGCCGCACGGGCTGCCCCCGCGCGTGCGCACGCTCGCGCTGCCCGCCAACCGTGGCATCCCGGGCGGGCGCAACGCGGGCGTCGACCAGGTCCGTGGCGACGTGCTGTTCTTCCTCGACGACGACGCGCGCCTGCCCGCGCCGGACGTGGTCGCGCGCCTCGTCGCGCGGCTCGGCACGGGCGACGTGGGGCTGGTCCAGCCGCGCGTGCTCGACCCGGACGGCAGGCCCGCGCCACGCCGCTGGGTGCCCCGCATCCGCAAGGCCCACCCCGGGCGGCCCGGTCCGGTGTTCTCGGTCTGGGAGGGCGCGGTCGCGGTCCGCCGCGACGTGTTCGAGGCCGCCGGGCGGTGGCCGCACGCGTTCTTCTACGCGCACGAGGGCATCGAGCTCGCGTGGCGCGTCTGGGAGACCGGGCACGTCGTCTGGTACGCCGGGGACGTCGTCGTGCACCACCGCGCGCACGAGCAGGAGGCGCGGCACCCGTACCACCACCGCCTCAACGCACGGAACCGCGTGTGGCTCGCGCGGCGCAACCTGCCGGCCGTGCTGCGTCCCGTGTACGTCGGCTCGTGGACGCTCGTGCAGGTCCTGCGCACGTGGCGCCGGCCCGCGGTGCTGCGCGCGTGGTTCGCCGGCTGGTGGGAGGGCTGGCGGAGCACGCCGCCGGCGCTGCGTCCCATGCGCTGGTCCACGGTCGCGCGCATGACGCGGCACGGACGCCCCCCGGTGATCTGACGCACGGGCATTTACCATCGACCGATGTCCTCCCGCTCCGCCCTCCTGGCTCTCCTGTGCGTGAGCGTCGCCGCGCTCGCCGCGTGCACGTCCGAGCCGGGCGACCTGGCCGAACCGACGCCCTCGGGCGTCGCGCGTGCCGCAGAGCCGGCGCCGACCCGCGTGGACGCGACGCCGAGCCCGGCCCCCAGCCCCGAGCCGACCGCACCCTCCGTCGAGGACGTCCTCGCGGCGCTCGCGCCGTCGCTGGGACCCAGCGTCGCCGTGGACACCTACGTGCCGGACCCCGCGCACGCGCGCGACTCCTACCCCGTGCACTACGACCAGAAGTGCCACCAGGACATCGACGGCGACTCGCCGTGGCGCTGCACGTTCGGCGACGAGGACTCGGCCACGCAGATCCTGCTGGTCGGCGACTCGCACGCGGCGCACTGGTCCTCGGGCCTCGCGCAGGCGGCGACCGACGAGGGCTGGCAGCTGCAGGTCTCGTCGAAGACCGCGTGCCCCGTGCTCGACCAGCTGGTCTGGATCCGGGCGCGGGACGGCGCCTACGAGAGCTGCCTCGCGTGGGGCGAGGCCGTGGTCGAGCGCATCCTGGCCGACCCGCCGGACCTCGTCGTGACGTCGCTCAGCGGCGAGTACGACGTGGTGACCGACGGCGTCAAGGTGCCCGCGGGTGACGAGGCCGACGCGGCGCTCCGGTCGGCGCTCGAGCGCACGTGGGGACGCCTGCGGGATGCGGGCGTGCCGCTCGTGGTCGTCCAGGACACGCCGTGGCTCGCGCAGGAGCTCGGTGACTGCCTCGAGGACCACCTGACGGACCCGGCGGCGTGCGACAGCCCCGCCGACGAGGCGCTCGCGGCCTCGGGCCAGGCGAACATCGCCGCGGCCGCGCAGGAGACGGGCACGCCCGTGATCGACCTGACGCCGTGGCTGTGCACCGACGAGATCTGCCCCGCGGTGGTCGACGGCATGCTCGTCATGCGCGACGAGCACCACGTGACGGCCGAGTACTCGCGCAGCCTCGCACCCGTGCTGGGCGCCGCGATCGAGGCCGTCCTGGCTGCCGACCTGGGATAGCATCCGGCCGGTGATCCCCGAGCCCGCGCCCGCCGTGCCCGACCAGGGCGAGGCCGCCCTGCCGCCCGTCAGCGTGATCATGCCGGTGCGGGACGAGGAGCCGTACCTCGCGGACTCCGTGCACCGCATCCTCGACGACGGCTACGCGGGCGAGATCGAGATCGTGCTGGCCGTCGGGCCCTCGCAGGACCGCACCGCGCAGATCGCCGACGAGCTCGCCGCGCGCGACCCGCGCGTCGTCGTCGTCGAGAACCCCACCGGACGGACGCCCGCGGGCCTGAACGCCGCCATCCGCGCGTCGCGGCACGCGATCCTCGTGCGCGTCGACGGGCACGGCTTCCTGCCGCCCCGCTACATCGAGACCGCGGTCGACGCGCTCGCTCGCACGGGCGCGGCCAACGTCGGGGGCGTGATGGTGCCCGAGGGCCGCACGCCGTTCGAGCAGGCGGTCGCGCGCGCCATGAGCAGCCGCGTGGGGATCGGCGGCGCACCGTTCCACGTCGGGGGCCAGGCCGGACCCACGCAGAGCGTGTACCTGGGCGTGTTCCGGCGCGACGTGCTCGAGGAGCTCGGCGGGTTCGACGAGCACTTCACGCGCGCGCAGGACTGGGAGCTCAACCACCGCATCCGCGCCGCGGGCCACACCGTGTGGTTCGAGCCGGGCATGCGCGTGGCGTACCGGCCGCGCTCGGGCCTGCGCGCGCTGGTCACGCAGTTCCGCGGCTCGGGTCGCTGGCGGCGCGAGGTCGTGCGGACCTACCCCGAGACCGCGTCGATGCGGTACCTCGCCGCGCCCGTCGCGGTCGTCGGCCTCGCGGGCGGCACGCTCGCGGGCGTGGCAGGCCTCGTGGGCGGGCCGGCGTGGCTGCGGCTCGGGTTCGCGGCGCCGGTCGGCTACGCCGCGATCCTCGCGGCCGCCACGGTGGTCGAGGGCAAGGGCCTGGCGCCGCGCGCCCGCGCGTGGTTCCCCGGCGTCGTCGCGACCATGCACCTGGCGTGGGGTGCGGGCTTCCTCGCGGGTGTCCGCGCCGAGCACGCCGACCGCGCGCCTCGCTGACCGCGCGCCCCGCTGACCGCGTGCCTCGCTGACCGCCCCGCGCGGGCAGCCCGGGCAGCGGACTCAGGACCGCGCGGCCCAGCCCTCGAGCGTCGCGACGAAGCGGCGGCCGTCGGCGGCCCAGTCCAGCTCGGCCAGCGCCGCGGCGCGCCCGGACGTGGCCATCCGCGCGCGCAGCTCGTCGTCCTCGACCAGGCGCCGCACGGCGTCGGCCACCGCCGACGCGTCGTCGAACGGCACCAGGACGCCGGCCTGCGTGCGCTCGACGAGCTCGCGCGACGCGGGGTTGGGCGTGCTGATCACGGCGACGCCGTGCGCCATGTACTCCATGAGCTTGGTCGGACGCGAGTGCGCGTAGTTCGGCTCGGCGCGCAGCAGCGAGAGCCCGGCCAGCGCACCGTCCAGGCGGTGCAGCGCCTCGTCGTTCGGGACGAACCCGCGCCACACCAGCGCGCCGTCGCCGCGCGCGGCCTCGAGCGCGGTCCGCAGGTCGTCGTCGGCGGGTCCGATGACCTCGAGCACGACGTCGCGGGGGAGCAGCGGCGCCAGGTCGAGCAGCACGCGGGCACCGCGCGCGTACGTCACGCGACCCAGGTAGACCACGCGCAGGCGTCCCGACTCGTCGCGCTGGGTGGTCGTCGTGACGTGGTCGGGCACGACGACCGAGTTGGGCACCACGGGGTGCGGGCGCGCGAACCGCTCGGCGTAGGCGTGCTCGGCGAGCAGCAGCCGCACGTGCTTCTCGGCCCACGTCTCGAGCACCCGGACCCCGGCGCGCGCGATCCGGCGCAGCAGGCGGGGGACCCACGCACGCATGCCGACCGCAGCGGCGGTGTCCTCGTGCACGTCCCACACGACGACCGTGCGGCGCAGCGTGGCCGAGCGCATGACGGCCAGCAGGAGCTCGGGGTCGTGCAGCAGGACCACGTCGTGCGAGCCCGCGAGGCCGGCGAGCGTGCGCCGCGCGGCGAGCACCGCGCGGAGCCGGTGGCGGCCCGTGGCGCGCGCGAGGTCGACCGCCCGTACGCCGTCGGGCGCCGTGCGCCCGTACGCCGTGAACGGTGCGGCGTACGTGACCTCGTGGCCCGCGGCGAGCAGCGCCTCGATCTGACGGAACCTGATCCGGGCGTCCTGCGGGTCGTGGACGACGGTGCACACCAGGACGCGCACGCGCTACCTCTTGAGCGACTTGGCGTAGGCGGCGACGACCTCGTCCGACGGACCGTCCATGATGATCTCGCCCTGCTCGATCCACAGCGCTCGGTCGCACATCTGCGTGATCGCCTTGTTCGAGTGGCTCACCAGGAACACCGTGCCGGCGTGGTCCTTGACCTCGCGGATCTTCTCGCTGCTGCGTGCGCGGAACTCGGCGTCACCGGTCGCGAGCGCCTCGTCGATCATGAGCACGTCGGGGATCGCCGCGGTCGAGATGGCGAACCGCAGGCGCGCGGCCATGCCCGAGGAGTACGCCTTCATCGGCATGTAGACGAACTCGCCGATGCCGGCGAACTCGACGATGTCGTCGAACCGCTCGCGCACCTGCTGCGGCGTCAGGCCCAGTGCGAGCCCGCCGAGCATGATGTTCCGCTCGCCCGTGAGCGAGCTCATGAGCGCCGCGTTGACGCCCAGCAGCGAGCTGGTCCCGCCCACGTACACGGCACCCTGGCTCGGCGGGATGAGGCCCGCGATGGCGCGCAGCAGCGTGCTCTTGCCGGCGCCGTTGCGCCCGACGATCCCGATCGACTCGCCCGTGTGCGCGACGAACGACACCCCGCGCACCGCGTGCACCTCGGTGGCCCCGACGTGCTGGCCGCCGCGGTTCAGCAGGCGCCGCACGCGCCCGGGCGCCGGCCCGTCCGTGACGGCCTGCCGCTTGCCCGCACCCACGATGCGGTACCGGATGTGCAGGTCGTCGACGATGAGCGACGGTGGGCCGAGGGGCGACTCGTGCGCTTCTGACCCGGGTGCGGCGCCCTCGGGCACGTCGGTGGCGTCGGCCTCGAAGTCGATCTCCTCGAACCGGCGGGGGTCAGTCCCGGCCATAGCGTTCCTCCGCCCGCCAGAACATGATGAAGCCGACCACGCTGAACAGCACGGCCCAGCCGGCGCCCAACCACCACAGGTGGGCCTGCAGGGGTGTCTCCACGAGCACGCACGAGCGGACGATGTCGATGTACAGCGCGACGGGTTGGTAGGCCAGCACGAGCGACGCGAGCGAGTCGGTCGCGTAGTAGTCGATCGAGTAGAACACGCCCGAGAAGTAGCGCAGCAGTCGCGTGCCGACGGGGATCAGGTTGCGCACGTCGCGTGCGGTCGCCACGATGCGCGCGGTGATGAGCGCGCAGCCCGCGTTGAACAGCGTGATCATCGCGACGGCCGGGACCAGCAGGAGCCACGTCCACGTGATCGGCTCACCCGACAGCGCGATGATCAGCAGCATCACGACGATCGTCGGGATCAGGTTGATGAGCTCGGCGACCGCGATGGACAGTGGCAGCAGCGCGCGCGGGAAGTGCAGCGCGCGCACCAGCGACAGGTTGCCCGTGATCGCGCTCGCACCGGAGGAGATCGCCGTGGAGATGAAGCTGAAGATGAAGATGCCGGTGGTGAGGAACGCGACGTAGTTCTGGGTGCCGCCCCGCGTGGTCAGCAGCACGCCGAACACCAGGTAGTACGTGCCCGCGAGCAGCAGCGGGTTGAGGATCGACCAGACCTGGCCCAGGTAGTTGTCGGTGTTGCGCGTGTACGCGCGGCCCGAGGCGAGCGTCCACAGGAAGTGCCGCCGCTGCCAGATGTCCCGGACGTACGGGATCAGCGCGGGCCGGGCGCCGATGCGCTCGAGCCCGTAACGCTCGGCGAGCGCGGCGGCGTCCAGCTCGTCGTCCGGCGGCCCGGACACGGGCGCACCCGAGCCCGGGTGTCGCGACCTCACAGGCGGTGCGCGCGGGGGTCGGTCGTCGCGCCCTTGGTGTCCAGCAGCCGCTGCGCGGCGCCGACGATCGCGTCGACGTCGTACGCGCGGTGGTTCTGCACGAGGATCACCAGGTCGGCGTCGGCCACCGCGGCGTCCAGGTCCGCCTCGCGCTCGAGCACGCGGCCGTCGACGCGCCACTGCTCGACCGCGGGGTCGTGGAAGCGCACGTCGGCGCCGAGCGTCGTGAGCTGCTTGGCGAGCGGCACGGCGGGCGACTCGCGCTGGTCGGCGATGTCGGGCTTGTACGTCACACCCAGCAGCAGCACGCGCGAGCCCTTGATGGCGCGGCCCGCGTCGTTGAGCAGGTCCTGCGCGCGGCGCGCGACGTACGCGGGCATCGTCGAGTTGATCTCCTGCGCCAGCTCGACGAACCGGAACGGGTAGCCCAGCCGGCTGCGCACGCGGTAGCTCAGGTAGTTCGGGTCGATCGGGATGCAGTGCCCGCCGACGCCCGGACCGGGGTAGAACGCCTGGAAGCCGAACGGCTTGGTCTTCGCGAGGTCGATGACGTCCCACAGGTCGACGCCGAGCTCGTGGCAGAACCGCGCCATCTCGTTGACCAGCGCGATGTTGATGTGCCGGTACGTGTTCTCGAGCAGCTTGGCCATCTCGGCCTCGCGCGTGCCCTTCGCGGGCACCACCTGGTCGACGAACCGCCCGTAGAACTCGGCCGCACGCGCCGTCGAGGTCTCGTCGATGCCGCCGACGACCTTGGGCGTGTTCTTCATGCCGTACACCGCGTTGCCCGGGTCGATGCGCTCGGGGGAGAACGCCAGGAAGAAGTCGGTGCCCGCCACGAGCCCGCTCTCGGCGAGCATCGGCAGCAGGACCTCCTCGGTGGTGCCCGGGTACGTCGTGGACTCGAGGACCACGAGCGCGCCCGCCCGCATCGCGGGCGTGACGGTGCGGGTCGCGGACAGCACGGCACCCAGGTCGGGTCCGCCGTCCTCGGCCAGCGGCGTGGGCACGCAGATGACGTACGTCGCGGCGCCGACGATCTGCTCGGGGTCGGTCGTGGCGCGGAAGCCGCTCGTGAGCATCTCCGCGATGTCGTCGTCCGAGAGGTCGTCGACGTGCGAGCGACCCGCGTTCAGGCCGTCGACGACAGCGGTGCTGACATCGAAGCCGACGACGGAGAGACCTGACCGCGCGGCCTCCTGCGCGAGCGGGAGGCCCACGTAGCCGAGCCCGATGATGACGACGTCGATGGACACAGACGAGACTCCCAGGTCGGGGATGGACCGCGCGGAAGCATATCGCGCGTGAGGTGGGCATCCTCTGCGATGCGGGGCGCCCGTTACAAACCGGTGTACAGCGCGCGGTACTGCTCGGCGGCGCGGCGCCACGTGCGCTCGGCCAGGATCCAGGCCCGGCCCGCGGAGCCCGCGTCGTGCCGCGCGACCGGGTCGGTGACGAACGTCTCGAGCGCCGTCGCGAGTGCGGCGGGGTCGTCGGCCGCGGCGAGCGCACCCCACGCCGGCGTCACGAGCTCGCGCAGCGCGGGCAGGTCGCTCGCCACCACGGGTCGTGCGCTCGCGAGCGCCTCGAGCGGCTTGATCGGCGTGACCGCGGCGGTCACGGGCAGGTCCCGGCGCGGGACCGCGAACACGTCGATCGCGCGGTGCCACGCGGGCACCTGGGCGAACGGCACCCGCCCGGGCAGGTGCGCCGCGTCACCCAGGGCGCGGGCCGCACGCGCGCGCACGCCCGCCAGAGCGGGACCCGAGCCGACGACGAGCAGGCGCACGGGCAGGCCCCGGGCCCGCAGCAGCGCGACCGCATCCACCAGGACGTCGACGCCCTCGTAGTCGTTGACGGTCGTGACGGTGCCGACCACGACGTCACCGTCCGGGATGCCGAGCCGGGCGCGCACGTCCGTGGGGTCGGCGAGCGGACCGGTGAACCGGTCGTCGACCGCGTTCGCCACGACGTGCACGTGGGCCGCGGGCACGCCACGCGCGACGATCGCGTCCCGCATGCCCTGCGAGATCGTCACGACGCGGTCGGCGGCGAGCATGACCTCGGTCTCGCGCTCGCGTGCGCCGCGGTACAGGTCGGCGGCCGGGTCGCCGCCGCGGCTGCGCCACGTCTCCTCGAGGAACCCGCGCACCTCGTAGACGACCGGGAGGTCGAGGCGTGCGGCGACGCGCAGCGCGACGTCCGCGTTGACGAACTTGCTGTGCGCGTGCAGCACGTCGGGTGCCAGCGCGCGCGCGAGCGCGGTCGTCGCGGCGACGTCGTGCGCGAGCCGGTCGTCGGCGCGCCGGGGGAGCGGGCGGGCCGTCAGCAGCCGGTGGTAGCCGACGCCGTCGCGCACGACCGTGCGCGGCGCCCCCAGGCTGCCCGCCGTGACCGGGAACCCCAGACGTGTGCCCACGTGCACGTCGAGCCCGAGCGCGTGCTGGGCCGCGGCCAGGCCGTGCGTGCGGGTCGTGTAGCCGGCCTGCACCTCGGGCAGCGCGTTCGTCACCTGGTGCAGCACGCGCGCGGGTGCGCGGCCGGACGGGACGTGCGTGCGTCCGGGCAGCCGGCCGGGGGTGAGCACCGCCACCTCGCCCTGCAGGTCCGCGCGCAGACGTCGCTCCGCGGGCCCGCGCGCGTCGGCGAGCGCGGCCACCGCGCGCGTCAGGTGGCCCTCCTCGGCCGCGACGAGCGCCTCGGCGCGCCTGCGTCCCGGAGCCGTCCCGGGTACGGCGTCGAGCGCCGCGCGGGCGAGCGCCCCGCGGTGCAGCGCGACGGCCGCGATCGCGGCCGCAGACGCACGGCGCGGCGCGCGCGTGGCGGCGAGTGCGCGCAGCGTCGCGTCGGCCGCGTCGGAACGACCGTCCGCACCCAGCGCGAGCGCTCCGGCCACCGTCCGGGTGCGCCCCAGCGTGTCGGCGAGTGCGCGCCGCACCGGAGCGGGCAGCGCGCGCAGCGCGCGCGTCGCCGCGACGACCGGGTGGCGACCGAGGTGTCCGCGCGCGACGCTCGCGGCCGGCAGCGCGTCGCGGACCAGGGCGCGTGCACGGCGTCCGACGGCCCCGCCGCGCGGCGCCGTGACGCGTGGGACGTCGTCGTCGCGCCGCACGGCCGTGGCCCGGTCCGACGCGCTCGCGGGACCGCTGGAGGGGGCGCCGCCGGGGGCGCTGTCGGGTGACACGGCCCCCGAGTCTGGCATGATGCGACGTGCTCCGGGCGCGTCCGCTCCCGTGCGCGGCCCGTCCCGCGCGGGGCACGGCCGGCGCCCGTCGGGCGCCGACGCGGAGCCCGAAGCGACCCGTCCCGCCCCTCGAGGAGCTCGCCCCCGGATGTCTGACGCCGTCCTGCACATCACCGGTGCCCGTCCCAACTTCCCCAAGGCGGCACCCGTCGTCGCCGCCCTCGGGGGGCGTGGCGTCGAGCAGGTGCTCGTCCACACGGGTCAGCACTACGACGACCGCATGTCGGAGGTGTTCTTCCGCGAGCTGCGGCTGCCCCGGCCGGACATCAACCTGGGCGTCGGCTCGGGCACGCAGGCGGGTCAGACCGCGGCGATCATGGTCGCGCTCGAGGAGGTCATGCTCGAGCGCCGGCCCGCGATGGTCGTGGTGTACGGCGACGTGAACTCGACCGTCGCCGCGGCGCTCGTGGCCGCCAAGCTCATGATCCCCGTCGCGCACGTCGAGGCGGGTCTGCGCAGCTTCGACCCCTCGATGCCCGAGGAGGTCAACCGCGTCGTCACGGACCGGCTCTCGGACGTGCTGCTCGCCACCAGCCCGGACGCGATCGCGCACCTCGCGCACGAGGGCGTGCCCGCCGACCGCATCCACCTGGTCGGCAACCCGATGATCGACACGCTCCTGTCCGCGCGCGACCGGTTCACGCCCGACGCGGCGGCCACGCTCGGCCTGCCCGACGAGCCGTACGCGGTCGGCACGCTGCACCGCCCGGGCAACGTCGACGACCCCGCGGACGTCGCGGCGCTCGTGGCGGCGGTGCACGCCGTCGCCGACCAGGTGCGCGTGGTGCTCCCGCTGCACCCGCGCGGCCGCGGCCGGCTCGAGGCCGCGGGGCTGCTCGACCACCCCGGCGTCTCGGTCACAGACCCGCTGGGGTACCTCGACTTCATGGGGCTCGTGGACGGTGCGCGCCTGGTCGTGACGGACTCGGGCGGCGTGCAGGAGGAGACGACCGTGCTCGGGGTGCCGTGCCTCACGCTGCGTCCCAACACCGAGCGTCCCGTCACGATCACGCATGGCACCAACCGGCTGGTGACCCGCGAGGGCCTGGCCGACGAGGTGGCGGCCGCGCTCGCGGCCGGCCGCCCGCAGACGTGGTCCGTGCCCCCGCTGTGGGACGGGCACGCGGGCGAGCGCATCGCCGACGTCCTGGTCGCCGAGCTGCGGGCGCGCGGGTGACCGACGCCGCCCGCGGCGGTGCGCGCACCCTCGCCCCGGCCCGGCCGGCGCGACGGTGGCTCGCCGCCGCCGCGCGCGTCGCGGGTGAGCAGCGCGCGGGCCGCGACGTCGCCGTGCCCGGACCCGACGTCCGGCGCGGCGGTCCGCCGCGCCCGGAGGTCGTCGTGGTGGTCGCGTCCGACCGGCTCGCGGACCTGCTGGAGCCCGAGTGGGCGCAGCGCCGGGCGGCCGCGCAGGACGCCACGGTGCTGGGCACGCACCTGTCCGGGGCCGACGCCCTGGTGCTCGAGTGGTCCGGCGGGCCGGGCTCGGCGCACGACGTCACCGCCGACGAGGCGGCCGCCGTGCTCGCCGCGGCCCGGGCGCTGCGCGTCCCCGCGCTCGTCTGGGACACCGTCCGCGCGGCCGGTGACCGCCCGCTCGCCCCGGCGGGTGCGACCGTCGTCGGCGCCGACGACGCCGCACGCGTCGCGGCGTACGGCGCACGGGGCGACGCGACGGTCGAGCTCGGCAGCACGTTCTCCGCGCGCCGGGACGGCGCCCGCGTGCGGCTGCGCCCCGGCGCCGCGCACCGGCACGAGGGCGCGCAGGCCGAGGCGGACGCCGCGCTGGTCGCGGCGCTCGACGCTCACCATGCGGCCCGTCCGCGTCCGAGCGACGGACGCACGTGGCGCGCGACCGTGCTCACGGGTGACGCGTCGCGCGACGTCGTCACGCCCGGGCTGCTGCGCAGCGCCGCGGCCGGGAGCGTCGTCGTCACGACGAGCGCCGCGGTCGCCGGACGCGTGCCGGGCGTCCTCGCGGTCGACGGCGCGGACGACGCGCGCTGGACGCTCGCGGCGCTCGACCGGCACGCCGAGCTGCGGGACCGTCATGCGCACCGCGCCCGCCGGGCGGCGCTCGCGGGGTGGAGCGCGACGGTGCGCGCGGGCCAGCTGCTGGACGCCGCCGGTCTCGGGGCCACGACGGTGCCGTCGGTGTCGGCGGTGGTCGCGACCATGCGGCCCGACCGGCTCGACGACGTGCTCGACGCGATCGCGCGTCAGCGGCACCCCGCGGTCGAGCTCGTGCTGGTGACGCACGGCTTCGAGGTCGGTCGCGAGGACCTCGCGGCGCGCGCGGCCGCGCGGGGCCTCGAGCACGTGCGTGCGGTGGCCGCGGACGCCTCCCTGACGCTCGGGGCGTGCATGAACCTCGGTGTGGACGCGGCCGACGGCACGTACGTCGCGAAGATGGACGACGACAACTACTACGGGCAGCACTATCTCGCCGACCTGGTCGCGACGTTCGGGTGCACCGCGGCCCAGGTGGTCGGCAAGTGGGCGCACCTGACCTACCTCGAGTCGACGCGTGCCGCGCTGCTGCGGTTCCCGGCCGTCGAGCACCGCTACACGCGCCTGGTCCAGGGCGGGACGATCGTCGTCGAGCGCGAGCTCGCGCGCGCCGTGCGGTTCGAGGACCTGCCGCGCCGCGTGGACACGACGTTCCTCGACAAGGTGCGCGACCGCGGGGGACGCGTGTACGCCGCCGACCGGTTCGGGTTCGTGTCGGTCCGCACGGCGCGCACGGCCGAGCACACGTGGCGCGTCACGGACGCCGAGCTGCTCGCCAAGCCGTCGCGGCTGCTGTTCTACGGCGAGCCCTGGGAGTACGCGGATGTGTGACGCGATGGTCGAGGCAGCACGGGTGACCGAGGAGCGACGTGGCCGGAACTGACACGGTGCTGGCGCAGCACACGCCGACGCGCGGCCGCCAGGGTGCGGGCTTCCGGCCCGACATCGAGGGTCTGCGCGCGATCGCGGTCGGCCTGGTGCTCGTCTACCACGCGGGCGTCGACCAGCTCTCGGGCGGGTTCGTCGGCGTGGACATCTTCTTCGTGCTGTCGGGCTTCCTGATCACGGGCCTGCTGGTGCGCGAGCTCGAACGCTCCGGCCGGGTCTCGCTGTCCCGCTTCTACGCGCGCCGCGCCAAGCGGCTGCTGCCGGCGACCGCGCTCACCCTCATCGCCAGCGCGCTGCTGACCTGGGCCTTCATCCCCGTGACGCAGTGGCGCGCGTTCGGCGGGGACATCGTCTCGGCCGCGCTGTACGTCGTGAACTGGCGGCTGGCGGACCGGTCCGTCGACTACCTGGCCGAGGGCACGGGCGCCTCGCCCGTGCAGCACTTCTGGTCGCTCGCGGTCGAGGAGCAGTACTACATCGTCTGGCCGCTGCTGCTGGTGCTCGTGGGCCTCGTCGTGCGCCGGACGCGCCTGCGGGTCCGGCCGACCATGGCGGTCGCGCTCGCGCTCATCGTGGTGCCGTCGCTCGTGTGGTCGGTGCACCTGACCTCGACGCAGCCCGCGGTCGCGTTCTTCGTCACGACCACGCGCCTGTGGGAGCTGGGGATCGGGGCCGCGGTCGCGATCGGCGCCGCGTGGTGGGTGCGGGTGCCCGCACGTGTCGCGGCGCTGGCCGGCTGGGCCGGTCTCGCGGCGATCCTGGCGAGCGCGCTCCTGTTCTCCTCGGCCACGCCGTGGCCGGGGTCCGCCGCGCTCGTGCCGACGCTCGGCACCGCGGCGGTGATCGTCGCGGGGTTCCGCGCGGCCGGCCCGGCGCGGCTGCTGGCCCTGCGTCCGCTGGTCTGGATCGGCGGCATGTCCTACTCGCTGTACCTGTGGCACTGGCCGCTCGTGGTGGCGGCGACGTTCGCCGCGGGTGGCGAGCTGGGCGCCAAGGTCGGGCTGCTGGTCACGGCGGCGTCGGTCGTGCCCGCGTGGCTCTCGCTCCGGCTGGTCGAGAACCCCGTGCGGTTCTCGACCTGGGTCGCGGCCAAGGCGCGGCGCGCCCTGACCGTGGGCCTGGCGTGCACCCTCGTCGGCGTGCTCGCGGGCGTGGCGCTCCTGCTCGCGGTGCCGCAGGGGCCGCCGCCTCCGCCCGACACGCGCCCCGAGGACCCGCGCACGCTCGTCGGCGCCGAGGTGATCCAGGACGGCGGGCCGCAGGCGGGGGCACCGCGGGACACCGTGCGGTTCATGACGCCCGCACCGACCGACGCGGTCGACGACGTCCCCGAGGCGTACGACCGCGAGTGCCAGGTCGACTCCGACGGGTCGGAGCCGCGCGCATGCGCGTGGGGCGACCCCGACGGCACGCTCGACGTCGCCGTCGTGGGCGACTCGAAGATGCTGCAGTGGACGTCGGCGCTCGACGAGATCGGCCGGTCCGAGGGCTGGCGCGTGACCACGTGGACCAAGTCCGCGTGCGCGTTCGCCGACGTGGTCCAGACGCAGGGCGGCAAGCCGTACGAGTCGTGCGTGGCCTGGAACGACGCCGTGCTCGCCGAGCTCACGGCCGCTCCGCCCGACGTGCTCGTCACGTCCCAGCGTGCGACGAGCGCGATGCCTCCGGACGGCGGCGACTCCTCGAGCGAGGCGATGTCCGCGGGCATCGAGCGCCGGTGGCAGGAGGTCGCCGCGCTCGGGACGCGCGTGGTCGTGCTGCTCGACAACCCGGCGCCGCCGGACGAGGTGTACGAGTGCGTGGCCGAGCACCTCGAGACGCTCACGGCCTGCGCGTTCGACCGCGACGACGCGGTGCGCTCGAGCGCGGCGTCCGAGCAGCTCGCGGCGGCGACCGCGCTGGGCGACGCGGTCGGCGTCGTCGACATGACGCCATGGGTATGCCCGACCACACGCTGCGCCCCGGTGATCGGGGACGTGCTGGTCTACCGGCAGGGCTCGCACCTCACCGACACCTACGTGCGCTCGACCGTCGCGATGCTCCGCAGCGAGCTGATCGACGCGATCGGCGCGACCGCCCCCACCGAGGAGAGCTGAGTGGTCAACGCACGACTGCGCCGCGTCGCCGAGCGACTGCGTCCGAACCCCGCGAGCGGTCCCGCACCCGTGGCCACCCCGGCCGATCCCGGCCCGGCGACGCCCGCCGTCCGCCCCGCCCCCGCGTGCGCGTCCGTGCGCGCGTGGGTCGTCGCGGGGGACCGCACGGCCACCGGTCTGGCTGGCCAGTGGACGCAGGAGCGCGTGAGCGCGGACGTCCCGGCGGGTGACCTCCCGCAGGTCGTGGTCGTCGAGCTCGTCGACGGGCGGCCGGCGGGCTGGACCGGCGACGACGAGGCGTTCGCGGCGTTCGTCGCGCACGTGGTCTCCGGCGGCGTCCCGGTGCTCGTCTGGGCGACGTCGGGCGGCCCGGGCGCCGCGGCCTGGCTCGACGTGGCGAGCCAGGTGCTCGTGGCCGACGAGTCCCAGGTGGCGTCGTGGGCGCCGCGCGCCGTGCAGGTCCTGCCGCTCGCCGCGGCCTGGTCGGCCCGCGCCGGTGGGCCGCGCGGGGAGCGCGCGCTGGTCGTCGCGCCCGCGGGCCTGGTGGGCCGCAAGGATCTCGCGCCGGTGGCGACCGACCGCGCGGAACCCGGTGCCACAGCGGCGCAGACGCTGACCCGGTACGCGGCCGTGGTCCTCGACGCGACCGCGCCCGACGCGGCGCACCTGATCCTCGACGCGGCCGGGGCCGGGGTCACGCCGTACTGCGTGGGCCCGCTGCCCGCGGGGCTGCCGCCCACGGTCGCCGCGCGCGTCGTGGTGGTCGAGCAGGACGTGCGCGACGCGCGGCACTCGGTGCGCGCACGGGCCGCGCAGCCCGAGCTGCGCGACCGTGACGCGGTGCTGCTGCGCCGCGCGAGCGCGGGGCACGGGTTCGACGACCGCGCGCTCGCGCTCGCGTCCGCCGCGGGTCTCGACCTGCCGCACCGCGGACGGACCGTGTCCGCGGTGGTCCCGACGAACCGGCCCGACCAGCTCGAGCACGTCCTGGTGCAGCTCGCGGCGCAGCGGGACGTGGACGTCGAGCTCGTCCTGGTGCTGCACGGCATCACGGGCCGGACGGCCGAGCTCGAGGGGCGCGCACGTGAGCTGGGCCTGCGTCTGGTGGTCGTCGAGGCGCCCGCCGAGGCCACGCTGGGGCGGTGCATGAACCTGGGCGTCGACGCCGCGAGCGGCGACCTGGTCGCCAAGATGGACGACGACAACCACTACGGCCCGCACTACCTGGCGGACCTGGCGCAGGCGCTGCGCTCGAGCGGCGCGGGCCTGGCGGGCAAGTGGGCGCACTACGTGTGGCTGCGCTCCACGGACGCCGTGGTGCTGCGGTACCCGGACCACGAGAACACGTTCGGCACGCGCGTGCAGGGCGGCTCGATGCTGTTCGAGGGCGACGTGGTCCGTGACCTGCGGTTCGGCGACCACCTGCCGCGCGCGGTCGACACCGACATCCTCGACCGGGCCGCCGCGGCCGGCGTGCCCATCTTCTCGGCGGACAGGTTCGGGTACGTCAGCGTGCGCGGCACCGACCGCATGGGCCACACCTGGACGGTCACCGACGAGACGTTCCTGACCGCGGCGGGCAGGCTGGAGTTCTTCGGCGACCCCCGCACGCACGTCGACGTGTGAGGGTCGGGCCCGCCGCCCACCCCCTTCGACGACCCCGACGGGCGCGTGCGCCCCGACGACCAGCCGTACCCGACGAGAGAGCGACACCGTGGCACCCCAGCTGAGACGACAGGCCGAGCTCATGGCACGACGCGTGCTCGCCCGCATGCCCGCGGGCGTGGGCCCGACGCGCGTGCAGGACGCGGTGGACCGCGTGCACAGCGGACGCGTCCGCGCGCAGCTGCGCGCCGGACGGATCCCGGCCGTGAAGGGCCTGGGGCCGCAGGCCGCGCTCGTCGAGCAGCTCGGCGACGCGGGACGCCGGGCCGAGCAGCTGACCGCGCTCGACCGCCTGCTGGCCGCCCCGGCCTCGAGGGTCGCGGCGCGGCGCGAGCGCGTCGCCGAGCTGCTGGTCGAGGCGGGCGACCTCGAGCGCGCGCGGGCCTACGCCGACCGGCAGACCGCGTCGCGGCGGGCCGAGGCCGACCGTGCGGTCCAGGTGCTCGCGCGCGTGGCCGCCTGGCCCGCCGACGACGCGGCGCGCCAGGAGGAGCTGCTCGCCGACCTGCGCGGGGGACCCGACGCGCCGCAGCTGTTGACGAGCGTGCTCGTCGCGGTGGACCGGCCGGACCTGCTCGCGTCCGAGCTCGCCGCGCTCGCGCACCGCACCGACCTGCGCTGGCCCAGCGCGCACACGCTCGCGCAGTCCGCGACGCACCAGATGTCGGACGGGCACCTCGCGGCGGCGCTGAGCCTCGCGGACCTCGCGGTGCGCGCCGGTGCGTCCGGCGGCGGGCTGACGCGCGTGCGCGTCGAGGCCGGTGACCGGCTCGCGCAGCTGGACCAGCCCTGGCGTGCACCCGAGCGGGCCGCGGTCCCGAGCGTCGAGACCCGTCCCGACGCGCTGCTCGCGGTGCTCTCGCAGTCGCTGCCGCTGCGGTCGGGCGGGTACGCGACACGGTCTCACGGCATCCTCACGGGTCTGGCCGGCCAGGGCTGGCACATCGAGGCGCTGACGCGGCTGGGCTTCCCGTACGACCGCTGGCCCGCGTCGGACACCCGGACGGTGCCGACGGTCGACGTCGTCGACGGCATCCCGTACCACCGTGCGCTCGACGACCGGCGCCGCTACCCGCAGCACCCGTTCGCGACGTACACCGAGCAGCAGGCGGCGCACGTGACGCGTGCGATCGAGCGCCACCGGCCCGCGCTCGTGCAGGCCTCGTCGTTCTACTCGGCGGGCGCGGGCGCGGCCGTCGCAGCCCGGCGCGCGGGCCTGCCGTTCGTCTACGAGATGCGTGGGCTCGGCGACCTCATGGTCACCGCGAACCGGCCGCAGCTGCACGGCACGCAGGGCTGGCGCTACCTGGTCGAGATGGAGACCGCGGTGTGCCTCGCGGCCGATGGCGTGCTCACGCTCACCGGTGCGCTGCGCGAGGAGATGATCCGGCGCGGTGTGCCGGCCGAGCGCATCGGGGTGCTGCCGAACGGCGTGCACGCCGACCAGTTCGCGCCGCTCGAGCGGGACACCGAGCTCGCCGCGGAGCTGGGTGTCACGGACAAGGTCGTGCTCGGCTACGCGGGCACGCTCGTCGAGTACGAGGGGCTGGACCTGCTGCTCGGGGCGCTCGCCCGGATGCGGCGCCGCTCGGACGTCGCGCTCGTGATCGTGGGCGACGGGCCGGCCGAGGCCGCGCTGCGCACGCTGTCGTCGAGCCTCGGGCTCGACGACCAGGTGACGTTCGTCGGCCGCGTCCCGCACACGCAGGTGCCGCGCTACCTCTCGCTGACCGACATCGCGCCGTTCCCGCGCCTGCCGCTCGACGTGTGCCGCCTGATCTCGCCCATGAAGCCGTTCGAGTCGATGGCCATGGGCCGGGCCGTGGTGTCCTCCGACGTCGCGGCGCTCGCCGAGATCGTCGACGACGGGCGCACGGGCCGCACGTTCACCGCGGGGGACGCGGGTGCGCTCGCGGACGTGCTCGACGAGCTCGTCGACGACGCCGCGCAGCGCGACCGGCTCGGCGCGGCCGCACGCGAGTGGGTGCGCGTCGAGCGGGACTGGTCGGTGCTCGCGGCCGGTGCGGACCGTGCCTACCGCGCGGTGCTCGCGGGGGAGCCGCTCGCGCCGTGACGCGAGGCGCCCGACCGGTCGATCTCACACGTGTCCAGGGCCGTTCGGGCGCGGGATGCCCGGTCGGGTCCACTATCGTCGGCACCGATCCCGACGTGCGCCGCTGCCGCGCGCATGCGCGTCGTGCCCAGGGGAGGGCCATCCACGGCCTGCGCCCCGTCTGCTCGTCCGAGAGGAACCCCTGATGGCCACGTCCCGGCCCGCGCCCGGTGCGCGCACGATCGTCCGGTCGGTGCTCGACCGCCTGCCCTTCGAGGTGAGCCGGCGTCGTCCGACCCGGTCGGCGAGCTCGCCGAGCGACGCGAGCGCGGCGCGTCTGGACCAGACGCGTGCCGAGCTGCGTCAGATGGTGCACGCCTACCGCGGCCTGGTCGCGGCGAGCCAGGGCGTGCAGGCCTCCGACCTGGGCCCGGTGCCGCTCGCGGCACCCGACGCCTCGACGCGCCTGGCCAACCGTCGCGCGGTCCAGGCGCTGCGTCGCGACGCCGAGCTCGTGCGGGCGATCGAGCGGGGCTCGGACCTCCCGGAGGCTGCCGTCGCGTACGTGCGGGCGCTCCTCAAGCGCCCCGAGGCCGAGCACGCGCAGGTGCGCTCGTTCGCGCACGCGCTGCAGCGCGACGAGGCCACGGCCGTCGTCGGGCGGCTGTGCGAGGCGGTCGTCGCGAGCGCCAAGGGTCTCGAGGAGCTCGCGCGGACGCGGTTCGCCCAGGTCCCCGCCGAGCTGTGGGGCCGGCACGCGCTGGTCGAGCACGTCTCGGTCGCCGGGCGGCTGGGCGACGACGCGATGATCGACGACGCGGTCGCGGCGGCCCGCGTCCCGGGCGCGCCGGTGCACGGCGTGCTGCACGTGGCCGAGGTGTGCCTGGCCACCGGGCGGCTCGACGTCGCGCGCGAGCTGCTCGACGTCGTGGCCGCGCACGAGGTCGGCGACGAGGAGGTCGACCGCCGCGTGCGCTGGCTGCGGCCGTGGCTCGCGACGGTCGCGACCCCGGAGCCGTCGCCCGAAGGCGTGATCGCGCTCGGTGTCATCGACTACAAGCAGCCCGACCTGCGCAACACGTCCAGCAACCTGGGCGACTACGTGCAGACCGCCGCCGCGTTCGGCCACTGGCTGCGCCACAGCAACCTGACGATCACCGGTGACGAGCCCGACCTGGTCGACGCCGTCACGCAGATGCACGGCCGCGTGCGTGCGGACCTGCGCCTGGACACCCCGGCGCGCACGGTGCGCCTGGTCCGGGTGGACCGCGACGCCTCGCACCACAACCCGATCCCCGACGCGACGTGGACGATCGCGTTCGGCTGGTACATGCACGGGCAGTTCGGCACGGGCTACGACTTCCCGTTCCACGAGAACGTCCGCCCGATCTTCGTCTCGTTCCACTGCAACCGGCGCGACATGCTCACGCCCGAGGCCGTCGAGTACCTCAAGGCGCACGGCCCGATCGGCTGCCGCGACTGGAACACCGTCTACCTGCTGCTGAGCATGGGCGTGCCCGCGTTCTTCTCGGGCTGCCTGACCACGACGATCGACGCCTACTACGAGCCGGTCACGGCCCCGCCGGCGGCGTCGCGTCCGCCCGTCTGGGTCGACGTGCCGGCACCCGCGGGCGGTGCGTACATCACGCAGGCGAGCGACGACGTGCGCTGGACCGCGGCGGGCCCGAACCTGATCGATGCGCTCGACCTGCTCGAGCGCTACCGCAGCGAGTTCGGCACCGTCGTGACGTCGCGCCTGCACTGCTTCCTGCCGGCGTGGGCGATCGGCGCCGACGTCGACTTCCAGCCGCACAACCGCGCCGACGTGCGGTTCGCGGGTCTGCTCGACGCCGACGAGGACGGCCGCAAGGCCATCCAGTCGCGCATCCGCCGGCTGCTCGAGGCCGTGACCACGCGCATCCTCGCGGGCGACGACGAGGCGACGGTCCGCGCGGCGTGGGCCGAGCTGTGCGCGCCCGAGATCGAGATCGCGCGCGCCCGGCTGGCCGAGCCCGCCGCGGCGCACGCGCTGTCGTTCGACCTGGCCGCGGCGTGCGCCACGGTCCGCTCGGAGCAGCGCGACGTCCCCGCGAGCGCACCGCGCGACGGCGAGGTCGTCGACCTCGCGCTCGCGCTGGACGGCAACCTCAAGGAGGAGTTCGCGGTCGTCGTGACCGGGCTCGTCGAGGGCACGCAGGCGCCGCTGCGCCTGTGGGTGCTGTGCCGCGACCACGACCAGGAGGACTTCGACCGCGTCGCGCGGCAGTTCCCCGAGGTGCACGTGACGTGGCTGCCGTGCGACCACGTCGACTACGGGCCGGTCCTGGGCATGCTGCGGCACATCACGGTCGCGACCATGGACCGCCTGCTCCTGCCGGACCTGCTGCCCGAGCTCACGCGCATCACGTACGTCGACATCGACACGCTGCCGATCGGCGACGTCGCGCAGCTCGCGGCGTGGGACCTCGCGGGTGCGCCCCTGGCGGCCCGTGACGCGGTGGCTCGCGGCGCGTCGTCGGGCTTCGGCAACCTGCACTCGACCGCGCGGCGCCTGCGCACGTCGCCGACGGCCGCGAACGAGCTGCTGCGGCTGGCCTACCAGCGGCACGCGTTCGACTTCGACGCGTTCAACGCGGGGATCCTGGTGCTCGACCTCGAGCGCATGCGGGCCGACGACTTCGGCCCGACGTTCCTGCCGTGGGTCGAGCAGTTCGGGATGAACGACCAGGAGCTGCTCAACGCGTACGCGGGCGCCGACCGCGCGGTGCTGCCCGGCAGCTGGAACGCGCTGCCGACGCAGGAGGTCCTGACCGACCCGCAGCTGATCCACTGGGCCGGCTGGCTCAAGCCGTGGCGCGCGGAGTACGTCGCGCACCAGGACCTGTGGCTGGCCGCGCGCGAGCGCACGCGGGCCCGTCTGGCGGACTGAACCGCCCCCGGAACCGTCCCCGACGGCGCGCCCCGGCCCCCCGGGGCGTGCCGTCACGCGTGTCACACTGGTGGACATGCGCCCCAGGATCAGCGCCCTCGTCGCGCTCGTGACCCTCGTCCTCGCCGGGTTCGCGGCACCCGCCGCGGCGGCCACGACGACGGGCGTCTACGCCTCGGCGGTCGCCACGACGACCGCGGGCGCCCGCGTCCCCGTCGCGGTGAGCTGGGTCAGCAAGGACGCGCCCGTGACGGGCCGCGCCAACCTGCAGAAGCGGTCGGGCTCGTCGTGGGTGCACGTGCGGCAGTTCGCCGTCGTCGACGGGGTCGCCCGGACCTGGGTGGACCCGAGCGTCACGACGACGTACCGGATCCGTGCGAGCTCGGCCAGCGCGCCCTCGGGGACGGTGACGACGGGCGCCGCGGGCACCAGCCGGTCGGTCACGGTCACGGTCGTGACGTCGGCCCTCAAGGCCGGTGCCCCGCACCTGGCGCAGACCTCGGCGGTGCTGGACGGCACGCGCGCCCCGCTCACGGTCGCGTGGACGTACCGCGGTGCGAAGGTCACGGGCGCGGTGAACCTGCAGCGCAGCTCGGGCTCGGGCTGGGTCCACGTGCGGCGGGTCTCGGTGGTCGACGGCGTCGCGTCCGTCACGGGGACGGCCACGGGCACGTCGCTGTTCCGGCTGCGCGCCGTGTCGAGCGACGTCCCGGGTCTGGTGACCGCCCACCCGTACGGCACCAGCGAGGAGGTGCGGCTCGTCCCGGGCGGTGCCGTGGCCCCCGCGAGCTTCACGGTGGTCGGCGCGGGCTACGGGCACGGCGTGGGCATGTCGCAGTACGGCGCGTACGGGATGGCGCTCGACGGCGCGGGGCCCACCACGATCCTGCAGCACTACTACACCGGCGCGACGCTGGCGCGGACGGCCACGAAGCAGCTGGTGCGGGTGCAGGTGCGCACGGGGACGTCGGCGACCACGATCACGTCCGCCTCCGGCAAGGCGCGCATCCGGGTCAACGGCACGGTCGCGACCGAGGTCGCCGCGGGGACGCCCGTCACGATCGCGCCCGTCTCAGGCAAGCTGCGGGTCACGGTCGGTGCGCGGACGTGGACCACGAGCTCCACGACGAGCCGGGTGCACGTCGAGTGGCAGAACACGCGCTACTGGACGGGCTCGACCAGCGCGGACGTCACGGTCAAGGTCAGCGGCGCGGACGCCGACGCCTACCGCTGGGGCCGGCTCGAGGTGAGCAACCTGAGCGGCAGCGTGAACGTCGTCGACGTGGTGCAGCTCGGGGACGAGTACCTGTACGGGCTCGCGGAGGTGCCGTCCTCCTGGCCCGCCAACGCGCTGCGTGCCCAGGTGGTCGCCGCACGGTCCTACGCGTGGGCGGACCTGGGCTCCGTGAGCTCGGGCTGCGACTGCCACCTGTACGACGACACGCGTGACCAGGTCTTCCGCGGCTGGGACAAGGTCGCCGAGCCGTACTACGGCGCGCGCTGGAAGTCCGCGGTGGACGCGACGATCTCGGCCGAGGGGTCGAGCGTCCTCACCACCGCCGGGGGCACGCGCATCAAGGCGTTCTTCTTCTCGTCGTCCGGCGGGCGCACCGAGAACAGCGAGGACGTCTGGTCCGCGGCGCTGCCGTACGCGCGCAGCGTCGACGACCGGTGGAGCAAGGACCCGGACGTCAACCCCAACTGGCGGTGGACCGCGACCGTGAGCCAGGCGTCGATGCGTTCGGCGTTCGGGCTGCCCGACGTCGCCACGGTCGCCGTGGTCTCCCGGACGGCCGGTGGTTCGGCGGACGTGGTGCGCGCGACCTCCACGTCGGGGGCGACCGCGTCGATGAGCGGGCAGTCGTTCCGGAGCCGGTTCGGTCTCCGGGGTGCGTGGATCTCGTCCGTCAGCGGCTGACGTCCGGCCCCGCCACCCGGGCCGGGCGGCCCGTCAGCGGCCGACGAACGGCGCCGAGTCGCGCGGGTACGCGGTCACCGCGTACGTGTTCGACGTGCCGAGCGGATCGGTGAGCGGAACCCCGGGCGGCGTGCTGGCGCGCGAGGCCCGCAGCCGGTAGGAGTTGGACGCGCCAGGGGTCAGCGTCGTGGTCGCCGTGCCGTCCTGCACCGTGATCTGGCGGACGTGCACCCAGGACGAGCCCGAGCGGCGCTGCAGGTTGACCGCGCCGTCGACCGGGCCGCCCGCCCACCAGCGGATGGTGAGCGAGGCCTTGTCGCCGATGCGCAGCACGGCCGGTCCGTCCAGCTCGAGCGAGGGCGGCGTGCGGGCGACGGTCGTCGTGAGCGTGTTGGACGTCCCGGCGGTGCCCGAGGTCGCGACGTTGACGGGCAGCGTCGCCGACGACGCCCGCAGCCGGAAGGAGCGCGTCGCCGACGGCGTGACCCACGTCGAGACGACGCCGTCCACCACGGTCAGCTGCCGGACGTGCTCCCAGGTGCGGCCGGTCCAGCGCTGCAGGTTGACCTTGCCGTCCACGGGGACGTCACCGCGCGCCCACTGGGCCGTGACGAGCGAGCGCTCGCCCGCGCCCGAGACCGCGGGGCCGTCGAGCGTGAGCCGCGCGGGCACGGCCGCCATGCGTCGCTCGACGCCCGAGCGGATGGTGCCGATCCGGTCGTACAGCCGCTGGCCCGGGCAGGCCGTCGCCTTGGCGTCGCGGTGACCGGAGATCGTGCGCTGGTCACGTGAGCCGGGGTAGGTGTAGTCCGTCGTCCCCTGCGGGTCCCACACGCCCGCGAGGCCGAGCTTCCACGCGAACAGGCTCGAGTACGCGTCGAGCACGGCCTGCGACGGCGTCACGCTGGTGAAGTCGCCGATCGCGGACATCGCGAACGACGACGAGTTGTAGTACTTCGTGTGCGCGCCCACCACGGGCTTGTCGATGCCCCCGTACGCGCCCTCCCAGACGCGCCCGAACCGGTCGACGAGGAAGTTGTAGCCGATGTCGTCCCAGCCGCGGCTCAGCACGTGGTAGCGGTAGATCGACCGGATGATCGCGGGGACCTCCGAGGCCGCGTACCCGTTCGCGCTCGCGGTGTGGTGCACGAACGCACCCTTGATCTGGCCGTACCAGATGTCCTCGCCGTAGTTGCCGCGCAGCTTCTCGTCGGCACCCCACGCGGCGCGCGAGAGGATCGTCGGCTGCGTGGGGACCAGACGCGTCGGCTGCGTGACCGCGTCGGCGGCGGCGTCCGTAGGGGTGGCGGGCGTGGCCGGGGCCGCGGCGAGCGTCGTCGCCGCGGAGGGCGCGGGTGCGGTGCCCGGGTCGATCGTCTCCAGGCGCAGCCCCGCGGGCAGCTCGTCGGCGGACCGCACGCGCACCTGGACGGCATCCGCGGCCGCGGTGACGTACGGCGCGGTGCCCGCGCGGCGCGCGGTCGTGCGCGCGCCGGGGTCCGGCGCGTGGTCGTCGTCGGACGCGAGCTCGGTCCACGCGGACCAGCCCGTCGCGGTGCGGACGCGGATCGTGACGTCGACCGAGGCCTTCTGACCCGCGGGCCACGTGACCGCGGCCAGGTGGAACGGGCCGCCCGTGCTGGTGCGCGTCACCTCGTGCACGTCCGGTGCGGCGGGCGTCAGCGCGAGCGTGCGCGTGCGTGCGGGGCGCGGCGCGGCCGCCGGCTCGGCGACGAACCCCGGCACGGCGCCGGCCGGGTCGCCCGTGGCGCCGGACCCGGGCTGTGCGGCCCCGGCGGCCGGCGCCGCGGTGACGGTGGGCGCGGCCACCGCGGGGGACGGCGCGACCAGCGCGGTCGCCAGGACGGCGGCCGGCAGGGCGGCCACCCATGCACGCCGCACGCGGGTCCTCGTGCGGCCGGGGAGCGGGGGGCGTGCGGTCGTGGGGGTCATGCGGGCCACCTCGTGGAGCGGGTCGGGACCCCGACAGTGTCACCCGCGCACGGGCCGTCGGCGCTCCGCGGCCCCGGCGTGTTCGCGCGGGCGCGCCGTCACGCGTGCGCGGTCGGAGCGGTCCCGAGGTCCTGCGCGGTGATGCGCTCGCTCTGCGTCAGACGCTCGAGCGCGTCACGGTCGCCGTGCAGCCGGCCGGCCTCGTCGGCGTCGACGAGCACGAGCGAACCACCCGCGGCGAGCGTGCCCGCAACCGAGCGCAGCCAGTCCGCGGACGGCTGCGGGCCGAGCAGCAGGCGCTCCGGACGGGCCCCCGACCACCAGCCGGCGAGCTCGCCGTGGGGCACCGGGCCGTCGGCCGTCCCGACGAGCGCGGTGCGCTGCGGCTCGGTCGGCGGCACCCAGCCGATCGTGTCCCCGTAGGTCATGACGGCCGCCGCGGCGTCGACCGCACCCGCGGGCAGGTCGACCACGGCGCGGCGTGCGAGCGCGGGCAGCGCGACCACGACGAGCTGCGCGTGCGCCGCGGCCGGGGGAGCCGCGGTGACCAGGACGTCGGCACCCGGGTCCGCGCCCCACGCGAGCGTGGCGCCCGTGCGCCAGGTCGCGAGCGCCCACAGCGCCGTGCGCCAGTGCGGGGGAAGGTCGAGCGCCACCACCGTCCCCGGGCCCGCGTCGAGCTCCTCGACGAGCAGGTTCGTGGTCTTGCTGACCCAGTTGTCCAGCACGGCGCCGGACAGCTCGACGCGTTCGCCGCCGGCGGCGTACCACGTGAGCCGCGGACGGCCGGGGTCGAGCAGGAGCCCGCGCAGCAGGGCCGCGGCATCGACGGGGACGGCGGGCGGGTTCGGGCTGTCGGCTCCGGTCATGGGGCCACCCTAGGGAGCCCGCCCGTGGTGCGTGATCGAGCGCGCGACGCCCGTCCGGCCGCGCCGGGACGCGGCGCCGGACCGATTTGAACAAGTTCACCCGACAAATCGGGACAACTACCACGCCCCGGCTTGACGGTCGGAAACGACACGCGTGTAATTCAGTTTGTCCGTCAGGTCCTCTGGCGCGAGCACAGCAACCGAGCGTCGTTCACCGTGAGATCACCGCTGGATCACAGCGCGATCGCAGCGAGATCGTCGCCCGCACCGGACCGAACCGCACACCGGCGGGTCGACCGCGAAGACCAGCACCGACCGGAGGCTCCCATGTGGCACCTGCTCGACGATGACGGGACCACCACCTCGCGCTCGGCCGACGGCTCGACGCCCGACCACGGCGCGACCGTCCTCGGCTTCCCGTCCGACGTGCACGCGCCCGCGCAGGCGCCCACGTCCAACGTGCTGTCGCTGTTCGGCACCCCCGACGACGACGGCCCGATGGGGTGGCAGGAGCGCGCGCTGTGCGCGCAGACCGACCCCGAGGCGTTCTTCCCCGAGAAGGGCGGCTCGACCCGTGAGGCCAAGAAGGTCTGCACGGGCTGCGACGTGCGCGCCGAGTGCCTCGAGTACGCGCTCGCCAACGACGAGCGGTTCGGCATCTGGGGCGGCCTGTCCGAGCGTGAGCGTCGCAAGCTCAAGCGTCGCGTCGTCTGACCGGTCGGCCCCGCCGCTGCGTGCCGCCCGGTGAGTGTCGTTCGGCACAGCTGCCAGGCGCCCCGTGCATCATGGCCCGAGCATGACTGACACCCCGACCACCGAGCCGCCGCGCGCCGCGCCGACCACGGCGACCCTGCCGACGACCTCGTCGGTGACCGCTGTGCTGGTGACCCGTGGCCGCACCGCCTACCTGCCGACGACGCTCGCCGCGCTCGCGGGCCAGGCGCGCCGACCCGTGCGCGTGCTGCTGGTCGACGTCTCGCCGACGTCCTCCGCACAGGACCACGTGGCGCTGCGGCTCGACGCGGAGCGCGCGTTGGCGGCGGCCGGGGGAGCCGGGCAGCCCGCGCTGCACCTGGTGCACGTGCCGCGCGCGCGCACGTTCGGTGATGCGGTGCGTGCCGCGCTGACGGCCGACGACGGTGCGCGCACCACCTGGCTGTGGCTCCTGCACGACGACAGCGCGCCCGCGCCGACCGCGCTCGCGGAGCTCGCACGCGCGGTCGGGCGAGCGCCCTCGGTCGCGGTCGCGGGCGTCAAGCAGCGCACGTGGACCGACCCGGAGCGCCTGCTCGAGGTGGGCCTGCGCACCGCGCGCTCGGGCCGGCGGATGACCGACGTCGAGGCCGGTGAGCTCGACCAGGGGCAGCACGACGCACGTGACGACGTGCTCGGCGTCGGGCTCGCGGGCGCGCTCGTGCGACGCGACGTGTGGGAGGACCTCGGCGGTCCCGACCCGGCGCTCGGCGCGTTCGGCGACGGCCTGGACCTGTCGCGGCGCGCGCGCCTCGCGGGGCACCGCGTCGTGGTGGTCCCCGCGGCGGTCGTGCGGCACGCGCAGGCGACCTACCTGGGCCTGCGGGACGTCGCCCCGGGGCGGGACGACCCGGTCGACGCGGACGGCGACGGCGAGGACGACCGCGCGGACCCGGCGCGCTCGTTCCGTGCGCGTCGGCGCTCGGTGACGCACCAGCGGCTCGTGAGCGGCCCGCTGCCGTTGCTGCCGGTCGTGGTGCTCCTGGTGCTGGCCTCGTCGCTCGTGCGCGCGCTGGTGCAGGTCGCGGCCAAGCAGCCCGGCCTCGCGGTCGACGAGCTGCGCGGACCGCTCACGGCGCTCGCGCGGCCCCGTGCGGTCTACCGTGCGCGACGTCAGGCGACCCGGACCCGCCGGCTGCCGCGCCGCGCGCTGCGCCCCCTGCAGGCCCGGTGGCGCGACGTGTGGGCGCAGGAGCGTGACCGGCGCCTCGCGCGAGCGGAGCAGCGTCGCGTCGTGCAGGCGCCCTCGGAGCTCGAGCTCGCCGAGCTCGCCGCTCTGGCCACGCGCCGGCGCGCGACGCTCGCGACCGTGACCGTCGGGCTCGTCGCGGTCGTCGCGGTGGCGTTCGGTCCGCTGGTCGGTGCCGTCGCGGGCGGTGGACGGCTCGTCGGCGGTGCTCTGCTCCCGCTCGCGGACGGGCTCGGCGACCTGTGGTCCGCCGCGAACGCGTGGTGGGTGTCGGGTGAGCTGGGCGCGCCGGGTCCCGCGGACGCGCTGCTGCGCGTGCTCGCGGCGCCGACCGCGGTGCTCGGGGGCGACCCGCGGCTCGCGGTCGCCGCGGTGCTGCTCGGCGCCGTGCTGCTGGCCGGGCTGGGCGCGTGGGCGGCGGCGGGCGCACTCACGCGCTCGGTCGTGCTGCGCGCGTGGGCCGCGCTCGTGTGGGCCGGTGCGCCCGCGCTGCTGCTCGGTGTCGGCGACGGCCGGCTGGGCCCGGTCCTCGCGCACGTGCTCCTGCCGTGGGCGGCGCTCGGCCTGGTCCGGGCCGTCGGTGTGCAGCGGGTGGACCAGGTGGTCTCGGGCGTCCTGACGGCGCAGCGCACTCCCGAGCAGGAGCACCTGCGTCACGCGGCGCCGGACGCCGCCGAGCACGACGCGACGGACGGTGAGCGGGGGACGGCGCCGCTCGACGAGGCCGGCATGGATCCGACCGGCGTGCTGCCGGTCGAGGCCACGGCCGACCCCGACGCGGTCCGCGAGGCGGTCGAGGCCGTCGCGGCCGACGAGGAGGTCGCGCAGTGGGTGGGCGCTCCGGCGCCGACCGGCTCCGTCACCGCGGCCGCCGCGGCCTCCCTCGTGCTCGCCGCCGTCGTCGGGGCCTCGCCCGGCCTGCTCGTCCCCGTGGTGCTCGCGGTCCTGGCCGCGGCGGCCTGCGCGCGGCGCTTCCGCCGCCGGCTCGTCGTCGCGCTGCTGCCCGCTCTCGTCGTGAGCGCGCCCCTGCTGGTGGAGGTCGCGAGCCGCGGCGCTGACCGCGTGCGGCTGCTCGCTGCGGACGCCGGGCTGCCGTGGGCGGTCGCGCCCGCCGGGGCCCTCGAACGTCTCCTCGGGGTGCCCGCCGACGCGGCGGCCCTCGTGCCCGAGTCGGTCCCGGACGGCCTCGCACGGCTGTGGCCGTACGGGGCGGGTGCGGTCGTCGTGCTGCTCGCCGTGCTCGCGCTGCTGCGCGGCCCGGTCGCGCGCGGCGTCCGCCTCGCGTGGGTCCTGGCGACGCTGGGTCTGGCGACCGCGACCACGGTCGCGCTCGTGCCCGTCGGCCTGCAGGACGGGGTCGTCGCGTACGGCTGGACCGGTCCCGGGCTCTCGTTCGCGCTGCTCGGCCTGCTCGCCGCGGCCGTGCTCGGCGCCGACGGCGTGCGGGGTGCGCTCGCCGGGTACTCGTTCGGCTGGCGCCAGCCGCTGGTCGGGATCGTCGCGTGCGGTGCGGTGCTGGTGCCCGTGCTGTGGCTCGGTGGCTGGAGCGTGCAGGCACGTGACGGCACCGCGCTGACGGTCACGGCGCTCGAGCGTGCGGTGGTCCCCGCGGTCGGCCGGCAGACCCAGGAGTCCGCCGACGCCGCACGCGTGCTCGCGGTCGTCGCGGGTGCGGGTGCACCCGACGAGGACGTGAGCTGGGCGCTGCTGCGCGCCGACGGCCCGCAGCTGGTCGAGCACGGCGCGACGGTCGCGACCACGTCCGTGCGGCCCGTGCGCGGCGTCGTCGGCGACGCGCGCGTCGTCGCGCCCGACGAGGCGACCGCCGAGGTCGCGGCGGTCGTCGCGCGCCTGGCGCAGGGTGCCACGGGCGATGTCGCGGGACCGCTCGCGGCCCTGGGCGTCGGGGACGTGCTCGTCCCGGCGCTCGACACCCGCGGCGCGGATGCCAACCGGGCGGGTGCGCTGCGCCGTGCGCGTGAGGCGCTGGTCGCCGAGCTCGACTCGACCGCGGGTCTCGAACGCGTGACGCAGAGCGGCGCGGGCATCCTGTGGCGCGTGTCGGCCGCACCCGCGGCGGCCCAGGACGGCGCGGACCCCGACGGTGCCGAGACCGCTGCGGACGCCGGCACCGTGGTCACCGCATGGGCGCGACTGGTCGCCGCCGGCGACTCCCTGACCGACCCCACGACGGCCGCGGTCCCGGTCGCGGCGACGGGCCGCGGAGCGGACACCCGGATCGAGGCGGGCACGCCGGGGCGGCTGGTGGTGCTCGCCGAGCGTGCGGACCCGTCCTGGCGCGCGACGCTGGACGGCCGCGCGTTGCGTGCGGTCGACAACGGCTGGCGGCAGACGTTCGAGGTCGGTGCGCAGGCCGGCCACCTGGAGATCACGTACGACCCGCCCGCGCGCGTGCCCCTCGCGGCCGTGCAGGGGGTCGTGCTGGCGGTCGCGCTGCTGCTCGCGCTGCCCGTGCGCCGCAGGAGGCCGGGACGATGAGCCGACGGGACCGGGCTGTCCGGATCGCCTCGGGCGTGCTGGTGCTGGGCGTCGCCGCCGGGGCGGTGGCGGCGGGCACGCGCCTGCCGTCGTCGGCGACGGGGGAGCGCGTGGACGTGGGCGTCGCGGTGGACGTGCCGCCGTCGCCGGCCCGTCTGGTGTGCCCCGGGCCGCTGGTGCTCCCGGAGGGCGAGGCGGGTGACGACCAGTTCGACCCGGTCCCCGTACCACCGGTCACGTCGCTCGTGGTCGCGGCGCCGTCGTCGGACGGCGGTGCGGTCACGGCGTTCGACGGCAGCACGGTCGCGCCGCTCGCGGCGGGTCAGGACGCGATGACGCTGGACCGCGTGCGTCGCCCGCTCGTCGTGCAGGCCGACCCGACGGACGTCCCCGCGCAGGTGGCCGCCGCGGCGTCCGCGCTCGTCACGCGCGGCGACCTGCGCGGCCTCGCGGCCGCGTCGTGCCAGGTCCCGACGACCGACGCGTGGCTGGTCGGCGGCTCGACCGAGCTCGGCGCGACCGCGCTCCTGGTGCTGCAGAACGCGGGTGCCACGCCCGCGGTGGTGCACCTGGACGTGCTCGGACCGACGGGCCGTGTCGACCTCGACACCGAGCAGTACCTGGTGGCTCCGGGTGAGGAGCGCGTGGTCGTGCTGGGCGGGCTCGCGCCCCAGGAGCGGCGCGTCGCGGTGCACGTGACCGCGACGGGTGGCCGGGTGGCCGCGCACGTGCAGGACTCGACGCTCGAGGGCTTCACGCCCACGGGCACGGACCTCGTCGTGCCGGGCGCGGCGCCCGCGCGGCGTCAGGTGGTGCCCGCTGTGCCGCTGCGCGCGACCGAGGTGGACGACGCGTCGGCCGGTGTGCTGCGGCTCGTGGCGACGGGAGCGCAGACGACGACCGCACGCGTCCGCGTGCTGGGCCCCGACGGCGTGCAGGACCTGCCCGGCGCCGAGGCGCTCGAGCTCGACCCCGGTGCCGTGACGGACGTCCCGCTGGGGGGCCTGGCCGAGGGCTCCTACACGTTCGTCGTGGACGCCGACCGGGCGGTGGTCGCCGCCGCGATGGTGGCGCGGTCGGGCGACCCCACGGCCCAGGAGCCCACGGTGCCGACGCAGGAGCGCGCATGGGTGCCGTCGGTGTCGACCGACGGCGGGTTCGTCGCCCTGCCCGCCGGCACGACCGGGGCCGTGGTGCTCGGCGCGGTCGCGACCGGCGGAGAGCTCGACGCACGCGGCACGGTCGGGGCGACCCTGCAGGTCGTCGGTGCGGACGGCCGGACGGCCGCACGCCGGCACGTCGAGCTCGAGGTCGGCCGCTCGGCGCGCTGGCAGGTCGCCGACCTGGTCCCGGCGGGCACGGCCGTGCTCGGCGTCCGGGTCGTGCCGGACGAGGCGACGTCGGCCGACGCGTGGCTCGCGACCGGACTGCTCGCGGCCGTCGCGCAGGCCGACGGCCCGTTGCTCTCGGTCCTGGTCCCGGCGCAGGAGGCGGCCGCCACGTCGGCGGCGCTCGTGCGGCAGGACCCGCGCACCGGCACCCGCTGACGCGGCGCGCGCGTGCGCGCGCTCAGGACTCGTCGCGGTACGTCGGGTCCACGTCCTGCGGGTCGCGGCCCAGCAGGTGCGCGACCTGCTCGACGACCACGTCACGCACCAGGTCCGCCAGGTCGGCGGGATCGGCCGCCCGCGCCTCGACCGGGCGGCGGTACACCACGATCCGTGCGGGCAGCCCCGCGTCGGCCGGGAAGTAGCGGCCCAGCGGGACGCCGCCGCGCTCCCACGGTGCGGGGTGGGACGGCGGGACGTCCTCGACCGCGAACTCGGTGCCCTCGAGCTGCCGGGCCCACCGGCGCTCGAGCTGGTCCACCGCATCCAGGACCAGGTCGTCGAACCGCTGCGCGCGCGTGCGGAACGCCGGCATCGTGCTGGGCATGAGCGGTCCGCGCAGGCCCCGACCGCGCCGGTCGCGACGGCGCACGGGCTGCACGGGCTGGGACGGACGCACGCCAGCACTGTAGTGCGGAGGCCGCCGGCCGACCCGCGAGCCGACCCGGTGCGGGTGGGACTCGGCGTGGGAAGGACGACGCGGTCCGCGCGCGGGGGTAGGTTCACCCCGTGAGATCCGTCCGGCAGTGCTCGCGCACCGCGTGCGACCGCCCCGCGGTCGCGACGCTCACCTACGTGTACGCCGACTCGACGGCCGTGCTCGGCCCGTTGGCGCAGCACGCCGAGCCGCACTCGTACGACCTGTGCGTCCAGCACGCCGAACGCCTCACGGCGCCGCGCGGCTGGGAGGTCGTGCGGCTGCTCCCGGAGTTCGAGCCGCCCGCACCGAGCCGCGACGACCTGCTGGCCCTGGCCGACGCGGTCCGTGAGGCGGGGCGCCCGCCCCAGCCGGTCGCGGCCGCCGCGGTCGCGGAGCCCGCGGCGCTGGCCGAGGCACCCCGCCGGGGCCACCTGCGCGTGCTGCGGGGGACCGGACCCGACCTGCAGCCGGGCGGACCGGTCTGACATGGCGCGTCGACGGGGGGACGCCGCACGTGCGCGCGCGGCGGCCGCGAGCGAGCCGCTCGGGTCGATCAGCCGACCGCAGGGCCCACAGCCGCCCGGCACCGACGCGTGCGTGGCGTGCGGCGAGACCCAGCTGACGCGCATCCGGATGGCGCTGCCGGACGGCCGGCAGGCGACGTTCGTGTCCTGCCCGGCGTGCGAGCGGACCAACTGGTTCGCGCTCGACGGGGACGGCACGCCGCTGACCCGGGACGAGGTCACGGGCACCTCCTGACCGTGCCGATGCGGTGCCGCCCCGGCTGGTCCGTCGGGGCCGTCAGGCCGTCGGGACACGTGGGGCGGGTCGGTACGATGCGCCGGTGAGCCCTTCCGAACGAGTCGACCTGTCCGCGTTCATCAAGGCGTACGACGTCCGGGGGCTCGTCCCCTCGGAGCTGAGCCCGGAGGTCACGCGTGCGATCGGCGCGGCCTTCGCCGACGTCGTCGTCGTGCCCGAGGCCGCCGCCGGCTCGCGGCCCGTCGTCGTCGTGGGCAACGACATGCGTCCGTCGGGTCCCGAGCTGGTCGACGGCTTCGCCCAGGGGCTGACTGCGCGCGGCGTGGACGTCGTGCGCATCGGGCTCGCGTCGACCGACGGCCTGTACTTCGCGTCGGGCTCGCTGGGCGTGCCGGGGGCCATGTTCACCGCGAGCCACAACCCGGCGCAGTACAACGGCATCAAGCTGTGCCGCGCGGGTGCGCGGCCCGTGGGTCAGGACTCCGGCCTGGCCGCGGTCCGCGACCTCGCGGGTGACTACCTGGCCTCGGGCGTGCCGCAGGTCGACGACGCCGCGCGCGGCACCGTGAGCGACCGCGAGATGCTCGCGGAGTACGCCGCGTTCCTGCGCTCGCTCGTGGACCTCGCGGACATCCGCCCGCTCAAGGTCGTGGTTGACGCGGGCAACGGCATGGGCGGCTACACGGCACCGGCCGTGCTCGGCACGCATGCGGGCCTGCCCGCGCTCCCGCTCGAGGTGGTGCCGCTGTACTTCGAGCTCGACGGCACGTTCCCGAACCACGAGGCGAACCCGCTCGAGCCCGAGAACCTGCGCGACCTGCAGCGCGCGGTCGTCGAGCACGGCGCGGACCTCGGCCTGGCGTTCGACGGCGACGCCGACCGCTGCTTCGTCGTCGACGAGAACGGTGACCCGGTCTCGCCGTCGGCCGTCACGGCCCTCGTCGGGCTGCGCGAGGTCGAGCGCGAGAAGGCCGCGGGGCGCACGCCGACGGTGATCCACAACCTCATCACGTCCCGCGTGGTGCCCGACCTGCTGACCGCGGCGGGCGCACGCACGGTGCGCACGCGCGTGGGTCACTCGTTCATCAAGGCGCAGATGGCCGAGCACGACGCGGTGTTCGGCGGCGAGCACAGCGCGCACTACTACTTCCGCGACTTCTTCTTCGCGGACACCGGCATGCTCGCGGCGCTGCACGTCCTGGCGGCGCTCGGCGGCCAGCCCCACCCGCTGTCGGCGCTCGCCGACCAGTACCAGCCGTACGTCGCCTCGGGGGAGATCAACTCGCGCGTCGCATCGGTGGCCGACGCGCGGGCACGCGTGGTCGACGCGTACGTGACGCGTCAGGGCGCGGGACCGGTGCAGGTCGACGAGCTCGACGGGCTGACCGTCTCGCACTGGGACGCGCACCCGCAGTGGTGGTTCAACCTGCGCGCGTCCAACACCGAGCCGCTGCTGCGGCTCAACGTCGAGGCGGCCGACGAGGACATCATGGAGAAGGTGCGCGACGACGTGCTCGCGCTGGTGCGGCAGGAGGCCGACGCATGACGAACGACGCCGTCCCGTTCGAGCCCTGGGCCCGGGACCTGCTGCGGTGCCCCGTGACCGGCGCGACGCTCCTGGATGCGACGGGGCCGGACGGCGAGCCGTGCCTGGTCTCGACCGACCCGGAGCGGCCCCTGCGCTACCCCGTGCGCGGCGGCATCCCGGTGCTGCTCGCCTCCGAGGCCGTCCCGGCCTGAGCGCGACCGCGGGCGGTCCCGGCTAGGGTGTCGGCCGGACTTCTCGACGACCGCTGACCAGGAGGGTGCGACCATGGCGCACGAGGGTGGGACCAAGGCGATCGTCGCCGCGCTGACGGCGAACCTCGGCATCGCCGTGACCAAGTTCGTGGCGTACCTGCTCACGCACTCGAGCTCGATGCTCGCCGAGTCGGTGCACTCGCTCGCCGACTCGGGCAACCAGGTGCTGCTGCTCGTCGGCGGCAAGCGCGCCCGCCGCGCGGCGGACGAGGAGCACCCGTTCGGCTACGGCCGCGAGCGGTACCTGTACGCGTTCATCGTCTCGATCGTGCTGTTCTCGCTCGGCGGGCTGTTCGCGCTGTACGAGGCGTGGCACAAGTGGTCCGACCCGCACCCGATCGAGTCCTGGCACTGGGTGCCGATCGTGGTCCTGGTGGTCGCGATCGGGCTCGAGTCGTACTCGTTCCGCACCGCGATCCACGAGTCCAACCAGGTGCGCGGTTCGCAGTCCTGGGTGTCGTTCGTCCGCACCGCCAAGGCCCCGGAGCTGCCCGTGGTGCTGCTCGAGGACCTGGGCGCGCTCGTGGGCCTGGTCCTCGCGCTGCTGGGCGTCTCGCTCACGCTCGTGACCGAGGACGGCCGGTGGGACGCCGCGGGCACCGCGGGCATCGGCGTGCTGCTCGTCCTGATCGCGGTCGTGCTGGCGATGGAGACGCGCTCGCTGCTGCTGGGGGAGTCCGCCACCAAGGACGCCGTGCAGCGCATCCGTCAGGCGCTCGTCGGCGAGGGTGTCGCGTCGGTCATCCACCTCAAGACGCTGCACCTGGGTCCCGACGAGGTGCTGGTCGCCGCGAAGATCGAGGTGCCGGCCGCGAGCTCCGCGGCCGACGTCGCCGCCGCGATCGACGCCGCCGAGGCGCGCGTGCGCGCGGCCGTGCCCATCGCGCGCGTCATCTACCTCGAGCCCGACCTGCGCACGCCGTGAGCCTGTGGGCCGCGGTGCGGCGGGTCCGGACGCGCCGCGCGGCGGCCGTCGTGCTGGCCGTCGTCGTCCCGCTGGTCGTGTCCGCACCGGCCGTCCCGTCGGGTGCCGCGTCCACGACGCTCGACGACGGCGTGACCGGCCAGGGCGCGGCGGCAGCGCGCCGCGTCGTCGACGTGGTGGTGACCGGACGCGGTGCGCCCGGCAGCACGCGCACGTTCACGGGCCGCGTCGACGGGGCCGCCACCGGCAGCCCGGTGGTGGTGCAGCGGCGCACCGAGACCGGGTGGACCGCGGCGGTGCGGGGCACCACGCGGGCACAGGGTGCGTTCGCGCTCGAGGTCCGGACCGCCCGCTTCGGGAACGCGCAGTACCGCGTGCACGCACCCGCGTGGCGCGGCCTGCCGGCCGTGTCGGGCCGCGTGCGTGACGTCGGCGCGTACGGCGACCTGCGGACCGCGCTCGCGGGGCCCGTGCGGTGCCTGGGCGCGCAGGCGCTCGACCCCGCGCTCGCGCCCTGCGACAACCCCGCGCTCGACGGGACGGTGACCCCGGACCCCCGCCGCGCGGGCTGGGACCAGGACAACCAGGGCGCGTACGCGTGCTACACGGCTGACCCCGCGCAGCCGGTCAAGTCGTGCGCGTACGGGTCCCGGGCGAAGGACGCGCTCCAGGTCGCGGTGGTCGGTGACTCGCACGGCGCGATGCTGCTGCCCGGCGTCAAGGACGTGGCCGCACGCCTGAACTGGCGGGTCCACACGTACGTCGCCCGGGGCTGCGTGCTCGCCGACCCTGGTCCGCGCGAGGACGGCTGCCACGCGCGCCGCTCGGACCTGCTCACGCGGCTCGTCGCGGAGCGCTACGACGTGGTGATCGTGACGGGGTACCGCAACGCGTCGGCGCGGCCGGAGGCGATGGCGGCCGCGTGGCGTCGGCTGCAGGCGGTCGGTTCGACCGTCGCCGTCGTCGCGGACAACCCCCGCCTGAGCGAGACGGTGCTGGCCTGCGTCACGTCCGCCCGCACGGTCGCGGCGGCCGAGCGCTGCTCCATGGACCGCGCCGCCGCGCTGGCCGTCCCCGACGACCTCGTGGTGGCGCAGCGGGCGACGCCGGGGTCGATCCTCGTGGACAGCACGGACCTGCTCTGCGGGCCTGCGCGGTGCCGGCCGGTCGTCGGGCACGTCATGGCGTACCGGGACCAGCACCACCTGTCCGCGACGTACTCGCGCACGCTCACGCCGTACCGGTTGCAGGCGGTCGTCGCGGGGCTGTGACGCCCGGGGTCGGGCGGGCCCCCCGGACGAGGGTCAGCGCGCGGGGTCGGGCACGCCGTGGGGGAGCCGGTGCAGCGCCGCGGCCTCGCGCTCGCGTCGCGCCTCGGCCACCTGCTCGCTGCGCAGCTCGCGCGTGCGGCGCTCGGCGAGCACGGCCGCCAGGAACGACTCGGGGTGCGTCCCCGCGGGCGGCAGCGGCCGGACGTACCGCCCGACCTCCTGCGTGAGCTGCGTGCCGAGCTCGACCCGGGACGCGTGGTGCAGCCGCGGCGCGCGGGCCAGGAACTGCCGCACCGCGAGCGCGAGTCCGTCGGGCAGGCGGGCGACGTCCGCGTGCTGCGCCCACGCGCCGAGCTCGTACGGCATCAGCACGGGCGTCCGGACCGTCGTCGCACCGCGCACGCGCACCGCGTACGTGCCGGCGAGGATGTCGCCCACGCGCTTGCCCTGCGGGTGGACCATCGAGCAGATCACCGCGACCGTGCCGAACGTGACCCACAGCTCGAGCAGGCCCGTGAGCGCCCGGACGAACGCCTGACGGAACGTGATCGGGCCGCCGTCGTCGCGCACCACCCGGATGCCGACCGCGAGGCGGCCCAGCGAGCGGCCGCGCGTGAGCGTGTCGACGGCCGTGGGGGCCGCGAGCGTGACGGTCACGACCGTGACGATCACGCCGATGCGGGCCGCCGCCTCCGACGAGCTCGACGCGACCACGTTGACCAGCAGCACGATCGCCCCGACGAGCAGCGCGACCGAGATGATCAGGTCGATCAGCGCGCCGAGCAGCCGGGACGCGACCGAGGCGGCCCGGGCGTCGAGCTCGACGCCCTCGCCCGTGATGATCGTGTCCACCGTCGCCGTCCTCCCGTCGCGTCGAGCGCGGACGCCACCGGCGGTGCGTCCGTGCTCGCGAAGACCCTAACGGCTCGCGCATCCGACGGACGTCGCTCGGGCCGACCTGCCCGGACGGCACGTGCGCAGGTGGCAGGCTGTGCGCATGGACCTCGACGCCTACCAGGCGGTGCACGAGCCGGCGTGGCAGCGCCTCGACGAGCTGGTGCGGACGCGCCGCCGTACGGGCGCGCAGGCCGACGAGCTGGTCCGCCTCTACCAGGCGACCGCGACCGACCTGTCCGCGATCCGGTCGGCCGCACCCGACCCGGAGATGGTGACCCGGCTCTCGCAGCTGGTCGCCCGTGCCCGCGCGGCGATCGCGGGCGCGCACGAGCCGTCGTGGCGCGACGCGCTGAGGTTCGTCGTCGTGACCGTCCCCGCGGTGCTGTACCGCCTGCGGTGGTGGACGGTCGCGGTGATGGTCGCGTTCCTGGCGGTGGGCTGCGTCGCGGGGGTGTGGGTCGCGACGAACCCGGACGCGCTCGCCGCCATGGGCACGCCGGCCGAGCGCCAGCACTACGTCGACGAGGCGTTCGCGCAGTACTACGACCCGGGCGCCGGGTTCGCCGCGACGGTGTGGACCAACAACGCGTTCCTCACGGCCGTGTGCATCGCCACCGGGATCTCGGGGTTCGGCCCGCTGTACTTCCTGTACTCGAACGCGGTCGCGGTGGGGAACATCGGCGGCATGATGGCGGCGCACGACGCGCTGGACGTGTTCCTGTCGCTCATCGCCCCGCACGGCCTGCTCGAGCTCACGGCCGTGTTCGTCTCGGGGGCCGCCGGGCTCAAGCTGTTCTGGGCGTGGGTCGCGCCGGGTCCGAGGACGCGCGGGACGGCTCTCGCGCAGGAGGGCCGCGCCCTGTTCACGGCCGCGATCGGGCTCGTGGGCGTGCTCGCGGTCTCGGGCGTCATCGAGGGGTTCGTCACGGGTTCCGGGCTGCTGTGGTGGGTCAAGATCGCGATCGGCGCGCTGGCGCTCGCGGCGTTCTGGGCGTACACGATCGTCCTGGGCGGACGTGCGGTCCGCCGGGGCGAGACGGGTGACCTCGACGAGGACCGCGCGGGCTACGCCGTCGCGACCGTGGGCTGAACCGCCGGGCGGGTGCCACCGGCGGGCTGCGCCGCCCGGGCGGCTAGAGGCGACCGGCCGCCTTGAGCGCGAGGTACGTGTCGGCCAGCTTCGGGGCCAGGTCGCCCGGCAGCGCGTCGACCACCTCGACACCCTGCTGCCGCAGGCGCATCGCGACCGCGGCGCGCTCGAGCCCCACGCGCTCGGCCGCCGCCGCGTCGAAGATCGTCGCGGCGTCGTCCCGCGCACGCGCGAGCTCGGGGACCTCGGGGTCCGCGACCGACGCGAGCACCACCTGGTGCCGCTGCGCGAGACCGCCGACGACGTCGAGCAGACCGTGCTCGACGACCGCGGGCTCGAGCGACGTGAGCAGCACCACGAGCGCGCGCTGCGACATCCGCTGCCGCACCTGCGCGACGACGCCGGGCCAGTGGGTCTCGATCAGCTCGGGTGCGACCCCGGCGAGCTGGTCGGCCATGGACGGCATGAGGCGCGGACCCGCCGAACCCACCACGCGGGCCCGCACGCGCCGGTCGTACGCGAGCAGCTCCACGCGGTCACCCGCGTGGTTCGCGAGCGCCGCGAGCAGCAGCGCTGCCTCGACCGATGCGTCGAGCCGGGGCTCGTCGAGCACGCGCACGGCCGACGTGCGGCCCGTGTCCAGCACGATCATCACGCGCCGGTCGCGTTCGGGTCGCCACGTGCGCACGACGACGTCGGCGCGCCGCGCGGAGGCCCGCCAGTCGATCGAGCGCACGTCGTCGCCGATCACGTACTCCCGGAGCGAGTCGAACTCGGTCCCCGCCCCGCGCACCTGGACCGCCGCGCGGCCGTCCATCTCGCGCAGCCTCGCCAGCCGGCTCGGCAGGTGGCGCCGCGAGTGGAACGCCGGCAGGACACGCACGCGGCCGCTCACGGGCACCGACGCCTGCCTCGCGGCCACCTGCAGCGGCCCGTACGAGCGGATGGTCACGCGATCGGCGTGCACGTCCCCGCGTCGCGTCGGGCGCAGCGTGGTCCGCACGCGCCGTCCCTCGCCCGCCGGGACGTCGACCGTGTGCCGGTCGCGCACCGCGCCGGCCGAGGGTGCCCACGCGTCCCGCACGAGCGCGCGCAGCCGCCGCCGGCCGACGTTCGAGAGCGTCAGCACGGACTCGACGGACTCCGTGAGGCGCGTCGAGTCCGGCACGGTGCGCTGCACCGCCACCTGGCGCGGTGACGCGGCCGCGGCGGCGTCCACCGCGCACACGGTGAGCACCAGCAGCGCCCAGAGCACGACGGTCAGCGGCAGGGGCAGCACCAGCACGACGGGCACGCCGAGCGCGGCGAGCACGACCGCGCGCCAGGTCAGGGCCACGCGCGCCTCAGCGGGGGACCGGCACGGACGCGAGGACCGTGTCGAGCACCGACTCCGTGCTCACGCCCTCGAGCTCGGCCTCGGCGCGCAGCTGCACGCGGTGCCGCAGCGTCGGGTGCGCGAGCGCCTTGACGTCGTCGGGGGTGACGTAGCCGCGGCCCGAGAGCCAGGCCCACGCGCGCGCGGTGGCCAGCAGCGCGGTCGCACCTCGCGGCGAGACGCCGAGCGAGAGCGACGGCGACTGCCGCGTCGCGCGGCACACGTCGACCGCGTACCCGAGCACCTCGCGCGCGACCTGCACCTGGGCGACCTCGGCCCGGGCACGCGCGAGCGTCTCCACGCCCGCGACCGGGCGGATGCCGGCGGCGACCAGGTCACGCGGGTCGAACCCGGCCGCATGCCGCGCGAGCACCTCGACCTCGTCGTCGCGCTCCGGGACGGGCAGCGTGAGCTTGAGCAGGAAGCGGTCGAGCTGCGCCTCGGGCAGCGCGTACGTGCCCTCGTACTCCACGGGGTTCTGCGTCGCGATCACCAGGAACGGGTCGGGCAGCGCACGCGGCTCGCCGTCGACCGACACCTGACGCTCCTCCATCGCCTCGAGCAGCGATGCCTGCGTCTTGGGGGGCGTGCGGTTGATCTCGTCCGCGAGCAGCAGGTTCGTGAAAACCGGACCCGGCCGGAACGAGAACTCCGCGGTACGCGCGTCGTAGACCAGCGAGCCCGTGACGTCGCCCGGCATGAGGTCGGGCGTGAACTGCACGCGCTTGGTGGACAGCTCGAGCGCGTGCGCGAGCGACCGCACCAGGAGCGTCTTGGCGACGCCGGGGACTCCCTCCAGCAGCACGTGCCCACGGCACAGCAGCGCGACGACGAGCCCCGAGACGGCGGCGTCCTGCCCGACGACGGACTTGCCGACCTCGGTGCGCACGGCCGCGAGCGCGAGCCGCAGGTCCTGCGAGGGCGTGGGCGCGTCCACGGCGGCGGGCTTGGTCACCACGACGGGCGCGACGGGTGCGGGTGCCGCCGCGTGAGTCGGCGGCTCGGGTGCGGCCGTCGGGGCCGGGGGCTCGGGCGCGTACGCCTGGACCGAGGGCTCGGGTGCGGTCGGGGCAGGGGGAGGCGGTGCGGGCGGGCCGTCGTGCGGTGCCGTCGGCACGGGGCCGGGTGCCGCCGCGGGGACGGGCGTCGTGGCGTCGTCGGTCACGTTCGGTGAACCTCGCTCTCCAGGTGGTCCAGGTCGCGGGCCAGCCGTGCCAGCCCGGCGTCGTCGGTGGGTGGTGGTCCGTACAGCAGCTGCTCGACCGCCGTGCCGGGCCGTCCGCTCGCGCGTGCGACGGCCTCGATCACGGCGGGTGCCGCGGCCGAGCGCGGGAGCCCGAGCCGGGCCGCGCACCGCGCAGCCGCGGCGGCGCGCAGCGCCGCGGCCGCGTGGCCGTGCGCGCGACCGTGCCGGTAGAGGCGGCCGCGGCCGCGCGTCGTCTCGCCGCCGCGCACGACGACGGGCAGCCGCTCCGTGACGAGCGGACCCGTGCGGCGGCCCCGCCACACGGCGGCCACGACGGCGACCAGCAGGAGCTGCAGCATGAGCGGGCCGGTCCAGGGCGGCATGGTCGAGCCGAGCTGCTCGTCGTCGGCGGTGCGCCCGTAGGGGTCGTCCATGGCCGGCACGTACCAGACCACGTCGGGGTTGCGGCCGAACGTGCTGAGCGCGAGCGAGGCGTTGCCCTCGGCGGCGAGCCCGGAGTTCGTCACCATGGCGGCGTCCGCGAGCACGTCGACGTGGCGTCCGCCCGCGAGCGTGATGCTGACGTAGGCACCCGCGCGCACGTCGTCGTCGGGGCCCGGGAAGCACGCGACGCCGTTCGACGGCGCGCGTGCGGACGCCGTCGCGCGCACGGTCCCGGCGGCGGCGGCACGCGTGTCGCGGCAGCGGGCGTCGCGCGTCGTCGGCTCGCCGAACGAGTACGCGTCCTGCACCTGCACCAGGGTCGAGGCCGCCCACGGCGCGCCGACGACCACGAGGTCGCCGCCCACGTCCTCGAGCGCCTGCATCGTCTCGTCGGTGAGGCCCGAGTCGCCCAGCACCGCGACGGTGACGCCGGGGCCGTCGGAGGCCAGCACGTCGGCCATGCGGCGCGTGTACTGCACGCGCACGCCGTGGTCGTCGAGGATCTGCGCGAGCGCACGCGCGCCCAGGGGCTGGGCGTTGTCGGGTGCGAGCGGCACCTGCGACGTGCGGGGCTCGGGCAGCGCCGCGAGCAGCCCCACGAGCGCGAGCGTGCCGAGGATGGCGAGCGGTGCCCGCGCGCGGCGCCACCGCGAGCGGGCGCGCGTGCGCGCGGTCGTGCCGTCGCCGATCACGAACCCGGGCTCACCGACCGGGTGCGCGGGGGCGTCGCCCACCGTCGTGGACCCCGGCGCGCCGCTCATCGGGGGGCCACCAGCGTGGTCCGCGCGGCGTCCGCGGTCGGACGCGCGGCGGCGACGTCCGTCACGAGCTGCCGCAGCGCGGCGTCGTCCTGCGGCCCGGCCGCGCGGCCGCCGTACGCGACGTCGTCGAACAGGCGCCCGCCCGCGACGAGTCCGCCCGCGACGCCGGGCAGGCGCGCGCCGGCCTCGAGCGTCGCCTCGTGCGCGGTGCGTCCGGGCCGTTCGTCGAGCACGGTCCGCTCCTCGAGGTCGCGCACCACCGAGCGGAACCGCTCGATCACCGCGGTGCCCCAGTCGCCCGCAGCGGCGGCGCGGTCGGCCGCGTCCCGCATCTGCGCCGCGGTCCGGGCGTCGTCGGCGGACAGCACGCCCCGTCCGGCGGACGCGCGGCCCGAGCGCACGGGACCCGCGACCCACCAGGCGATCAGCACGACCAGCACGACGGCCACGACGATCACGAGCCATGACGTGCCCCCGCCGACCTGCACGTCCTGGAGCTTGTTCAGCTGTTCGAGCACCCAGTCCAGCAGCTGCTGCAGCAGCGAGCGCTGACGGTGGTACTCGGGCCGGGCGAGCTCGTCGACCGCCCACTGCCGGGCCGTGGGCCCGTCGGGTGTCAGGGGCGGCCCGTCGGTGCCGGCACGCACGAGCAGCGCGGGGACGTTCACGCGCCCTTCTCCGCGGCGCGCGCGAGCTCGATGTCGAGGCCCTCACGCCGCATGCGTGTGTCGATGTAGAGGAGCGCGACGACCGAGGCGGTGAACACGGTCGAGATGGTGTTCGCGAGGACCTGGCCGATCGACGTCGCCACGATCGCCCAGAAGCTCGTCGGGAACGGCTCGCCGAACGCGAACGCGACGACCATCGTCACCGGGAACTGGATCAGCTGGACGATCACGTACACGATGATCGAGATCAGCAGGTAGATGCCGAGCAGGCGCCAGAAGCTGCCCCGGGTGAGCCGCCAGCCGCGTGCGACCGTGGGCCAGAACGCGCGCCCCTCCAGCATGAGCGCGGGCGTGACCAGCAGCGTCCGGACGCTGACCCACACGCCGGCGACGACGAGCGCGAGCCCGCCGAGCAGGCCGATCGCGAGCGCGCCGCCCCAGGAGTCGGCGTTCGCGGCCAGCACGAGCGGGACCACGACGAGGGCCGCCGCGAGCACCGTGACGAGTCCGACGAGCAGCGTGAACCCCAGGACCTTCCACACCTGCCGCGAGCGCAGGACCTCGCCGATCGTGACCTTGCGGCCCAGCACCGAGCGGCTCACCGAGACGATGAGCAGGCCGGTCAGGAGCGTGGTGGCGAGCGCCAGGAGCGGCGTGCCCGCCACCGAGGCGACGCTCGCGCCGAGCATGGAGCTGTCGGTCCCGGTGAGCTCGGCTGTGGTCAGGTCGGACCCGTTGAGCGACGCGCCGAACGCGTCGTCGATCACGGGCGTGAGCTGCCCGCCGACATACCAGGTCAGGACCGCCTGCAGGATCGCGGTGACGGTCATGACGATCGCCGAGAGGCCGAACATCACGGCGGGGTTGGCGCGCACGGCGCGGAACGAGCCGTCGAGGATCTCGCCGACGTTGAGCGGACGCAGCGGGATGATCCCCGGCTGGAGCGCCGGCGGGCGCCACGGCGTCGCACCCGCGGGCCCGTAGCCGTATCCCGCACCGGGCGGCATCGGGTACGGGCCGGGCGCAGCGGGGTGGGGCCCGGGCGGCGGTGGCGCGCTCGGCGGTCCCGCGGGGGCCGCGCCGGGTGCCGGGGGTGCGCCGGGGGGTGTGCCCCACCCGGGTGCGGCGGACCAGCCCGCCGGGGCCGCGGCGCCCGGGACCGACGGCGCGTCCGGCTGCGCAGGGGGCTGCGGGGGCGCCGGAGCGGGCGCCGGACCGGGCTGCGAACCGGGCTTCGAACCGGGGGTCGCCCACGTCGGCGGCTGCGGTGCGTCCTGCGGGCCCGTCATCGAGCGTCGCCCCCTCGTGGGTCGTCGGACCGGTGTCCGTGCTGGTCGCGCGGGCGCGGGGCCCGATGCGGCCCTCATCGTGCCACGTCGACCCCGTGCGGGGTGCGCGGTCGCCCGGCACACGCCGTGCGGCGGCGGCCGGCGCGACGCGCGCGGGAGCCCGTTCACGCACATGCGGCGGGATGCCGGGCGCGCGGTGCGATGATGCGCGCATGAAGGGACGCGTGCTGGTGGTCGACGACGACACCGCGCTGGCCGAGATGATCGGCATCGTGCTGCGCTCGGAGGGTTTCGACCCGGTCTTCTGCGAGGACGGTGACCAGGCGCTCGGCATCTTCCGGCAGACGCAGCCGGACCTGGTGCTCCTGGACCTCATGCTGCCGGGAAAGGACGGCAACGAGGTGTGCCGCCAGATCCGCGCCGAGTCCGGAGTGCCGATCGTCATGCTCACGGCCAAGAGCGACACGGTCGACGTGGTGCTGGGCTTGGAGTCGGGAGCCGACGACTACATCTCGAAGCCGTTCAAGCCCAAGGAGCTCGTGGCACGCGTGCGCGCCCGGCTGCGCCGCTCCGACGAGCCCGCACCCGAGCACCTGACGATCGGGGACGTGACGATCGACGTGCCGGGCCACCGCGTCGAGCGCGGCGGTCGGCCGGTCTCGCTCACGCCGCTGGAGTTCGACCTGCTCGTCGCGCTCGCGCGCAAGCCGTGGCAGGTGTTCACGCGTGAGGTCCTGCTGGAGAAGGTGTGGGGCTACCGGCACGCCGCGGACACGCGACTGGTCAACGTGCACGTGCAGCGCCTGCGCTCGAAGATCGAGAACGACCCCGAGCAGCCCGAGATCGTCGTGACCGTGCGCGGCGTGGGCTACAAGGCGGGCGTGACGCCCACGTGACCGCGGTGAGCGCGCGATGCCGCGGCTGAGCGGGACCGGGCGCCTCCTGAGGGCCCGGCTCGGCCGCCGCGCACGACGCTGGGTGCACGCGTGGCGTTCGTCGCTGCAGGTCCGGGTCATCACCTCGACGCTCGCGATCGGGCTCGTGGCGCTCGTCGCGATCGGCGCGTACGTGGGCGAGCGGATGATGGACGGGCTGTTCTCGGGCCGCGTCGAGCAGCTCGTCGAGGAGAGCGCACGCAGCACGCAGCAGGCGCAGGACACGTTCGAGTCCTCGACCGCGAGCTCGGGCGTCGAGGTGCAGCGGTTGCTCACGGACGTCGCGACGGCCCAGGCCAAGGGCGGCTCGGGCGACCGTGAGGTGTTCCTCATGCGCTCGCCCCGGCAGGAGTCCCCGCTGCCCGTCGGGCTCGCGGCCTCGGACCTGTCGCTCGTCGCGATCGTGGGCGACGACCTGCGCGCCGCGACCGCGACCGGGGGCCAGCACTGGCAGTCGGTCGCGTGGGAGCGCGGCGGGCGGGTCGAGCCCGCGATCGTCGTCGGGCAGGACGTCACGGTGCCCGTCGTCGGCACGTACCAGCTGTTCTTCCTCTACAGCCTGCAGGCCGAGCAGGACCGGCTGGACTTCCTGCTGCGCACGCTCGCGCTCGCGGCCGCCGCGCTCGTCGCGCTGCTGGGCGTCATGACCTGGATGGTGACGCGCCAGACCGTGCTGCCGGTCCGCCGGGCCGCGCAGGTCGCCGAACGGCTCGCCGACGGCCACCTCGAGGAGCGCATGCCGGTGCGGGGGGACGACGAGATGGCGACGCTGGCCCGGTCGTTCAACGAGATGGCCGCGGGCCTGCAGGACCAGATCGAACGCATGGAGGAGCTGTCCGCGCTGCAGCGGCGGTTCGTCTCCGACGTGTCGCACGAGCTGCGGACGCCCCTCACGACGATCCGCATGGCGGGTGAGGTGATCCACTCCTCGCGCGAGGACTTCGACCCCGCGGTCAAGCGCTCGGCCGAGCTGCTGTCCACGCAGCTCGACCGGTTCGAGGACCTGCTGGCCGACCTGCTGGAGATCAGCCGGTTCGACGCGGGCGCGGCCGTGCTGGACGCCGAGAGCCGCGACGTGCGCGACGTGGTCGTGGCGGCGGTCGAGCACACGTTCCCGCTCGCGGGCAGGCGCGGCTCGTGGCTGCACGTCGACATCGACGACGACGTCGCGGTCGCCGACATCGACCCGCGCCGCGTCGAGCGCGTGCTGCGCAACCTGCTGGTCAACGCGGTCGAGCATGCCGAGGGCAGCACGGTCGAGGTGACGGTGCGCGCGGACGCGTACGCGGTCGCCGTCACGGTGCGCGACCACGGCGTCGGCATGACGGCCGAGGAGGCGACGCACGTGTTCGACCGGTTCTGGCGCGCGGACCCGGCCCGGGCGCGCACGTCGGGCGGCACCGGTCTGGGGCTGGCGATCTCGCTCGAGGACGCGCACCTGCACGGCGGGTGGCTCGAGGCGTGGGGCCGGCCGGGCCGGGGTGCCTCGTTCCGGCTCACGCTGCCGCGCCGTGCGGGCATCCGGCTGACCGACTCACCGCTGCCCCTGGTCCCGGACGACGCGGTCCCGCCCGACCCCGTGACGTCGTTCACGGGTCGGTCGCGCACCGACCCCGCCGCGCTGCCGGACCTGACCGACGCGCACGAGCAGCAGGAGGTCCGATGACCGCGCGACGCACGCCCGCCCCGGTGCGCACGTGGGCCACCGCGCTGGTCGCGGCGCTCGTCACGTCGCTCACGCTCGTGGGGTGCGTCGCGATGCCGACGAGCGGCCCGGTCCGGCAGGGCGACGGCACGGTGCCCGAGGAGGGACGCGTCGATCTGCTGGCCGAGGGTCCGCAGCGCGGCGCGACGCCCGCGCAGATCGTCGAGGGCTTCCTGCTCGCGGGGAGCGCGGGTTTCGTCGGGGAGTTCGTCACGGCGCGCGAGTACCTGACCGGTGAGGCGCGCCAGTCCTGGCAGCCGCGCGACGGCGTCGTCGTCACGGGGTCGTTGCCCGCCCCGGTGGTCGAGGAGCAGCGCGTGACGTACGAGGTGCCCGTGGTCGCGCGCATCGACGCGGACGGGCGCTACACCGAGGCGCCCGCGGGTGCGCAGGAGTCCGTGACGTACGAGCTCGAACGGACCGTGGCGGGGGAGTGGCGGATCGCCACCGCACCGCAGGGCCTGCTCCTGGCGCAGGCGGAGTTCGACCGGCAGTTCCGCGCCGCGCCGCTGTACTTCCTGTCCTCGGACGCGCAGTTCCTGGTGCCCGACATCCGGTGGTTCCCGGCGCTCAACCAGCAGACGTCGATCGCGCGTGCGCTGCTCGCGGGCCCGTCGCCGTGGCTGCGGGACGCGGTCGCCACGGCGATCCCGGAGGGCGCCCAGCTCAACGCGCAGACCGTCGTGATCGGCGACGACGGCGTGGCCCAGGTGGACCTCGAGCTCGCGAGCACCATGACGCTCGACGCGCGTGCGCTCATGCTCGCGCAGCTGCAGGCGAGCCTCGGCGGCGTGCCCGGGGTCCGGTCGGTCCAGGTCACCGCGGACGGCGTCCCGATCGACGGCCCCGCGACGCTCGAGCGCGGCGGGCTGCCGGACGGTCCGGTGGAGATGGTCCGGGACGGCGTGCTGACGACGCTCGACGCCGACGGCCTCGCGCCGGTCCCGGGCGTGGCCGCGCTCACGCCCGGTGCGCACGCTCCGGCGCGTGACGAGTCGGGTCAGGTCCGCGTCCTGCTGGACGCGAGCGGTGACCTGGTCACGGTGGCGCGGGAGGACGACGAGCCCGCGGTGCTGCTTGAGGGCGGCCCGCTGCTGCCGCCGTCGGTGGACCGCTTCGGGTGGGCGTGGACCGCACGCCCCACGCAGGGTCTGGTGGCCGCGCGCGAGGGTGCCGAGCCCGTCGCGGTCACCGCGGAGTCGCTCGACGGGCGCACGGTCGTCGCGGTGCGCATGGCACGCGACGCGACTCGGCTCGCGGTGGTCTCGCGCGGTGCGGACGGCGTGTCGGTCGAGGTGTACGGCGTCGTCCGGGACGCGTCCGGCACGCCGCAGCGCGTCGGCGAGCCGGTGCGGGTGGGGGCGACGCTGGTCGAGGCGGGCGAGGTCGTGTGGCTCGACGAGTCGCTGCTCGGCGTGATCGGGCGCAGCACGGGCGCCACCGCCGTGCACCGCGTGCCCGTGTCGGGACCCACGCGCGCGCTGCCCGAGGTGCCGGACCTCGTCGCGGTCGCGGGCGGCAAGGTGCTCTACGCGGCCTCGGGCGACGGCCTGCTGCACAAGCTGGTCGGCGCGACGTGGGTCGCGGTGCCGGGCGCGGAGGAGATCAGCGACCCGGCGTACCCCGGCTGACGGTCCGACCTCAGCCCACGCGGTGCGCCGACGGTGCCCCCCGTGCGCGCGGTCGGCTGCGTGGGCCGCGGGCTCCGCGCAGCATGGGCAGGTATGAGCACGCATCCGCCGGCGCCGGGCCGGGGACGGCGCGCGCGCCTGCTGCGCGCCGCCGGTCACGAGCTGCTCACGCTCGTCCTGCCGGTCGAGTGCGCGGGCTGCGGTCGCCCGGACGTGGCGTGGTGCGTGCCGTGCCGGGCGTGGCTCGAGGGTGAGCCGTGGCGCTGCGAGGAGCGCGCGGGGCGGCTGGTCAGCCTGGTCCAGGACGCCCCGGTGATGCCCGTGCTGACCCTCGCGGACAACGTCGGTGCGGTGCGCGCGTCGGTGGTCGCCTGGAAGGAGCGGGGGCGCCGCGACCTCACGCCCGGCCTGGCCGCGGGCGCGCAGGTGCTCGGGCGGCACGTCGCGGACGCGCTCCCGCCCGGAGCGGGCGAGGTGCTCGTGGTGCCCGCGCCCTCCACGTCCGCCGCGCGACGACGCCGCGGCTTCGCGCACGTGGAGGCGCTGGCCTCAGGTGTCGTCACGGGCCTGGCCCGGGCCGGTGTGCCGGCGCGGGTCGCCCCCGTCCTGCGACGCGCCGCCGGTGAGCAGGTCGGCCTGGGCGTGCGTGACCGCGGGCGCCTGGTCGGGCGGGTGCACGTCGCACGCGGCACGGCCCCGCTGGTGGGGCGGACGGCCGTGCTGGTCGACGACCTGCTGACCACCGGCGCGACGCTCGCCGCGGCCGCACGCGCACTCGTCGACGCGGGTGCGTTCCCGGCCGCGGCCGTGACGCTCGCGACGACACCGGGCCCGGGCGACCGGACGCACGCGGGGGCCGGGTCGCCGGGGTCCGGGCTCGCGGCGCCCGACGCGCCGATCACCTCCTGGACAGTGGAAACACGACCGCCGCGGGGTTAGCGTGAGCATCCGAGCCGACGGCGTCGCACAGGCCGATCGGGGGCACGGCCCCCGTCTGTCCTGGGGGCGTGTGAGGAGGTGGTGCCGACCGGGCCCGCGTGGCCCCGACCGAACGCACCGGGCGGCCTGCGCCGCCCCTCACCTCCCAGGAGGCTCACATGGAGATCGTGGTTGCCGGCCGGCACACCGAGGTGTCCCCGAAGTTCCGGGCACATCTGACGGACAAGCTCGCGAAGGTGGAGCAGCTGGCCCCCCGCGCCCAGCGGATCGACGTCCTCGTCTCGCACGAGACCAACCCGCGGCAGTCCGACAGCTCGGAACGCGTCGAGCTGACCGTCGTGGACAAGGGACCCGTCATCCGCGCCGAGGCGTGCGCCGACGACAGGTACGCCGCGCTGGACCTCGCGCTGGGCAAGCTGCTCGAGCGCCTGCGCCGCACGCGCGACCGGCGCAAGGACCACCGCAACCACGCCCCGATCCCGCCGGTGGACGTGCGTCCGCCCGCGGACGAGCCCGTCGACGAGCCCGCAGCGGCGCCGTCCGCGGACGGCGCCGTGGAGACCACGCTCGGCGACTCGCCCGTCGTCATCCGCGAGAAGGTCCACGAGGCGCTGCCGATGACCATCGACGACGCGCTGTACGAGATGGAGCTCGTGGGACACGACTTCTACCTGTTCGTCGACGCCGAGACCGCGCAGCCCGCGGTCGCGTACCGGCGTCGGGGCTGGAGCTACGGCGTGATCAAGCTCGACACCCCGGTGTCCACGGGCATCGCCGCCCGGACCGGGGGACAGGCCGCCGACGACGAGGTGCGCGTGGGCTGACCGCCCACCGGACGACGTCCGGGACCGACGACGCCCGGCCGGTGCACCGCACCCGCCGGGCGTCGTCGCGTCGGGCGGCGTCGGGTCACGTGCCGCGTCCGGCCGCGCGCCCAGTGGGCCACGTGCCGTGTCGGACGTGCGCGGCAGGATGTGGCGCGTGGTCACACGCGTCTTGCCGTCCGAGCGGTACACCCTGTCCCAGGCCCGGCGCATCGCGCTCGCGGCGCAGGGCCTGCACCGGCCCCGACCGCCCCGCTCGGGGCCCGCGACCGCACGGCACCTGCAGGCCGTGGTCGACCGGGTCGGGCTCCTGCAGATCGACTCCGTCAACGTCCTGGCGCGTGCGCACCTCATGCCCCTGTTCTCGCGGCTCGGCCCGTACGACCCGGCGCTGCTCGACCGCGCGGCGGGCCGGGCACCGCGCCGCCTCGTCGAGTCGTGGGCGCACGTCGCGTCGTACGTGCCGCCGTCCACGTACCGGCTGCTCGAGTTCCGGCGCCGTGCGGATCGCGTGCGCCTGGGCGCGCACCCGGTCGTCGACGGCGTCCCGCTGCGGGACTCGCCCGTGCTCGAGGAGGTGCGCGCGGTCGTCGCCGAGCTCGGACCGGTCTCGTCGGTCCAGGTGCACGAGCGCTTCGAGCACCGGTTCCCGCGCAGCGGTTCGGACTGGGGCTGGAACTGGACGGTCGCCAAGAGCGCGCTCGAGCTCATGTTCATCGCGGGTGACCTCGCGGTCGCGGGACGGACGTCGGCGTTCGAGCGCCTGTACGACCTGCCCGAGCGTGTGCTGCCCGCGGACGTGCTCGCCGCGCCGCCGCCGGACGACGCGGACGCGGTGCGTGAGCTGGTCGCGATCTCGGCACGTGCGCACGGCATCGGGACACCGCGCTGCCTGGGCGACTACTTCCGCCTGGGCATCGCGGCGACCCGTCGTGCGATCGACGAGCTCGTGGAGGCCGGCACGCTCGTGCCGGCGAGCGTGGTCGGCTGGGAGCGGGAGGTGTACCGGCACGTCGACGCGGCGCTCCCGCGCAGGGCGACCGGTGCCGCGCTGCTGAGCCCGTTCGACCCGCTCGTCTTCGAGCGCCGGCGTCTCGAGGAGCTGTTCGGCCTCCGCTACCGCATCGAGATCTACGTCCCCGCGGCCCAGCGGCGGTGGGGGTACTACGTGCTGCCGTTCCTGCTGGGCGACCGGATCGAGGCGCTCGTGGACCTCAAGGCCGACCGGGCGGGGCGGCGGCTCCTGGTCCAGGCGGCGCACCGGGCCCCGCGCGGACCCGAGGCGGCCGTCGTGCGGGGCTCGGCCCACGCCTCGGACGTGGAGGTCGCGCACGCGCTCGCGGGTGAGCTCGTGCTCATGGCCCGGTGGCTCGGGCTCGAGCGGGTCGTCGCGGGACCTGACGGGCTGGGCGGTGACCTGCTGCCCACGCTGCTGGACGCGCTGCGCACCCACGTGGACGGTGCGGCAGGATCGTCGGGGTGACACGTCGGGGCGACTTCGCGCTGGTCGCGGTCGCGGGCGTGCTCTGGGGGACGGGCGGCCTGGCGGGCGCCGAGCTCGCCGACGCCGCCGGGCTCTCGTCGGGTGCGGTGGCATCGTCCCGGTTGCTCGGGGGCGGGGGGCTCCTGCTGGTGACCGTCGCGCTGCGGGGTGGGCTGCGGCGCGTCCCCCGCACGCGTGCCGCGGGCGTCCAGGTGCTCGCGACCGCGGTGCTGATCGCGGTGTTCGAGGCCGCGTACTTCGCCGCGGTGGCACGTGCGGGCGTCGCGGTCGCGACGCTGGTCACGCTCGGCGCCGCACCCGTCCTCGTCGCGACGCTGTCCGCGGTGCGCGCCCGCACCTGGCCGGCACCCCGCACGGTGCTGGCGCTCGTGCTCGCGCTCGTGGGCCTCGCCGCTCTCGTGCTGGGGCGCGGTGCGCACGGGTCGGCCGACGTCGGCGGGATCCTCCTCGCGCTCGGTGCCGCGGTCGCGTTCGGCGGGCTCACGCTCGTCAACGCGCGCCCGGTCGACGGGCTGGGGGTGAGCAGCCTCACGGCGCTCGCGTTCACGCTCGGTGGTGCCCTGCTCGTCCCGTACGCGATGCTCGGCCCCGGCGGGTTCGCGCTGCCGCACGACGGTGCGGGCTGGTGGTGGCTCGTCTACCTCGCGGCGGTCCCGACCGCCGCGGCGTACGTCGCGTACTTCACGGGCCTGCGGACCGTGCCCGCCACGGTCGCGACGCTGCTGTCGCTCCTCGAGCCCGTGACCGCCGCGGTCCTCGCGACGCTCGTGCGCGACGAACGGCTCGGCGCGGCGGGCGTGCTCGGTGCGGCATCGCTGGTGGCGGCTGTGGTCGTCCTGCGCCCACGCGACGCACACTCGCCTACGATGGTCCGGCCCGGCGACGCCGCCGAGCACTCGCGCCACCCCGCGCTGACCGAGCACGGGGCGTCTATCCCAGGAGTCATGCGTGTCAGCGATCCTCGAGAAGGTCCTGCGGCTCGGTGAGGGCCGGATCCTCAAGAAGCTGTCGGGCATCGCCCAGCAGGTCAATGCGCTCGAGGACGCGTTCGAGGCGCTCTCGGACGCCGAGCTCCGTGAGGAGACCGACCGCTTCAAGGCGCGCCTCGCCGAGGGGGAGACGCTCGACGACATCCTCGCGGAGGCGTTCGCGGCCGTGCGGGAGGCGTCGCGCCGCACGCTGGGCCAGCGGCACTTCGACGTGCAGCTCATGGGCGGCGCCGCGCTGCACCTGGGGAACATCGCGGAGATGAAGACCGGTGAGGGCAAGACCCTCGTCGCAACCGCGCCCGCCTACCTCAACGCGCTGTCGGGCAAGGGCGTGCACGTCGTCACCGTCAACGACTACCTGGCCGAGTACCAGAGCGAGCTCATGGGCCGCGTGTACCGGTTCCTCGGTCTGACCACGGGCTGCATCCTGTCGTCGCAGACGCCCGCCGAGCGGCGCGAGCAGTACGCGGCCGACATCACGTACGGCACCAACAACGAGTTCGGGTTCGACTACCTGCGCGACAACATGGCGTGGAGCACCGACGAGCTGGTGCAGCGCGGCCACAACTTCGCGATCGTCGACGAGGTCGACTCGATCCTCATCGACGAGGCCCGGACGCCGCTCATCATCTCCGGCCCCGCCTCGGGTGACGCCAACCGCTGGTACGGCGAGTTCGCCAAGGTCGTGCGGCGCCTGCAGGCCGAGCGCGACTACGAGGTCGACGAGAAGAAGCGGACGGTCGGGGTGCTCGAGCCGGGCATCGCGCGCGTCGAGGACTACCTCGGCATCGACAACCTCTACGAGTCGCTCAACACGCCGCTCATCGGCTTCCTCAACAACGCGATCCGCGCCAAGGAGCTGTTCAAGCGCGACAAGGACTACGTCGTGATGAACGGCGAGGTGCTGATCGTCGACGAGCACACGGGCCGCATCCTGCCCGGGCGTCGCTACAACGAGGGCATGCACCAGGCGATCGAGGCGAAGGAGGGCGTGGCGATCAAGGCCGAGAACCAGACGCTCGCCACGATCACGCTGCAGAACTACTTCCGTCTCTACTCGCGCCTGTCCGGCATGACCGGTACCGCCGAGACCGAGGCCGCGGAGTTCCAGGGCACCTACGAGCTCGGCGTGGTGCCGATCCCGACCAACCGCAACATGCAGCGGATCGACCAGAAGGACCTCGTCTACAAGAGCGAGGCCGGCAAGTTCGACGCCGTGGTCGAGGACATCGTCGAGCGGCACGCCAAGGGTCAGCCGGTGCTGGTCGGCACGACGAGCGTCGAGAAGTCCGAGCTGCTCTCGGCCAAGCTGCGCAAGCAGGGCGTCCCGCACGAGGTGCTGAACGCCAAGCAGCACGCGCGTGAGGCCTCGATCGTCGCGCAGGCGGGGCGCAAGGGCGCCGTCACGGTCGCGACGAACATGGCGGGCCGTGGCACCGACATCATGCTCGGCGGCAACGCCGAGTTCATGGCCGTCGCGGACCTGGCCGAGCGTGGGCTCGACCCGGCGGAGAACCCCGAGGAGTACGAGGCCGCGTGGCCCGCCGCGCTCGAGAAGGCGCGTGAGGCCGTCGCGGCCGAGCACGACGAGGTGGTCGAGCTCGGCGGCCTGTACGTGCTGGGCACCGAGCGTCACGAGTCGCGCCGCATCGACAACCAGCTCCGTGGCCGGTCCGGCCGGCAGGGCGACCCGGGCGAGTCCCGGTTCTACCTGTCGCTGCAGGACGACCTCATGCGCCTGTTCAACTCGGGCATGGCGGAGTCGATGATGACGCGCGCCGGGTTCCCGGAGGACCTGCCGCTCGAGTCGAAGATCGTCACGCGCGGCATCCAGTCCGCGCAGTCGCAGGTCGAGGCGCGCAACTTCGAGATCCGCAAGAACGTCCTGAAGTACGACGACGTGATGTCCCGGCAGCGCGAGGTCATCTACGAGCAGCGTCGCCGCGTGCTCGAGGGTGAGGACCTGCACGAGCAGGTCGCGCACTTCCGCACGGACGTGCTCACCGCGTACGTCCAGGGCGCGACCACCGAGGGCCGTCCCGAGGACTGGGACCTCGAGGCGCTGTGGACCGCGCTGCGCGCGGTCTACCCCGTGACGATCACGCCCGAGGAGGTCCTCGAGGAGGCCGGCGGTGCGCAGCGGCTCACGCAGGAGCTGCTGCTGCGCGAGCTGCTCTCGGACGCGGAGGTCGCCTACGCCGAGCGCGAGTCGACCATCGGCTCGGCGAACATGCGGCAGCTCGAGCGGCGCGTGACGCTGTCGGTGCTCGACCGCAAGTGGCGCGAGCACCTGTACGAGATGGACTACCTCAAGGAGGGCATCGGCCTGCGCGCGATGGCGCAGCGTGACCCGCTCGTGGAGTACCAGCGCGAGGGGTACCAGCTGTTCAACGCGATGACCGACGCCATCAAGGAGGAGACGGTCGGGTTCCTGTTCAACCTGCAGGTGCAGGTCGGCGAGCCCGAGGACGCGCAGGACGCCCCCGTGGTGAGTGCGGACTCCGCCGCGGCCGCGGCGGGCTCCGGCCCGCGTCTGATCGCCAAGGGCATCGACGGGCCCGAGCAGCGCGCACCGCTGCAGTACTCGGCGCCGTCGGTGGATGGCGACGCGAGCCCGCTGGCGGACGCGGTCGCCGAGCCCGGCGACGTCGCCCCGCAGGCCGCACCCGCGGCGGCGAGCAACCGCGAGGAGCGGCGGCGCGCGGCCAAGCAGCAGCGCAAGCACTGAACCGGGCGGCCACGGGCCGCGCGACGACGAAGGCCGGGGCGCCCGTCCCGGCCTTCGTCGTGCCCGTGCCCACCGCCCGTGCCCACCGCCCGTGCCCACCGCCCTGCCCACCGCCCTGCCCGCAGGAGCCCGCGCCTGCCGAGCCGGTCGTCACCAGGTCGCGCGCGCCGGGCGAGGGGTCAGCCGATCTCCAGCGCCGTGACGCGCCAGGCGCGGCGGTGGACCTCCAGGCGCATCGCGACCGCCCGGATGCGGACGCCGTCGTCGACCACCGCGGTCGCCTCGACCACGCACGGCTCGATCCGGCACGTCCGCACGGTGCGCACGGCGACGCCCCGGCCGCTCACGCGGGGGCCGATCGCGCGCACGGTCACGTGCGCCCGGGCCTGCAGGAGGTCGAACACGCCGGGAGCGAGCCACCGCGCGAGCTGTGCCACCGGGCGTCGGCCCACGAGCGCCTCGACGCTCGCGAGCGCGAGCGTGCGTGCCAGCACGCGCGGGTCGCCGTCCGGGGGTGCGGAGACGGGCTCGTCGTCGCGCAGCGCGGCCTCGACGGGCGCACGATCGGCCGCGCGCAGCACCGCGATCCTGGTCCGGAGCGTGTGGGCCGGCGCGGGCGCCCCGGCGGACGACGGACGTGGCTGGACGGCCGGCTCCGGATCCACGAGCGGACGCACGCGGGGGAGCGAGGGGCGCGTGGGCGGCCCCGGGCGGACCCGGCCCGTGCGCAGGTCGTGCGCGAGCGCGCGCTCCAGCGGACCGACGGGCGCGACAGCCAGCGCGCTCATCGGGCGGCCTCCGCCGGGACCTGCAGCACCTGGCCGGGCCGGATGACGTCGGGGTCGGACCCGATCGTCTCCCGGTTGGCCTCCCACCACGCCGGCCACGCCTCGGCGATGCGCTCCGGCGTCGCGTCGTCGCCGAGGTGCGTGGCGGCGATCGTCCACAGCGACTCGCCCGCGCGCACGCGGTGCACCTCGCCGCGTGCGTCGGCGTGCGCCGTCGCGCGGAGGTGGCCGGGTGCGTCCGTGCGCGACTCCCCGTCGGTCACCGCGACCGACCACCCGAGCGCGGGCCCGTCCGCACCGCGCAGGTCCGCGGCGCCCGTCCCGGGCGACCACACGTGCGCGGTCGCGACCGTCCCGACCGAGGGGCCGGACGAGACCAGCGGCGGCGCCGTGGCGCCCGCACCGGTGGCCACGAGGCCCACGCCGATGCCGGCCCCCGCCACACCGGCCACCACCCGGCGCACCACCGCGGGAGCGCAGCGGCGCAGCGCGTCCTCGCCCGCGCGCCATCGCGCTCCGAGCACGCGGCCCGCGACGCACGCCGCGCCGAGGCCGCACGCGAGCGCGAGCCACGCGCACACGAGCGCTCCGAGCACGGCGACCGCGACGAGCACCACGTCGTCGACCCGCAGCGGGCCGCCGGAGCCGAGGCCTGCGCGCGCTGCCAGGCCCAGTGCCACGGCGCACGCCGCTGCGGATGCGCCGGCCAGCGCGAGAAGTGCGCCGGTGGTGGCGCCTCGTGTCCGGTGATGCATGAGGACCCCCTGAACGTTCAGATGATGCCGTTTGATGACGTTACGTGCGCCTAGGTGTACCGACATCTGAGCGGTATGTCCAGTGCCGAGGTCCGACGGCCTCGGTCGAACGGCCGACCCGTACGGTGGTCGGGTGCGATGGGAGTCGTTGTTCGCGGACATGGAGGCGCAGCTCGACGCGGCACGTGAGCAGGGGCTGCGTGACGAGGTCGCCGAGCTGACCCGCGCCGAGCGGGCTCAGGTCACGCTCGTCGACCGCCTGCGCGCGACGCGCGGAGGCACGTTGCGGGTGCTGCTCCGCGACGGTCAGACGGTGGGCGGCGCGGTGGTCGAGGCCGCGCCCCAGTGGGTGCTCGTGGCGTCCGACGCGACCAGGCGCGTGCTCGTGCCCGCGACGGCGGTCACGGGCGTCGTCGGCCTCTCCGCGCTCGCGGCGCCCCCGCCGGGCACGGCCGAGCGTGCGCTGTCGCTGGGCCACGCGTTGCGCGCGCTGGCCCGCGACCGTGCCGAGGTGCGTGTGGACGCGCTGGGGGTGCGTGTGGCGGGTCGGGTCGAGCGCGTCGGGGCGGACCACGTCGACGTGCTGCCGGCCGACGCGGGTCCGGGCGGCGCCGCGTGGGCGCTCAGGTTCGACGCGCTGATGGCGGTGCGGTCAGGCTGAGGCCTGCGCGTTCACTCCTCCTCGAACGACGCGCCGCTCGCGATGCGCTCACGCGTGCGCGCCTTCTGGCGGTCCACGTACGCGTCGAGGTCCTCGACGCCCACGCGCCAGATCTTGCGCCCGCCGAGCTGGAACGCCTCGAGCTCGCCCGTGGTCACCATCGAGCGGACCTGGCCCACGGAGACGCCGAGGATCTCGGCCACGTCGGCGAGGGAGAGGTACTGCTGCGGCATGCCCGCAGTCTGGCACGGGGGCGGACCCGCACCCGCTTCATCCACAGCGGCGCGGACACCCCTGATGTCCGGGTTGCCCGGTACGGCAGGATACGGGGGCCGGGACGTGCGCCGTAAGGGGGCGGCGTCCACGCGACGACGAAGGAGCCCGACGTGGACACTGCGCTGCTCGACCTCCCGGCGCCCACCGCGGCGCGGCTGCGCCGGCCCGGCTGGCGTGACCCGCGGCTGCTGGCGGGGATCGCGATGGTCGCGGCGGCCGTGGCGCTCGGCGCGTGGGCGGTGCGGACCGCGCAGGCCACCGTCGCGGTGTACGCGGTGCGGGACACGCTCGTGCCCGGCGCCACGCTGGATGCCGACGACCTCCTGGTGGTGGACGTGCGGGTGCCCGACGCGGCGCTCGCGGGCTACCTGCCCGCCGACGAGGCCGTGCCGCAGGACGCGGTGCTGCTGCGGACGGTCGGCGCGGGGGAGCTGCTGCCGCGTTCCGCCGTGGGTGCCGCGGCCGACGTCGCGGTCCGGCCGATCGCGGTACCCGTGGACTCGCGCCCGTCGGACGAGGTGGTCCCGGGTGCGGTGGTCGACGTGTGGTTCACACCCGCAGCGCCGACGGGTTCGGCCGCGCGGGACGCCGAGCCCGGCGCACCGCGCCTGCTGGCGGCGGGCGTCACGGTCGCGGAGGTCGCCACGCCCGACGGCGCGTTCTCCGCGGGCGGGTCGAGCGTCGTGCACGTGCTGGTGCCGCAGGACGGGCTGCCGGACCTGCTGACCGCCCTCGCGGCCGACGGCACGCTCGTGACCGTCCCGGTCCCCGGCTCGGGGCGCTGACGCGTGGCCACGACGGTGGGCGTGCTGTGCGCGGTCCGCGGCCCGGCCGAGGTGCTCGTGGTGCGCGCGCTCGACGACGACGCCGGCCTGCACGTGACGCGCCGGTGCGCGGACCTCGCCGAGCTGCACGCCGCGGCGGAGGCGGGCCTCGGCCGGGTCGCGGTCGTCTCGGGCGACCTCGACCTGCTCGACCTGACCGCCGTGGCCACGCTCAGGTCCGCGGGGGTCGCGCTCGTCGCGCTCCTGGACCCGGAACGCTCGTCGTCGGCGGACCGCGCACGCCTGGCGGGCGCTGACCTGGTCCTCGACCTGCCGACGGACGGGGCGGCCGCACGTGCGCTGGTCGAGCGCGTGCTCGCGCTCGCGGCCGAGGCGCAGACCGCCGGCCCGGACCCGTGGGACGCCACACCCGCACCGGCCGCCCGCACCGAGCGGGGCCGGGTCGTCGCGGTGTGGGGACCCACGGGTGCGCCCGGCAGGTCGACGGTCGCGCTGCACACGGCCGCCGAGATCGCCGCACAGGGGGTCCCGACGCTCCTGGTGGACGCGGACACGTACGGCGGCTGCCAGGCGCAGCTGCTGGGCGTGCTGGACGACGCACCGGGCCTCGCGGCCGCGGCGCGCAGCGCGGGGCAGGGCGTGCTCGACCTGGTGACCCTCGCGCGGGTCGCGCCGTACGTCGCGCCCGACCTGCGGCTGCTGTCCGGCATCCAGCGGCCGGACCGCTGGCCCGAGCTGCCCGGTCCGGCGCTCGACGCCGTGTGGGTCGTCGCGCGCTCGCTCGCGGCCGTGACCGTGATCGACTGCGGCTTCAGCCTCGAGCAGGACGAGGTGCTGAGCTACGACACGCGCGCGCCGCGCCGGAACGCGGCGACGCTCGGCGCGCTCACGGTCGCGGACGACGTGGTCGTGGTCGGCGCGGCGGACCCCGTGGGCATCCAGCGGCTCGTGCGGGCGCTCGGCGAGCTCGCCGAGCTGGGCACCGGTGCGCGGCGCCACGTGGTCGTCAACCGCGTGCGGGCGTCGGTCGCGGGTGCGCAGCCGGCCCGCGCGGTGGCGCGGGCGCTCGAACGGTACGCGGGTGTGCACGACGCGGTGCTGGTCCCGGACGACCAGGCGGGGCTCGACGCGGCGGTGCTCGAGGCCCGCACGCTGCGTGAGATCGCGCCGGGCTCGCCCGCTCGTCGCGCGCTCGCGGAGCTGGCCGGGCGGCTGGTCGCTCCCCGCACGCCCGCGCAGGAGACCGCGCCCGGCCTGGCCGGGGTCGCTCGGGCGTGACGACCGACGCACGCTGAGCGCGGCGCCCGGCCCGGTGCCGGGGGAGCGGGCAGGATGGACGCGTGCGCCTCTACCTGCCTGCGACCCTCGACGAGCTGACCGCGACGACCGAGGGCGACGCGCTGCTCGCCGGACGCACCGCGCACGCGGTGACGCAGGCGCTGCGCGCCGCGCTGCCCGACGAGGACGAGGAGGGCTGGGAGTTCGCCGCCCACCTGGCCGCGGCGGACGACAGCCTGGACCTGCTCCGGTCGCGGCCGGAGGCTCCCGCCCTGCGGCTCGTCGTCACGGTGGACGTGCCCGACGACGCGGTCGGCGTCGGGCCGCAGCCGGGCGCGACGCCCAGCGCGGTGCTGCTGACGCGTGCCGCGACCCTCGCCGAGGTCGCGTGCGTCCACGTGGACGAGCCGGCGGTCGCCGGCGACGTGCGGGCGGCGCTGTCGGGCGACGTCGCGGCGGACGAGCGCGTCGCCGAGGCGGACCTGCTCTGGTACGACGTCTCCGAGATCGGCGACATCCCGACCTGAGCCTCCGCGCCGGTGCGGAGCGGTCCACGAACCGGCGGGTTTGGTCGCAGGCAGGCGACCAGGTATCGTTCTCGGCCGGTACGACGTCCCATTCACGGGCCCTCCGGGGTCACGGAATAGGGGGACGGAATACCTCTTGGGGTATGGTGTAATTGGCAGCACGACTGATTCTGGTTCAGTTAGTCTAGGTTCGAGTCCTGGTACCCCAGCGCGAGCACCGCTGACCTGCGAGTTCGGAGCAGTCCGAAGGATCAGGTAGAGTGTTCACTCGTCCGCGAGGCCCCCGGGTCCCGCAGGCTGACAGGCCCCCGTTGTGTAGCGGCCTAGCACGCCGCCCTCTCACGGCGGTAGCGCCGGTTCGAATCCGGTCGGGGGTACGTCGAAAGGCCCGGTCACCCAGGTGACCGGGCCTTTGTCGTCGGTGGGTCCGGGACGCCCTGGGGCCGCCCGCACGGCGTGTGAGATGCGTCTCCCGGAGACGACGGAGGCCCGCCCGCACGTCGCGGACGGGCCTCCGGGGTCGGGACGGGCGGTCAGTCCGCGGTGCGGCGCAGCACCTCGGTCAGCCGGTTGGCGGCCGAGACCACGGCGGCGGCGTGCAGGCGCCCCGGCTGCCGGGTGAGCCGCTCGAGCGGCCCGGAGACCGAGACGGCCGCCACGACGCGCCCGGACGGGCCGCGCACGGGTGCGGACACCGACGCGACGCCCACCTCGCGCTCGGACACCGACTGCGCCCAGCCGCGGCGGCGCACGCCGGACAGGATCGTCGCGGTGAACTTGGCGCCCTGGAGACCGCGGTGCAGCCGGTCGGGCTCCTCCCACGCCAGCAGGACCTGGGCCGCGGAGCCCGCCTGCATGGTCAGCGTCGCGCCCACGGGGATCGAGTCGCGCAGGCCGATGGGACGCTCGGCTGCGGCCACGCAGATGCGCTGGTCGCCCTGGCGGCGGTAGAGCTGTGCGCTCTCGCCGGTGTGGTCGCGCACGGCCGCGAGCACCGGGCCCGCGGCGGCCAGGAGGCGGTCCTCGCCCGCCGCCGTCGCGAGCTCCGACAGGCGCGGCCCGAGCACGAACCGCCCCTGCATGTCGCGTGCGACCAGGCGGTGGTGCTCGAGCGCGACGGCCAGGCGGTGGGCCGTCGGGCGGGCAAGATGGGTGGCGGTCACGAGCTGCGCGAGGGTGGCCGGACCCGCCTCGAGCGCGCTGAGAACGGATGCGGCCTTGTCCAGCACGCCGACTCCGCTAGAGTTGTCCATAGGCCGATATTGGCGTCTCGCAGGCTGAGATGCAAGTACCGACGCGCGAACACCGCCCCGCAGGGCGGAACGACCCCGGGACAACCCCCACCCGGACGAGCAGAACAGGACCGCACAACATGGCCGGCACCTTGGCGGAGAAGGTCTGGGACGCACACGTCGTGCGACGTGGCACCGACGGAGCTCCCGACCTCCTCTACATCGACCTCCACCTCGTGCACGAGGTCACCAGCCCCCAGGCCTTCGAGGGCCTGCGGCTCGCGGGTCGGCCCGTGCGGCGGCCGGACCTCACGCTCGCGACCGAGGACCACAACACGCCGACGCTCGACATCGACCGCCCCATCGCGGACACCACGAGCAGGACGCAGATCGAGACGCTGCGCAACAACGCGCGCGAGTTCGGCGTGCGCATCCACTCGCTCGGCGACGCGGACCAGGGCATCGTCCACCAGGTCGGCCCGCAGCTCGGGCTCACGCAGCCGGGCCTGACGGTCGTGTGCGGCGACAGCCACACGTCCACCCACGGCGCGTTCGGTGCGCTCGCGTTCGGCATCGGCACGTCCGAGGTCGAGCACGTGCTCGCGACGCAGACGCTGCCGCTGGCCCCGTTCAAGACGATGGCGATCACGGTCAACGGCACGCTGCCGCAGGGCGCCACGAGCAAGGACATCATCCTGGCGATCATCGCCAAGATCGGCACGGGCGGCGGCCAGGGCTACGTCCTGGAGTACCGCGGCGAGGCGATCCGCGCGCTGTCGATGGAAGCCCGCATGACCGTGTGCAACATGTCGATCGAGGCGGGGGCCCGCGCGGGCATGATCGCGCCCGACGAGACCACGTTCGAGTACCTCAAGGGCCGCCCGCACGCACCCGAGGGCGCCGACTGGGACGCGGCGGTCGAGTACTGGCGCACGCTGCGCTCGGACGACGACGCGCAGTTCGACGTCGAGGTGGTCCTCGAGGCTGCGGACCTCGAGCCGTTCGTCACGTGGGGCACCAACCCCGGCCAGGGCCTGCCGCTCTCGGCGTCGGTGCCCGTCCCGGAGCAGATCGCGGACGAGAACGAGCGCGTCGCCGCGGAGCGCGCCATCGAGTACATGGGCCTGACGCCGGGCCAGCCGCTGCGCGAGATCAAGGTCGACACGGTCTTCATCGGCTCGTGCACCAACGGGCGCATCGAGGACCTGCGCTCGGTCGCCAAGGTGGTGCGGGGCAAGCGCAAGGCCGACGACGTGCGCGTGCTCGTCGTGCCGGCCTCGGCGCGCGTGCGCCTGCAGGCCGAGGCCGAGGGGCTCGACCAGATCTTCCTCGACTTCGGCGCCGAGTGGCGCAACGCGGGCTGCTCGATGTGCCTCGGCATGAACCCCGACCAGCTGGCTCCGGGCGAGCGTTCGGCGTCGACGTCCAACCGCAACTTCGAGGGTCGTCAGGGCAAGGGCGGCCGCACGCACCTGGTCTCGCCCCTGGTGGCGGCGGCGACCGCGATCCGCGGCACGCTCTCGTCGTACGGCGACCTCGGCACGGGCCTGCCCGCGCCGGACGGCACGCCGCTGACGGACCCCGCGGACCTCCAGACGGTCTGACCCGACGAGACGAGAGAGACAGACCCATGGAGAAGTTCACCCAGCACACCGGCGTCGGGGTCCCGCTGCGCCGCAGCAACGTCGACACCGACCAGATCATCCCGGCCGTCTACCTCAAGCGCGTGACGCGCACGGGGTTCGAGGACGCGCTGTTCGCGGCGTGGCGGGGCGACCCGGCGTTCGTCCTGAACCAGGACGCGTACCGCACCGGCTCGGTGCTGGTCGCGGGCCCGGACTTCGGCACGGGCTCGTCGCGTGAGCACGCCGTGTGGGCGCTCAAGGACTACGGCTTCAAGGTGGTGCTGTCCGCGCGGTTCGCGGACATCTTCCGCGGCAACTCGGGCAAGCAGGGGCTGCTGGCGGCGCAGGTCGCGCAGGAGGACATCGAGCTCATCTGGAAGATCCTCGAGACGCACCCCGGCACGGCCGTGACGGTCGACCTCGACGCGCGCACGGTGACCTGCGACGACGTCGTCGTGCCGTTCCAGGTCGACGACTACACGCGCTGGCGCCTCATGGAGGGCCTCGACGACATCGGCCTGACGCTGCAGCACGTCGACGAGATCCAGGCGTTCGAGGAGCGGCGTGAGCCGTGGCGTCCCGCGACGCTGCCGGCCAAGCACCTGCCGCCCGTCGAGATCAAGGCCGCGCGGCCGGTCGAGGTCGCGATCGGCACGCGTCCCGCCTGATCCGGGACCGCGGCTCGCACGGCTCGTGCGTGCGTGTCGTCGATCACGTCCCGCCCGGTCGTCCACGTCCCTGACGTGGGCGGCCGGGCGTCGTGCGTCGCGCGGGCGCCGCGGCCGCGGACGGTGCGACCGGTCCGGGGGAAGAAAGCACCCACCCGGTGACGCTGCACCCACGGGACCTCCGGCCGCGACGGACCCGGTGGGCTGGCGCGCGGCCGGTTGGTCTGTGAAGGTGTCGTGCGGACGCCTGCGCGAGCACGCGCATCGGCGCGCACGGCCCGTGACGTAGGCAAGGATGGGCGCGTGAACGATCTGCTGTACGTGAACGGTGGCACCCCGCTGCGGGGCGAGATCACCGTGCGAGGTGCCAAGAACTTCGTCTCCAAGGCGATGGTCGCCGCGCTGCTGGGCGAGACGCCCAGCGTGCTGCGCAACGTGCCGCAGATCCGGGACGTCGCGGTGGTGACGGGCCTGCTCGAGCTGCACGGCGTGCGCGTGGACGCGGACCCGGTGGCGGGCACGCTGCACCTGGACCCGACGGACGTCGAGACCGCGCACGTCGCGGACATCGACGCGCATGCGGGCTCGAGCCGCATCCCGATCCTGTTCTGCGGGCCGCTGCTGCACCGCCTGGGTGAGGCGTTCATCCCGGACCTGGGCGGCTGCCGGATCGGCGACCGGCCGATCAACTACCACCTGGACATCCTGCGGCAGTTCGGCGCGGTGGTGGACAAGCGGCCGCAGGGGATCTACCTGAGCGCCCCGCGCCGGCTGCAGGGCACCAAGATCGCGCTGCCGTACCCGAGCGTGGGCGCGACCGAGCAGCTCCTGCTCACGGCCGTGCGCGCGGAGGGCATCACCGAGCTCGCGGGCGCCGCGATCGAGCCCGAGATCATGGACCTCATCAACGTCCTGCAGAAGATGGGCGCGATCATCTCGGTCGACACCGACCGCGTGATCCGCATCGAGGGCGTCGAGCGGCTCGAGGGCTACCAGCACACCGCGCTGTCCGACCGGATCGAGGGCGCGTCGTGGGCCTCGGCGGCGCTGGCCACGGGCGGCGACATCTACGTGCGCGGGGCGACGCAGCCCGAGATGACGACGTTCCTCAACACGTTCCGCAAGGTCGGCGGCGAGTTCACGGTCGACGACGAGGGCATCCGGTTCTTCCACCCCGGCGGCGACCTGCGCTCGATCCAGCTCGAGACGGACGTGCACCCGGGCTTCATGACGGACTGGCAGCAGCCGCTCGTCGTCGCGCTCACGCAGGCCAAGGGCCTGTCGATCGTGCACGAGACGGTGTACGAGAACCGCTTCGGGTTCGCGGACGCGCTCGTCGGGATGGGCGCGACCATCCAGGTCTACAAGGAGTGCCTGGGCGGACGGCCGTGCCGGTTCGGGCAGCGCAACTTCTACCACTCCGCGGTGATCAGCGGCCCGACGCCGCTGTCGGCCGCCGACATCGAGGTCCCGGACCTGCGCGGCGGGTTCAGCCACCTGATCGCGGCGCTGACCGCCAAGGGGACGTCCGCGGTCCGGGGCATCAGCCTGATCGACCGGGGCTACGAGCACTTCATGGACAAGCTCGAGGCGCTGGGCGCCGAGTTCAGCCGCGACTGAGCATCGCGTGCACCGACGCCGGGGGCGGGCGCCCGGCGTCGGTGCCGCGGCCAGCAGGTAGCCTGCTCGTCGTGCGTCCCCCTGCCCGTTCCAACCGTGCCTACCGCAACGTCGCGCGCATCGTGCGGCCGCTGCTCAAGGCGATGACCACGCCCGACTGGCACGGCACCGAGCACTTCCCGGCCGGTCGCGGCTTCATCGTGGCGTCGAACCACATGACGAACATCGACCCGCTGACGTTCGCGCACTTCCTGTGGGACAACGGCGTGGCGCCCAAGATCCTGGCGAAGTCGTCCCTGTTCGGCGTCCCCGTGGTCGGTCCGGTGCTCCGCGCGACGGGGCAGATCCCGGTGTACCGGAACACGAGCGCGGCGGGGGAGTCGCTCAAGGCCGCGGTCGACGCGATCGACGGCGGCGACGTCGTGGCGGTGTTCCCCGAGGGCACGCTCACGCGTGACCCCGACCTGTGGCCGATGGTCGGCAAGACGGGCGTCGCGCGCCTGGCGCTCACCACGCGGGCGCCCGTGGTGCCCGTCGCGCAGTGGGGTCCGCAGCGGCTGCTCGGCCGGTACGCCAAGCTGCTCAAGCCGATCCCGCGCAAGCGCATCACGATCGTCGCCGGACCGCCCGTCGTGCTCGACGACCTGTACGACCGGCCGCTGGACGCCGTGACGCTGCGTGAGGCCACCGAGCGCGTGATGGACGCCATCACGGCGCTGCTCGAGGGCGTGCGCGGGGAGCAGGCGCCCGCGGTGCGGTTCGACATGCGCAAGCCCGACGAGCGCGCCGGCGGGGCGCCGCGCCCGGAGCAGCCGTGACGGCGACCTCCGGGGCGCCGCTGCGGGCGACCGTGCTCGGCACGGGCAGCTGGGGCACGACGTTCGCGGCCGTGCTGGCCGACGCGGGCTGCGACGTGACCGTGTGGGGGCGCAGCGACGCCGTGGTCCGCCAGATCGCCGACGAGCACCGCAACGAGGCCTACCTGCCCGGGATCGACCTCCCGGCGGGGATCACGGCCACCACCGACGCGCTCGCGGCCGTCGTCGACGCCGACCTGGTCGCGGTCGCGGTGCCGTCCCAGGTCGCGCGCGCCACGCTCGCGCCGCTCAAGGGTGCGCTGCGGCTCGACGCGGTCGCCGTCTCGCTGATGAAGGGCGTGGAGCTCGGCACGGACCGGCGCATGAGCGAGGTCATCGCCGAGTCGCTCGACCTCCCGGCGGAACGCGTGGCCGTGGTCTCGGGCCCCAACCTGGCGCGTGAGATCGCGCGGCGCCAGCCCACCGCCACGGTGGTGGCCGCGACGTCGGACGCGACCGCGCGGCTCGTGTCGGGGGCCGTCGCGTCGTCGTACTTCCGCCCGTACACCAACCCCGACGTCGTCGGGGTCGAGCTGTGCGGTGCGGTCAAGAACGTCATCGCGCTCGCGGTCGGCATCTCGCAGGGCCGTGGCCTGGGCTACAACACGATGGCCACGGTGATCACGCGCGGGCTCGTCGAGATCACGCGCCTGGGTCTCGCGCTCGGCGCGGACCCGGCCACGTTCCCGGGGCTCGCGGGGATGGGCGACCTCATGGCGACGTGCGCGTCGCCGGACTCGCGCAACCACACGCTCGGCGGCCACATCGGCCGTGGCATGGGCCTGGAGGAGGCCATCGCCGCCACGGGCGGGACCGCCGAGGCGGTCAAGACGTGCCGGCCCGTGCTCGAGCTGGCGCGCCGCCTCGACATCGACATGCCGATCACCGAGGCCGTGGTCAACGTGCTGTACGAGGGCCTGCCGGTGGACCAGCTCGCTCCGACGCTGCTGTCCCGCCCGCGCCGGTCGGAGGCCGTGCAGCGCTGACGGCCGCGGCGTCGGGCGACGCGCTCAGGCGAGCGCGTCCAGCCCCTGGGCCAGGTCGCGCCACAGGTCCTCGACGTCCTCGATCCCGACGCTGAGGCGCAGCAGGTCCTCGGGGACCGTGACCGACTCGGTGGCGAACCGCCGCCGCCGCTCGAGGCTCGACTCGACGCCCCCGAGGCTGGTCGCAGGGACCCACAGCCGCAGCGAGGCGACCAGGGCATCGCCGGCGTCCACGCCGCCCGCCGGGCGCAGGCCGATGATCGAGCCGAACCCGTCCATGAGCCGCGCCGCGCGTGCGTGGCCCGGGTCCTGGGGCAGGCCCGGGTGGCGCACGTGGGCGACCGCCGGGTGCGCCGCGAGACGGCGGGCGAGCTCGAGGGCCGAGGCCTGCGCGCGCTCGACGCGCAGCGCGAGCGTGCGCAGGCCACGCAGCGCGAGCCACACCTCGAACGGCCCGGCCACGGCGCCGTGCAGCGTGCGGTAGGCGTGCAGGCGCGCGTGGAGCGCGGGGTCGGCCGCCATCGCGGCACCCAGGACCACGTCGCTGTGTCCCGCGAGGTACTTGGTGACGGAGTGCACCACCACGTCGGCGCCGTGCTCGAACGGGCGCTGCACCAGCGGTGTGGCGAACGTGTTGTCCACCGCGACGAGCGCGCCCGCCGCATGCGCGCCCGCGACGAGCGCGGGCAGGTCCGCGACCTCGAGCATCGGGTTGGTGGGGGACTCGACCCACAGCAGGTCGGCCGGTGGGGTCCCGTCGCCGCCCCGCACCGCCGCGAGCACGGCGTCGGTGTCGTCGACGTCCACGAGCTCGACGCGGACGCCGCTGCGCTCGGCGAGGTCACGCGCGTAGCCGAGCGTCACCTGGTAGCAGTGCCGGGGCAGCACCAGCCGTCCGCCCGGGGGGACCAGCGAGAGCGCCGCGGCGATCGCCGCCATGCCCGAGCCCAGCACGAGCGCGGGGTGCGGGCAGCCCTCGAGCGCACCCAGGGCCTCCTCGAACGGGTGCCACGTCTCGGTGTCCATGCGCGCGTACAGCGGCTCGCCCGGCGCCGGGACGCCGCGTGAGACGTACGTCGAGGACAGCACGACGGGCGGGTTCACCGGCGCACCCTGCTCACGGGCCGGGCGACCGGCCGCGACGACGAGGGTGGCGGGCTGCAGCGGGTGGGCGGTCGGCTCGGGCACGAGCGCCAGGGTACGCGCGGCACGGCGACGGGTAGGGTGCTGCCCGATGAACGCCGTGCCGTCCCCCCAGTCCCTCGACGACGCCGTTCGTCGCCCCCGCGTCATGGTCCTGTTCGGGGGCAGGTCGGGCGAGCACGCGATCAGCTGTGCGACCGCGGGCGGCGTCCTGCGTGCGCTGGACCGTGAGCGCTACGACGTCGTGGCCGTGGGCGTCACGCCCACGGGTCGGTGGGTGCTCGCGGACGACGACCCCGACCGCTGGGCCATCACCGACGGGCGCCTCCCGCAGGTCGAGGACACCGCGTCGCACGTCGTGCTGCCCTCGGACACCGGCGACCGTGACGTCCTGGTGGTGCAGGACGGCGGCGCACCGCGGTCCATCGGCGAGATCGACGTCGTCTTCCCGCTCCTGCACGGGCCCTTCGGCGAGGACGGCACGCTGCAGGGCATGCTCGAGCTCGCCGACGTCCGGTACGTCGGCGCGGGTGTGCTCGCGTCGGCCGTCGGCATGGACAAGCACATGATGAAGGTGGTGTTCGAGGGTCACGGGCTACCGGTCTCGCCGTTCGTCACGGTGCTGCCCGGCGCGTTCGCACGCGACCCGGAGGGCATCACCGCGCGCGTCGCGGCGCTCGGGCTCCCGGTGTTCGTCAAGCCCGCTCGCGCGGGGTCGAGCCTGGGCATCTCCCGGGTGACCGACCTGGCCGACCTGCCGGCGGCGATCGCCGCGGCGCACGAGCACGACCCGAAGGTCGTCGTCGAGGCCGCGGTGGTGGGCCGGGAGATCGAGTGCGGCGTGCTGGGCGGACGGGGCGGTCGGCGACCGCGCGCGTCGCTGCCCGGCGAGATCGTCGTGGACCACGGCAAGCACGCGTTCTACGACTTCGAGGCCAAGTACCTCGACGAGTCGGCCGTGCGGCTCGCGTGCCCCGCCGACCTGTCGCCCGACGCGGTCGCGCGCGTGCAGGAGGTCGCGGTGCGCGCGTTCGAGGCGCTGGGCTGCGAGGGCCTGGCGCGGGTCGACGTGTTCGTCACCGAGGACGACCAGGTCGTCGTGAACGAGATCAACACCATGCCGGGCTTCACGCCGTTCTCGATGTACCCGCGCATGTGGCAGTCCTCGGGCCTGAGCTACCCCGAGCTGGTCGACGAGCTGGTGCAGCTCGCGCTCGAGCGGCCCACCGGGCTGCGCTGAGCCCTCACAGGCAGCCGCGCTCGCGCTCGGTGAGCTGTGCGGCGCGGCCCAGCCGGTCGAGGAACGACGACGGGTGCGTGCGCGCGATCTCAGCCGGCACCTGGACCTCGATCGCCGGGATGCGCCCGTACGTGGTGAACGTCCAGTCGCTCGACTGCTCGTCGTCCGGGTCGGACGCGACGATCACCCAGTCGACGGACGTGCCGTCGGCGGCGTCGACGGTCTGGCAGCGATCGGTCGTCGGTCCCAGGGGCTCGACGCCGCACCGCAGCACGACGGCCGCGCCGTCCGTCCCCCACGCGGTCGTGGCCTGTGCGGTCGTGTCCCGGCGCGGCAGGTCCTCGGCGAGCTCGTCGGGTGTGGCGAGCACCACCTGCGCGCACACGGGGTCGGTCGCGTACGGCCCCGGTGCGGTGCCGACGGCCGACGCGCAGCCGGCGAGCACGAGGCACAGCAGCGGGCCGAGGACCAGAGGGGTGGTGCGCACCGGTCCACGGTAGCCAGCGTGTGCCCGGCGCCGGTCCCGCGGGCGTGTGACGTGCGTCCACGTGCCGCGTGCGCCCGGCGGTCGACGAGGCGGCTAGCGTGGCCCGGTGCGCGTCGCCGACCTGACCGAGGAAGAGCTGCTGGCCCGGATCGTGCCCGAGCTCCCGGGGGGCGACGCGACGCTCGTCGGCCCGGGCGACGACGCGGCCGTGCTGGCCGCACCCGACGGTCGTTACGTGGTGACGACCGACGTGCTGGTCGAGGACCGGCACTTCCGGCGCGCGTGGTCGAGCGGTGCGGACCTCGGCCGGCGTGCCGCGGTGCAGAACCTCGCCGACGTCGCGGCCATGGGGGCCGTGCCCACCGCGCTCGTCGTGACGCTCGCCGTTCCGGGCGACCTGGCCGTGGACTGGGTCGTCGGGATCGCCCGCGGGCTCGCGCACGTGTGCGCGCCGCTGGGGGTCGGTGTGGTGGGCGGCGACCTGTCCGGTGCGCCGGTGGTCGTGGTGGGCGTGACCGCGCACGGCGACCTCGCGGGTCGCGCGCCCGTGCTGCGCTCGGGTGCGCGCCCCGGGGACGTGGTCGCGCACGCCGGCGTGCTCGGCCGATCGGCGGCGGGCCTGGCGCTGCTGGACGGGTCGGTCGCCGACCCGGACCCGGCACTCGTCGCGGCCTACCTGCGGCCGTCCTCACCGTTGGCGGCGGGTCCCGCCGCCGCTCGAGCCGGGGCGACCGCGATGCTCGACGTGTCCGACGGCCTGCTGAGGGACGCGGGGCGGCTCGCCCGCGCGAGCGGCGTCCGCGTGGACCTCGCGGCGTCCGCGCTGGGTGGCTCGGTCGACGAGCTCCGCGAGGCGGCCCGGCGGGTGGGTGCCGACCCGTGGGCCTGGGTCCTCGGCGGGGGAGAGGACCACGGCCTGCTCGCCGCGTTCCCCGCGGACGTGCCGCTCCCGGACCCGTTCCGGGCGATCGGCACGGTCGTGCCCGCGGATCCCACGGCGGCCGACGTCACGGTGGACGGTGCGCCGGCTCGCGTCGGTCCCGGGTGGGACCACTTCGCGGGCGGTCAGCCCCGGCGGTAGCGCACCTCGAGGAGGTCCTCGCCGCCGACGTCCTCGTACCGTTCCACGCCGTCGGGCTGGAAGCCGTGCCGTCGGTAGAAGTGGCGCGCGCGCTCGTTGGCCGCGAGCACCCAGAGCGTGAGCGGCGTCTGCTCGCCCGACTCGTTGATGAGCGTGCGCATGAGCTCACGCGCGACGCCGTGGCCCCACGTCCCGGGGTCCAGGTAGATCGAGTACACCTCGAGGTCACCGCGCCGCGCGTCCTCGTCGCGGCTCGGCCCCACGGACGCGAAGCCCAGGAGGCGCACGCCGTCCTGCGCGATCCAGGTCCGGACGCCGTCGTCGGGTCCGCGCTCGAGGTACCCCTGCCAGGTGGCCGTGCGCGCCGTCGCGTCGAGCGACGCGAGGTACGACGCGGACACGATGCCCGCGTACGCCTCCTGCCACGAGCGGATGTGCACCGCGGCGATCGCCCCTGCGTCGGCAGGACCCGCCGGGCGGATCGTCAGCTCGCCGATCTGCTCTGCCATGGGGTCACCCTGCCACATGGCAGGCACGACGCAAGGCCCGCGAGGTGAATCCTCGCGGGCCTTGCGATGATGCTGGGGTGTGCCGCGGGCGGCGGCTCAGCCGACGCGTCGACGCGTACGTCAGACGGCGCGCTGGACCTTGCCGGCCTTGAGGCACGAGGTGCACACGTTGAGACGCTTGGGCGTCCCGGCGACGACCGCGCGGACGCGCTGGATGTTCGGGTTCCAGCGACGCTTCGTGCGGACGTGCGAGTGCGAGATGCTGTGCCCGAAGCTCGGGCCCTTGGCGCAGACGTCGCAGGTGGCGGCCACGGTCTTCTCCTGTTGCTCTGGCGGGTCGTACATGGACAGCCGCGAAGGATCGCGGCCGAAGTCGGGGAGGGGGCAGTCCGTACGGCAGCCTCGCGGCATGCGGCGTCTCGTCCTGCATCTGGTCCCAGGCGCGCCCGAACCCGTCGGGCAACCGGTCAAGACTAGCCCATGCGCGGGGGCGTCCCAAATGTGGGCGGCGTGCGGCAGGGTGATGTGCGCCGCACCAGGATGGGACCGCGATGCAGCAGCGCTGCCGCTGAGCCGGTGCCCGCCGGCAGGTGACGGGCGTGGACGACGACGAGGGAGGCGCGCGTGGCGCTCGGGACGGCCGAGGTGACGGCGTGGGTGCAGGGCGCCCGCGCGGGGCTCGGCGACGCACGCGGGCGCATCGACGCGGTCAACGTCTTCCCCGTGCCGGATGCGGACACGGGCACCAACGCGTGGCTGACGATCGAGGGCGGGGTGCGCGCGGTCGATGCGCTGGACGCCCCGGGAGACGTACCGGTCGCGGACGTGCTCACCGCGCTGGCCCGCGGTGCGATGGTCGCGGCGCGCGGCAACTCGGGCGTGATCCTCAGCCAGTGGCTCGCGGGGTTCGCGCACGGCGCCACCGGCGCGGGGGGCGTCGGCACGGCCGACGGCGTGGCACCCGGACGCGTCGACGCCCGCGGGATCGCGCTCGCGCTGGGCTCGGCGGCGCGCGCGGCCCGGCTCGCGCTGGCCGATCCGCAGGAGGGCACCGTGCTCACGCTCGCGGACGAGGTCGCGCAGGCCGCGGCCGACGCGGCCGACGCGGGCGGGGACGGCACCGCGGTCGCCGCGCAGGCCGCCGCCGCGGGACATCAGGCGCTCGCCCGGATCTCCGCGTCGCACCCCGTGCTGCGCCGCGCGCACGTGCCGGACGCGGGCGCGTGCGCGCTCCTCGTCGTGATCGACGCGCTCGCGCTCGCGGCCGCGGGTGCGACGCGCGCCCCGGTCACCGACTGGCTCCCGGACCGGCACCCGGCACCCGGGCACGCGCAGGCGTGCGACGAGGCCACCGCGGGAGCCGCGCAGGGCGGTGCGTTCGAGGTCATGCTCGTGGTGCGGGACACCGCGCCCGGGCCCGCCGTGGGCGATCGGCTGCGCGCGGCGCTGGCAGCGGTGGGCGACTCGGTCGCGGTGGTCGGCGCCGACGGCTGGTGGCACGCGCACGTGCACACCGACGACCCGCAGGTCGCGATCGACGCATGCGCCGTGGGTCGGCGTGAACAGGTGGTGGTCCGGCGGCTCGACGTGCTCGAGGCGCCGCAGGACGCGGGCGCGGACGACTGGGGACTCGTGGTCGTCACGCGGTCCGCGGGCCTGGCGGCGTGGTTCGCCACGGCGGGCGCGGTGGTCGTGGTGCGCTGCCCCGAGGAGCCCGTGACGGCCGCGCACGTGCGCCGCGCGGTCGAGGACGCGGCGGCCCCGCACGTGCTCGTCGTGCCGGGTGACGCGATCACGCCCGACGAGCTCGCGACGGTGCAGGACGACCCCGGCGTCGAGGTGCTCGGTGCGGACGACGAGGCGCGCGCCGCGGTCGCCGTCCTGGCGTTCGTCACCGCGGGCGGTGCACCGGGCGTGCATGCCGCGGCGCTCGCCGCGGGGCGCGCGCGCGTCGCGGCGATCGACGTGGCCGGCGGTCCGGGCCGGGGCGTCGGAGCGCGCGCCGCGGACGTCGAGCACGCGGTCGCGTCGCTGGTCGCGTCCCCCGCGCCGCGGGGTGAGAGCCTGACGGTCGTGGTGCCGGGCACCGCCGACGATGCGGTCGTGGCCGAGGTCGAGCGGTGCGCCGCGCGGCACGGGCTCGAGCCGACGGTGCTCGGGGGTTCCGCCGGCCGGGCGGTCCTGGTCGCGGTCGACTGACGCGCCCGGGGTGACGGTGGTGACGACGAGTGGAGGACCGGCGGTGCGGTACGCGGACGGGGTCGCGGCGGCGGACGGCGCGCTGGACCGGCCGATCGGCAAGGTCGCGCCGCGCCTGGGCCCCAAGTTCGAGGCGCTCGGTGTGCACGTGGCGGGCGACCTGCTGCGCTACTACCCGCGGCGCTACGCGGACCCGAGCCGGCTGACGGACATCGCGGGGCTCGAGATCGACGAGAAGGCCTCGATCGTCGCGGAGGTGCGCTCGAGCTCGGGCGTGCTGCGCGCGCGCACGTCGGGCAAGCTCCGCGTCGAGGCGCAGGTCACCGACGGCCACGCGGTGCTGCACCTTGCGTTCTTCGCGCAGCGCGAGGGCATGGCCAAGGCGTTCGCGGCGCAGATGCGGCCCGGCCGGCGCGGTCTGTTCACCGGCAAGGTCGGCTGGTTCAACGGCCGCGCGCAGCTGGCCAACCCCGCGGTGGTGTGGTTCGACGCCGACGACGAGGGCGCCGCGATCGAGCACGCCGAACGCCCGATCCCGGTCTACCCGGCCAGCGCGACGCTGGACAGCGCCAAGATCGCCACCACGGTCCAGGTGGTGCTGGACGGCCTGCGGGACGGCGACGTGCCCGATCCCGTCCCGGCCGAGGTGCGGCAGGAGCGCGGGTACGGCGAGCTGCTGCCCGCGCTGCGCCGGCTGCACCGGCCCGAGACCGAGCAGGACTGGCGCGTCGCGCAGCAGCGGCAGCGGTACGAGGAGGCGTTCGTGCTGCAGGCCGAGCTCGCGCGGCGGCGCGTGCGGGCCGCGGCGCAGGCGGCAGTCGCGCGGCCACCGGTCCCGGGTGGCCTGCTCGACGCGTTCGACGCGCGCCTGCCGTTCGCGCTGACCGCGGGGCAGCGCGAGGTCGGGGAGCAGATCGCGCAGGAGATCGCCCGGCCCGTGCCCATGCAGCGGCTCCTGCAGGGCGAGGTCGGCTCGGGCAAGACCGTGGTCGCGCTGCGCGCGATGCTGCAGGTGGTGGATGCGGGCGGCCAGGCGGCGCTGCTCGCGCCCACCGAGGTGCTGGCCGCGCAGCACGCGCGTTCGCTGCGCGCGCTGCTGGGCGACCTGGCCGAGGGGGGCCTGCTGGGCGGGGCCGAGCACGGCACGCGCGTCACGCTGCTGACCGGCTCGGTGACGGGTGCGGCACGGCGCACGGCGCTCCTGGACGCGGCGTCGGGGGCCGCGGGCATCGTCGTGGGCACGCACGCGCTGCTGGAGAAGAACGTCCAGTTCGCCGAGCTGGGGCTCGTGGTGGTCGACGAGCAGCACCGGTTCGGGGTCGAGCAGCGCGACGCGCTGCGCGCCAAGGCGGCTGCGCAGCCCCACCTGCTGGCCATGACGGCGACGCCGATCCCGCGCACCGTCGCGATGACGGTGTTCGGCGACCTCGAGACGTCGGTGCTGCGTGAGCTGCCCGCGGGCCGGTCGCCGATCACGTCGTTCGTCGTGCCGGCCGACCTCCCGGCGTGGATGGCGCGCACGTGGGTGCGCGTGCGCGAGGAGGTGGACAAGGGAGGCCGCGCGTACGTGGTGTGCCCGCGCATCACGGGCGACGACGCGGACGGTGCCGACCTGGTCGAGCCCGGCGCCGCGACGCTCGGCGACCAGGGTGCCGCGGCACGGCGACCGCCGCGCGCGGTGCTCGAGGTGGCCGACGAGCTGCGCGGCCTGGACGAGCTCGCGGGCGTCGGCATCGGCGTGCTGCACGGCAAGCTCCCGCCCGAGGACAAGGACCGCGCGCTCGCGGACTTCGCCGCGGGCCGGACGCCCGTGCTGGTCTCGACCACGGTGGTCGAGGTCGGCGTCGACGTGCCCGAGGCGACCGCGATGGTGATCCTGGACGCGGACCTGTTCGGCGTCTCGCAGCTGCACCAGCTGCGCGGCCGGGTCGGCCGCGGGACGGCGCCCGGTGTGTGCCTGCTGGTCTCGGGCGCGCGCCCGGGGACGCCGGGGGACGACCGCCTGCGGACGGTGGCCGAGACGCTCGACGGGTTCGCGCTCGCGCAGTTCGACCTCGAGCAGCGGCGTGAGGGGGACGTGCTGGGTGCGTCGCAGTCCGGCGCCGCGTCGTCGTTGCGGCTGCTGCGCGTCGCGCGTGACGGCGACCTCATCGAGCAGGCACGCACGGATGCGCGTGCGGTGGTGGAGGCCGACCCCGAGCTGGTCGGGCACCCCGCGCTGCGTGCCGCGATCGACCAGCTCCTGGCGGGCGAGCGCGACGAGTTCCTGGACCGCGCATGAGCACGCCGGGGTCAGGGTCGGGGCACCGCCGTGAGAGGGTCGCAGCCGTGACCGGATCGAGGGCGGCCGCGTGACGCGGATCGTGGCGGGCAGCGTCGGAGGACGAGTGCTCACGGTCCCGCGCGCCGGCACGCGCCCCACCAGCGAGCGCGTCCGTGAGGCGCTGTTCTCGCGGCTCGAGCACCTCGACGCGGTCGACGGCGCCCGTGTGCTCGACCTGTTCGCGGGGTCCGGCGCGCTCGGCCTCGAGGCGGCGAGCCGGGGTGCGGCGGCCGTCACGCTGGTCGAGGCCGCGCGCTCCGCGGCGGACGTCTGCCGGCGCAACGTCGCGGCCCTCGGGCTCGCGGGCGTGGTCGTCGTCGCCACCGAGCGGGCCGAGCGGTTCGTGGAGCGCCCGGTGACCGCGTCCTGGGACCTCGTGCTCGTCGACCCGCCGTACGACCTGGCGGAGGCCGACCTCGCGGCGGTCCTGGCGGGGCTGACCGGAGCGCTCGCGTCCGGAGCGGTCGTCGTGGTCGAGCGGTCCACGCGTGCGCCGGAGCCCGCCTGGCCCGCGGGGCTGCACCGGTTCGACTCCCGCAGCTACGGCGAGACCGCGGTCTGGTTCGCCGAGCCCGACGCGACACCGTCTGCCACGGCCGACGACGCCGGGCCCGACGCATGAGGCTCGTCCGACAGGCGGGCCCCGCCGACGCGCCCGCGGTGCGCACCGTGCTGGCCCGCGCGTACCACGACAACCCGCTCATGCGCTGGGTGCTGCCCGACGAGGGCACGCGCGACGACGCGTGCGCGGCGTGGCTCGGTCCCTCGGTGGACCGCTACGTCGCGCTGGGCGGTGTGGACGTGCTCGTCGAGGACGGCGAGGTGCTCGCGGCGGCCGCGTGGCGCGAGCCGGGGCTCGACGCGCAGCACCCCGTGCTCCGCACGCTGCCGACCGGTCCCGGAGTGCTGGCGGCGCTCGTCGGGCGCGCACGTGCCGCGGACGTGCTGGCACGCCTCGGCGCCGCGGCGACGTGGGCGCCCGCGGCTCCCGCGCCGTACCTCAACTACCTCGCGGTCCGGCCCGAGCGGCAGGGCGCCGGCCTGGGTGCACGGCTGCTCGAGCACCGCCTGCGGCGGTACGACGCGGCGGGCGCGGCGACCTGGTTGGGCACCACCGACCCGCGCAACGTGCCGTTCTACTCCCGGCTCGGTTACGCGGTGGTCGGCGAGGCGGAGCTGACCCCGTCGTCCGTCGGCGCCGCCGGCCCGGGTGACGAGACCGCGGCGACCGTGCTGCGCGTGCTGCACCGCCAGCCGGCCGACCCGCTGGCCTAGGGTGGACGCGTGAGCCTCGCCGTGTGCCCCGGGTCGTTCGACCCCGTGACGCTCGGCCACGTCGACGTGGTGCGCCGCGCGCGCACGATGTTCGACGAGGTCGTCGTGGCCGTGGCACGCAACTCCGCCAAGTCGCCGCTGCTCGACGTCGAGAGGCGCGTCGCGCTCGCACGCGGGGCGTTCGCGGACGACGCCGGCATCCGCGTCGAGGTGGTCCCGGGGTTGCTGGCCGACTTCGTCCGGGACGTGGGCGCGTCGGCCGTGGTCAAGGGGCTGCGCGGCGGTGCCGACTTCGACGGCGAGCTGCCCATGGCGCTCATGAACCGGCACCTGTCCGGGGTGGAGACGGTGTTCGTCGTGGGGGACCCGGCGCTCGCCCACATCGCGTCGTCGCTGGTCAAGGATGTGGCGCGGCACGGCGGACCGGTCGGCGACCTGGTGGGCAGCGAGGTCGAGGCGGCCGTGCGCGAGGCCCTGGCCGCACGCGGCTGAGGCACGTGCGAGGCTGGACCACGACGAGAGGAGCGGTCGGTGAGCGAGGCGAACGAGCGGACCGAGGGTCTGACGGGCGTGCTGGACGCGCTCGAGCAGGCGGTCATGGCGGCGCGCAGCATGCCGATGTCGGCGTCGGTCCTGGTCAGCCGGGCCGAGCTGCTGGACCTGGTGGCGCAGGCGCGTGAGGTGCTGCCGGACCAGCTGACGCGCGCGGACCAGGTGCTCGCGGACGCCGACGCCGCACGCGCGGCCGCGCAGCAGGACGCCGAGCGGATCCTGGAGCGGGCGCGGCGCGAGGCCGCCGAGCTCGTGGCGCAGGAGGCCGTGGTCACGGCCGCGCACGAGCGCGCGGCACAGGTCGTCGCGGATGCCGAGCAGGTGGCCGACGAGCTGCGGCGCGACGCCGACGACTACTGCGACCGCAGGCTCGCGGACTTCGAGATCGACCTGGGCAAGGTGCTCGCGCAGGTGCAGGCCGGGCGGGCCAAGCTCGCGGGCAGGCTCGCGCCGGAGGAGTGAGGGTGCGGAACGTCACGTCCGGTGCGCCCGGGACGTGCCCGACGGATTTGGGCGGGCCGCGCGCGGACCTGTAGAGTTGCCCGTTGGTCCTGCCGGTCTGGCGGACCGAGATCCAGGAACTCGACGAGGGGACGGCTGTGCAGCGCCCGGTTCACCTCGATCCCCGTTCGCCGCTCGTGCTCGACACCCTCGAGCTCGGCCGACGTCCGGGATCGACGCGAACGGCCCAGCGCACGGTCGCCGCTCCGGCGGATCTCGGTACCGACGTGATCGGCATCCCCGAAGGGAGCGATCTCGAGCTGGACCTCCGGCTCGAGGCGGTCATGGAGGGGGTCCTGGTCACCGGTTCGGTCCGGGGTCGGGCGGTCGGGGAGTGCGTGCGCTGCCTGGGCGAGGTCGTCGACGACGTCGACGTGTCGCTCACGGAGCTGTACGTGTACCCCGAGCGTGCGACCGCCGCTGCCGAGGCGGGCGACGACGAGGAGGACGTGCGTGAGCTCGAGGGCGACCTGGTCGACCTGGAGCCCGCGCTGCGGGACGCGGTCGTGACGGCACTGCCGTTCCGTCCGTTGTGCCGGCCCGACTGCCCGGGACTGTGCTCCGAGTGCGGAGCGCCCCTGGCGGACGACCCTGACCATTCGCATGAGACGCTTGACCCTCGCTGGTCCGCCCTGAGCGGCCTGGTGAGCCCGGTCGACGAGACGAAAGAGAGCTAGCCGTGGCGGTTCCGAAGCGCAAGATGTCGCGCAGCAACACCCGTGCGCGTCGGTCGCAGTGGAAGACCACTGCCACGACGCTCAGCACCTGCCCGAACTGCAGGGCCGACAAGCGGCCGCACACGGCGTGCCAGTCGTGCGGCACGTACAACGGCCGTCAGTACGCCGAGGCGCTGCGCAGCGAGTTCGACGCCCGCTGACGCGGGTGTCGTTCCTGACGGCGCCGTCGGCCCGCACCACGCGATGAGCGCGGCAGCCACCGACCTTCTCGAGAAGCTCGGGGTCCACCTGGACCCCGAGCTTCTCGTGCTCGCGCTGACGCACCGGTCGTTCGCGCACGAGGCGGGTGGCATCCCCACCAACGAGCGCCTCGAGTTCCTGGGGGACACCGTGCTCGGCCTGGTCGTCACGGAGTCGCTGTACCGCCGCCGCCCCGACGAGCCCGAGGGCGCGCTCGCCAAGATGCGCGCCGCGACGGTGTCGCAGCGCGGCCTGGCCGCGGTGGCGCGCGAGCTCGACCTGGGCCGGTACGTGCTGCTGGGCAAGGGCGAGATCGCCACGGGCGGCCGGGACAAGGACTCGATCCTGTCCGACACGCTCGAGGCCCTGTTCGGCGCGGTGTACCTCACGCACGGGCTCGAGCACGCGCGCACCGTCGTCGAGAAGCTCGTGGGTCCCACCCTCGAGGCCGCGGCCGGGCTCGGCGCGGGCCTGGACTGGAAGACGTCGTTGCAGGAGCTCGCGGCCGCACTCGGGCTCGGGGCACCCTCGTACGAGGTCACGGGGACCGGCCCGGACCACGCGCGGACGTTCACGGCGCACGCGGTCGTGGGCGGTGAGGTGCACGGCACCGGGACGGGCCCGGCCAAGAAGGTCGCCGAGCAGCAGGCCGCCGAGGCCGCGTTCCTGGCCCTGCGCGCGCGGGCCGACGAGCCCTGCCCGCAGGACGCCGAGGTCGAGCAGCGCTCGACGTCGACGCGCTGACGCCGCACGGCACGTGCCCGAGCTGCCCGAGGTCGAGACCGTCCGCGACGGCGTGGAACGCCACGTCGTGGGGCGTACGGTCACGGACGTCGAGGTGCTGCGCGCCTACAGCGTGCGTCGGCACGTGGCCGGACCGGCGGACCTCGTCGGGCGGCTGCGGGGCCGTCGGCTCGCCGCCGCCGTGCGACGCGGCAAGTTCCTGTGGCTGCCGCTGGCGGCCGCGGACGGTGTTCCCGACGAGGCGGTCCTGGTCCACCTCGGCATGAGCGGGCAGCTGCTGGTGCGCTCGGCGGCGACGGTGGGCACCGACCCGCCGCACGTGCACCTGCGTGTCCGCCTGCGGCTCGACGACGGGGGCGCGCTCGACTTCGTCGACCAGCGCACCTTCGGCCACCTCAGCGTCCAGGACCTGGTCCCGACGCCCGACGGCGCGCCGGGCGGTCGCGGCTCGGCGCTCGCCGCGGTGCCCGAGCCCGTCGCGCACATCGCACGCGACCTGCTGGACCCCGCACTCGACCGGGCGGCGCTCGTCGCCGCGGTCCGTGCCCGGCGCACGGGAATCAAGCGCGCGCTGCTGGACCAGACGCTCGTCTCCGGCGTGGGCAACATCTACGCCGACGAGGCGCTGTGGCGCGCGCGTGTGCACTTCGCGCGCCAGACGGGTGCGCTGCGGCGGATCGACGTGCAGCGCGTGCTCGACGCCGCGGCCGACGTGATGACCGAGGCGCTCGCGCAGGGCGGCACGAGCTTCGACGCGCTGTACGTCAACGTCAACGGCGCGTCGGGGTACTTCGACCGCAGCCTGGCGGTCTACGGGCAGGAGGGCCGGCCGTGCCCGCGGTGCGGCACACCCGTGCGCCGCGTCGAGTTCATGAACCGCAGCGCGGCCTTCTGCCCGCGCTGCCAGCCCGCGCCCCGGCTGCCGCGCGCCTGAGCCGACCGCGGCGGGTCACCGGGGGCGCGCCGGGTCGTCAGCCCACCAGGTTGGGCAGCTCCTCGCCCGCGTCGTACGTGCGCAGCGCCGCGGTCAGGAACGCACCCGCGTGCTGCGGCCGTCCGCCGGCCGCGTGCGGGCTCACGAGCACGCGCGGCTCGGCCCACAGCGGGCTCGACGCGGGCAGCGGCTCGCGGTCGAACACGTCCAGCGCGGCGGCCGCGAGCCGGCGCGTGCGGACCGCGTCGAGGAGCGCGTCCTCGTCGAGCGTGCTGCCGCGGCCGACGTTGACGACGACGGCGTGCGACGGGAGCGCGGCGAGCATGGTCCGGCCGATCGCGTGCCGGGTGGCGGCCGTCGCCGGCAGGATGCCGATCAGCACGTCGGCGCCCGGCAGCAGGTCCGGCAGGGCGTCGGGCGTGACGACCGGGACGCCGGCGCGCTCGCCCGCGCTGCGCGCGACGCCCGTGACCCGCGCACCCAGTGCGCCGAGCAGGGGAGCCAGGCGCGCGGCGATGGAGCCGAAGCCCCACACCACGACGTGCGCGCCCGCGAGCGTGCGGAACGCGGTGTCGTGCACCTTCTGCACACCGCCCAGCTCGGACGCCCAGCGGCGCTCGTCCTGCGAGCGCACCATGTCCGGCACGCGTCGGGCGCACGCCAGCACGAGCGCGAGCGTGTGCTCGGCCACCGGGCCGTCGTGCAGCCCCCGGCCGGACGTGACCTGCACGTGCGCGGGGAACCCGGCCTCCTCGACCGCGTCCGTGCCGGCCGCGAGGCACGCCACCCACCGCAGCGACGTGAGGCGTTCCGCGGCCTCCGCGAGGCTCGCGCGCCGGTTGCCCCACACGACGAGGACCTCGGCGTCGGACGCGAACGCGGGCAGCGGCAGGGCCGGGTCGTAGGGCACGGAGCGCCACCCGGCGGGCAGGTCGACGGGCTCCTCGAGCGTGGTGGGCAACAGGATCGTCCTCATGCCTGGCTACGATGCCATCGTGCCGAACCTCGACGCCGGGAAGCAGGGACCGATCACGGTCATGATCGTCGACGACCACGAGGTCGTCCGCCGAGGGATCGCGGAGGTGGTGGAACGCACGGAGGGCATGACGGTCGTCGCGGAGGCCGGTTCCGTGGCCGACGGCGTCCGCCGCGCCACGCTGGTGCACCCGCAGGTCATGCTCGTCGACCTGCAGCTCCCGGACGGGACCGGGATCGACCTCATGCGCCAGGTGCGCGAGACGCAGCCGGACGCGCGGGCGATCGTCCTCACGTCGTTCGACGACGACGACGCGCTCGCCGCGGCGCTCGAGGCGGGTGCGGTCGCCTACCTGCTGAAGTCCGTGCGCGGCGCGGAGATCACGGACGTGATCCGCAGCGTCGCCGCGGGCCGCACGCTGCTCGACGAGCGCACCGTGACGCGCCGCCGCGCGGGCCACGACGACCCGACCGAGAACCTCACGCCGAGCGAGCTGCGTGTGCTCGACCTCATCGGCGAGGGCCTGTCCAACCGGGAGATCGCCGAGCGGCTGGGCGTCGCGGAGAAGACCGTGAAGAACCACATCACGTCGCTCCTGGCGAAGATGGGCCTGCAGCGCCGCACACAGGTCGCCGCGTGGGTCGCGTCGCGCAAGCACTCCGGCTGGCGGGCCGAGCCCGGCCACTGAGCCGGGTCCCGGCGGTCAGCCGAGCGGCGCCTGCCAGGTCAGGAGCGTGCCGTGCCCCTCGGGCGCGGTGCCCAGCGTGAACGTGCCGCCGTGCTGGCGGGCCCGGGACGCGAGGTTGCCCGTGCCGGACCGCCGGTCCCGCACGGCGGGCAGCCCGACGCCGTCGTCCTGCACCTCGACCTCGACGGCGCCCAGGGGACCCTGACCGCGCACGTTGATCCGCACGGTCACCGACGACGCGTGCGCGTGCCGGGCCGCGTTCGCCAGGCCCTCGCGGACCACGGCGACGACGTCGTCGGTCAGCGCGGTGCCCACGCGCTCGTCGAGGCGGTCCTCGTCGAGCCCGTCGTCGGACAGCGGCGCGCCGTCGAGCGTCACGACGAGCGACGGGGCGAACCCGAGGCCCGTGCGGGCCAACGAGGCCTCGCGCCGCAGGCGCTCGGTGAGCGCGGTCGCGGCGTCGGGGTCGCGCAGCGCGTGCACGATCTGACGGATCTGCCGCACTGAGGAGTCGACGTTGTCGAGCGCCTCCTCGACGATCGTCGTGAGCTCGGTCGCGTCGACGCCGCGAGCGGCGCGGCGGCGCACCGTCTCGAGCTGCATGCCGGTGGCGAACAGCTGCTGGATCGCCAGGTCGTGCAGGTCGCGTGCGATGCGCTCGCGCTCGTCGAGCAGCGCGGCGATGTCCTGCGCGTGGCGGGCCTCGGCGAGCACGAACGCGAGCGCGGCCTGCGACGCGAACGACTCGGCGGTGGCCAGGTCGCTCTCCTCGAACGGGAGGCTGCCGATGCGGCGCAGCAGCACCAGGACGCCGACGCCGCGGCCCGAGGTCTGCAGCGGGGCGAACATCGCCGGACCGAACGCCCGCATCTCCTCGAGCTTGACGTTGCGGGATGCGGACAGCGACGGCGTGAGCAGCCCGCGGCCCTCGGTCATCACGGTCCACGCGCGTCCGCCCTGCGGCATCGCGACGCCCACGAGCTTGTCCGCGTCGTGCCCGTCCGCGAGCTCGATGAGCAGCTGACCGCCCATGCCGGGCAGCGCGAGCGCGGCGGTGTCGGCGCCCGCCACGGCGCGCGCGGTCGCGGCGATGTGCTCGAGCGCCTCCTCCTCGTCGATGCCCTCGAGCAGCATCGTCGTGATCTCCTGGCCCGCGCGCAGCCAGTGCTCGCGGCGCGCCGACTCGGCGTACAGCTGCGCGTTGGCCACGGCCACGCCCGCGGCCGCGGCGAGCGCGATCACGGTCTGCTCGTCGGAGTCGGTGAACCCGCCGGCCTTCTCCGAGAGGTACAGCTGGCCGAAGATGTGGTCGTCCACGCGCACCGAGGCGCCCAGGAACGAGCCCATCGACGGGTGGTGCGAGGGCCAGCCCTGGAACGCGGGGTGGTCGGTCAGGTCGTCGAGCCGCAGCGCGCCGATGGCCGGGATCTGGCCCAGCACGCCGCGCGCGTGCGGCGCGTGGCCCATCATGCGGGCCACGGGGGTGGGCACGCCGGTGTAGACGAACGTCGTGGACACGCCGTCGGCGTCGAGCACGTTGATCGCGCCGTAGCGTGCGCCGGTCAGCTCGGCGCTCACCTGGACGAACCGGTTGAGGACCGCGGGCAGGTCCAGCTCGCCCGCGACCGCCAGGATCGCGTCCAGCAGGTCGGTGAGCGCATCACCCGTGAGCGGCACGGGGGACGCGTGGTGGTCGGACATGACGCCGCCCGTGAACGGCGTCCCGGCCACCGGGAACAGGCCTTCGCCGGGCCGCGTGCCGTCGTCGTCCAGGTCCGGCCCGCCGGGGCCCGTCGTCGTGTTGGTCATCGTCCGTCCTCGCGCTCGTGCCGCACGGCCTCACGGTAGCCCGCGTCGTGCGACAGGAGGTGCGCGTGCGACCCGCGCGCGACCACGCGTCCGTGCGCGATGCGGATCACCTCGTCGACCGCGGCCAGGCCCGTGAGCCGGTGCGTGACCACGAGCACGCCGCGCGCGGGATCGCCCGTCAGCGCGTCGAGCGCGGCGTCGGCACCCGCCCGGTCCAGGTGCTCGGTGGGCTCGTCGAGCAGGAGCAGTGGCGCGGGGGAGACGAGCGCACGCGCGAGCAGCAGCCTGCGGCGCTCGCCGCCCGAGACCGTGCGTGCGTCCGGACCCAGGAGCGTGTCGAGCCCGTCGGGCAGTGCCGCGAGCCATGCGCCGAGACCCGCGCGGTGCAGCGCCGCGGTCGCCGCGTCCGGGCCGAGGTCGCCCCGCGCGACGCGCAGGTTCTCGAGCACGGTGGTCCCGAAGACGTGCGCGTCCTCGGGCACGACGACGACGGCGTCACCCGGTTCGCCGTGCAGCGCGGCGCCGCCGAGCGTGAGCCGCCCCGCGCGGGGCGGCAGCAGGCCGCCGAGCGTGAGCAGCAGCGTCGTCTTGCCCGCACCGCTCGGGCCGACGACGGCGATCGAGCGCCCCGGCCGCAGCTCGAGGTCGAGGCCGCTCACCAGGGCGGGGCCACCGGGCCAGCCGACCGTGAGCCCCGTCGCGCGGAGCACCGGCTCGCGCGCCACCACGTCGGCGGGTTCAGCGACCCTGGCGGACGGTCCGGCGCCCGGGTCCGCCGCGTCGTCGTCGGTGCCCGCCGCGTCGTCGAGCAGGGCCAGGACGCGGGCCGCCGCGGCGCGCGACCGGTGCACCTGGACGGCGGCCGCGGGCAGCAGCGACGTGGCCTCGAACGCCGCGAGCGGCGTCAGCACGACGACCGCGAGCAGCACGGGGTCGAGCGAGCCGGCGCCCACCGCGGGCACGCCCGTGACGAGCGCCGCGAGCACCGCCAGGCCGGTGGCCAGCTGGCCGAGCCCCGCGGCGAGAGCGGCGGGGCCCGCACCCGCGTCGACCGCCGCCTGAGCGCCGTCGTCCGCGGCGCGCAGCGCGGCGAGGCGCTCGGGCACGCGACCGGCGACGGTGAGCGGCCCCGCGTCGTCGAGCAGGGCGAGCGCCTCGGCGCCGACGCGGGCGCGTGCCTGCGCACCGGCGCGTTCGGTGGTGCGCGCGGCGCGCCCCGCGAGCCACGGCGCCACGACGCCCGCCAGGACCAGGCACACCGCGAGCGCGGCGGCGGCGGGCGGGAAGAACGCCGTCATCGCACCGACCGTCGCGAGCCCCAGCACGGTCGCGACGGCCGCGGGAAGCAGGCCGCGGACCACCAGGTCGCCCACCGCGTCGACGTCGGCGCCGACACGCGCGAGCAGGTCACCGCGGCGCACCCCCAGCACGGCCCGGCCGCGGCCCGCCGCGAGCCGGTCGTACACCGTGGTGCGCAGCGTCGTCATCCCGGCGAGCGCGAGGTCGTGCGAGACGAGGCGCTCGACGTACCGCAGCACGCCGCGGCCGATGCCGAAGGCGCGCACGCCCACGGTGGCCACCGACAGCGTGAGCACGGGGGGCATCTGCGACGCGCGCGCGATGAGCCACGCGGACGTCGCGGCCAGCGCGACCGCGCAGCCGAGCGCGAGCGTGCCGAGCAGCACGGCCAGCGCCAGGCGGGACCGGTCGACCTCGAGCAGCGCGAGGGCCCGCCGCAGCGTGCCCCGCGGGGGGCGCAGGGGCAGGCTCGTCGTCGTCGGTGCGGTCACGGCGCGACCGCCGCAGCGGTTACGTCGGCCGGCAGGTCCGCGACCTCGACCACCTCGTCGGCGCACGCGAGCAGCGCGGGCCGGTGGGCCACGAGCAGCACGGTCCGGCCCGCCTCGCGCAGCGCCGCGACGGTCTGCAGCAGCACCTGCTCGGCGTTCACGTCCAGGTGCGCCGTGGGCTCGTCGAGCACGACGAGCGCGGCGTCGCCCACCAGCGCACGGGTCAGCGCGACGCGCTGCGCCTGGCCCACGGACAGCCCGTGACCGCCCCGGCCGACCGGTGTGTCCCACCCGTCGGGCAGCTCGTCGACCACGGCGTCGAGCCCGGTGACCCGGGCGGCATGCGTGCGCGCGTCGGCGTCGCCGCCCACCGTGGCCACGAGCGTGCCCGGTTCGATCACGGCCCGCTGCGGGACCCACGCGACCTGGCGCCACAGCGACGCGCGCACCACGTCGGGCGCGCCGTCGGCGTCGGCGACGGTGACCCGCGCGGCACCGTCGTCGAGCGTCACGCGTCCCGTGGTGGGACGCAGCAGCCCCAGCAGCACCTCGACCGTGGTGGACTTGCCCGCTCCGGGCGGGCCGGCGAGCGCGGTGACGCGGCCGGGGGCCAGCGTGAAGGACACGTCGTGCGGGGCGAGCCCGCGTGCCGACGCGACGCTCACGTGCTCGACGTGCAGGCGTGCCGCGCGCAGGTCGGGGGCCGGGCGCGTGCCGTCGTGGTCGTCGGCGGGCTCGTCCAGGATCGCGAACGCCGCCTCGGCGGCGGCGACGCCGTCGGTGGACGCGTGGAACTGCGCACCCACGGCGCGCAGGGGCGCGAAGACCTCGGGCGCGAGCACCAGCACCGCGAGACCGGTCACCAGGTCGAGGTGGCCGTCGACCAGTCGGAGCCCGATGCCGACGGCCACGAGCGCGATGGACAACGTCGTCAGCAGCTCGAGCACCATGCCGGACAAGAACGCGATGCGCAGCGTGCCCATGGTCGCGCGCCGGTGCGCGTCGCCCAGGGACCGCACGCGGGCCGCGGGACCGGCCTCGCGGCCCAGCGCGCGCAGCGTCGGCAGGCCCGCGAGCAGGTCGAGCACCTGGGCCGAGAGCCGCTGCATGGTGGCCAGCCCGCGCTCGGACCTGCCCTGCGTGAGCCGACCGACCAACCACATGAAGATCGGCACCAACGGCAGCACCGCGACCAGGATCACCGCGGACACCCACTCCTGGCCCAGGATCACCAGCAGCGTCGCGGGGGTCACGGTCGCGGCGAGCACCAGCTGGGGCAGGTACCGCACGAAGTAGGGCTCGAGCGCGTCGAGGCCGCGCGTCGCGAGCGCGACGACGTGCGGCCCGCGGCCGTCGCCCAGGCGGCGCGGACCCTGCGCGACGGCGCGCGCCACGACGGCCTCCCGGAGCTCGCCGATCGCGCGGACCGCGGCGCGGTGCGCGTACCGCTCCTGGAGCGTGGTCACGAGCGTGCGCGCGAGCACCACCGCGGCGAGCCAGCCCACCAGGGGAGCGGCCGTCGACCACGCGCCGTCGCCGAGCGCCGCGCCGTCGCTGACCGCGGTGCCGAGCACGCGGGCGAGCAGCAGCGCCTGCGTCACCACGAGCGCGGCCGTGAGCAGGCCGAGCGCGACCGTCAGGGCGAGGTAGCCGCGTGCGGCACGGGCGTACCGCAGCAGGCGGGGGTCGAGCGGCTTCACGCCTCCAGTGAACCCGATGCGCCCGTGGGAGCCGTCGGCGCGGGCTGCGGGCGCGTGAACGTCAGGCCCGTGGGGGCGGGGATGTCCGCGGTCGACAGGCGCTTGCGGAACACCCAGTACGTCCAGCCCTGGTACAGCAGGACGAGCGGCGTGAGGATCACGGCGACCCACGTCATGACCGTCAGCGTGTAGTCGGTCGAGGACGCGTTGTCCACGGTGAGCGAGTTCGCCACGTCGAACGCGGGCATCACGTCGGGGAACAGCGAGCCGAAGATGAGCACGACGGCGGCGACGATCGCCACGGCCGAGGCGATGAACGCCTGCCCCTCGCGGCGCAGCCGGGTCGCGACGACGACGCCGACCAGCGCGACCGCGGCGACCGCCACGGCGGCCCAGGTCCACGCCTGGTCGGAGAAGGCGAGCTGCAGCCAGACCGCCCACGCACCGGCGACGACGACCGTGACGATCGACAGGCGTGCCGCGAGGTCGCCCGCGCGCCGGCGGATGTCCCCGTCGGACTTGAGCGCCAGGAAGATCGCGCCGTGCGTGAGGAAGATGAGCGTGGTCACCGCACCGCCGAGCAGAGCGAACGGGTTGAGCAGCGCCCAGAACCCGCCCACGTACTCGTGCGCCGCGTCGAGCTCGACGCCGCGCACGATGTTGGCGAACGCGACGCCCCACAGCGCCGACGGCAGCCACGAGCCGAAGATCAGCGCGCGGTCGGCCCACGCACGCCACCGGTCGTCGTCGATCTTGCCGCGCCACTCGAACGCGACGACGCGCACGATGAGCGCGACCAGGATGAGGAACAGCGGCAGGTAGAAGCCCGAGAACAGCGTCGCGTACCACTCCGGGAACGCCGCGAACGTCGCGCCGCCCGCGGTGAGCAGCCACACCTCGTTGCCGTCCCAGACGGGGCCGATGGTGTTGATCATGACGCGGCGCTCGCGCTCCTTGTCCTCCTTCTTCGGCAGGATGCCCAGGAGCATGCCGACGCCGAAGTCGAAGCCCTCGAGGACGAGGTAGCCGGTCCACAGGACCGCGATCAGCACGAACCAGACGGTCGTGAGCTCCATGGTGTGGTCTCCGTCTCGGGCTCAGTAGGCGAAGGACAGGGGGGCGTCGTCGTCGGACGCGTCGCTCCGGGCGGCGCGCGCCTCCGGGGACGGGTCCTTCTCGCTCGCGGCCACGCCCTCGATCGTGTAGCGGTGCATGAGCCGGTACCAGGCGACGGCCAGCACGCCGTACAGCAACGTGAAGCCGATCAGCGAGACGAGGATGTTCGTCGCGCTCGCCTGGTCGGAGATCCCGCGCGCGGTCAGCAGCCACACGCCGTCGACGCCCGAGGCGTTCGGGTTCGGCGCGACCACCCACGGCTGGCGGCCCATCTCGGTGAAGATCCAGCCGAACGCCGAGGCCAGGAACGGCGTCGCGATCGCGGCGATGCCGAGCCGGCCGAACCACGGCTTGTCGGTGGTCGAGCCCTTGCGGCGCAGCAGCCACAGCGCGGCGAGCGAGAGCGCGGCCGAGCCGATGCCGAACCCGATCATGAGGCGGAAGGACCAGTAGGTGATCAGGAGGTTCGGGTAGAAGTTCGTGGAGTCGTCGAACGTGGGGGCGACGCCGTTCTCCTGCTCCCAGTCGCTGACCCACTGCGCGTAGTAGTCCTGCAGCTCGTCCACGCCCCGGATGCGGGAGTCGAAGTCGCCGGTCGCCAGGAACGACGTGAGGCCCGGGATCTCGATGACGTGCGTGACGCCGTCGCAGTCGTTCGACAGGTCGCCGATCGCCAGGATCGAGAACGACGCTCCGTCGGTGGACTCGCACAGGCCCTCGGCCGCGGCCATCTTGGCCGGCTGCTGGTCGAACATCAGCTTGGCCTGCCAGTCGCCCGAGAGCGCGACGCCCGCACCGGACACGAGCATCGTGACCAGGCCCAGGATCACCGCGGGGCGGTACACGTCACGTGCGGTCGCGGCGTCACCCGAGCGGACCTTCTTGACCATCCACCAGGCGGCGATGCCCGCGACGAACGTGCCCGCGGTCAGGAATGCGGCGCTGATGGTGTGCGGGAACGCGGCCAGCACGGTCGGGTTGGTCAGCACGGCGCCGATGTCGGTCATCTCGGCGCGACCGGTCTCGAAGTTGTACGTCGTGCCGACGGGGTGCTGCATCCACGAGTTGGCCGCGAGGATGAAGAACGCCGAGAGGTTCGTCGCGATCGCGACCGCCCAGATGCACGCGAGGTGGATCTTCTTGGGCAGGCGGTCCCACCCGAAGATCCACAGGCCCAGGAACGTGGACTCGACGAAGAACGCGGCGAGCGCCTCCATCGCGAGCGGTGCGCCGAACACGTCGCCGACGAACCGCGAGTAGCTCGGCCAGGCCATGCCGAACTGGAACTCCTGGACGATGCCCGTGGCGACACCGATCGCGAAGTTGATGAGCAGCAGCTTGCCGAAGAACTTGGTGAGGCGCAGCCAGCGCTCGTTGCCGGTGCGCAGCCACGCCGTCTGCATGATCGCGACGAGCGGCGCGAGGCCGATCGTCAGCGGCACGAAGATGAAGTGGTAGACGGTGGTGACACCGAACTGCCAGCGGGCGAGGTCGAGGGCGTCCACAGGGTTCTCCGAGCGTGCGAGCGGCGAGCGGGGGTCGTGCCTCACGGGTGTGGCGGGCGGTGCGGGGGCCGGTCGGCGGCGTCTGTACGCGGCACGCGACGTGACCTGAGGGAACGCTAGGAAACCGGCCCCGGTCCGCGGCGGGACCAAGGTCCCGGGTGCTGACGCGGCGTCGTGAACGTGACCGCCGACTCACCCGGTCGTCACGGGGGCCGGATCGGACGCTCTGTGCGATACTGACCGCGGTTCGACGAGCGACCACACCGCGAGGCGAACCCGTGAGCTCGCACCCAGTGCGTCGCGCGCGTCAGCCGCCGCTCGACATCCCCGAGGCCCGAACAGGCCCGTGCGGATGGAGCAGGCGATGGTGCGCGCCGGCCCGGTGTGCGGCCGCGTCCGACGACTTCCGTCGCCACGTGCTGCGTGAGCGATGACCGACCGACCGAGGACCGCCACTGGTGTGGACGGTGGTTCGCGGTACCCAGGAGACGTTCGCGTGACCGAGCAGAGCACCCCCGAGAACGCAGTCCAGGCTGGCACGACCGGCGTCACCGCGGGGGGTGAGCCCACCGCGGCCCCGCCGCGCCGCCGCCGCGCGTCGCGCCCTGCGGCGGCACCCGAGGCCGTCGTGACCGACGCCGCGTCCACCGACGCCGTGGCGTCCGACCAGCCGACCGCGTCGCCTGAGTCCCAGGCGGACGCCCCGCCGGAGGCGGCCCCCGAGGCCGCCAAGGCACCGGCCAAGCGCCGTCGGGCGACGCGGTCGAAGGCCGCGCCCGAGGTCGAGGCAGCCGCGCCCGCGGCAGAGGTCGAGGGCGCTGCCTCCGAGCCGCTCGCCGACGAGGCCGCGCCGGCCGTGCCGACGGAGGCCGTGACGCCCGCTGCCGCCGAGAAGCCCGCGCGCCGCCGCCGTGCCGCGAGCCGCCCCGCGGCGGCGCCGACGGCCGACGACGAGCAGGCCGCGCCGCAGGGTGCGCCCGCCGAGCCCGCCGCGCCGGCGGCCGACGTGCCGGCCGTGGAGGCTGCCGCCGAGACGCCCGCACCGGCCCGCCGCCGCAGCCGCCGCGCCACCACGGCGCCCGCGATCGAGCAGCCCACCCCGGAGCCTGCCGTCGAGGACGCGCCGCAGGAGGTCGCGTCGGCTCCCGTCGCCGAACCCGCCGCACAGCCCGCCGCGCCGGCGCCGAGCACCGGCAGCCCGCGCCTGGCCACGACGGCACTGCTGTTCCAGGCGCCGGACCCGACGCAGGCGCGTCAGCGTCGGCGTCGTGTGACGTCGAGCGCGGGCTCGCCCGAGGAGATCTCGCAGGCGGCCCGCCTCGCGCAGGAGGCCGAGCAGGCCGCCGCGCTGCAGGCCGCTGCCGAGGTGGGCGAGGACGAGCTCGACGAGGCCGCGCTCGCGGAGGCCGAGGCCGCCGCGCCGACCGCGGAGCCCGACGAGCCCGCCGAGGGCACGGACGCGCGTGGCGGTCGCCGGCGCAGCCGCCGCGGTCGCGGTGGCCGCGGTCGCGGCGCGTCCGCCGACCGTGACGAGGACGCCGAGGAGTCCGACGACGCTGCCCAGGCGCAGGGCGCGGACGACGTCGTCGTGCCCGCGGAGGCCGACGAGACGACGGACGCCGACGAGGCCACGGACACGGACGACGAGTCCGACGCGGGTGACGACCAGCCGCGCCGCCGCCGTCGCCGGGGCGGGCGTGGGCGCCGCAAGAACGACACGGACCGCGACGACGAGACGACGGATGCCGACGCGGGCGAGCCCGCGGCGCAGGACGCGCCGGACGACGCGGACGACGAGTCGGGCGAGGGCTCGAGCCGGCGCCGTCGGCGTCGCCGTCGTGGTGCGCGCACGGGTGAGGCCGAGAGCGAGCCGCGTCGCCGCGGTGGCGACGAGGTCACCGCGCTGCGCGGCTCGACCCGCCTCGAGGCCAAGCGGCAGCGCCGGCGCGAGGGGCGCGACGCGGGACGGCGTCGTCAGATCATCACCGAGTCCGAGTTCCTCGCCCGGCGCGAGTCGGTGGACCGCTCGATGATCGTGCGCGAGAAGGCCGGTCGCACCCAGATCGCGGTGCTGGAGGACGGCGTCCTCGTCGAGCACTACGTCTCGAACCAGCAGCAGGCGTCCATGGTGGGCAACGTCTACCTGGGCCGCGTCCAGAACGTCCTGCCGAGCATGGAGGCGGCGTTCGTCGACGTGGGCAAGGGTCGCAACGCGGTGCTGTACGCGGGTGAGGTCAACTGGGACGCGGCGGGCCTCGACGGCCAGCCGCGCCGGATCGAGCAGGCGCTCAAGTCGGGTGACGCGGTCCTGGTGCAGGTCACCAAGGACCCGATCGGCCACAAGGGCGCGCGCCTGACCTCGCAGGTCACGCTCGCCGGCCGCTACCTGGTGTACGTGCCGGGCGGCGGCATGACCGGCATCAGCCGCAAGCTCCCGGACACCGAGCGCAACCGCCTCAAGAAGATCCTGCGCGAGGTCGTGCCGGACTCCGCGGGCGTGATCGTCCGCACCGCGGCCGAGGGGGCGAGCGAGGACGAGCTGCGCGCCGACATCGCGCGGCTCCAGGGGCAGTGGGAGGCCATCGAGAAGAAGGCCAAGACCGCGTCGGCGCCCGCGCTCCTGCAGGGCGAGCCGGACATGGCCATCCGCGTGGTCCGCGACATCTTCAACGACGACTTCGGCGCGCTGCAGGTCCAGGGCGACGAGGCATGGTCGACGATCTCGTCGTACATCGACGAGCTCGCGCCCGACCTCGCGCAGAAGGTCTCGAAGTACACCGGCACGGGTGACGTGTTCGCGGCGCACCGGATCGACGAGCAGCTGGTCAAGGGCATGGACCGCAAGGTCTGGCTGCCCTCGGGCGGGTCGCTGGTGATCGACCGGACCGAGGCGATGACCGTCGTCGACGTCAACACCGGCAAGTTCACGGGTTCGGGCGGCACGCTCGAGGAGACCGTGACGCGCAACAACCTCGAGGCCGCCGAGGAGATCGTCCGTCAGCTCCGGCTGCGGGACATCGGCGGCATGATCGTCATCGACTTCATCGACATGGTGCTCGAGTCCAACCGTGACCTGGTGCTGCGTCGTCTGGTGGAGTGCCTGGGCCGGGACCGGACCAAGCACCAGGTCGCCGAGGTGACGTCGCTCGGCCTGGTCCAGATGACGCGCAAGCGCGTGGGTCAGGGCCTGGTGGAGGCGTTCTCCGAGACGTGCGAGCACTGCCACGGCCGCGGCTTCATCGTGCACGACGAGCCGATCGAGAAGGGTGCCCGCCCCGAGGCGGCGCCGACTCCCGCGGCCGCGGCGGACGAGCCCAAGCGCGCGCGCCGCAAGCGCGGCGCCAAGGAGCCCGCGGCGCCCGCCGCGCACCCCGTGGTGCCCGTGCTGCCCGAGGAGCGCTCGGCGGTCAAGGCGACGCTCGCGACCATCGCGGCGGCCGCGGCGCACGCGCACGAGCTGCACGACCAGCACGCGTCCGAGGCGCCCGAGGCGGACGCGCAGGCCCCCGAGCCCGCGGCGTCGCCGGTCGCGGACGCACCCGTCGACGAGCCCGTCGTCGCGGCCCCGGTGGACGTCCCGGCCGGGACGGAGGCCGTGGTCGCCGAGCCGGTGGCCGAGGCGCCCGTGCTGGACGTGTTCGCGGAGTTCGCGGGCCGCCGTCCCGGGTCCGACGAGCCCGACCAGCTCGAGCTCACGCCGGTCGACCCGTCGGTCTTCGTGACGTTCGACTCGGACGACGACGAGACCTCGGTGTGACGTGCATCGCTCCGCGCCTGGCGCGGGGCGATGACGGGCCGTGGAGTTTGACCCACCGGGTCACGGTCCGTACCCTGGGACGTCGGCGCGCCGCGTGCGCGTCGACGTGCGTGCCCCGCAGTCGACCTCGTCGAGGCCGATGCGTCGGAGCTGACGCGACCCCCTCACTGGCGGCCTCGGCCGAGGTGTGCGGCGGGCGCGCGGAGCCGAGCGGGGTGCACGAGCATTCGACGTGATCTATCGACGAGCAGAGATGAGCAGCAACGTGGTGTACGCGATCGTGAAGGCCGGCGGCCGCCAGGAGAAGGTCGCCGTGGGCGACGTCGTCGTCGTCGACCGTCTCGCCGCCCAGGCGGGTTCGACGGTCGAGCTGCCGGCGCTGCTGCTCGTCGACGGCGAGAAGGTGACGACCGACGCGGCTGCGCTCGCCAAGGTCAAGGTCACGGCGGAGGTCGTCCGGGACGAGAAGGGCCCGAAGATCGACATCCTCAAGTACAAGAACAAGACCGGCTACCGCAAGCGCCAGGGTCACCGTCAGCAGCTGACCCGCCTGAAGGTCACCGGCATCAAGTGATGTCGCGGCCACTGCGATGTGGCCCGCAGCCCCTTTTCTGAGCAACCCGAGAGCAGGTTCGTCATGGCACACAAGAAGGGCGCGAGTTCCTCGCGCAACGGTCGCGACTCGAACGCCCAGCGCCTCGGCGTCAAGCGCTTCGGCGGTCAGGTCGTCAAGGCCGGCGAGATCCTCGTCCGCCAGCGCGGCACGCACTTCCACCCCGGCAACAACGTGGGCCGTGGCGGCGACGACACGCTGTTCGCCCTCGCCGCCGGCGCCGTGCAGTTCGGCACGCGTCGTGGCCGCAAGGTCATCGACATCGTCACCGTCGAGGTCTGATCTTCCCGCTGGCACTCGTCAGCACGCGAAGGGGCGCACCGGTTGGTGCGCCCCTTCGTCATGTAGCCGATCATCGAGTCATCACCGACATCCAGGAGGTCCACCGTGGCGACGTTCGTCGACCGTGTGGTGCTGCACGCGACCGGTGGTGACGGCGGGCACGGCTGCGCGTCCATCCACCGCGAGAAGTTCAAGCCGCTCGCCGGCCCCGACGGGGGCAACGGCGGCAACGGCGGCTCGGTGATCCTCGAGGTCGACCCGCAGGTGACCACGCTGCTCGAGTTCCACCACCTGCCGCACCGGCACGCACCCTCGGGCACGCAGGGGATGGGCGACCACCGCGCGGGCTCCACGGGCGCGGACCTGGTGCTGGGGGTGCCGGACGGCACCGTGGTGAAGTCGCCCGACGGCGAGGTCCTGGCGGACCTGGTCGGCACCGGTGCGCAGTACGTCGTCGCCGCGGGTGGTCGGGGCGGGCTCGGCAACGCCGCGCTCGCGTCGCAGCGCCGCAAGGCCCCCGGTTTCGCGCTGCTGGGCGAGCCGGGGGAGAGCGCGGACATCGTGCTCGAGCTCAAGTCGATCGCCGACGTGGCGCTCGTCGGCTACCCGAGCGCGGGCAAGTCGAGCCTGGTGGCCGCGATCTCCGCGGCGCGGCCCAAGATCGCCGACTACCCGTTCACGACGCTCGTGCCCAACCTCGGCGTCGTCCAGGCGGGCGACGCGCGCTACACGGTCGCCGACGTCCCGGGCCTGATCCCGGGCGCCTCCGAGGGACGTGGGCTGGGGCTGGAGTTCCTGCGGCACGTCGAGCGCTGCGCGGTGCTCGTGCACGTGCTCGACTGCGCGACCCTCGAGCCCGACCGGGACCCGGTGTCGGACCTGGAGATCATCGAGGCCGAGCTCGCCGCGTACGCGGGCGACCTGGGCATCGAGGGCGGACGGGTGCCGCTGACGGAGCGTCCGCGCGTCGTGGTCCTCAACAAGATCGACGTGCCCGAGGCGCGCGAGCTGGCCGATCTGGTCCGCCCCGACCTCGAGGCGCGTGGCATGCGCGTCTTCGAGGTGTCCACCGCGAGCCACGAGGGACTGCGCCCGCTGACGTTCGCGCTCGCCGAGCTCGTCGAGCAGGCTCGGCGTGACGCGCCCGCTCCCGAGGCGACGCGCGTCGTGCTGCGCCCGCGGGCCGTGGACGACGCGGGCTTCACCGTGACGCGCCGCGAGGGCGGCGGCGCGGTCTGGTTCGCGGTGCGGGGCGAGAAGCCCGAGCGCTGGGTCCGCCAGACGGACTTCAGCAACGACGAGGCCGTGGGCTACCTGGCCGACCGCCTCGCGCGGCTCGGCGTCGAGGAGCGCCTGTACGCGGCGGGCGCCGTCGCGGGCGACGAGGTGCGGATCGGCCCCGACACCAACGCCGTGGTCTTCGACTGGGAGCCGACGCTCGTCACCGGCGCTGAGCTGCTGGGCTCGCGCGGCACCGACGCGCGCCTGGACGACCACTCGCGGCCGACGCGTGGCGAGAAGCGCGTCGAGTACAAGGAGCGCATGGACGCCAAGGCCGCGGCGCGTGCCGAGCTGTGGACCGAGCGCGAGCAGGGCGTCTGGACGGACCCCGAGCAGGACTGAGCCGACGGCCTGCGGCCGGGCCCGCGCGCGCGGGATCCCGGTCGCTGGTCGCGGCCACGGCCGCGGGCCCGTGCGGGGCAGAATGCGCACGTGACCGCCGCCGCACTGCAGGAGCGCTCCGAGCTGGCCTCGGCCGCGCGCATCGTCGTCAAGGTCGGGTCCTCGTCGCTCACCAGCCCGGACGGCCGGCTCGACCCCGAGCGCCTGCGCGCGCTGGTCGACGTGCTCGCGGCGCGCCGCGCCGCCGGGGGCCAGGTCGTGCTGGTCTCGTCCGGTGCCATCGCCGCGGCGATCGGGCCGCTCGGGCTCGCCGCCCGGCCGCGTGACCTCGCGACGCAGCAGGCCGCGGCGTCGGTGGGGCAGGGGCTGCTCGTCGCGCACTACACCAAGGCGTTCGCCGACCACGGCCTGCGCGTGGGTCAGGTGCTGCTCACCGCAGACGACACCGTGCGGCGCGGGCACTACCGCAACGCGCACCGCGCGCTCACGAGGCTGCTGGACCTGGGCGTGGTCCCCGTGATCAACGAGAACGACGCGGTCGCCACCGAGGAGATCCGGTTCGGTGACAACGACCGGCTCGCCGCGCTGGTCTCGCACATGGTCCACGCCGACGCGCTGGTGCTGCTGACCGACGTCGACTCGCTCTACACCGGCGCCCCGTCACGGCCGGGGTCGCGCCGCATCGCGCGGGTCGACGGCCCGAGGGACCTCGAGGGCATCGACGTGTCCCGCCGGGGCTCGGCGGTCGGCACGGGCGGCATGGTGACGAAGCTCGACTCGGTGGCGATCGCGACGCAGACCGGGATCCCCGTGGTGCTGACGTCGGCCGCGCAGGCCGCGCGCGCGCTCGCGGGCGAGGACGTCGGGACGTGGTTCTCGGCGACCGGGCGGCGCACGTCCATCCGGCTGCTGTGGCTCGCGCACGCCGCGCACACGCGCGGCCGCCTGCTGCTCGACGAGGGTGCCGTCCGCGCCGTGGTGGACCGCCGCACCAGCCTGCTGCCCGCCGGTGTGACGGGTGTCGAGGGCGAGTTCGACGCGGGGGAGCCGGTCGACCTGGTCTCACCCGAGGGCGTCGTCGTCGCGCGCGGTCTGGTGGCGTTCGGCGCCGACGAGGTGCCGGGCCTGCTGGGCCGCTCGACGCACGACCTGCGTACCGAGCTCGGCGCCGGGTACGACCGGGAGCTGGTGCACCGTGACGACCTGGTCCTGGTGCGCCGCCGCCGCTGAGCCACGCACGGGGAGGCCCGCGCCGGGCCCGGTGAGACGCGGGGCCCGGGCCGGGCGGCCGTGGTTAGGCTGAGCCGCATGAGCGTGGCAGTGGACGATCCCCGGTCGGTGAGCGCGTCGGACGGCGACGACGTGGTCGAGCAGGTCCGGGCGGTCGCGCGTCGAGCGCAGGTGGCCTCCCGCAGGCTCGCGACCGCGACGCGCGCGACCAAGGACGCCGCGCTGCACGCCATGGCGGACGCGCTCGTCGCCGCGAGCGCGCGGATCGTCGACGCGAACGCCCACGACCTCGAGCGGGGCCGCACCCAGCAGATGGCGCCGGGGCTCCTGGACCGGCTCGCGCTGACCGATGCGCGCATCGGCGCGATCGCCGACGCGCTGCGCGAGCTCGCCGCGCTGCCCGACCCGGTGGGGGAGGTGGTCCGCGGACAGACGCTGCCCAACGGGTTGCGGCTCCGGCAGCTGCGCGTGCCGATGGGCGTGGTCGGGATGATCTACGAGGCGCGGCCGAACGTCACGGTCGACGCCGCCGGCCTTGCGCTCAAGAGCGGGAACGCGGTGGTCCTGCGCGGCGGCTCGGCCGCGGCCTCGAGCAACGAGGCCGTCGTCGAGGTGTTGCGGGACGCGCTCGCGGGCGTCGGTCTGCCGCGCGACCTGGTGCAGACCATCGACCCGTGGGGCCGCCCGGGTGCCGTCGCGCTCATGCACGCGCGCGGCCTCGTCGACGTGCTCGTGCCGCGGGGCGGCGCGGACCTGATCCAGACCGTCGTCCGCGAGGCGACCGTCCCCGTGATCGAGACCGGCGTCGGCAACGTGCACGTGTACGTCGACGAGAGCGCCGACCTGGCCGTGGCGATGCCGATCCTGCTGAACTCCAAGACGCAGCGCGTCGGGGTGTGCAACGCGGCCGAGACCCTGCTGGTGCACCGCGCCGTCGCCGACGAGTTCCTGCCCGCCGCGATGGCCGCGCTGGCCGACGAGGGCGTGACGATCCACGCGTGCGACGAGACGCTCGCGCTCGCACCCGAGGAGGCGTCGGTCGTGCCCGCGACCGACGAGGACTGGGCGCGCGAGTACCTCTCGCTCGACCTCGCGGTGCGCGTCGTGGAGGACCTGGACGAGGCGATCGAGCACATCCACCGGTGGAGCTCGGGGCACACCGAGGCCATCGTCACCCGGGACCTGGCGGCCTCGGAGCGCTTCGTCGCCGAGGTCGACTCGGCCGCGGTCATGGTCAACGCCTCGACGCGGTTCACCGACGGCGGCCAGCTGGGCCTGGGCGCGGAGATCGGGATCTCGACGCAGAAGCTGCACGCGCGGGGCCCCATGGGCCTGGCCGAGCTGACGACCACCAAGTGGGTCGTGCACGGCGACGGCCACGTCCGGCCCTGACCCCGTCCACACGGTGTCGTGCGACAATCGACGCCGTTGCGGGATCGCGGTCCCGCTGAGCCCCACCCGTCCCCGACCCCGGAGGAACGCCGTGCACACCGCCCTGATCGTCGCTGCCGAGGAAGCCGCCGAGAAGGCGCACGAGCTGCCGTTCCCCCCGATCGTGTTCGGGGTCGGCGCGTTCGCCGGGCTGGTCGCGATGCTGCTGTTCACGTACGCCTTCCGTCTCGTCGGCACGCGTCACTGAGCACGTGCTAGGCGGCCCGATGACACGTCTCGGGGTCATGGGTGGCACGTTCGATCCCGTGCACCACGGCCACCTGGTGGCGGCCAGCGAGGTCGCCGCACGGTTCGGCCTCGACGAGGTCGTGTTCGTCCCGACGGGCGTCCCGTCCTTCAAGCAGCACCAGGACGTCACGCCGGCCGAGCACCGCTACCTGATGACGGTGATCGCCACCGCGTCGAACCCACGGTTCACGGTCAGCAGGGTGGACGTCGAGCGCGAAGGTGTGACGTTCACGGTGGACACGCTCCGGGACCTCAAGGCGGCCCGCCCCGGAGCCGAACTCTTCTTCATCACCGGCGCCGACGCGATCGAGCAGATCCTCACGTGGAAGGATGCGGAGGAGCTGTTCACGATGGCGCAGTTCGTGGCGGTCACCCGCCCCGGGCACACGCTCTCGGTCGAGGGGCTGCCGGTGGATCGGGTGCACGTCGTCGAGATCCCCGCGTTGGCGATCTCCTCGACGGATGTGCGCGCCCGGTCACGGGCCGGTCAGCCGGTCTGGTACCTCGTCCCCGACGGGGTGGTCCAGTACATCGGGAAACACCAGCTGTATCGAGGTCAGTCATGACGGAACCGGGAGCACGGCCGCGTCGCCGTGACCTCCACCGGAGCGACCAGGGCACCACCGGGTCGACACCGGTCGTGCCCGCGAGCCCGCAGCCGCAGGTGCCGCCGGGTGCGCCCGCCGCCGGCGCCCCGAGCTCACGGCGTGCGTTGCGCGAGCCCACCGGTGCGGGCCCCGAGGCGCCGCGGCCGGCCTGGGCGACGCCGCCCTCGGTGGCCCCCGCCGCTCAGCCCTCCCGCGTGCCGTCCCAGGCACCACCGCCCGCCCGGCCGTCGGCGACGCCGAGCGCCACGCCCCACCCCGGCTACACGCCACCCGCGTTCACGCACCCCGCGCAGCAGCCCGGCTCCGCACGCCCGGCCGCCGGCCCGCAGGTTCCCGGACAGCAGCACGCCGGTCCGCGACCCGGGGCACCGGCCGCCGCACCGCAGGGCCCCGGGATGCCGCGCCCCGCGGCGGTCCCCCCGCAGCAGCCCGCTGCGCCGCCGGCCGCCGCGCGGCGCTCGGCGCGGGACACGATGTTCGACCCGACGAGCTCGCGGTCGGTCGCCGCGCCCCCGGCCGGCGCCCCGCGCCCGACGCAGGCACCCGGCTGGCCCGCCGGGACCGGCCCGGACGCCTCTCCCGAGGTCCCCGCGGCGCGGACCTCCGCGTGGGGCACACGTGCCGACGGCGCGAGCGCGGCCGCGGCCGCACCGCTCGCCGCGGGCGGTCCCGCGCGTGCGCAGCAGGCACCCGCGGGCCAGGCACCCGCGGGCCATGCGCCCGCACCGCAGCAGCCGCAGGCGCGCCCGGTTCCGGTGCGCGGTGCCGCGCAGCCGACGGGCCACCCGGCCCCGGCGGGCCCGGGTCAGGTCCCCGGGCAGCACCCGGCGCAGGGCCCGGGCTGGGCGCCCGGCGGCTCGTGGCAGCCCACGGCCGCGCCCGCGGGTGCGCCGGCGGCGCAGCCGCCGACCGTGGCCCCGTCCGCGGCGTGGCCGAGCACCGACGCACGCGCGGCGGAGACCACCCTCACGCCTCCCGTGACGTCGTCTCCCGCGCCGCAGGCCGCCGCCGCCACGCCGGCGTGGTCGGCGGCCCCGGTGGCGACGCCCGAGCCGGCCGCGGCGGGCGGGGGTTGGAGCCCCACGCCGGTCCCGGCGAGCACCTGGGGCGCACCCGCCTCCTCCGACGAGGACGCGCGGCCGTTCGCCTCCGTCCCGGGTACCGAGGACGACGACGAGTACGACGAGGTCGACGAGCGACCCCGCCACCCGTACACGTGGCTGCACCTGATCGTGCTCGCGGTCGTCGCGTTCGTGCTGGGCTTCCTGATCGTCCTGCTCCTGAGCAAGGCCGGCGACGACGCGGCGGCCGCCGCCGCACCGTCCGTCACCACGACCACCACGCGAGCCGGCCCCAGCGCCTGAGCTCGTCCGCCCCACCCGAGGAGATCCGTGCCCGCCACCGAACGCGCCGTCGAGCTCGCCGTCGCCGCCGCCCGCGCTGCGTCCGACCGCAAGGCGCAGGAGATCATCGCGCTCGACGTCAGTGAGCAGCTGGTCCTGACCGACGTGTTCCTCATCGCGTCCGGCACCAACGAGCGCCAGGTCGGCGCGATCGTCGACGCCGTCGAGGAGGCGCTGTTCCACCTCGGCGCCAAGCCGGTCCGCCGCGAGGGCAAGGCGCAGGGGCGGTGGGTGCTGATCGACTTCGGCGACGTCGTCGTGCACGTGCAGCACGCCGAGGACCGCGTCTACTACGCGCTCGAGCGTCTGTGGAAGGACTGCCCGCTCATCGAGCTGCCCCCGGACGCCCGGGGTGGTGACGGCGCGGCGGAGGACGAGTGACCGTCGGCCGCCTGCTGCTCTGGCGCCACGGCCGCACCGCGTACAACGCGAGCGCGCGCCTGCAGGGTCAGGTGGACATCCCGCTCGACGACGTCGGCCACTGGCAGGCCCGCACGGCCGCCGCGGCCCTGCTCGCGCGGCACACGCCCACGCGTGTGGTCAGCTCCGACCTGAGCCGGGCGGCGCAGACCGCCACCGCGCTCGCGCGGATGGTCGGCCTCGAGGTCGAGCTGGACGCGCGCGTGCGCGAGCGCGGCTTCGGGGACTGGGAGGGCCTGACCGGCCAGGAGATCTCCGCGCGCTGGCCGCAGGACTACGCGCTGTGGCGCGGCGGCGGCGAGCCGAGCCGGGTGGGTGCCGAGTCGCGCGCGGCGGTGGCCGAGCGCACCGCGGCCGCGATCACCGAGCACGCGGCCGCCCTGGACCGGACGGACACGCTCGTCGTCGTCTCGCACGGCGCCGCGATCAGCTCCGCTGTCGCCGCGCTCATGTCCATGCCGGCGGACTGGCGTGCGATCGCCGGCATGCACAACGCGCACTGGGCCGAGCTCGTGCCGTCGTCGGGCTCCGTCGAGCCCGCGTGGCGGCTCGCGGCCTACAACCTGGGGCCGACCGACGCCTCGAGCGACTGGAACGCCGGCCCCGACCGCGACGCCGACGAGACCACGACGACGCGCGACCCCGACTGATCGGCGCAGGCCAGGGAGCCGATTGGCGTCCGGGGGCCGGATCGGCCTAGACTCTCCGAGCGCCCACGGGCGACGGGACACCTCGGTTCCCGTCGGACGGGGGCCGACAACTCAACACGGGGCTGTGGCGCAGCTGGTAGCGCACCTGCATGGCATGCAGGGGGTCAGGGGTTCGAGTCCCCTCAGCTCCACCATGGACGTGGCGGGACATCGTGCAGACGGTGTCCCGCTTCGTCGTCTCCGCGCGCTCCCGGCGGTGCGGGGTCGGCGCGTGCGGCGCATGATGGGGCGCATGGTCGCGCTGGCGCGGGTGTACGACGAGGTCACGGACGCAGGAGCGCTGCGTGTGCTCGTGGATCGGCTGTGGCCCCGGGGCGTGCGGCGGGACGACCCCCGGGTGGGGCAGTGGCTGCCCGAGGTCGCACCCTCGAACGAGCTGCGACGCTGGTACGGCCATCGGGCGGAGGAGTACGACGAGTTCGCGCGGCGCTACGCCCAGGAGCTCGCCGACGGCGACGCACGCATCGCGTTCCACCGGCTGGCGGCGCTCGCGCACGCCGAGCCGGTCACGCTCGTGACGGCCACGCGCGAGGTCGACCTGAGCCACCTGACCGTGCTGGCTGGGCTGCTGGACGCGCGCGACGACGCGTGACGGACGGGCCGCCTCACCCCTGCTCGAGGACGGTTCCCGTCGCGTCGGCGGTCAGGGAGTAGCTGCCGTAGTCGCCGCTGAGGAACACCCGGATCTGCACGGGAGCGCCCTCCTCGAAGCTCGAGCGCTCGACGCCGATGTGCTGGATGTGGCCGTCGAGCTCGTCGGAGGGGATGCCTGACGAGGCCAGCGCCCGCTCGTAGAGGGTGGGCAGCACCGACCAGTCGACCGTGGTGAGGTCGAACTCGTCGGTGGGCTCGGGCTGGATGGTCGCGGGGCGTTCGCGCGTGCTGCGCGTCGCCACGGCCCACCACGAGTCGTACGCGGTGCGGCCCGGCTCGGTGGGCGCCGTGAGGAGCACCTGGTCGTCGTACACGAGCACCTCGGTCACGGTGCTGCCGCCGCTGGCGCCGGTGAACGCCTCGACGGCTCGGGTGACACGGTCGGGGCCGCTGAGGTAGGACGCGTCGCCGTGGCCCACGCCGCCCGAGCGGATCCCCAGCAGCACGTCGTCACGGGCCTGCCACGTCGGCAGCAGCGCGCCGAGCGCTGCGACCAGCACGTAGACGACGACGCGGACGCCACGCCCGCGGCGTCCCGTGGGCAGCAGCGGGCGGCGCCGGCCGGGGACGCGTGCGTCGGGGTCGGCCTTCCAGATCGGGGCGTCGGGTGTGGCGTGCACGCGCACGGGCGGGGCGGGCTCGTCGACCACGACGACGTCGGGGGTGTCGGCGCCGAGCCGGACCACCGCGAGCACCGTGCCGGGCAGGCGTGAGGGCATGCGGGCCGCGTCGATCAGCTCGCGCACGGTCGTCCGGTAGGGGGAGCGGTCGCGCGGGTCCACGAGCAGCTCGAGCTCGTACTGCGGGACGTCGTTGATCTCGGTCCCGGTGCGGCGCAGGTCGACGACCTTCGCTCCCGCGAGGCGCCCGGCGGCCCGGGCGGCCTGGACCGCGGCGGGGTCGGCGGGCGCCATGCCCGCCACGGTGCGCGCGATCGTCAGGATCACGAAGCCGACGACGAGCACGGGCATCGCCGCCATCCACACCCATGCGTACCGGTCGTCCCCTGTGGACCAGTGCAGGACGGCGGCGCCGGAGCCGGCACCGAGGACGAGGGCGAGCAGCAGGCGGATCACGTGCCTCACGGTAACGCGGACGCGGCCTGACCTGCTGTGACGCGTGCGCCACGTCAGCCCGGCGGGCGGTCGCCGATCGCGGGCACCCAGGAGCTGCGCTCCAGGACGCGCAGCTCCACCACGGCGGGACCGTCGGGGTAGAGCTCGTCGTCCTGCCGGATCTTCTCGAACGCCAGGAGGCGTCCGTCCTGCGGGGAGACGATCAGCACCGAGACCTCGGTGGGACCGCCGTCGACGCGCTGCGAGACGTAGCCGACGGCTTCGCCCTCGCGGCCGAGCCGGTCGGTCACCCGGCCCAGGGCGCTCACGTCGTCGTCGGCCGCCAGCGCGGTCAGGAATGCCGCGTCGAGGTCGCCGGGCACCACCTCGACCGCGGCGAGCTCGACGAACGCGGCGCCCACGCACGCCACCTCCTCGGGGCAGGCGTCGCCCGCCTGGGCCAGGACCGTGGAGCGGAGCTCGGCGGCATCGCGTGGCAGGTCGGGGGCGAGCGGCCCGAACGAGCCAGCGGGCAGCTGGTCGACGAGCCGGTCCGTGGTCGTCTCGTCGGGCAGCACCAGGCGACCGGACGGCTCGAACCCGCCGCCGCGCAGCTCGACGGACCGGTAGGCACCATCCGCCTGCAACCACGTCTGCTGCCTGACGGGCTCGATGCGCGCCTCGGTGCCCCCCTGCTCGCCCGTGACGGTCTGGAACCAGTTGACGGACTCGACGTACTGGACCGGGCCGGCGGGGACGTCGGTGCGCGCGCCCGCCGCGTCGGCGAGCTCGAGCAGGACGTCCCGTGCGGGCGGCGTGCTCTCCTCGTGCAGGAGGTCGCCCGGCGACGACTCCTGGAAGTGCAGCATCGGCGGCCGGCTCGCGTACGCGGGCGCGCGGTCGCCGAGCATCGGGCCGACGACGGCGCCGACCGCGGCCAGGAGGCACGCGGCGACCGAGATCGTCGTCCAGCGGCGCCGCGCCGAGCGCCGCGGGACGAGGTGGCGGACGGTCGCGCGCGCGGGTCCCGCTCCGGCCGGGGGAGTCGCGGGCGCACCAGGTGCAGCGGACGCGGCGACCTCGCCCGGCCGGCCGGCCGGATCGTGAGCGGCGGAGGACGCGAGGATCGCGGCCAGGATCGCGCCGTCGCGCGCGTCGTCGTAGGCGTCGGCGGCGGTGGGCGTCGGGTCGTCGGGGACGGCGCCGAGGAGGGCGCGCAGGGCGAGGACGTCGTCGGACGCGTGCTCAGCGGACATCGTCGGCCTCCCCCCGCGTGGTCGTCGCGTCGCCGGACAGGAGGGGCTGCAGCCGTGCCCGGGCCCGCGACAGGCGGGAGGTCACGGCGCTCACCGAGCACGCGAGGCGCTCGGCGGTCTGCTCGACGGACAGGCCGTCGAGCACGACGCACGTCAGCGCGGCCCGCTCGGCGTCGGGCAGCCTGCGCAGGACCTCGACCACCGCGTCGGTGGAGTCGACGGTCGCGCTCGCATCGGGTGCGATGCCCGTGCCCGGCTGCGCGGCCCAGCGGTCGGCGCGCTCGCGCGAGCGCCGCGCGCGCTCGTGCTCCCGGCCGAGCGTGAACCGCGCCACGGTGTACACCCACGCACGGCGGGCGTCGGGCTCGGGCGGGACGGCGTCCCACCGACGCCACACGACCAGGAACGTGTCCGCGACGACGTCGTCCACCGCGGCCGCGTCGACGTGCCGGCGCGCGAACGCGCGGATCTGCGGCGCCATCGTCCGGAACAGGATCTCGAACTGCCTGGCCGGCGGCTCGTCGGTCACGGCGAGTCGCGTCCTCTCCGCGGGCTCGGACGCGCCGACCTGCGACGACGTCAACAGCTGGTCGTGACGAGGATACGCATCGACTCGGCGGGCACGTAGGTGGCGGCTCGTGACTCGTACGGGTCCACGCACGTCCACGAGCCCTGCCCGTCCGGCTCGCTGTACAGACGCGCCGCGAACGGCGTGCGGTTGCGGACGGATCGCGCCACCGCGAGTCCTGTGTCGCGGACCACCGTCGCGTCGGTCTCCGCGAAGGCCCCGGAGTACCGGGTCCCGGACCAGACGCACATGGTCCCCGCGGAGCACTGCTGGGCGGACGCCGGCCCGACGGCCCCGCCGGCCGAGGGCTCCGCACCCGCGGCGGGTGCTGCGGCCGCCGCCAGCGCGCACGCCGTCCAGAACGCGGTCTGGGGGCCGCGCCGACGTCGGGGGGCGGTGCTGCTGCGCATCGCGTCCCATTCTCGCGCACATGGGTGCAGGTGCACGTGCAGGTGCACACGGTCCTGCCATTCGCGATCACCTGACCTGCCCGTGCCAGGGGGAGTGTGGGTGTGAGGCGGGCGCGAGAGGCCCCTTGACTCCCGCGCCCGCCCTCGGTCGGCGTCCCCGCCCCTCCGGCGACGCCCACTGACTGGTACGTGCGCCGAGGGCCACGCGAGGTCACGTCCTCCCGATGTGACCTGCGTCACACTCCGAGACCGGCGAGGAACGCGAGCACGCGGTCCCAGGTCACGCGCGCCTCGACCGGCTGGTACTCGGCCGGGAGGGAGGCGTCGGTGAACAGGTGGCCGCTGCCGGGGTGGTGCAGCACCTCGGCGCGCCCGCCCGCCGCCTCGACGTCCGCCGCGAGCTGCTCGGCGAAGCCCTCGTCGCGCCACGGGTCGTCCACCGTCTCGTGGACCAGGACGGGGACGCCGGGCGGCCACGGGGCGCCCAGGTGCTCCACCGGGATCGCGCCGCCCAGCAGCACCGCCCCACAGACGTCCTGCGGGCGGGACGTGGCCAGGTGCTCGGCCAGGAGCACGCCGTGCGAGAAGCCCAGCACGGCGAACGGTCCGGGTACGGAGCGCGCCTGCTCGACCGTCGCGGCCAGGACGGCGGCGTGGTCGAGTGCCTCGATGCGGGCGACCGCAGCCGTGTAGTCGTCGTCGACCGGGACGCCGGTCGGGTGGAGCACGTGCACCACGTGCCCGTGCTCGCGCAGCAGCACGGCGGCGTCGAGCACGCCTTGCCGGAGGCCGAGGACGGACGGGAGCACCACGACGGTCGTCATGCTGCCGACGGTAGGGGTGACCGCCGACGCACGCACCCGCCCGTCGGCAGGGTGGCCCCGCCGCGGTGGCCGGGCAGGACCGTGGGGGTGGTTCCTCGGGGCAATCGGGTGACCCGTCCGGACGGCCGCGTGATGTGTCCGGATAGTCCGCTAGCCTCCCTGCGGGCCCGGCCGTTCCAGACGGTCGGGAGACACGTACCAGACGAAGGAGCGGATGCATGGGTGTGACGACGGGACTCGCGACGGTCGGTACGGGACGCAAGCGCCTGACGGCGCTGCTGGCGGGCGTGGCGCTGGTCGCGTCGGCCGCGGTGGCCGCGCCCGCGGGCGCGGCTGACGCGCAGCCCGCCGCGGTGACGGCGAGCATCACCATCGCCAGCGCGGTGTCGAAGAGCGCGACCGGGTGCAAGGACATCGTCTACAAGGTCAACCTGTCCGGGCTGGACCCGAACGAGTACTACTCGCTGAGCTCGAAGATCGCCTACGGCTCGGCCACGGTGAACGGCTACGCGGCCTCGACGCTCGTGAACGGTGCGAACCGGGTCGAGGCGTTCGTCTGCTCGTCCACGCTCAAGGCCGGCGCCTACCGCGTCTTCGCCACGATCAAGGCCGGCGGCACGACGGTCGCGACCGCGGCACCCAAGTCGTTCAAGCTCAAGGTCAAGCCCGTGTGGACGAGCCTGAGCGGCAGCGGGGTCGTCGGCGGCGCCGGGACCATCCGCGGCTCGCTCTCGCCGTCGATCGACGTCTCGGGCAAGGTCGTCAAGGTCTACTTCAAGAAGGCGGGCGCCTCCACGTACAAGGCGCTGGGCTCGACGCGCGTCAACAGCTCGGGCTCCTTCACCTGGAAGTGGAGCAAGGCGGCCGTGGGCAGCATGTACGTCAAGCTCTTCGGCAACACGTACGTGAGCACGGTCAAGTCCCCGACGATGGCGATCAAGCGCACCAGCTGACCGCCGCGCACCCACGCCGGCGGCTCGTCGGCGTCCTCCCAGTGGCTCCGGGCTGCACCTGCGCCCGGAGCCACTGGCGTACCCGGGCGCGGGTGCGCGTCGTCGGGCCGCGCGCCCACGGCCTGGACCACGGTCCCTTGACGAATCGTGCGTGGCCTATGTTGAGCGCGTGACAGCACCGCTCCTTCCCCGTGACGTCCCGCGAGGCCTGGCCAGCCATGAGGTGCCGGAGCCCCTGCGCAACGACGTGCGCGTGCTCGGCGAGTTCCTGGGCCGCGTGCTGCGCGAGTCCGTCGGTGACGACCTGCTCGCCGACGTCGAGCGCCTGCGCGAGCTCGCCATCAAGGCGCACGACGACCCGGAGAGCGACGCGCTGGCGCGTGCGGAGGAGCTCGTCGCGGGCTTCACGCTCACGCGTGCCGAGCAGGTGGCGCGCGCGTTCACGTGCTACTTCCACCTGGCCAACACGGCCGAGGAGTACCACCGGGTGCGCGTGCTGCGCGAGCGTGAGGCGCATGCCGACCCGCACGCGCTCACGCCCGACGACTCGCTGCCGGCCGCGCTGGCCCAGCTCTCCGACGAGGTCGGGCCCGACGAGGCACGGCGTCGGCTGCAGGAGGCCGAGTTCCGCCCGGTGCTGACCGCCCACCCGACCGAGGCGCGACGGCGTGCGGTGTCCCGCTCGATCCGCCGCATCGCCGAGCTGGTGGCCGAGCGCGACGTCCGTTCGGTGGGGGGCATGTCGCTCGCGGAGAACGACCGTCGCCTGCTGGCGGAGATCGACACGCTGTGGCGCACGGCGCCGCTGCGCCAGGCCAAGCCCAGCGTGCTCGACGAGGTCCGCACGGTCCTGTCGGTGTTCGAGTCGACGCTCGCGGACGTGCTGCCGGCCGTCTACCGCCGCCTGGACGACTGGATCCTCGACGGCGAGGCCGGCACGACGCCGCCCGTGGTGCGCCCCTTCGCACGCCTGGGCTCGTGGATCGGCGGCGACCGCGACGGCAACCCCAACGTCACGGCCGAGGTCACGCGCGCCGCCGCGCAGCTCGCGTCCGAGCAGGTGCTCGTGGCGCTCGAGCAGTCGGCGCGTCGCACGGCGGCGGGCCTGACGCTCGACGCGACCGGCACGCCGCCGTCGTCCGAGCTCAACGCGCTGTGGCAGCGCCAGCGCTCGCTCTCCGAGGAGATCGCGAGCCGCGTCGCGGCCGACTCGCCCAACGAGCCGCACCGGCGCGAGCTGCTGTTCGTCGTCGAGCGGCTCGGGGCGACCCGCGGCCGGAACGCGGACCTGGCGTACGGCTCGTCGGCCGAGCTCGAGGCCGACCTGCTGGTGGTGCAGCGCTCGCTCGTCGCGGGCGGCGCCACGCGCCAGGCGTTCGGCGACCTGCAGCGCCTGCTGTGGCAGGTGCAGACGTTCGGCTTCCACCTGGCCGAGCTCGAGCTGCGGCAGCACTCGCAGGTGCACGAGGGTGCGCTCGCGGACATCGAGGCGCACGGCATCGACGGCGAGCTCGAGCCGCGCACGGTCGAGGTGCTGGACACGTTCCGCACCATCGGCACGATCCAGAAGCGTTTCGGGCCCGAGGCGGCGCGGCGCTACATCGTGTCGTTCACGCAGTCGGCCGAGCACCTCGCGGCGGTGTACCGCCTCGCGGAGCTCGCGTACGGCGGGCCGGAGAACGTGCCGGTGATCGACGCGATCCCGCTGTTCGAGACGTTCGCCGACCTCGAGGCCAGCGTCGACATCCTGCAGGGCGCGCTCGAGCTCCCGCAGGTGCGCAAGCGGCTCGCGGAGAACGGCCGGCGCGTCGAGGTCATGCTCGGCTACTCGGACTCGTCGAAGGACGTCGGCCCGGTCTCGGCCACGCTCGCGCTCGACGACGCGCAGCGCCGGATCACGGCGTGGGCCCGCGAGAACGACATCGTCCTGACGCTGTTCCACGGCCGCGGCGGCGCGCTGGGCCGCGGGGGCGGCCCCGCCAACCGTGCGGTGCTCGCGCAGCCGCCGGGCTCGGTGGACGGCCGGTTCAAGCTGACCGAGCAGGGCGAGGTGATCTTCGCGCGGTACGGCGACGCGCACATCGCGGCGCGGCACATCGAGCAGGTGGTCGCCGCGACGCTGCTCGCGGGTGCGCCGAGCGTCGAGAAGCGCAACGCGGACGCGGCCGAGCGGTTCGCGGGCCTCGCCGCACGTCTCGACGAGGCGTCGCGCACGCACTTCCACGCGCTGGTCCGGGCCGACGGGTTCCCGCAGTGGTTCTCGGCCGTGACGCCGCTCGAGGAGATCGGCCTGCTGCCGATCGGCTCGCGCCCTGCGCGCCGCGGCCTGTCCGTCTCGAGCCTGGACGACCTGCGGGCGATCCCGTGGGTGTTCTCCTGGTCGCAGGCGCGCATCAACCTCGCCGGCTGGTACGGGCTGGGCACCGCGCTCGAGCAGGTCGACGACCTGGCCGAGCTGCGTGCGGCGTACGCGCAGTGGCCGCTGTTCGGCACGATGATCGACAACGTCGAGATGTCGCTGGCCAAGACGGACGAGCGGATCGCCGCGCGGTACCTGGAGCTGGGGGACCGCGACGACCTGGCCCGCGCCGTGCTGGACGAGATGGCGCGCACGCGGCGGTGGGTGCTGGCGATCACCGAGTCCGACGCGATGCTCTCGCGGCGGCGGATCCTGGGCCGCGCCGTGCAGCTGCGCAGCCCGTACGTGGACGCGTTGTCGCTCCTGCAGCTGCGCGCGCTGCGGGGCCTGCGCACGGGCGACGCGGTCGAGCACGCCGACGACCTGCGCCGCCTCCTGCTGCTCACCGTCAACGGCGTGGCCGCGGGCGTCCAGAACACCGGCTGACGCCGCGCGCGGGCCACGGGCGAGCCGTGGCCCGCGTCAGGCGGGCAGCGACAGGACGGCGGGCAGCGGGTCGCCCGCCGCGAGCGCGTCCAGCACGAGCCGCTCGTGCGGGACGACGTCGGGCAGTGCGCGCAGCGGGAACCACCGCATGTCCGCGTTCTTGTCGGGCTCGCGCCGCGTCGGCTCGCCCTGCCAGCGGCGCGCGACGAAGAACGCGTCCAGCCGCTGCTCGACCGCGGGCCCCGTGCGCTCGAACCGGTGCAGCGCCGTCAGCGGCTCCAGGTCGGCGACGTCGAGCACGACCCCGGCCTCCTCGAGCGCCTCGCGTGCCGCCGCCTCGTGGACGGACTCGCCCGGGTCCACGTGGCCTGCGAGCAGCGCCCACCGCCCGTCCATGTACCCGGTGCCCTCCCGCAGCTGGAGCAGCACCTCGTCGTCGCGCAGCAGCACGACGTAGGACGCGGCCACCAGCAGCGTGCGGTGGCCCAGATGGTCGTCGGTCCGGTAGCGCTCGGTCACGCGACGAGTCTGCCCGGTGCGCCGTGACCGAACCGATGCGGCGATGTTACTCACCGGTAAGACGGTGGTGATCCGCGTCACACACGTGTGCTACACAGGCCCCCATCACGTTCCCGGTCGGACTCCAGCCGACCCCCACGGAAGAGGTGACGGATGACCTCCGCACGCAACCGTCGTCGCGTCCTCGCGACGGCCGCAGGTCTCACGGTCGGTGCCCTGGTGCTCACCGCATGTGCGGGTTCGGGCGACGACACCTCGGACGACCCGTCGGGCGGCGGGGGCGGCGGTGGCGGCTCGCTCACGATCGGCACCACCGACAAGGTCACGACGCTCGACCCCGCGGGCTCGTACGACAACGGCTCGTTCGCGGTGCAGAACCAGGTGTTCCCGTTCCTGATGAACACGCCGTACGGCAGCCCCGACGTCGCGCCCGACATCGCGGTCTCGGCCGAGTTCACCGCACCCACCGAGTACACCGTGACGCTCAAGCCCGGCCTGAAGTGGGCGAACGGCCACGACCTGACGTCCTCGGACGTGAAGTTCACGTTCGACCGCCAGGTCGCGATCGCCGACGAGAACGGCCCGTCGTCGCTCCTGTACAACCTCGACAGCGTCGAGGCGGTGGACCCCACGACCGTCGTCTTCCACCTCAAGTCGGAGAACGACCAGGTCTTCCCGCAGATCCTCTCGAGCCCCGCCGGGCCGATCGTCGACGAGGAGGTCTTCGCGGCTGACGCGCTCACCCCGGACACCGACATCGTCGCGGGCAACGCGTTCGCCGGGCAGTACACGATCACGGACTACGACTTCAACAACCTGATCTCCTACTCGGCGTACGAGGGGTACCAGGGCGTCCTGGGCGCGGCCAAGACCGCCGAGGTCAACGTCAAGTACTACGCCGACGCCTCGAACCTCAAGCTCGACATCCAGCAGGGCAACATCGACGTCGCGTTCCGCAGCCTCACGGCGACCGACATCGAGGACCTGCGCGGGAACGACGACGTGCAGGTGGTCGACGGCCCCGGCGGTGAGATCCGGTACATCACGTTCAACTTCGACACGCAGCCCTACGGCGCGAAGACGGGCGAGGCCGACGCCGCCAAGGCGCTGGCCGTGCGGCAGGCGGTCGCGGACCTGATCGACCGGGACGCGATCTCCGAGCAGGTCTACAAGGGCACGTACACGCCGCTGTACTCCTACGTGCCGGCGGGCCTGACGGGTGCGACCGAGTCGCTCAAGCCGCTCTACGGCGACGGTGCGGGCGGGCCCGACGCGGCGAAGGCCGAGGCGAGGCTCACGGCAGCGGGGGTGACCACGCCCGTGGCGCTGAGCCTGCAGTACTCGAACGACCACTACGGCCCGTCGTCGGCCGACGAGTACGCCATGATCAAGGACCAGCTCGAGGCGGACGGCCTGTTCACCGTGGACCTGCAGACCACGGAGTGGGTGCAGTACTCCAAGGACCGCTCGTCCGACGTCTACCCGGCGTACCAGCTCGGCTGGTTCCCCGACTACTCGGACGCGGACAACTACCTCACGCCGTTCTTCCTGATCGAGAACTTCCTGGTCAACCACTACGACGACCAGGAGGTCAACGACCTCATCCTGCAGCAGGCGGTGACCGCGGACGCCGACGAGCGCACCGCGCTCATCGAGCAGATCCAGGACGAGGTCGCGGCTGACCTGTCCACCGTGCCGTACCTGCAGGGTGCGCAGGTCGCGGTCGTCGGCAAGGACGTGCAGGGCACGGCCGACACGCTCGACGCGTCCTTCAAGTTCCGCTACGGCGCACTCTCGAAGTGACCCCGACGGCCCGCTCCGCACCCGCGGGGCGGGCCGTCCGCCGCCCGAGAACGCCGAGCCACGGGACACCCACCTCATGACCACGACCCATGCGGACGCCACCCCCGCGCCCACGCCCACGCCCGGACGACGACGTCCGGGCGGCGGCCTGGGCAGCTACCTGGTGGTCCGGTTCCTGCTGATCTTCCCGACGATCCTCATCCTGGTGACGACCGTGTTCGTCATGATGCGCGCGACGGGTGACCCGATCACGGCCTCGCTCGGCGGGCGGCTGACGCCCGAGCAGCTCGACGAGCGGATCAGCGCCGCCGGCTACGACCGCCCGATCCTGGTGCAGTACCTCGACTACCTCGGGGGGATCCTGCGCGGCGACTTCGGCACGACGATCTCCGACAACCGGCCGGTGACCGAGGTGCTCGTCACGTACGGCACCGCGACGCTCGAGCTCGCGGTGTACGCGCTCGCGGTCGCGCTGCTGGTCGGCATCCCGCTGGGCCGTCTCGCCGCGGCGCGCCGCGACCGTGGCGTCGACGCCACGCTGCGCGTCTCGGCGGTGGTGGTGTACGCGACGCCGGTGTTCTTCGCCGGCATGCTGCTCAAGCTCGTGTTCTCGGTCTGGCTCGGCTGGCTGCCCGTCGCGGGGCGTGCGTCGACCGGCACGGAGATCGCGATGCAGCGCGACGGCGCGGGCACCGGGATCTACCTGGTCGACGCGATCAGCACGGGCGACCCCGAGGCGGTGTCGGACGTGCTCCAGCACGCCGTCCTGCCGGCGCTGGCGCTCGGCCTGCTCACCGCGGGCGTGTTCCTGCGGCTGGTGCGCACCAACGTCATCGGAACGCTCGCGACCGGCTACGTCGAGGCCGCGCGCTCACGCGGCGTGGGGGAGCGCAGGCTCCTGCGCAAGCACGCGTGGCGCCCGGCGCTCGTCCCGATCATCACCGTGATCGGCCTGCAGATCGCGATGCTGCTGGCCGGGGCCGTGCTGACGGAGACGACGTTCGAGTGGAAGGGGCTCGGCTTCCAGCTCGTGCAGTACCTGCTCGCACGCGACTACGTCGCGGTGCAGGGCATGGTGGCGATGCTCGCGGTGATCGTCGCGCTGACCAACTTCCTCGTCGACGTCGTCGCGGCGCTCGTCGACCCGCGCGTGAGGTACTGACATGGCGGTCGAACCGGTCGGCACGCCGATCCCCGCAACGCCCGAGCACGCACCGCGCTGGAAGCGCCTGCCCGTGGTGCACCAGCTGCGCACCAGCGTCGGTCTGCAGCGCACGATGCTGGTCACGGGGCTGACGCTCACCGCGCTGTTCCTGCTCACCGCGCTTCTCGCCCCCGTGCTCGCGCCGTACGGCTGGGCACAGCTGCGCGCCGACGGCGAGCTGTTCGGTGCGCACCTCGAGCCCGGGGGCGACCACCTGCTGGGGACGACCGTCGCGGGCTACGACGTGCTCTCGCGCGTGATCTGGGGCTCGCGCACCGCGCTGTACACGATCGTCATCGGCGTGATCCTGTCGATCGTGGTCGGCGTGGTCCTCGGCCTCGTCTCGGGGTACTTCGGCGGCTGGCTCGACCGCGTGCTCGTCGTCGTCGCGGACGCGGTCTACGCGTTCCCGTCCCTGCTCCTGGCGATCCTCGCGGCGATCGTGATCAGCGGGGGCCAGTCCTCGATGTGGGGCGGCGTGATGGCCACCGCCGTCTCGATCACGGTGGTGTTCATCCCGCAGTACTTCCGTGTGGTCCGGGCCGAGGTGGTCCGGGTCAAGTCGGAGGCGTTCGTGGAGTCCGCGCGCGTCGTCGGCTCGGGACACCTGCGGATCATGACGCGCCACGTGCTGCGCAACGCGACCCGCACGTTGCCGCTCATCATCACGCTCAACGCGTGCGAGGCGGTCCTCACGCTCGCGGGCCTGGGCTTCCTCGGGTTCGGCATCGAGCCGACCGCGGCCGGCGACTGGGGCTACGACCTGCACAAGGCGCTCGCGGACGTGACCAGCGGCATCTGGTGGACCGCGATCCCGCCCGGCCTCGCCATCGTGCTGACCGCGCTCGGCGTGACGCTCGTCGGGGAGTCGTTGAACGACCTGGCCGACCCGCGCCTGCGCACGCGCCGCCGCGCGGCCGTCGTCGCGGGTGAGGTCGGCTCGACGGTCGCCGTCCCGGGCGGCGTGCTGAGCGCCGGACCGGAGGGCGCCGACGGCATCGACGCGCTCGAGGGGCCGCCGCCCGACGTGGTGCCGGAGGTCGAGCCCTCCGCCGAGCCCGGGACCGCAGGACAGGAGCCCACCCGATGAGCCGTCCGGTCGTCGAGATCAACGACCTGCACGTCACGTTCGACACCGACGCCGGACCCGTGCAGGCGGTCAGGGGTGTGCATCTGGAGGTCGCGCCGGGGGAGGTGCTCGCGGTCGTCGGCGAGTCCGGCTCCGGCAAGACGGTGACCGCGCGCTCGATCCTGGGCCTGCTGCCGCAGACGGCACGGACCACGGGCGCCGTGCTCCTGTCCGGCCCCGGAGGCCAGGAGGCGTTGGACGTCACCACCATCTCGGCGGCGCAGCTGCGCCGCGTGCGGGGCCGGGACGCGGCCATGGTGTTCCAGGAGCCGTCCTCGGTGCTCAACCCGGTCTTCCCGGTCGGCTGGCAGATCGCCGAGGGGCTGCGCGCGCACGGCCGGCTGTCCCGGGCGCAGGCGCGCGAACGCGCGGTCGACGTGCTGCGCCGCGTGGGGATCCCCGACCCCGAGCATCGCGTGGACCACTACCCGCACCAGTTCTCGGGCGGGCAGAAGCAGCGGATCGTCATCGCCCAGGCCCTGGTGCTCAACCCCGGCCTGGTGATCGCGGACGAGCCGACCACGGCGCTCGACGTCACGGTCCAGGCGGAGATCCTGGACCTGCTGCGCATCCTGCCGCGCGAGCTCGACGCAGCGATCCTGCTCATCACGCACAACATGGGCGTGGTGGCGGACCTCGCGGACCGGGTCGCGGTGATGTACGGCGGCGAGATCGTCGAGCAGGCGGACGTGCGCACGCTGTTCGCGCAGCCGCAGCACCCCTACACGCGGCGCCTGCTCGACGCGGTGCCGCGCGTCGGGGGTGCCCGCCTGCGGCAGCGCGCGCGCGAGACGACGGACTCGTCAGCAGCACCCGTGGTCCGGGCGCGCGGGCTCGAGGTCACCTATCCCGGGCGGCTGCGTCGCCCCGGGTTCCGGGCGGTCGCGGGCGTGGATCTGCAGATCGCGCCGGGCGAGGTCCTCGGGCTGGTCGGCGAGTCGGGCAGCGGCAAGACGACGATCGGTCGTGCGATCGCGGGCCTCACGCACGTCACGGCGGGTTCGCTCGAGGTGCTGGGTGTCGAGATGAACGGGGTGCGTGAGCGCCGGTTCCGCCCGGTGCGCAAGCGGATCGGCTTCGTGTTCCAGGACCCGGCGACCAGCTTCAACCCGCTGCTCACGATCGCGCAGTGCGTGGCCGAGCCGCTGCTGGTGCACGGCGCGGCAGGGTCGGTCCGGGAGGCGCGGGCGCGTGTCGACGAGCTGCTCGAGGCCGTGCAGCTGCCGCGGTCGTTCGGGGCACGCTTCCCGCACGAGCTGTCGGGCGGGCAGCGGCAGCGCGCGTCGCTCGCGCGTGCGCTCGCGCTGGACCCCGACCTCCTGGTCGCGGACGAGCCGACGTCGGCGCTGGACGTCTCGGTGCAGGCCAGGGTCCTCGACCTGTTCGCACGGCTGCAGGCGGAGCTCGGCTTCGCGTGCCTGTTCATCAGCCACGACCTGGCGGTGGTGGACCTGCTCGCGGACCGGATCGCCGTGCTGCACCGCGGCGCGCTGGTGGAAGAGGGCACGGGCGACCAGGTGCTGGGCGCACCGCAGCACCCGTACACGCAGCGCCTGCTGGCGTCGCTGCCGGTGCCCGACCCGGTCGAGCAGGCGGAGCGTCGGGCGCGCTGGCTGGAGCTGCGCGGCGGCTGACGCGAGGACGCGGCGGGTCAGGCCTCCGACTTTCGCAGCGCCACGACGTCGCGCAGGACCGCGGTGTCGGCGGCATCCCACCCGTCGGGCGGTGCGATCGCCGCCCACCCGTCGGCGTACTCCAGGTGATAGTTGTGCCCGTGCCCGGCGGGGGCCTGGCCCGCCACGAACAGGTCGATCGTCGTCTGCCAGAACGTGACGAGCGGGACCCACCGCGTCGAGGGGAGCACGTCGGTCCCGCGGGGCTCGGCCAACCAGTCGGGCCGCTCCAGGATCAGGCGCGGCGACCACCACACCACGCCGTCGGACGCGTGCTGGTCGTAGACGACGCGCGGTCGCGACCAGTCGTCGCCGAGGGTCCACAGCTGACGGTCCGCGCCGGATGCGGGGCGGTTGGCGGACCGGACGGTGACGCCCTGGTCGACCACGGGCGCGATCTCGGGCGACCCCGCGTCGCGACCCTCGGTGACCTCACGCCACAGCGGCGTGAACCCCGGCGTGCCCACCCACAGCGCGCCGTCGGTGCGGGCCACCACGTCCTGGACGGAGGAGAACGCGCCCTGGCTGCCGTAGGAGCCGAGCGAGATGCCCGCGACGTACAGCAGCGGCCGGTCGTCCTCGGGCAGCTGCGACCAGCGGGCGTACACGGCCTCGAACAGCGCCTTGCCCGCGGCCGGCGGGGTGGAGCGGTCGCCGACGAAGCTGACCCACGACGGCAGGTAGGAGTACTGCATCGACGCGATCGCGGTGTCGCCGCCCCACAGCAGCTCGAGCGAGTCGGACATCGACGGGTCGATCCACCCGGTGCCGGTGGCCGTCACGACGGCCAGCACCGAGCGGTCCCAGGCGTGCGTCCGGTCCAGCTCGGCGACGACGACCTGCGCGACCTCCTCGAGGTCCTGCCCGGCGCCGAGCCCGGCGTAGACGCGGATCGGATCGACCAGCTCGCGACCGGTGAGGTCCGCGACGCGCTGCCGCTGGTCGAGGGGACGCCCGCCCGCGACGAACGACCGGCCTTGGAGCCCCAGCTCGTCCCACCGGGCGAGGGACGCGTCCGAACCGCTGCGCAGGGGGTCGGTCGGCTGCTCGACGCCGTCGGCGGTGCCGCCGTCCGCCGCCGCGGAGATCGCCCCGAGCGCGGCCAGCCCGCCGCGCACGACCGTGCCGTCGACCACGACGACGGCGAGCCACGCGACGAGCGCGACGGCCACCAGACGCGCCACGGGGGCCGGGACCCATCGGCCCACGACCTTGCCGAGGAGCCACGCGACGCCGCGCGCGATCCGCCGCAGGCCCCGGCCGACCTGCAGCAGGAGCACTGCCAGCACGAGCGCCAGCCCCAGCACGACGACCGGGTGCGACGAGTCCGCGGGCGGCTCGCCGAACAGCTCGAGCAGCTCGTCCTGCCACGTCGCGTTCCAGACCAGCGCGGCGGGCACGACGACCACGGTCGCGCCCAGGAGCGCGCGACGGAACCAGCGACTGCCGCGGCGCGACCACGGCACGCCGACGCGCCGCACGACCCAGGCCAGGAGCACGCCGAGCCCGTAGCCGATCGCGGCGCACACACCGGCCACCGCACCCTGGTAGAGCGCGGCGCGCGGCACGAGCGCGGGTCCGAGCGAGACGCCGAACAGCAGCAGGGCGCCGGCGAGCCCGGGCCCCGACAGCCGGCCGGGCCAGCGGCGCAGGGCGCGCAGCACGCGAGCGCCCACCGTCGGGCGGGTCCGTCCGGTGCTGGGTGCGACGGGGCCGGTCATGGCGTCCTCCCGCTCGGTCGGCGCGGCGGGCGTGCGTGCCCCCGGCCCGACCGTAGCGCTGCGCTGGTCAGCGCGGGGGGTGGTGCGGATCCGGCTGCGCGGTGACGGACCTCTGGTGCGTGTTCTTGAAGCGCCGCTCGACCAGCCAGTAGAAGCCGGCGCACGCGGCGAGCGCGAGGGGCACGGCGCCGAACGTCATGAGCAGGTACTGACCCCACGTCGGCAGGCCCCACCCCACGGTGAGCAGGTTCACGAGCGCGAGCAGCGGGCTGTGCAGCAGGTAGATGCTGTAGGACGCGAGCCCGAGGAGCATCACGGGCCGCGTCTGGAGGAACGCGACGGCGCCCCCGGGCGGCGCGCCGGACTGCGCGCGACGCCCCGCGAGCACGAGCGCGCACGCGACGACGACGCCCGCGAGCGTCTCCGACGCCCAGGGGCGCGAGTGCAGCGGCTGCCACCACAGCAGGAGGCAGAAGGCGCCCGTGGCGCCCAGCACCCAGGTGGTGGTGCGCAGGCCGCGCAGCGGCCAGTCGGTCCGGACCGTGGCCTGCGCGGCGAGCATGCCGCACGCGAAGAGCGCCACGAGCCACGGGTGCACGTGGCTCACGCGGTCGAACCCGAGGGCCGGGGGCAGGACGGTGGCCGCCAGGAGCGCTGCGACGACCACGCCGGGAGGGATGCGCCGCCACAGGGGGAGCAGCACCAGGGGCATCAGGAAGTAGATGTGCCACTCGACCGCGATCGACCACAGCGGGCCGTTGATCTGGCCGATCCAGTCGGGGCGCAGGTCGTGCAGGAGGAGCAGGTGGGAGGCGATGCCGCCGGGGGTCACCGGCAGCTTGGTGTCCCACTGCGTCCCGGAGCGCTCCTGCATGGCGGGGACCAGGGCGATCAGCAGGAGGCTCACGAGCAGGGCCGCGTAGTACGGCGGCAGGATCCGGCGTGCGCGCCGCCTGAGATAGCCGACGGCCCCGCCGGACAGCCGCAGCCCGGGATCGCGCACCACGGGCAGCATGAGCACGTACCCCGACAGCACGATGAACACGGGTACGCCGAGGTAGCCGTAGCCGAGCACCGCGCCGAGCTCGCCGAGGTCGCGGTAGGCGTCACCGCGCATGCCCGTCGAGAGGTACGCGTGGTACAGCGCGACGACGAGCGCGGCGACGCCGCGCAACCCGTCGAGGTAGGGCAGCTCGAGCCGCGGTTCCGGTCCCGGGCGCTGCCCGGCCGGCCGGTCGGCGACGTCCTGGTCGGCAGCCGTCACGGGCGACCCAGGTCGGGGCTCATCGAGGCACCGGATCTCCTCGGTGCCCGGGGCACCGCTCGTCGGTCGTCGCGGGTGCCGGACGGGACCCCCGGGCGCCCCGGCGGAGGGGGACGCGCGTCAGACATGATCGCATCCCCGCGTCCCGCGCCCGTCGCGACCCCGCGCGGAGGCCGCGGCCGTCTAGCGTGGGCACGTGAGCGACACGGGGTACGGCGACTTCGAGTTCGAGCGACGGTTCTGGGTGCGCGACCTGCCCGTCGGGGTCCTCGACGAGCAGCCCGCGGTCATCGTGCAGTCCTACTACCTGGCCGACGAGGGTTACGCGCTGCGCGTCCGCGTGCAGACCTCGGCCGGCGCGCCCGCGCTCGACCCCACGCTCGACCCGCTCGCCGCGCTCGACGCGTACTCCGACCGGTTCGACTTCTGCGCCGTGACCGTCAAGGGTCCGGTCAACGCGGGCACGCGGTACGAGGCCGAGCGTGAACTCGACCTCGACGTCGGCATGCAGCTGGTCCGGCGCGGCGGCGCCCGCATCGCCAAGACCCGGCACTCGGTGTGGCTGGGGACCGACGGCTGGGTGGTGGACGTGTTCGCGGGCGGGAACGCTCCGCTCGTCGTCGCGGAGGTGGAACGTGGCGGGCCCGTCACCGACCTCGTCGTGCCGTCGTTCTGCGTCACGGAGGTGACCGAGGACCCGCGCTTCTCGAACGACGCGCTCGCCCGGACGCCCTACGGCACGTGGGCCGCGGCGTACGAGGCCGAGCTCGACCGCACGGGCCCCCGGTTCCTGCGCGGCCTCGGCACGACGACGCGCGCCGAGGCCGACGACCTCTGACCGACCTGCGGGACGCGGTCAGGCCCGCGGCGCGCCGTGCTCGGCGGGCACGGCCTCGCCGGGCGCGACCGGCCCCGGGGGCGTCCCGTCGCCGAACGGTCGTCCGCCCAGCTCGTCCCGACGGTGTGGCGTCCACCAGCCGCGCAGGTCCGGCCCGCCCGGGATGATCCCGCTCGGGTTCAGGTCGCGGTGCACCACGTAGTAGTGCGCCTTGATGTGCGCGAAGTCGACCGTGTCGCCGAAGCCCGGCGTCTGGAAGAGGTCGCGCGCGTAGGCCCACAGCACGGGCATCGCGGCGAGCGTGCTCCGGTTCGCCTTGAAGTGCCCGTGGTAGACCGCGTCGAACCGGACGAGCGTGGTGAACAGCCGCACGTCGGCCTCGGTGAGCGTGTCGCCCACCAGGTACCGCTGCCGGCTCAGGCGGTCCTCGAGCCAGTCCAGGCGCGCGAACAGCCGTGCGTACGCGGCGTCGTAGGACTCCTGCGTGCCCGCGAAGCCGCACCTGTACACGCCGTTGTTGACGTCCCGGTAGACCAGCCCGGCGACCTCGTCGATCTGGTCCCGCAGCGCGTCCGGGTACAGGTCGGGCGCCCCCGGGCGGTGGTGCGCGGTCCACTGCGTCTCGAGGTCGAGCGTGATCTGCGCGAAGTCGTTGGTGACCACCTCGCCCGTCGGGACGTCGAAGATCGCGGGGACCGTGATGCCGCGCGGGTAGTCGGGGAACCGCCGGAGGTAGGCGTCACGGATGCGCTCGATGCCGAGGACCGGGTCCACGCCGCCGGGGTCGAGGTCGAACGTCCACGACCGCTCGTCGTGCGTCGGACCGCACACACCCATCGAGAGCACCGGCTCGAGGCCCAGCAGGCGCCGCACGATGATCGCGCGGTTCGCCCACGGGCACGCCCGCGCGACGACGAGGCGGTACCGCCCGGCCTCGACCGGGTAGCCGTCGCGGCCGTCGGCCGTGATGCGCGTCGTGATGTAGCGGGTGTCCCGCTGGTACTCGGTGCCCGGCTGCGAGTAGACGCCCGGGGTGTCGTGCGCGGTCATCCGTCGATCATGCCCCGCGACGGCGGGGGCGTCGTGCGGGGCGTCGCGGGGCAGCGACCGCCCGTAGAGTGACCCGACCTCGGACGGGAAGGGCAGCGGGTGCGGCGCAGGGCGGGTGTGGTCGGAGCGGCGGTGACGGGAGCGCTCGTCGTCGCGCTGGGTGTGGGGCTCGCGGTGGTCGCCGCCGACGAGAACGCGCCGCGTGACGCGGCCACCGGTGCGACGAGCACGCGCCCCGGCTCGGCGCGGGCACCGCGCCCGTCGGATGCGACGACGGTCCCGGCGGCGCCGGGCGCGTCGTCGGACCCGGCGGCGCCTCGGCGTGCGGCGCCGGACGACGCGGCCACGGTCCTGCCGGCACGTGACGGGGTCTCCGCCGCGGTGCAGGCCTCGCGTGCGGTCTTCGCGGCGTCGCCCGTCGTGGTGCTCGCGGCGCACGACGACCAGGCGGCGCAGCTCACGGGTGCGAGCGCCGCCGTGGCGCTCGGGGTCCCGCTGCTGCTGACGGACGACTCCGGCGCGGCGGCGACCGAGGTCACGCGGCTCGGCGCGCACGCCGTCCTGGCCGTGGGCGACCTCGGGCCCACCGGCCTGCCCGATGACGTGGTGGTCGCCCGCGTCGCGGCCCGCGCGGGTGCGGGCGAGCTGCGTGCGGTGACCGGCATCCCGTTCGGCCCACGCGTGGCGGTCGCGCCGGGCGCGCACGCGAAGGCGGTGCGCGCGCTGGGCGCCGACCCGGTCCCGGTCCTCGTCCCCCGGGGCAGCGGCGCCGCACCTGCGCCGACGGGCACGGCCGACGTGCTGCCTCGGGTCGTCCGCGCACCGCGCCTGCCCGGCGTCGTCGCGGCCACGGGGGTGGGCGTCGAACCAGTCGCCGCGCTCGCGACCGTGCGCGCCGCGTCCGTGCCCGTGCTCGACCTGCCGGGCGGCGACCCGCGCACGTCGGCTGCGTCCGTGCGTGCCGTGGCCCGCACCGCGCCGCAGCACGTGATCGCGATCGGCACGCGGTTCGGCCCCGCCGACGTCCTGGCCCGGCGCGTGGCGACCGCGGCGACCGGCGTGCAGGCACCGGGTGGCGGCCAGCTCGTGTTCCCGTCCGGCGAGGGCGTCGCGCGCAAGCGGTACGTCGCGCTGTACGGCACGCCGGGATCGGCCGCGCTCGGCCTGCTGGGCGAGCAGGACGTGCCCGCGACGATCGAGCGTGCCCGCGCGTTCGCGGCCAACTACGCCCGTCGCACGCACGACACGGTGGTCCCCGCGGTCGAGGCCATCGCGACGATCGCGTCCGCGGGTCCGGGACCTGACGGCGACTACTCACGCGAGCGGTCGGTCGCGGAGCTGCGCCCGCTCGTCGAGGCGGCGGGCGAGGCGGGTGCCCTCGTCGTGCTCGACCTGCAGCCCGGCCGGACCGACTTCCTCACGCAGGCCAAGCGCTACACCGAGCTGCTGGAGCTCCCGCACGTGGGGCTCGCGCTCGACCCGGAGTGGCGGCTGCGGCCCGACCAGGTGCACCTCGAGCAGATCGGCTCGGTGCGCGTCGACGAGGTCGACGCGGTCGGCGACTGGCTCGCCGACCTGACCGCGCGGAACCACCTGCCGCAGAAGATGTTCGTGCTGCACCAGTTCGCGTCGTCGATGATCAGCGGCCGTGGCCTGCTGGACGTCTCGCACGACGAGCTCGCGGTGGTCGTCCACGTCGACGGCCAGGGCACGCAGCGCGCCAAGCGCGGCACGTGGCGCACGCTGCGCGCGGACGCGCCCGACGTCCACTGGGGCTGGAAGAACTTCGTCGACGAGGACCGCCCGATGCTCACGGTCGAGCAGACGCTGCGCGTCCGGCCCGTGCCGGACCTCATCACCTACCAGTGAGCGCACGTGCGGCCGCGACTACCCTCGACGTGATGGACGAGGCACGCACCCACCGGCCCCCGTGGGAGCGGTGGGCCGTCCGCGGTGCGCTCGCGCTGGTCGTGGTGCTGTTCTCGGCGGCGGTCGGGCTGGTCACCGCGCACACGCAGGGCAGCTTCGGCCCGCACCTGGCCGACTACGCGGTCACCACGGACGGCACGGTCACGGTCGACCTCGGCCCGCTCGGGACGCTCGAGGTCGCGTCGCCCCTGCCGGTGGGGCTCGGGGCGCACGTCACGGTGCAGGAGATCCCGTCGTCGTTCACCGAGGTGAGCGACGCGAGCACGCTCGAGTCGTTGTCCGGCGACCTGCAGGTGTACGTGCAGTTCTTCTCGGGGCCGCAGGCCACGGTGGCCGACGTGACGCAGGGCATCCTGCTGGACGCGCTGCGTCGCGCGGTCGGTGTGCTCACGGCGATCGTGGTGGTGTCGTGGCTGGTGCGCCTCCTGCTGGGGGCGACCCGGCGGGCGGAGATCGCGCGGGCTCTCGAGCCGCACCGCGGGCACGTCGCCGTCGGCACGGTCCTGGTGCTGGTGGTGGTCGCGGCCTCCACGTCGAGCGCCGCGCCCGCGGCGCCCGTCGCGGACACGCGCGCGCTGTCGCACGTCTTCGACGGCACGCCGCTCGAGGGTGCACGCGTGACCGGACGGCTCGGCGGCGTGATCGACACGTACGGCGCCAAGGCGCTCGCGGCCTACCGCACGAACCAGGAGTTCTACGAGCGTGCGGACGCGTCCCTCGTGGCGTCCTGGGACCAGCGCGCGGCGCTCGAGGCCGCGACCGTGCCGCCGCGGCTCGAACCGGCGGCGCCGAGCGCGCCCGCGACCGCGCCCGCGACCGCGCCCCCGACCGGGCCGGGCGGCCCGCCGACCACCACGAGCCCGACGCAGAACCCCACGCCCACGCCTACGACCGCGCCCGAGGACCTCGTCGTCGCGCTCGTCGTGACCGACCTGCACTGCAACGTGGGCATGGCGCGCCTGCTCACGTCGCTCGCGGAGCGGGCCGACGTCGACGTCGTCCTGGACGCGGGCGACACCACGATGAACGGGACCGCGGTCGAGCAGTACTGCGTGACGACGTTCGCGCGCGCCGTCCCGGACGGGGTCGAGCTGGTCACGTCACCCGGCAACCACGACTCGGCGCAGACCTCGGGCGAGTACGCGGCCGCGGGCGCGCGCGTGCTCGACGGCTCGGTGGTCGAGGTCGACGGCCTGCGCATCCTGGGCGACTCGGACCCCAACGAGACGCGCGTCGGTGGCGGCACCGCCTCGCTCGGCGAGAGCCTGCCGGACACCGCCACGCGCCTGGCCGAGACGGCGTGCGACAACGAGGACGGCGTCGACCTCCTGCTGGTGCACACGCCCGAGGTCGGGGAGACCACGCTGGACCGCGGCTGCGCACCCGCACAGGTCTCCGGGCACCTGCACCGGCGGTACGGTCCCGAGCAGATCGGGCTGGGCATCCGCTACATCAGCTCGAGCACGGCGGGTGCGACGCTCGGCCAGCCGACGATCGGGCCGCTGCGGGGTGACGCCGAGCTCACGCTGCTGCGCTGGGACCCGGCTACGCGTCTGCTGGTCGACTACCGGATCGTCACCGTCCGGCCGGATGCGAGCGCGCTGGTCGGCCCCGCGGTGCCGTGGCCCGCGGTGCGCACCGTGCCGGACGAGGTGCCGCGCGTGCCGGGCGGACCCGCGCCGGTCTGACCGGTCCAGGTTCACCCGGGCCGTCCCGCGCGACCGGGCTTACCGTGGAGCGTGGTCGCGCGGCGCACCGGGGTGCCGTGGCGGAGCAGGTCGGCCGCCACGCTGGTGACGCTCGCCCTGACGGCCGTGCTCACCACCGGGCTGGCGCCCGGGGCGGCCGCACCCGCCGCCGCGGCGATCGACCCCACGGACCGCGCGCGCGAGGTGCGCGCACCGAGCCCGTCCCCGGCGGCGCCGGGTGACCGGCTGAGCCCCGGGCAGCGCGTACGCCCGGGGGGTTCGCTCGTCTCGTCGGGCGGCGCGGCCGTGCTGCTGGTGCAGCGCTCCGGCCGCCTCGCGCTGTACGGCGCGGACGGCGGGGTGGTGTGGTCCGCGGACGGCACCCCGGGTGCCGCGCTGGTGCTGGACGCGCGGGGGCGGCTGCGCCTGGTGGCCCCCGACGGCTCGACGGCGTGGGAGCCCGAGGGCGGCCCCGCGGCCCTCGCGAAGGGGCGGCTGCTGCTGCGTGACGACGGCGACCTGGTGCTGCAGGACCCGACCGGCGGCATCGTGTGGGCCACGGGCACCGGTGTGCGCCCGAGCAGGCTCGCTGCGGGCCGCTCGGTGACGGCGGACCGCCCGTTGGCCTCGGCCGACGGGCGGCACGTCCTGCTGGTGCGGCGGTCCGGCGACCTCGCGCTGCTGGGACCCGACTCGCGCGCGCGGTGGGTCGCGCCCACCGCGACGCCCGCCTCGTCGCTCGACCTGGCGCAGGACGGCACGCTCGCGCTGCACGACGACGCGGGCGCCGTGCTCTGGACGCCCGGGACCGCAGCCGTGCCGGGAGCGGAGCTGGTGCTGCGCGACGACGGCGAGCTGGTGCTCGTCGGGCCCGACGGGACGCTCCTCTGGACAAGCGGGACCGCGCTCGGACCCGCGGCGCTGCTGCGGGGTGAGGCGCTCGCCGTGGGTGAGCACCTGGACTCGTCCGACGGGCGCCTGCGCCTGAGCCTGGAGCCGGCTGCGCTGCTGCTGACGTACGACGGCACCGAGGTGTGGCGCGCGCCCGTCGTGCCGGGTGCGGGGGCCACCCTGAACATGCGGGTGGACGGGCGTCTGGTGCTGCGTGACGTGCGGGACCGCCCGGTGTGGTCGACCACGCTGCCCGACGAGCACTGGGCGACGCGTCCGTCGCTGCGGCTCGACCCGCTCGGGATGCTGCTCACGGCGGGCACGGGTCAGGAGGTGTGGCGCGTGGACGTCCCGCCCGACCTCGTGGAGCCCGCCGCGCCGCATGCGGACTGCTCGACGGTCGATGGTCCGGTGCCCGTGGCCGCCACGGTCCTCACCGAGGCGGGCGTCCGGGTGCACGCGTGCCTGGCGGACGCCGTGGACGCGATGGTCGCGGCCGCGCGCGCGGACGGGGTGCACCTGGTGGCCTCGGGCTGGCGGAGCCGTGAGCAGCAGATCGCCGCGCGTGCCCGCAACTGCCGGACCGTGGACGGCCGCGTGCGCTGCCACCCACCCACGGCCGTGCCCGGGCTCTCGCGTCACGAGTGGGGCCTTGCGCTCGACATCACCGACCGCGGCGCGCTGGTGCGGCTCGGCACGCCCGCGTGGGAGTGGCTCGTCGCGAACGCCGGGACGTACGGGCTGACGAACCTGCCGGGGGAGCCGTGGCACTGGAGCATCGACGGCTGGTGAGTCCGCGGCCCGGCGCCGACGCGTGCGGTCGCTGACTAGCCTGGGGCCGTGCCTGCACCCCTGGACCCCTCGTCGGCGCGCGAGGCGACGCCCCCGCTGACCGCCGTCGCGCAGGACTACCTCAAGGTCGTGTGGTCGGCCACGGAGTGGGCGGACGTGCCGGTCACGACGAAGATGCTGGCGGCGCGCCTGGGCGTGGGCGCCTCCACGGTCTCCGAGCAGGTCCGCCGGCTCGCGGACGCGGGGCTGCTCACGCACGAGCCGTACGGGGCGGTGGGCCTGACGGACGAAGGGCGCACGCATGCGCTCGCGATGGTGCGTCGGCACCGCCTGGTCGAGACGTTCCTGGTGGAGGTGCTGGGCTACGGCTGGGACGAGGTGCACGACGAGGCCGAGGTGCTCGAGCACGCGGTCTCCGACGTGTTCGTGGAGCGCGTCGCGGGGCTGCTCGGGCACCCCGTGCGGGACCCGCACGGGGACCCGATCCCGGGGCCCGACGGCAGCCTGCAGGTCCCCGACGCCACGGAGATGTGGGCGGTGGCGCCCGGCGCGTGGCGGATCGCGCGCATCAGCGACGCCGATCCGGACCTGCTGCGCTGGCTCGAGGAGGTCGGGCTGGTGCTCGACGCCGAGGTGACGGTCGTGGAGCGCCGGGAGGCGGTCGGGACCGTCGCGGTGCGGCTGGGCGACCGGCCCGTGGACCTGGGCGAGGTGGCCGCGCGCGCGATCTGGCTGACCTCCGCGGGCTGACCTGGACCGGACCGCGACGACGCGCTCCGCGATGCTGCCGTAGGCTGCCCGCATCCCTCTGGAGTGACGACGGCGCCCTCCGGACCGTGATCGAATCGATACGACGACCGCGTCGAGCGCGCCGCACCCGAGGAGGACCCGTGCGCACCACCGCCCGCAGCCCGCTGCTCCCGCTCGCACCCGGCCCCGCGCGCCTCGCGCTGCTCGCGCTCGCGCTCGGCGGGTTCGGGCTCGGCACCACCGAGTTCGCGACCATGGGCCTGCTCCCGGAGATCGCCGCGGACCTCTCGGCGTCCATCCCGCAGACCGGGTTCGCCATCACCGCGTACGCGCTCGGCGTGGTGGTCGGCGCCCCCACGCTCGCGGCGGTCGGCGCGCGGCTGGACCGCCGCACTCTGCTGCTCTGGCTGCTGGTGGCGTTCACCGTGGCCAACACCGCGTCGGCGTTCGCGCCGGACCTGCCGACGCTCGTCGGCGCGCGGTTCCTGGCCGGGCTGCCGCACGGTGCGTTCTTCGGCGTGGGCGCGGTCGTCGGCACCGCGGTGGTGGGCCCCGAGCGACGCGGGCACGCGGTCTCGATGATGATGGCGGGCCTGACGATCGCGTGCGCCGTCGGCGTGCCGGCCACGGCCGTGGTGGGTCACGCGATCGGCTGGCGGTGGTCGTTCGTGGGCGTCGGCGGAATCGGGCTGGTCACGTTGCTCGCCGTGCGCGCGTGGGTACCCGGCCTCGCGGCCGCCGCGGGGGCGAGCGTGCGGAGCGAGCTCTCCGCGCTGCGCAACCGCGCGCTGTGGATCGCGTTCGCCGCCGGTGCCATCGGGTTCGGCGGCATGTTCGCGGTCTACTCCTACGTCAAGCCGCTGCTGATGGAGGCGAGCGGGCTGTCCGTGGGCGTCGTGCCCGTGGTGCTCGCGCTGTACGGCCTCGGCATGACCGCGGGCACGCTGCTCGGCGGGCGCCTGGCGGACCGCTCGGTGCTGGGCACCGTGGTGCTCGGCATGGTCTCGACGATCGTCGTGCTGGTCGCGATCGCGCTGGTCGGCCGCGAGCCCGTGCCGGCGGTCGTCGCGATCGTGCTGCTGGGCGTGACGTCCCAGGTGCTGGGCCTGTCGTTGCAGACCCGCCTCATGGACGTGTCACCCGCCGCGCCCTCGCTCGGCGCCGCGCTGTGCCACTCGGCGCTCAACCTGGGCAACGCGTCGGGGGCGTTCTTCGGGGGCCTCGTGATCGACGCCGGCCTCGGGTACCTCGCGCCCGCCTGGGTCGGCGCCGGGCTCACGGCGGTCGGGCTCCTCGTCGTCGTGACCGTGGGGCGTGGCGCCGCGCCGGCCGTGCACCCGGGCCCGCAGGAGCACGCCGACGCACCGCACGCGCGCGTCGGCGTCGCCTGAGGCCGGTCACCGGCGCCGCGTGCCGAACACCGAGCGCGTGATCTCCCGGCCGAGCTGCGTGCCGACCGACCGCAGGATCGAGTCGAACGCGCCGCTGGTGCGCCGCGACGTCTTCGCCGCCGCGGACCGGGCCTCCTTCTCGCGCGTGCGGGCGACGCGCTCGGCCTCCTCGGCGCGCTCGGCCGCGTCATGCGCCGCGGCCCGGTCCGCCTCGGCCTGCGCGGCGCGGGCGGTGAGCATCTCGTACGCCGACTCGCGGTCCACCGCTGCGCTGTAGCGGGCCGTCAGCGAGCTCGCCGCGACGGCCGCCGTGAGCGTCGGGGCGGGTGCCGGCTCCATCGACGACTGGGGTGCGCGCAGGCGTGTCCACGCCACGGGCGTCGGGACGCCCTTCTCGCCCAGCACCGTCACGACCGCCTCACCCGTGCCGAGCGTCGTGAGCAGCTCCTCGAGGTCGTACGGCGAGGTCGGGAACGTGCGGGCGGCCGCCCGCAGCGCCGTCGCGTCGTCGGGCGTGTAGGCGCGCAGCGCGTGCTGCACGCGCGAGCCCAGCTGCGCGAGCACGTCCGCAGGCACGTCCTTGGGGCTCTGCGTCACGAAGAACACGCCGACACCCTTCGAGCGGATGAGGCGCACCGTCTGCGTGACCTGCGCCAGGAAGTCCTTCGACGCGTCGCGGAACAGCAGGTGCGCCTCGTCGAAGAAGAACACCAGACGCGGCTTGTCCGGGTCGCCGACCTCGGGCAGCACCTGGAACAGCTCGGCGAGCAGCCACATGAGGAACGTGGAGAACAGCGCCGGCCGGTCCTGCACGCCCGGCAGCTCGAGCGCGCTCACCAGCCCGCGGCCGTCCGGTGCGAGCCGCAGCAGCTCGGCCACGTCGAACGCGGGCTCGCCGAAGAACGCGTCCGCGCCCTGCGCCTGCAGCGCGACGATCTCGCGCAGGATCACGCCCGCGGTCGCCGCCGAGAGGCCACCGATGCCCTTGAGCTCGGCCTTGCCCTCGTCGCTCACCAGGTACGCGATGGTCGACTGCAGGTCCTTGAGGTCCAGCAGGGCGAGGCCCTGCCCGTCCGCCCAGTGCATGATCAGGCCCAGGCTGGACTCCTGCGTCGCGTTCAGGCCCAGCACCTTGGCCAGCAGGAGCGGCCCGAAGTCCGTCACGGTGGTCCGGATCGGCACGCCGGTGCCGATGCCGCCGAGCGTGAACAGCTCGACGGGCGACGCCGTCGCGGTCCAGGCCTGGCCGATGCTCGAGGTGCGGTCGGTCAGCTTGGGCGAGGCGGTCCCGGCCACGCTCAGGCCCGTCAGGTCGCCCTTGACGTCCGCGACGAACACCGGGACGCCCGCGGCGGACAACCCCTCGGTCATGACCTGCAACGTCTTGGTCTTGCCCGTGCCCGTGGCTCCTGCGACCAGGCCGTGCCGGTTGAGCATCGCGAGCGGGAGCCCGACCTGGACCGCGGGCACCGCGGCGCCGTCCTGCACGAGCGCTCCGAGCGGCAGCACCGCGCCGGCGAACGTGTACCCCGCGCGCACCTGCCCGGCGTGCTCGTCGAGCGGCGCGTCGTCGGGGCCGGGGCCGGGGCCGGGTGCCGGTGGGGCGGCCGGTGCGGCGGCCGGATCGGCAGCGGCCGGCGGTGCGTCGGCGGCGGGCTGCGCGGCGGCGGGCGCCTGCCGACCGGCGGCCGCCTCGGCCGCGGCGAGCGCGGCCTGCGCGGCCGCGGCCCGCGCCTCGGCGGCCTCCGCGGCGCTCTGCGCGGCCGCCGCACGCAGTGCGGCGAGCGTCGCGTCGTCGACCGGGGCGGGGCTGCTGGGGACGTCGCTGTCCGTCATGTCGCGATCGTAGGGCGCGGCACCGTCGCGCGCCGAGGGTGCGTGCGGACCGCTGCGCCCGGACGGTGCGACACCGCTCGGGCGCGGCCTGTCGGCTCGGTAAACTCACCGGGTGACCTCGACCCCAGCGACCGCCTCCCAGCCGACCGCCGACCGGGGCGACGACGTCCCGTTCCGGTACACCGCCGACCTCGCGCGCGAGATCGAGCTCCGCTGGCAGGACGAGTGGCAGGAGCGCGGCACGTTCCACGCCGCCAACCCCACGGGGTCGCTGACCGACGGCGACGGCCGCCACGCCGACCCGTCGCGCCGGTCGTTCTTCGTCATGGACATGTTCCCGTACCCCTCGGGTGCGGGCCTGCACATCGGCCACCCGCTGGGGTACATCGCGACCGACGTGGTCGCGCGGTTCCGGCGCATGCAGGGCGACAACGTGCTGCACGCGCTCGGCTTCGACGCGTTCGGCCTGCCCGCCGAGCAGTACGCGGTGCAGACGGGTCAGCACCCGCGCGTCACCACCGAGGCGAACATCGCGATCATGCAGCGGCAGCTGCGTCGCCTGGGCCTGGCCCACGACCCGCGCCGCTCGTTCGCGACCATCGACCCCGACTACGTGCGCTGGACGCAGTGGATCTTCCTCCAGATCTTCGGCGCGTGGTACGACGAGGACGCCGAGCGCGCGGACGGCGGACGCGGCAAGGCCCGCCCGATCACCGAGCTCGAGGCGGAGCTGGCCGCGGGCACGCGGCCGGTCCCGGCGGTCGCGGACGTCCCCGCGGGTGTCGCGTGGCAGGACCTGGACGCCGTGGCGCGCCGCCGCGTGCTGGACGCGCACCGGCTCGCGTACGTCTCCGAGACCCCCGTGAACTGGTGCCCGGGGCTGGGCACGGTGCTGGCCAACGAGGAGGTCACGTCGGACGGCCGCTCGGAGCGCGGCAACTTCCCGGTGTTCCAGCGCAGCCTGCGCCAGTGGAACATGCGGATCACGGCGTACGCGGACCGCCTGGCCGACGACCTGGACCACATCGACTGGCCCGAGAAGGTCAAGTCGATGCAGCGCAACTGGATCGGCCGCTCGTCGGGCGCGCGCGTCCGGTTCGCGGTCGAGGGCGGCAGCCAGGTCGAGGTGTTCACCACGCGTCCGGACACGCTGTTCGGCGCGACGTTCATGGTCGTGGCACCCGAGCACCCGCTGCTCGACGAGGTGCCGCCGAGCTGGCCCGACGGCACGCACGCGGCCTGGACCGGTGGGCACGCCTCGCCGGCCGAGGCGGTCGCGGCCTACCGGGCGGAGGCCGCGGCCAAGACCGCGGTCGAGCGGCAGGCCGACGCGGGCCGCAAGACGGGCGTGTTCACCGGGCACCTGGCGATCAACCCGGTCAACGGGCAGCCGCTGCCCGTGTTCACCGCCGACTACGTGCTCATGGGGTACGGCACGGGCGCGATCATGGCGGTCCCGGGCGGCGACGAGCGCGACTTCGCGTTCGCGCAGGCCTACGAGCTGCCGGTGGTCTACACGACCGCGGGCGACGTGACCGACGCCGCGCGCACGGGCGACGGCGTGGTCATCAACTCCTCGAACGACGAGCTGTCGCTCGACGGCCTGGGCGTGGCCGAGGCCAAGGAGCGCATGATCGCGTGGCTCACGGCCGCGGGCATCGGCGAGGGCACCATCACCTACCGCCTGCGCGACTGGCTGTTCAGCCGGCAGCGCTACTGGGGCGAGCCGTTCCCGGTGGTCTACGACGAGCACGACCTGCCGATCGCGCTGCCCGCCGAGCTGCTGCCGGTCGCGCTGCCCGACGTGCCCGACTACGCGCCGCGCACGTTCGACCCCGAGGACTCCGCGTCGTCGCCCGAGCCCCCGCTCGGCCGCAACGACGAGTGGGTCACGGTGACGCTGGACCTGGGCGACGGCCCGCGGCAGTACCGCCGGGACACCAACACGATGCCCAACTGGGCCGGGTCGTGCTGGTACTACCTGCGCTACCTGGACCCGACGTCCGACGAGGTGCTCGTCGACCCCGAGCTCGAGCGGTTCTGGATGGGCCCGGGCCACAACGGTGACCCGGCCGACACCGTGGGCGGCGTCGACCTGTACGTCGGTGGCGTCGAGCACGCCGTGCTGCACCTGCTGTACGCGCGGTTCTGGCACAAGGTGCTGTTCGACCTGGGCCACGTGAGCGGCGGCGAGCCGTTCCACCAGCTGTTCAACCAGGGCTACATCCAGGCGTACGCCTACACCGACGCACGCGGCGTGCACGTCCCCGCCGACGAGGTGGTCGAGGACGAGGCGTCCCCCACGGGCTTCACGTGGCAGGGCGAACCCGTCAACCGTGAGTACGGGAAGATGGGCAAGTCGCTCAAGAACATGGTGACGCCCGACGAGATGTACGCCGAGTACGGCGCGGACACGCTGCGCGTCTACGAGATGTCGATGGGCCCGCTGGACCTGTCGCGGCCGTGGGAGACGCGCGCCGTCGTCGGGTCGCAGCGCTTCCTGCAGCGCCTGTGGCGCAACGTCGTCTCCGAGGCGGACGGCACGCTCGTCGTGAGCGAGGACGCGCCGTCCGACGAGACGTCGCGCGTGCTGCACCGGACCATCGCGGACGTCACCGAGGACATGGCGGCCATGCGGATCAACACCGCGATCGCCAAGCTCATCGTGCTGAACAACCACCTCACGACCCTGCCTGCCGCACCGCGCGCCGCGGTGGAGGCGCTCGTGCTCATGACCGCGCCGATCGCGCCGCACGTGGCGGAGGAGATCTGGGCGCGCCTCGGCCACGAGCGCTCGCTCGCGTACGAGCCCTACCCGGTGGCCGATCCGGCGTTCCTGGTCGAGGAGACCGTCACGTGCGTCTTCCAGGTCGCGGGCAAGGTCCGTGGCCGGGCGGAGGTCGCGGTGGACTCGTCCGACGACGCGCTGCGCGAGCTCGCGCTGGCCGACGCGGGCGTGCAGCGCGCGCTCGACGGACGCGGCGTGCGCACCGTGATCGTGCGGGCGCCCCGGCTCGTCAACGTGGTGCCGGCCTGATCGGGCGTCGGGGCCGGCCCGCCGACGCGCCCGCGTCGGTCGCGGTCGTCACGGACTCCACCGCCTCGCTCCCGCCCGACGTGGCGCGCCGGTGGGGCGTCGGTGTGGTGCCGCTCGACGTGCTCGTCGGCGCGCAGCGCCACGTCGAGGGCGTGGACCTGACGTCCGCCGGGCTGCTCGCGGCGCTGCAGTCGGGCGCGCGTGTCTCGACGTCGCAGCCGCCGCCCGCGGCCTTCGCGGCCGCCTATGCGGCCGCCGCCGAGGCGGGGGCGCGCGAGGTCGTCTCGATCCACCTGTCCGGCGAGCTGTCGGGGACGGTGCAGGCGGCGCGGCTGGCCGCGCGGGAGGCGCCGGTGCCCGTGCACGTCGTCGACGCCCGCACCACCGTCATGGCGCTCGGCTGGACCGTGCTCGAGGCGGCCCGCTTCGCGCGTGACGTCACCGTCCCCGCGCTGCTCGAGGGACCTCCTGTCGCGCCCGAGCCCCAGCCGCTGGGCTTCGGGCGTCGCATCGGCCGCCTGCTCGCATCGCCCGAGCCCGTGGCGCCGCTGCCGGACGGTGCCGCGGTCGCCGCGCACGCGGGGGCGAGCGCCCGCGGCACGCGCGCCTGGTTCCTGGTGGACTCGCTCGACCACCTGCGCCGCGGAGGACGGCTGTCGGCACCCGCGGCCGCGCTCGGCACGGTCCTGGGACTGCGCCCGCTGCTCACGCTCGGCGACGGGCGCGTCGTGGTGGCCGAGAAGGTCCGGACCCGGCGCGCGGCCCGCGAGCGGCTCGAGCAGGCCGCGCGCACGCATGCCGCAGGCCTGGCGAGGACCCGGGTCACGGTGCACCACCTGGGCCAGGTCGACCTGGCCGCGGAGCTGCTCGCGCGCGTGCGGACGTGGCCGGGCGTGGTCGAGTCCGTCGCCGCCGAGACGAGCGCCGTGGTCGCCGCGCACGTCGGTCCCGGCCTGCTCGCGATCGTCGTCGCCGAGGCCTGACGCGCCACTGCGCAAAGGCGCCGGCGCGCCTCGGTGCGCCGCCCGACCCCAGGCCCGCGGTGGCCGTGGCCCGTCCGCAATGCGTCGGGTGCCGGGCGGGCCGGCCGGGGGCGCGCACCTACCGTGCCGGTCGTGACCCTGACCGAGCGCGACGCACCCCGCGCGGTCCGTGAGCGACTGGCCCGCCTGACCACCACCGACACGTCCCGGCACGGTCCGGGCGCGCCGGCCGCGGCGGCGCCGGGCCTCACGGCCGGGGCGCTCGCGGGCGCGGCGCAGCGCTACGCCGATGCGCACGGCGTGCTGCCGGGTCCCGAACCAGTGCCGCACCGGCTGCGGATCCGGATCACCCCCCGGGGCGTCCTGGTCGTCGCGCTCGCGGTCGCGCTCGTCGCGGGAGCGGTGGCGCTGCGCGCGGCCGCGACCCGTCCGGGCGTCGCGACGCCGCTGCCGGTCCCGGCGCCGTGGGCGTCCGCGTCTCCCGGAGCGGGCGACGGACCGCCCGGGGAACCGACCGGGGCGCCGGCTCCGGCCGAGCTCGTGGTCGACGTGGTCGGCGCCGTCGCGCGCCCGGGCGTTGTGCGGCTGCCGCCGGGCTCGCGCGTGGTGGACGCCCTCGACGCTGCCGGCGGCGCGCTCACCGACGCCGACGTCGCCCGGCTCAACCTCGCGCGCGTGCTCGTGGACGGCGAGCAGGTCGTCGTGCCGCGGCCCGGTGACCCCGTCGTGGCCGCGCCCCCGGACGCGGGCGGGGGAGCGGACGGGGGCAGCCTCGTCGACCTCAACACGGCCGACGAGGCCACGCTCGACACGCTGCCCGGCATCGGCCCCGTGCTCGCGGCACGCATCGTCGAGCACCGGGCGGCCGGGCCGTTCGCGTCGGTGGACGACCTGGTGGACGTGCCCGGGATCGGCCAGGCGCTCCTCGAGGACCTCCGTGACCTGGTCCGTGTCTGACGCGCGCGCACCCCGGGCGGCCGGCACCCGCACGATCGACCTGCGGCTCGCGCCGGCCGCGCTGGGCGCCTGGGCCGCGGCGCTGCTCGCGGTCCGCGTCGCGGCGGACGTGTCGCTCCTGGTCGCAGGCGCGGCGGTCGTGGTGGCGGGCACCGTGACGGCCGCGGTCGTCCGTCGCCGCTGGACGGCGTGGGCGGGCGAGGCGGGCGCGACGGCGTGGGCGCTCGCGCTCCTCGTCGGCGCGCTCGTGGCGCTCCCGACCGCCGCGCAGGTCCAGGGCCGGTCGAGCGGCCTCCTCCCACGGCTCGTGGCCACGGGTGCGGCGGCCGAGGTCACGGGGCGCGTCGTGGCACCGCCCCAGCTGGTGGCACCCGCATGGCCGGGCGCGCCGCCGCGCATGCGGTGGGCGCTGGCTGCGCAGCGCGTCCGGGAGCCGCCCGGTGCCGGAGCGCCGGGCCGGGCCGGGCGGGCCGTCGGCGACGTCGTCGTCCTGGCGACCACCGACCGGCCGGGTGCGGCCGACGCGCGGGGCGCGGGCGCGGACGTGCTCGAGGGGCCCGTGTTCGGCTCCACGGTGACGGTGACGGGGCGGCTGCGACCCGCCGAGCGCGGCGCGCGCGAGGTCGCCGTCCTGCTCGCCGCCGAGACGGTCGTCGTGCAGGGGCCGCGCGCGTGGGACCGCGCGGCTGAACGGGTGCGGCAGGGCGTGCGCGGGCTCGCGAGGGCGCTGCCCGGTGATGCGGGGGCGCTGCTGCCCGGCGTCACGGTCGGCGACACGTCACGTGTCGGCGACGACTTGCGGGGTGCGCTGCGCACGTCGGGGCTGACGCACCTCACGGCCGTGTCGGGCGCGCACTTCGCGCTGGTCGGCGCGCTCGTCCTGGCGCTCGGTGCGCTGCTGCGCGCACCCCCGCGCGCAGCGGCCACGGCGACCGCGGTCGCCGCCGTCGCGATGCTCGTGGTGGTGCATCCGCAACCGAGCGTCGTGCGCGCGGCGGTGATGGGCGCCGTCGGCGTGCTCGGGCTCGCGCTCGGCCGGCCCGCGCGCGCACCCGCGGCGCTCTCGACCGCCGTGGTCGTGCTGCTGGTGCTGGACCCGTGGCTCGCGGCCGAGCTGGGCTTCGCGCTGTCGGTGGCCGCGACGGCGGGTCTCGTGCTGCTGGGCGCGGCACTCACGCGCAGATGGGCGCCTCGCCTCGGCCGGCCGGCGGCCACGGCCCTCGCGGCACCCGTCGCGGCGCAGCTGGCGTGCGGACCGCTGGTGCTCGTCGCAGGTGGCGGGGTTGCGGGCTGGGGCGTGGTGGCCAACCTCGCGGCAGCCCCCGCGGTCGCGCCGGCCACGCTGCTCGGCCTCGCCGCGGCGGTCATCGCCCCGTGGTGGCCGCAGGGCGCGACGGTGCCTGCGGCGCTCGCGGGTGCCGCGTGCTGGTGGATCGGTGCGGTCGCGCGCACGGCCGCGGGCCTGCCGGGTGCGGCGCTGCCGTGGCTCGGGGGCCCGCTCGGCGTGCTCACCCTCACGCTCGCGGGACTCGCGACCGCGCGGCTGCTGCTCCACCGGGCCGGTGACGCGGTGCGCGAGAGGTGATCGCACGGGCACGCGGTGTCCGAGGCGCATGGCACGCTTGACCCGTGCCAGCCGCCACTCGATCCTCCGGAGCGCGCTCGGGTGCGCGCCGCACCGCCGCACCGGGTCTGACCTGGGAGGAGGCCGCTCCGGCGCCCGTGGTGCTGGTGCGCGGACCGGAGGGTCTGCTCGCGGACCGGGCGACGGACCGCGTCGTCGCGCTCGCGCGCGCGGCGGACCCGGACGTGGAGGTCACCCGGCTCGAGGGTGCGCAGTACGCCGCGGGCGTGCTCGGCGTGACCACGAGCCCGTCGCTGTTCGCCGAGGACAAGGTCGTGGTCGTCGGCGGCTTCGAGTCCGGTCCCGACGAGCTGTTCGCGGACGTCCTGGAGTACCTGGCGGCGCCGGCCCCCGGAGTCGTCCTCGTGCTGCGGCACGGCGGCGGTGTGCGCGGCAAGAAGGCCCTCGAGGCCCTGCGCGCGGCGGGCGTGCCCGAGATCGCGTGCGAGGCGGTGACGTCGGACTCGGACAAGACGGCGTTCGTCACCGCCGAGCTGCGCCGGGCGGGCCGACGTGCCGATGCGGGAGCCGTCCGCGCGCTGGTCGACGCGGTGGGCAGCGACCTGCGCGAGCTCGCGTCCGCATGCGCGCAGCTGGTCGCGGACACCACCGGCATGATCGGCGTCGAGGTCGTGGAGCGGTACTACGGCGGTCGCATCGAGGCGTCGGGCTTCCGGGTCGCCGACGCCGCGATCGCGGGTGACGCGGGTCAGGCGGTCGCGCTGCTGCGGCACGCGCTGGCCACCGGTCTGGACCCCGTACCCGTGGTCGCGGCGCTCGCGGCCAAGCTGCGCACGCTCGCCAAGGTCGCCGCGGTCCGCAGCCGTGGGCAGGCGGCGCTGCGCGAGCTCGGCATCGCGCCGTGGCAGGTGGACAAGGCCCAGCGCGAGCTCCGGCGGTGGACGCCCGAGGGGCTCGCGGCCGCGATCACGGCCGTGGCGCAGGCCGACGCCGAGGTCAAGGGCGAGAGCCGCGACCCGCGGTTCGCGGTGGAGCGCGCGGTGCTGCGCGTCGCGGCGGCGTCCGGTCTCTGATCGGCTCAGGCCGCGACGGTGGTCGCGGCGCCCAGCGCGTTGCCCTGCAGGAGGTCGAAACCCCACGCGCGGCACCGGTCCGCGAGCGCCTGCGTGCTGATCCGCTCCGCGACCACCTGCGCACCGCTGCGCCGCGCCACCTCGACCAGTCCCATGCCGTGCCGGAGCAGGTCACGGCAGTCGATCTTCACGTAGTCCGCGTACGGCAGCATCGCCAGCTGTGCGGAGGTCCCGGAGAAGTCGTCGATCGCGATGCGGTACCCGGCGGCGTGCAGGCGCGCGAGCCCGGCGAGCGCACGGGGATCGGCCGGCACGGACTCGACCACCTCGAGCACCAGCCGGTCGCGGTGCGGCGGGAGCGGGACGTCCTGCACGAGGAAGCCGCGCGTGACGTTGACGAACGCGCGGGTGCCCTCGACCGGCACGGTGCTGAGCTGCTGCAGCACCGAGGCCGTGGCACGCTCCTGGCGGTCCTCGCCCCAGCGGTCCACCCCGGCCGGCTGACCGGCGTGCGTGCGGTACAACAGCTCGAAGCCGTGCAGGGCGCCGGCCGCCGTCCAGATCGGTTGCCGCGCCACGAGGGGCCGTGACGGGTGCGGGGGCGTCGGCGTCGGGTGGTTCACATCTGGAGAGAGTGCGTGGGGCCGCCGCCATGACGCCGGTCGGCCCATCGGGTTCACACGTCCGGGTGACCCCGACGCGTTCGCGGGCGTGGCCGACTCAGTCGGCGAGGATGCGCGCGTCCGCGCGGTCCAGCACGCCCGCCCGCTCGAGCAGGTTGCCCTGGAACAACGTGAAGCCGAGCTCGCGCGCGTGGTTCATGGCGCTGGGCGTCTCCACGTACTCCGCGATCGGGCTCGCGCCGTACGACCGGGCGAGCGCGACCACCGGCTGACCTTCCAGGTCGAGGTCGCGCACGTCGATCTTGACGTAGTCCGCGTGCGGCAGCAGCCGACGCTGACCGGCGCTGCTCACGAACGACGGCAGCGCGATCCGGTAGCCCTCCGCGCGCAGCCGCCGGACGCCCGCGAGCACGGCGCCGTCGACCTCGACCGTGTCCGGGATCTCGACCACCAGGCGGTCGGGGCGGCGGGGGACGGGCAGGTCGCCCACCAGGTACGCGCGCGTGCACCGGACGAACAGCAGACGGCCCTGCGCGACGCGTTCGAGGTCGGCCCGGCCGAACGTCGCCGACAGCACGTGGGCGGTCGCGCGCTCGTGCTGGCGTGCGCTCCAGGCGGATGCGCCCGCGGTCGCCGCGTCGTGCGAGCGGTAGGACAGCTCGTACGCGACCACCTGGCCGGACGGGGTGAAGATGCCCTGCCGGCCGACCAGGACGGGACCGGCCGCGACGTGCTCGGCCCAGCGGGTGCGCAGGGTCGCCGGGATGGCCTCGTCGACCGCTGCGGCGAGGTGGCGGAGACCGCCGTCATCGAGCTCGTCGTTCACGTGAACATGACACCACAACGCAGGGTCCGACATGCCGGGTCTGCGGGTGGAATGACAGGCGGAATCGCCGCCCGGGATGTCCGGATCGCCCCCGGGTGGACGGGAGACGACTGAGGCGCCGCACCCGACCGGGTGCGACGCCTCAGGATGCTCGCGCGGGGCGAGCCGACGAGCGTGGGGCTCAGAGCGAGTTGACCGACTTCGCCAGGGCCGACTTCTTGTTCGCGGCCTGGTTCGCGTGGATCACGCCCTTGCTCACGGCCTTGTCGAGCTTCTTCGACGCCGTGCGCAGCGCGGTCGCAGCCGCGTCCTTGTCGCCACCGGCGACGGCCTCGCGGACGCGACGGATGTGCGTCTTGAGCTCGGACTTCACCGACTTGTTGCGCAGACGCGCCTTCTCGTTGGTCTTGATGCGCTTGATCTGGGACTTGATGTTCGCCACTGGTGGACTCTCTGGTGTGTGCGCCGAAGCGATCTGACAGGTCGTAGAGGGCGCGCGCAGCTCCGGGACTGGGGCGTGGGGACACCCGCGGAGAGGAGCTGGGCGAGTGCCCGCCGACCTGGGCGGACACGCAAGGAGCGATGCTACCCGACGAGGATGCCCTGGCCCAAAGCGGGCGGGCGCCCCACGGGCGGGTCGCGCGGCGCGTCAGGGCGTGCGCAGCTGCATGAGCGCCGACGTGACCAGGTCGAACCGTGCCCGGTCGAGCACCGCGCCCTCGCGACGCACGGTCGTGGGGTCCAGCCGCAGCACGCGGTCGAGCCGCACCTCGCTCTCGCGCCCCTGGGCGTCCCAGTCGCCGGCGCCGAGGTCGAGCCAGACCCGGCCGTACCGCGCCTCGCGTGCGGCGTCCCGCGTGTGGTCCTTGCTCGTCAGCATGAGCCCGAGCGCGACCGGACCGTCCCAGCCCACCACGAGCACGGGCCGGTCCTTGCCCCGGCTCGCGTCCTCCTCGAACGGGACCCAGGTCCAGACGATCTCCCCGGGGTCGGCGGCCCCGTCCGCCTCGGGTGCGTAGCCGATCCCGACCGGCCCCACGTGGTCGGGCAGGACGGCACGTCCCGCGCCCGGAGACGACGGGACGTGCGGTGGGGCGCCGGCAGGGGGAGTGCCGCGCGTGCGGCCACGACCGGCCGGTGGGCGGCCCGAGCGCGGCGGGCGCACCGCGTCGCGGACCTGCCGCAGCAGCGACCAGAGGCTCGTCGTCGAGGTCACGGGACGACCGTAGCGCGCGCCGCACGCGTCCCGACGGGTGCACCGGACCGGCTCCGCGGCCCGACCGCACGACGTAACGCGCCGGTGACACGGCAGGTCTACGTTCGGCTCATGGCGGACCTCTTCGACGACTACCCGGCGGGGGTGGCCTGGGACGAGATGCTCGAGCCGTCCGCCGGACCCCGTGCCGCGTACCGCCAGGTGCACGCCGCGCTCGCGCAGCTGTCCGCGGGTGAGCTGCGTGGCCGGGCCGACGCGCTCGCGCGGTCCTACCTGACGCAGGGCGTGACGTTCGACTTCGCGGGCGAGGAGCGGCCCTTCCCGCTCGACGTGGTGCCGCGGGTCATCGCGGGCGACGAGTGGGAGCACGTCGCCCCGGGCGTCGCGCAGCGCGTGCGTGCGCTCGAGGCGTTCCTGGCCGACGTGTACGGACCGCAGAACGCGGTCGCGGACGGCGTGCTGCCGCGTTCGGTGATCGTCTCCTCGACGCACTACCACCGGGCCGTGCGCGGCATCGCGCCGCCCAACGGCGTGCGCGTGCACGTCTCCGGCATCGACCTGGTGCGCGACTCGCTCGACGGCTGGCGCGTTCTCGAGGACAACGTCCGCGTGCCGAGCGGCGTCAGCTACGTGCTGTCCAACCGGCGCGCCATGGCGCAGTCGTTCCCGGAGCTGTTCGCGGCGCTGCGTATCCGGCCGGTGGCCGACTACCCGCGCCGCCTGCTCGCCGCGCTCATGGCCGCCGCGCCCGCGGGCGTCGACGACCCCACGGTCGTGGTGCTCACGCCCGGCGTGTTCAACAGCGCGTACTTCGAGCACTCGCTGCTCGCCCGGACCATGGGCGTCGAGCTCGTGGAGGGGCGTGACCTGTTCTGCTCGGGCGGGCGCGTGTGGATGCGCACCACGCAGGGCCGGCGCCGGGTCGACGTGATCTACCGGCGCGTGGACGACGAGTTCCTGGACCCCGTCACGTTCCGCGCCGACTCGCTGCTCGGGTCGCCGGGCCTCATGACGTGCGCACGCAACGGCACGGTGACGATCGCCAACGCGGTGGGCAACGGCGTCGCGGACGACAAGCTCGTCTACACGTACGTGCCCGACCTCATCCGGTACTACCTGGGCGAGGAGCCGGTCCTGGCCAACGTGGACACCTGGCGCCTCGAGGAGCCCGGCGCGCTCGAGGAGGTGCTCGACCGGCTCGACGAGCTCGTCGTCAAGCCCGTGGACGGCTCGGGCGGCAAGGGCCTGGTGGTGGGGCCTGCGGCGTCGCGCGACGAGCTCGCGGCGCTGCGGGCGCGGCTCATCGCCGACCCGCGCGGTTGGATCGCCCAGCCGGTGGTCCAGCTCTCGACGATCCCGACGCTCGTCGAGGACGGGCTGCGGCCGCGGCACACCGACCTGCGGCCGTTCGCGATCAACGACGGCACGGATGTGTGGGTCCTGCCCGGCGGTCTGACGCGTGTCGCGCTGCCCGAGGGCAGGCTCGTCGTGAACTCCTCGCAGGGCGGCGGGTCCAAGGACACGTGGGTGCTCGGGGACGCACCGCCGCGACGCGCCACCGCGGTGCCGCAGGCGCACCCGGTGCCCGTGAGCAATGCGGTGCCGATCGACGCGAACCCGCAGGACATCCGCGCGCACGTGATGCAGCAGCAGCAGGTCGGCTGGACCGTCGCGGACGGGGCGCGGCCGGACGTGCAGGAGGAGACGTGCTGAGCCGGATCGCCGAGTCGCTGTTCTGGATCGGACGGTACGTCGAGCGCGCCGACGACACGGCGCGGCTGCTCGACGTCCACCTCCAGATCCTGCTCGAGGACCCGTGGGCGGAGGAGGACCTGGCGTGCCGCTCGCTGCTGTCGGTCATGGACCGGCCCGCGCCGTCCGACGACACCGCGGTGGGTCGGCGCGCGGTGCTCGACGTGCTCGCGTACGACCGGTTCTCGCCGTCGTCGATCGCGGGTTCGCTCGTCGCGGCGCGGGAGAACGCGCGGCGCGCGCGTGAGGTCATCTCCACCGAGCTGTGGGAGTGCCTGAACTCGACGTGGAACCAGCTGCCGGCGCACCTGCGGCCCGCGCGGCCGCACGACTACTTCACGTGGGTGCGGGAGCGCGCGGCCGTGGTCGGCGGCATCATCGACGCGACGATCTCGCGCGACGACACGTGGGCCTTCATGGTGCTGGGCCGCTCGATCGAGCGGGCGGACATGACGGCCCGGCTGCTGACGACCCGCGCGCTCGCGGGCTCCGGCGGGCCGGGCTGGACCACGCTGCTGCGCTCGTGCGGTGCGCACGAGGCGTTCCTGCGCACGTACAAGGGCACCGCGTCCGACGAGCGGGCGGCGGGCTTCCTGCTGCTCGACCGCCTGTTCCCGCGGTCGATCGTGTTCGCGCTCAACCAGGCCGACGCGTGCCTGTCGGCCCTCGAACCGGTCGCGGACCGGGCGATCGTCGACGACGCGCGACGGCACATCGGCCTGGTCCGCACCAACCTGGAGTACCGGCCCCTGATCGACGTGCTCGACGCGCTGCCCACCGAGATGGAGCAGGTGCAGCGCGCGTGCGCGGCCGCATCCGACGCGGTGCGCGGCCGCTACTTCCCGTCCGCGCTGACGACCACGTGGGTGGGGGAGAACCTGTGAGCCGGCTGCACGTGGTGCACACCTCGACGTTCCGCTACACCGCGCCCGTGCAGGCGTCCTACAACGAGGCGCGCATGACGCCCGTGTCGCAGGCGGGTCAGACGGTCGTCTCGTCGCGCCTGGTGGTGCTGCCGCAGACCTGGTCGCACGAGTACCGGGACTACTGGGGCACCGCGGTCACGGCGTTCGAGGTCCTGGTCCCGCACGAGTCGATGGTGATCCGCGCCGAGCACGTCGTGGAGGTCGGCGAGCCGACGCCGCCGCGCCAGGTGCTCGACTGGGACGGCCTGGCCGCGCCCGACGTACGCGACCGGATGGCGGAGTTCCTGGCGGACACGCCGACGACGACGCCGCCGCCCGAGCTGGTGGAGGTCGCGCGGGCCGCGACCGCGGGCCTGCGGCCGGCCGAGGCCGCGGTCGCGGTGTGCGAGGCGGTGCGCGACCGCGTCGAGTACATCCCGGGCGTGACGGCGGTGCACACGCCCGCGACCGAGGCGTGGGCCGCGCGTGCCGGGGTGTGCCAGGACGTCGCGCACCTGGCGCTCGGCGCGCTGCGCGCGCTGGGGATCCCCGCCCGGTACGTGTCCGGCTACCTGCACCCCACACGCGGAGGGGAGGTGGGCGAGACGGTCACGGGTGAGTCGCACGCGTGGGTCGAGTGGTGGGTCGGGGACTGGGTCGCGTACGACCCGACGAACCGCGTGCCGGCCGGCGCGCACCACGTGGTGCTCGCCCGCGGGCGGTCCTACGACGACGTGGCGCCGCTGCGGGGCGTCTACGCGGGGGCCGGTTCGCAGGAGCTCGACGTGGAGGTGCGCATCACGCGGGAGTCGTGAGAGTCTCCCGGTGCCGAGACCTGAAGGGGCACCGTGAGCGAGCTGACGACCGACCTGACGACGATCGACCGGGCAGGTCAGGTGCTGGAACGCCAAGGCGGCCACTGCCGGGCGATGAGCACGCACCTGGAGGCGCACGGTTCGCTGCACGGCTCGCTCGGGCTGGTGCTGCTCGCGCTGCAGCCGCTCGCGGACGCCGCGCTGCTGACGGGGCGTACCGTCACCGACACTCTCGCGCGCGTCTGCGACACGACGGCCTACACGGCGGGCGCGACGTTCACGGCGTACGTCCGCACCGACGAGTCCGCGTTCGACCGCCTGCGACGGCTCGGGGCGGACCTCGACGCGGGGTGGGGCGGCGCGCCGCCGCCCGTCGGCGACTCGCCCCTCGGGCCGCCCGGCGCCTCGGCGCCGGAGTCCTGGGGATCGACCGACTCCTACCTGTGGGAGTCGATCGGCTCCACGCAGGAGTCGGTGACCGACCTCATCGACGGCGCCCGCGGCCTGCTCGGCGACGTGGGGCAGTGGGGTGGCGCCGGGGGACCGGTGACGGAGGCGGTCGACCCGGTCTCGTACCTGGTGACGCCCGTGGCGAGCGCGAACGTCATGGAGGACCTGAGGTGGAGCGCGGGGCTGCTGCTCGGCAGCGTCGACTGGGTGTTCCAGGAGCTCGTCGGGTACTCGATGCTCGAGGAGCTGATCTTCAAGCCGTTCGCGGGCGACCCGCGCGGCGTGGAGAAGGCGGCGCAGGCCTGGTCGAACGTGAGCGCGGCGCTGCAGGCCGTCGCCGTGAACCACGCGCACCTCGTGTCGACCACCGTGACCGGCTGGTCCGGCGCGGCGGGCGACGCGTTCCGGCTTGCGATGGCGGGTATCAGCGAGCGGCTCATGGCCATCGCGCCGCTCTTCGACTCGGTCGCCTCCGCCATGGGCGTCGTGGGTCTGCTCATCAAGGGAGTGTGTGCCGGGATCGGTTACGGCATCCGCAAGCTGTCGCAGATGCTCATCGAGATCGCCGCGGAGCTGTCCGTGCCCGGTGTCGGCTGGGGCGTGCTGCTCGCGACCGCCTACTGGAAGGTGGAGACCATCTTCGGCATCGTGCGGCTGGTCTACTCGCTCATCGAGACGCTGTTCGACGCGATCGCGTCGTTCGCGCAGGCGCAGGCGCAGGCGGTCGCGAGCCTGTCGATCGTCGAGGACGTCGCGGAGGGCGTGTTCCGACGCGCGGGGCAGGCCTCCGCGTGAGCGGGGGTGCGGCGCCCGGCGGGTCGTCGTCCGGGACGGCGGGTGAGGCGATGGCCGCGGCGTTCGCGCGCCTGAGGAGCCTGGACGACGAGCTCGGTCGTGTGGTGCGTGCGGCGGACGAGCGCAGCGCGCGCGAGTCGCCCGGTGCGCGTGAGGAGGCGGCCCGGCGCGGCGAGCTGGGGCCGCACTGGCAGCGCGCGCAGGTCCGCATCGACGCGGGTCTCACGACGCTGGAGGCCGTCATGGGTGGCGCGGACGGCTCGCCGGAGGCGGTGGCGATCCGCCAGGCTGCGCGCGCGCAGCTGCAGGCCTCCACCACGGCAGGCCCCGACGACGAGCTCACGCGGCTGCGCGACGAGGTCGGCGCGCTGCAGGAGACGCTCACAGCCGCCGCGCGGCGGCTGCGGCCTGACGGTGGTCGATGAGCGGTCCCGAGGTCGAACGCTGGACCAGCCGCCAGGCGGACGAGCCCCAGTGCGTCGTCGCGGCGGACGTCGAGGTGCCCGTGCTGCTGGAGGCGGTGGCGGCCGGCGCACGCTCGGCGGGGCTCGCGGCGCGGTCCGTGCCGGGCGGTCTCGACGCGTCCCGTGGGATCCGGGGCGGGTACCTGCTGTCCGAGGTGGTGCAGCTGCCGCTGATGGCGGTGCTGGCCAAGGTCGAGATCCAGGTCCGCGTCCTGGTCGCGGAGCCGGGGCGTGCGCGCGTGTCGGTGACGTGCGTGGCCGGCGCGCGGGAGCTGGGTGCGGCCAAGCGGGTCGCCCGCGCCCTGACCGACGCGCGGTCGCGGATGGAGGCCGCGGGTACCCCGCTCCGCATCAGCCCGTGGGCGGCCCTGTGGCAGCGCGGCACGGGCGGCCCCGAGGGGCCCGAGGTGGTCTGAGCGGCGCGGCCGTGGCCGCGCGTCGCGCGAACGACGTCATGGCGTGAGCGACTGGGCGAGCGCGTGGTCCAGCGCCGCGCGTGGCCCGTCCACCGCGACCGCGTCCGGGCCGAGGCGGCGCCAGACCAGGAGTGCGAGCTGCATGGCCGTGCCGCTCACCTGCACGGCGGAGGGGGTTCCCGGCGCCGCACCCGCGGCTGCAACGGGGGCCGCGCCGAGGAGCCACGAGCGACCGGTGTCGGTCGCGACCAGGCGGACGGGTGCCGGCAGCGGGGCCATGCGGCCCATCGCCTCCTGACGGGGCTGCATGACGGTGACCACCTCGTCGACCGTGTCCGCCCAGGCGTCCGGCTCGACGTCCACGTCGAGGCCTGACGACGCGCGCAGGTCCCACAGGTGGACGAGCGTCTCGTGCAGCTGGCGCCGCCGCCACCACGACGCCGGCCGGTCCCCGACGAGCGTCCAGGCGGGTGCGTCCCCGAGCCGGGCGAGCGTCTCGCGCAGCTCGGCCGCATGCGTCGCGTAGAACTCGTCGAGCACGAACGGGCCGCGTCCGAGCGGCGTCTCCTGGCGGCGCGCGGCCTGGCCTGCGGCCCAGTGGTGGATGCGGCCCAGGTGGACCACCAGGTCCCGCACGCGCCAGCGGCCGCACCACGGGATGCGGGTCCGGGGGTCCACGTGGGCGATCGTGGCCAGGAACTCGCCCTGCACGCGGGTCAGCAGGTCGAGGTGGTCGAGCGCGACGGGCTGGGGCTGCGTCATGGGACCATGGTGGGGCCGTGCGCCCGGCCCGACGAGGGCCGGACCGGCCACACGCCGGGCAGTTCCTGTCAGCCCGGCACCGACGCCCTCAGATCCCCGCCAGAACCGGAGCACCCACCGCGTGTCCCCGATCCCGAGTGCCGCAGGCGCAGCGCGTATCCACCCTGCCGCCACCGCGCCCGAGCTCCTGCGCAACTTCTGCATCATCGCGCACATCGACCACGGCAAGTCGACGCTGGCCGACCGCATGCTCCAGCTCACGGGCGTCGTGGACGCGCGTGCCATGCGCGCGCAGTACCTCGACCGGATGGACATCGAGCGCGAGCGCGGCATCACCATCAAGTCGCAGGCCGTCCGGATGCCCTGGGCCGTGGCCGACGCGGACGGCACGCTGCAGCCGTATGCGCTCAACATGATCGACACGCCCGGGCACGTCGACTTCACGTACGAGGTCTCGCGCTCGCTCGCCGCGTGCGAGGGGGCCGTGCTGCTGGTCGACGCCGCGCAGGGCATCGAGGCACAGACGCTGGCCAACCTGTACCTGGCCCTCGAGAACGACCTGCAGATCATCCCGGTGCTCAACAAGATCGACCTGCCGGCCGCGCAGCCCGAGAAGTACGCCGAGGAGATCGCGGGCCTGGTGGGCGGCGACCCCGCGGACGTCATGAAGGTCTCGGGCAAGACCGGGGTCGGCGTCGAGGCGCTGCTCGACCGGATCGTCGAGCTCATCCCCGCACCCGTGGGCGACGCCGACGCACCCGCCCGCGCGATGATCTTCGACTCGGTGTACGACACGTACCGCGGCGTCGTGACGTACGTGCGCGTCGTCGACGGGAACCTCAACCCGCGCGAGCGGATCGCGATGATGTCCACCAAGGCGACGCACGAGCTGCTCGAGATCGGCGTCATCAGCCCCGAGCCGGTCCCGACCAAGGGGCTGGGCGTGGGCGAGGTCGGCTACCTCATCACGGGCGTGAAGGACGTGCGGCAGTCCAAGGTCGGCGACACCGTGACCAACGCCGCGAAGCCCGCGGACGAGGCGCTCGGTGGCTACTCCGACCCCAAGCCGATGGTGTTCTCGGGCCTGTACCCGATCGACGGCTCGGACTACCCGGCGCTGCGGGACGCGCTCGACAAGCTCAAGCTCAACGACGCGGCGCTCAACTACGAGCCCGAGACGTCGGTCGCGCTCGGCTTCGGGTTCCGCGTCGGCTTCCTGGGCCTGCTGCACCTCGAGATCATCCGCGAGCGGCTCGAGCGCGAGTTCGACCTGGACCTCATCTCCACGGCCCCGAACGTCGTCTACGACGTGGTCATGGAGGACCGCTCCGAGGTGCACGTCACCAACCCGAGCGAGTTCCCGGGCGGCAAGATCCGCGAGGTGCGCGAGCCCGTGGTCAAGGCGACGATCCTGGCGCCCAGCGAGTTCGTGGGCGCGATCATGGAGCTCTGCCAGGCGAAGCGCGGCGACCTGCAGGGCATGGACTACCTGTCCGAGGAGCGCGTGGAGATGCGGTACACGCTGCCGCTCGCCGAGATCGTGTTCGACTTCTTCGACCAGCTCAAGTCCCGCACGCGCGGCTACGCGAGCCTCGACTACGAGCCCGTCGGCGAGCAGGTCGCGGACCTGGTCAAGGTCGACATCCTGCTGCAGGGCGAGCAGGTCGACGCGTTCAGCGCGATCGTGCACAAGGACAAGGCGTACGGCTACGGCGTCATGATGACCGCCAAGCTCAAGGACCTCATCCCGCGGCAGCAGTTCGAGGTGCCGATCCAGGCGGCCGTCGGCAGCCGCGTGATCGCGCGCGAGACCATCCGCGCCATCCGCAAGGACGTCCTGGCCAAGTGCTACGGCGGCGACATCACGCGCAAGCGCAAGCTGCTCGAGAAGCAGAAGGAGGGCAAGAAGCGCATGAAGACGATCGGCCGGGTCGACGTGCCGCAGGAGGCCTTCATCGCCGCGCTGTCCTCGGACGCCGCCGCGCCCAAGGACGCCAAGAAGAAGTGACCGTGCAGCGCCGGTGCCGGGCATGAGCCCCGCCCTGCCCGACGGCGACGCCGCACCGAGCGACGGCGCGCTGCCGCCGTCGGTCGCCGCGGGCGCGCAGGACCGCGCGTTCGGCGTCTACCTGCACGTGCCGTTCTGCACGGTGCGGTGCGGGTACTGCGACTTCAACACGTACACGGCCGTCGAGCTCGGGGGCGGTGCGAGCCAGTCGTCGTACGCCGCGACCGCGGTGCGCGAGATCGCGCTGGGCGCACGGGTCCTGACCGGGGCGGGCCTGCCCGCGCGTCCGGTCTCGACGGTCTTCGTCGGGGGCGGCACCCCGACCGTGCTGCCGGCCGACGACCTCGTCGCGATGCTGCGCGCGGTCGACGACGCGTGGGGCCTGGCCGACGGCGCCGAGGTGACCACCGAGGCGAACCCGGACTCCGTGACGCCCGCCTCGCTCGCGGCGCTCGCGGCGGGTGGTTTCACCCGCGTGTCGTTCGGGATGCAGTCCGCGGTGCCGCACGTGCTGGCCACCCTCGAGCGCACGCACGACCCGGCGCGCATCCCCGACGTCGTGCGCTGGGCGCGCGACGCGGGCCTGGCGGTGTCGCTCGACCTCATCTACGGCACGCCGGGCGAGTCGCTCGCGGACTGGCGGACGTCGCTCGAGGCGGCGCTCGCGACGGGTGTGGACCACGTCTCGGCGTATGCGCTCGTGGTCGAGGAGGGCACGCGCATGGCCGCGCAGGTGCGCCGTGGCGAGCTCGTGCTCCCGGACGCCGACGACCAGGCGGCCAAGTACGAGCTCGCGGACGACCTGCTGACCGGTGCGGGTCTGGGCTGGTACGAGGTGTCGAACTGGGCGCGCACGCCCGCGCACGCGTGCCGGCACAACCTCGCGTACTGGCGCGGCGACGACTGGTGGGGCGTGGGCCCCGGCGCGCACTCGCACGTGGGCGGTGTGCGCTGGTGGAACGTCAAGCACCCGCGTGCGTACGACGCGCGGCTCGCGGCAGGCCTCAGCCCCGCGGCGGGCCGCGAGGTGGTGGACGCCGAGGGCGCCGCGCTCGAGCGGCTCATGCTGGGCGTGCGGCTCGCGCAGGGCATGCCGCTGGAGTCCCTGACGTCCGCCGAGCGGCGCCGCGTGGCAGGTCTGGTGGCCGACGAGCTCGTCGACGGGCGGGCACTGCTGGCCGAGCGGCGGCTGCTGCTGACCCGACGCGGTCGGCTGCTGGCCGACCTCGTGGTGCGTGAGCTCGCGGGCTTCGGCTCCTGAGACGCGCCGACGGCCGCCCGCGGTGCGGACGGCCGTCGGGTGCTGCGGACTACTTGATGAAGCGGATCGACGCCGGGTAGCGGTACCACTCGAACTTGCTGGCCGCGATGGCCGCCATGATCTGGAACACGATCTGTGCGATCGCGGCCGCGAAGATCACGACGATGCCGATCAGCACGAACGTCAGGATCCCGCCGACCACGTACGCGATGAGCAGCGTGATCTGGAAGTTGAGCGACTCCTTGGCCTGGTGCTCGAGGTACGCGCCGCGGCCCTTGAACACGAGCCAGATGATGAGCGGCGCGAGGAAGCCCGCGACGAACGGGAGCAGGTGCGCCAGGAGCGCCCAGGTCTTCTCCTCGTCGGGGCGCAGCGGGGGTGCGGCCGCGGCGTACGGCTGCGCGGGGGGCGGGGGCGCGCTCCAGCCCTTGTCGTCGGGCGGGGGAGTCGTGCTCATGGCTCTCTCCTCGTGTGCGTGCCGGCCGGGTGCCGGTCTCTGCACGCAGGCTACTGGGTCAGGCGTCCACAGGTCCTGCACGAGTTCTTGACACCGGCCGTCCGCTTCGGTTCGCTTTGCCCGGGTCGGAGATCCGTCCCATGACTGAAGGAGACCCATGAGCGACACCACGCCTCCCGGCGGTGCCACCCCGCCGCCCCCGCCCGGCTACGGTCCCGCCTCGTACGGCAGCGCACCGGGTCAGGGCGTCGACGTGGTCGAGGCCTTCAAGTGGGGCTGGAAGAAGTTCACCGAGAACGTCAGCCCGATCCTGCTGGCGATCCTCGGGTACGTGGTCGCGATCGCCGTCGTGGTCGTGATCTGGTACGTGATCCTGGCGGCGGTCTTCCTCAAGACGAGCGACGACATCGTCATCCACGACGACGGCACGGTGAGCATGGGCTCGGGGCCGAACTTCCTCGCGGTGCTGTTCGTCGGCGCGCTCACGACGCTCGTCGCTGTGCTGCTGGTCTCGATCATGCAGGCCGGCTTCGTGCAGGGTGCGCTGCGGCTCGCGCGCGGTGAGGCGCTCACGCCGGACGCGTTCTTCAAGTTCAAGAACCTGCCCGGCGTCGTGCTGACGTCGCTGCTGGTCGCGATCCTCACCGCGGTGGGGTGCGCGCTGTTCTACCTGCCCGGAATCGCCGCGGCACTGTTCCTGCAGTTCACGCTGTACTACGCGATCGACCGCGGGCTGGGACCGGTGGATGCCGTCAAGGCGTCGTTCGAGCTGGTCAAGAACAACCTCGCGACCGCGGGACTGACGTTCCTCGGCCTGATCGTGGCCAACGCGGTGGGCTCGCTCGCGTGCGGCATCGGTGCGCTCGTCGCGCTCCCGGTGGGCCTGCTCGCGCAGGCGTACGTCTACCGCCGCCTGACCCACGAGCCGGTCGCGGCCTGACCCACGCGCCGACGTCACGCAGGGCCCCGCACCGCTCGGTGCGGGGCCCTGCGTGCTCAGGCGGTGACGAAGTCGATCAGCTCCTCGACCCGGCCGAGCAGAGCCGGCTCGAGATCGGCGTAGGAGCGCACCGAGCCCAGGATCTTCTTCCAGGCGCGCGCGACGTCGGCCTGGTCGTCGGCGGGCCAGCCCAGCTCGCGCAGGATCCCGTGCTTCCACTCGGTGCCCCGCTCGATCGTGGGCCAGGCGGTCAGCCCCACGCGCTGCGGGCGTACCGCCTGCCAGACGTCGACGTAGGGGTGACCCAGCACCAGGACGGTGCCTGCGGGTGCCGTGCGCATCGCCTCCTGCGCGATCCGGGACTCCTTGGTGCCGGGCAGCAGGTGGTCCACCAGCACGCCCACGCGGCGGCCCGGCTCCGGCGCGAAGTCCCGCACGGCGTCGAGCAGGTGGTCGACGCCGTCGAGCAGCTCGACGACGACGCCCTCGAGACGCAGGTCGTCGCCCCAGACCTTCTCGACGAGCTCGGCGTCGTGCCGGCCCTCGACCCAGATGCGGCTGCCGCGGGCCACGCGCGCGGCCGCGCCGTGCACGGCACGCGAGCCCGACGCGGTGCGCTCGGGTGCGCGGGGCGCGGTCGTCGTGACGGGCGCGGTGAGCAGCACGGGCTCGCCGTCCACCCAGAACCCGGGACCCAGCGGGAACGTGCGCGTCCGGCCACGTCTGTCCTCGAGCACGACCACGTGCTGCCCGCCGGACTTCTCGACGCGCACGACGGCGCCCACCCACCCGGTGGTGACCTCCTCGACGACGAGACCGCGCTCGGCCGCCTGCGGGCGCGAGACCCGCGGCGCCCGGTGGTGCTCGGCCCGGCCCCCGCCCAGCACGTCCGACCCGTACCGATCCATCCGCCCGTCTCCGATCCGTCCGCCGTCTCCTGCGGTCCGCCACCCTAGGTGGCGGCAACCGACGCCTCGCGCGACACGCCTGCGGGGCCGGCCCGATGGCGACCGGCGAGCCTGCGCGCGGTCGTCGTACGATTGGCACTCGGCAGGGGTGAGTGCTACCCAGCGAGGCATGAGGAGGCAGCGGATGAGCGACGACCGTCGGCTCGACGTGCTCCGCGCGATCGTCGAGGACTACGTCCAGACGAGCGAGCCCGTGGGTTCGCGCGCGCTGGTCGAGCGGCACCACCTGGGCGTCTCGCCCGCGACGATCCGCAACGACATGGCGGCGCTCGAGGAGGGCGGCTACATCGCCCAGCCCCACACGTCCGCGGGCCGCGTGCCCACGGACAAGGGCTACCGCATGTTCGTCGACCGCCTGGCGACCGTGAAGCCGCTCTCGGCGCCCGAGAAGCGCGCGATCGGGCAGTTCCTCGAGGACGCGGTGGACCTGGACGACGTCGTGGCGCGCGCGGTGCGCCTGCTCGCGCAGCTGACGCACCAGGTCGCCGTGGTGCAGTACCCGTCGCTGCGCCGCTCGGCGCTGCGGCACATCGAGCTCGTCCCCGTGGGCGCGCGGCACCTGCTGGTGGTGCTCATCACGGACACCGGCCGCGTCGAGCAGCGGACGATCGAGGCGGACGCCGAGGTCGACGAGGAGGTCGTCACGCGGCTGCGCACCACGCTCAACGCGCACGTCGCGGGCCGCCGCCTGGCCGAGCTGCGCACGGTCGTCGAGGACCTCGCGGACACGCTCGCGGTGGACGACGGCCCGCTGCTGCGGCAGGTCGTGGCCGTCGTGGCCGAGACGCTCGCGCAGGAGAGCGAGGAGCGCGTCGTGCTCGCCGGCACGGCCAACCTGGCCCGTGGGGGCAACCAGGACTTCGCGCGCAGCATCGGCCCGGTGCTCGAGGCGCTCGAGGAGCAGGTGGTGCTGCTGCGCCTGCTGAGCGACATGGCCGAGGACGCCGCGACCGTCACGGTCCGCATCGGCCGCGAGACCCGGCACGACGGCCTGGTCGAGACGAGCTTCGTGACCAGCGGGTACGGCGACGAGGGCGGCGCGATCGCCCGCGTCGGCGCGATCGGCCCGCTCCGCATGGACTACCCGGGCACGATGGCGTCGGTGCGCGCCGTCGCCCGGTACCTCACCCGCATCCTTGCGGGCTGACCACCCGATCCCGCACCACGCGGGGGTCACGGCCGCGTGACCCCGACGAGCCCGCCAGGAAAGCGAGCGCATGACCGACTACTACGAGGTGCTGGGCGTCCCGCGTGACGCCACGACCGAGCAGATCAAGAAGGCGTACCGCAAGCTCGCGCGCGAGCACCACCCCGACGTCGCGGGCGCCGACCCGAAGGCCGAGGAGCGGTTCAAGGACGTCTCGCGTGCGTACGAGGTCCTCGGCAACCCGGACAAGCGGCGCCAGTACGACCTGGGCTCCGACCCGTCCTCGCCCGGCGGCGGCATGGGCGGCGGGTTCGGGTTCCAGGACATCTTCGAGACGTTCTTCGGCGCGGCCACGGGTGCGTCCGCGCAGCGCGGACCGATCCCGCGCGCGCGCCGCGGCCAGGACGCGCTGGTGCGCCTCGACCTGGACCTGGCGGACGTGACGTTCGGCACGCACCGCGAGATCCAGGTCGACACCGCGGTGGTGTGCCCCACCTGCACGGGCACGTGCTGCGCGCCGGGCACGTCCCCGCGCACGTGCGAGGTGTGCCACGGGCTCGGCATGGTCCAGCGCGTCGCGCGCTCGTTCCTGGGCCAGGTCATGACGAACCAGCCGTGCGCGGCGTGCCACGGGTTCGGCACCACGATCCCCGAGCCGTGCACCGAGTGCGCGGGCGAGGGCCGCGTGCGCTCGCGCCGCACGCTCGCGGTGGACGTGCCCGCGGGCGTCGACACCGGCACGCGCATCCGGCTCACGGGCCAGGGCGAGGTCGGCCCGGCCGGTGGCCCGGCGGGCGACGTGTACCTCGAGGTGCGCGAGCGCCGGCACGAGGTGTTCACACGCGACGGCGACGACCTGCGCGCGACGCTGTCGGTGCCCATGACCGCGGCCGCGCTCGGGACGGTGCTCACGCTCGAGACGCTCGACGGCCCGCAGGAGATCGACCTGCGCCCGGGCACGCAGCCCGAGCAGGTCGTCACGCTGCGCGGGCTCGGGGTCGGGCACCTGCACGTGGGCGGACGCGGCGACCTGCACGTGCACGTCGACGTCGAGGTGCCCACGGACCTGGACGACGAGCAGGCCGAGCTGCTGCGGCGCCTCGCGGCGCTGCGCGGCGAGGAGCGTCCCGACGCGCGGCTGGCCGCGCACCACCAGGGCGTGTTCGGCAAGCTGCGCGACAAGCTCGCGGGTCGATGACCGCGCCCGTGTTCGTCGTCGAGCCGGGGCGGCTCGACGACGTCGCGGCGGGGGACACGTTCCTGCTCGACGGCGCCGAGGGCCGGCACGCGGGTGTCGTGCAGCGCCGAGGTCCGGGTGAGCGCGTGGACGTGGTCGACGGCCGGGGCGTGCGCCTGGTCGGCGTGGTGGCCGACGTGCACGCGCAGGGTGTGCTGCTGCGCGCCGAGCACGTGCTGCGCGAACCGGAGCCCGAGGTCCGGCTGGTCCTAGTGCAGGCGCTCGCCAAGGGCGACCGCGACGAGCTCGCGATCGAGGCCGCGACCGAGGTGGGCGTGGACGGCGTGGTGCCGTGGCAGGCGGAGCGCTCGGTCGTGGTGTGGCGCGGCGAGCGTGCCGCCCGGTCGCGGCAGCGCTGGCTCGGCACGGTGCGCACGGCTGCCAAGCAGGCGCGCCGCGCGTGGGTCCCCGACGTCGAGACGGCGCTCGACTCGCGCGCGCTCGCGGCGCGGACCGCCGACGTGGTGGCCGGCGGGGGAGCGGTCCTCGTGCTGCACGAGGAGGCGACGACGCCGCTCGCCGACGCCCCGTTGCCCGCCGCGGGCGACGTGCTCGTCGTCGTCGGCCCGGAGGGTGGCATCGGCGACGACGAGCTCGCCCGTCTGACGCAGGCGGGCGCGCACCCGGTGCGGCTCGGCCCGCACGTGCTGCGCACGTCCACCGCGGGACCCGTGGCGCTCGCGCTCCTGGCGACCCGCCTGTCCCGCTGGTCCTGACACCGCACCCTGCGCCGGATGTGACCGCGGCGCCGGTCCGTGAGCACGACCTCCCGGACCGGCGCCGCTCGGGCACCTCAGCGGGTGTCCGCCAGCGAGCTCACCGCCGCGCGGCCGGCCTCGAGGCGGGCCACCGGCACGCGGAACGGGGAGCAGGAGACGTAGTCGAGCCCGGCCTGGTGGAAGAACCGGATCGACTCCGGGTCGCCGCCGTGCTCGCCGCACACGCCCAGGTGCAGGTCGGGCCGGGCTGCGCGGCCCTCCTCGACCGCGATCTTGACCAGGCGGCCCACACCGCGCACGTCGACGGTCTCGAACGGCGACACCGCGAGCACGCCGTTGGCGGTGTACTGCGCGAAGAACGCGCCCTCGACGTCGTCGCGTGAGAAGCCCCACGTGGTCTGCGTGAGGTCGTTCGTGCCGAACGAGAAGAACTGCGCCTCGCCGGCCAGGCGGTCCGCGGTGAGCGCCGCACGCGGCAGCTCGATCATGCAGCCCACCGGGAGGTCGAGCTGCTGCCCGGTCTCCTGGCTCACCTCGGCCATGATGCGCAGCGCCTCCTCGCGGACCAGGCGCAGCTCCTGCACCGAGCCGACCAGCGGCACCATGATCTCGGGCCGCGGCGACGCGCCCTGCGCGAGCAGGCGAGCGGTCGCCTCGCACACCGCCCGGATCTGCAACGCGAAGAGCCCGGGGATCACCAGGCCCAGCCGCACGCCGCGCAGGCCCAGCATCGGGTTGGCCTCGTGCATGCGGCGGACCGCACCCAGCAGCGTGACGTCGTGCGGGTCCTCCTCACCGCGCGCGGCGGCGAGCGCGACCTTGACCGACAGCTCGGTCAGGTCCGGGAGGAACTCGTGCAGCGGCGGGTCGAGCAGCCGGATGGTGGTGGGCAGGCCGTCCATCTCGTGCAGCAGGCCCACGAAGTCCTCGCGCTGCACCGGCAGGAGCGCGTCGAGCGCGGCCTGCCGCTCGCCGTCGTCCGCGGCCAGCACCACGCGCTCGACCAGCACGCGGCGCTCCCCGAGGAACATGTGCTCGGTGCGGCACAGTCCGATGCCCTGCGCGCCGAGCCGGCGGGCGCGCGCCGCGTCCTGCGGCGTGTCGGCGTTGGCCCGGACGCGCAGCCGGCGCACGTCGTCCGCGTGCGTGAGCAGGCGGTCGACCGCGACGACGAGCTCGCGCGTCTCGTCGTCGTCGGCCTGGGCGAGCGCGGCCTCCAGGCCCTCGTCGAGGTAGCAGCTGACCGGCGACGGCTTGACGGGGACGGCGCCCAGGAACACCTGACCCGTGGTGCCGTCGATCGCGATGACCTCGCCCTCGTGCACCGTGCGGCCCGCGGCGTGCATGCGGCGTGCCACGGGGTCCACCTCGATCGACTCGGCGCCGACCACGCACGTGCGGCCCATGCCACGCGCGACGACCGCGGCGTGCGACGTCTTGCCGCCGCGCGCCGTCAGCACGCCCTGCGCGGCGATCATGCCGCCCAGGTCGTCGGGGTTGGTCTCGCGGCGGACCAGGATCACGTCCTTGCCCTCGGCGGCCCAGGCCTGCGCGGTCGTCGAGTCGAACACCGCCATGCCCACGGCCGCGCCCGGTGACGCGGCCATGCCGCGCGCGAGCAGGTCGCGGTCCGCGTCCGCGTCGAACTGCGGGAACAGCAGCTGCGAGAGCTGCGCGCCCGTGACGCGGTCGAGCGCCTCGTCGAGCGTGATGAGGTGCTCGTCGACCAGCTGGACGGCCACGCGGAACGCCGCCGGTGCGGTGCGCTTGCCCACGCGGGTCTGCAGCATCCAGAGCCGGCCGCGCTCGACCGTGAACTCGATGTCGCACAGGTCGCGGTAGTGCGTCTCGAGGCGGCGCATCGCACGCCGGAGCTCGCCGTACGCCTCGGGGTCCAGACGTTCGAGCTCGGTCAGGCCCGAGGTGTTCCGGATGCCCGCGACCACGTCCTCGCCCTGCGCGTTGGCCAGGTAGTCGCCGTAGACGCCCGAGCGGCCGGTCGCGGGGTCGCGTGTGAACGCGACGCCCGTGCCCGAGGTGGGGCCCAGGTTGCCGAACACCATCGCGCACACGTTGACCGCGGTGCCCAGGTCGTCGGCGATGCGCTCCTTGCGCCGGTACAGCCGCGCACGTTCGGTGTTCCAGGAGTCGAACACCGCCGAGATCGCCAGGTCGAGCTGCTCGCGCGGCGACTGCGGGAAGTCCCGGCCGGTCTGCTCGTGCACGATCGCCTTGTACGCGCCCACGAGGTCGCGCAGGTCGTCGGTGCCGAGCTCGACGTCGGTCGCCACGCCGCGGGCGGCCTTGGCCTTGTCGAGCGCGTCGGAGAACTCCTCGCCCGCGATGCCGAGCACCGTCCGGCCGAACATCTGGATGAGGCGGCGGTAGGAGTCCCACGCGAACCGCTCGTCACCGGTGAACGACGCGAGGCCGTGCACCGTGAGGTCGTTGAGCCCCACGTCCAGGACGGTCTCCATCATGCCCGGCATGGAGAACTTGGCCCCCGAGCGGACCGAGACGAGCAGCGGGTCGGCCGGGTCGCCGAAGTGCCGTTGCATCGCGTCCTCGAGGCGGCGCATCGCCATGGTGACCTCGACCCGCAGCTCGGCCGGCACGTGCCCGTCCCGCATGTACTCGCGGCACGCCTGCGTCGTGATCGTGAACCCCGGCGGCACCGGCAGGCCCAGGCGGGTCATCTCCGCGAGACCGGCCCCCTTGCCGCCCAGGAGGTCCTTGGCGTCCTTGTCGCCTTCGCTGAAGTCCCACACGTAACCCACCACGGCGCACCTCCATGCGAACGACCGGGCCCCGTTGCCCGGTCGGTCTCCCCAGTGTTGTCCCGGATCGTGGACAAGCTCCCAGGACCAACGTCCGCCCTCGCGTCCATCGTCGTCTGCTGGCCCCCGGACCGCGCGCCGGGCGCGGCCGGGAAAGGCGTGGCCCCGGCACGTAGGATCGGCGGGACGGACCACCGACCGTCGAGACCGATCCACGAAGGAGCCACGGCGCACGCCGAGCACATGGCCGAGACGACCCCCACGGGGACCCCTGCACGCGGCGCGACGAGCGCGCCGGCACGCACGGCCACCGGGCCCACGCCGCCACCCGCCCGCGTGGAGCACCTCATCTCGGTGCCGGGCGACGTGTCGATGGTCGAGCTGCTCGGGCTGCGCGACGAGGTGCTGCGCGAGATCGAGGCGGGCTTCGCGGGCGTCGACGTGCACGTGCGGGGCAACGAGGTCCGGCTCGCGGGCCCGGCGGGCGACGTCGCGCTCGTCGCGCGGCTCGTCGAGGAGCTCGTGGAGATGACGGCCGCGGGCACGCCCCTGACGCCCGACGTGGTGCGCCGCACCGTCGCGATGCTGACCGCCGGCTCGCACGCGCGGCCCGCGGACATCCTCACGTTCAACATCCTGTCCACGCGCGGCCGCACCATCCGGCCCAAGACGTCCGGGCAGAAGGAGTACGTCGACGCGATCGACCGGCACACCGTGACGTTCGGCATCGGTCCCGCGGGCACCGGCAAGACGTACCTGGCGATGGCCAAGGCCGTGCAGGCGCTCAACGACCACAAGGTCAGCCGGATCGTCCTGACGCGCCCCGCGGTCGAGGCGGGGGAGCGGCTGGGCTTCCTGCCCGGGACGCTCGCGGAGAAGATCGACCCGTACCTGCGTCCGCTGTACGACGCGCTGCACGACATGGTGGACCCCGAGTCCATCCCGCGGCTGCTCGAGGCGGGCACCATCGAGGTCGCCCCGCTGGCGTACATGCGCGGCCGGACGCTCAACGACTCGTTCATCATCCTGGACGAGGCGCAGAACACGTCCGTGGAGCAGATGAAGATGTTCCTCACGCGCCTGGGCTTCGGCAGCCGTGTGGTGGTCACGGGCGACGTGACGCAGGTGGACCTGCCGTCCGGCACCACGTCGGGCCTGCGCGTCGTGGAACGCATCCTGGCGGACGTCGACGACGTCGCGTTCTGCCGGCTGACCTCGTCGGACGTCGTCCGGCACCGCCTGGTCAGCGCCATCATCGACGCGTACGCGCGCTGGGACGAGGACGGGAGCACGGGCCGCCGATGAGCATCGAGGTCAACAACGAGTCGGGGTTCGAGGTCGACGAGGCGGAGTTCGCCGCGCTCGCGCGGTACGTGCTCGACGAGATGCACGTGCACCCGCAGACGGACCTGTCGATCATGCTCGTCGGCACGGAGGTCATGACCGAGCTGCACGTGAAGTGGATGGACGAGCCGGGCCCGACCGACGTGCTCTCGTTCCCGATGGACGAGCTGCGCCCGGGCCGGGACGGCGAGGTCACGCCCGCCGGCCTGCTCGGTGACGTGGTCCTGTGCCCGGAGGTCGCCGCGCAGCAGGCCGTCACCGCGGGGCACTCGACGGTCGAGGAGCTCCTGCTGCTCACGACGCACGGGATCCTGCACCTGCTGGGCTTCGACCACGCCGAGCCCGAGGAGGAGAAGGAGATGTTCGCGCTGCAGCGGCGGCTGCTGCTGACGTTCCTGGCGGGCCGGTGACCGACGTCCCGGTCGCGCTCCTCGTCGTCGTCGCGGTGCTCGGCACCGCAGCCGCGGGCGTGGTGTCCGCGGGAGAGGTCGCGGTGCTGCGCGTCACGCGCGCGGCCGTGACCGAGCTGGTCGCGCAGCGGCACCCCGCGGCCGAGCGCGTGCGCCGTCTGGTCGAGCACCCGCGCCGCGTCGCCGCGGCCGCCGCGTTCTTCCGGCTGCTCGCGGAGATGGTCGCGACCGTGTGCCTGACGATCGTCGTCGCGTCCGGGGACCTGCCGTGGTGGGGTGTGCTGCTCGGCGCGGTGGCGCTGTGCGTGGGTGTCGCGTTCCTGCTGGTCCGCGTCAGCCCGCGCACGCTGGGCCGACGCAACCCGGTGCGGACCCTCACGCTGCTCGCGGCGCCGCTCACGGTGGTGACGCGGCTGGCCGGCCCGGTCGCGCGCCGTGCGCCCGCGGGCGGTCCCACCGAGCAGGACGAGGACGAGCTGCGGGACATGGTGCAGCGCGTGAGCGAGTCGGAGGCGATCGAGGACGACGAGCGCGAGCTGTTCCGCTCGGTGTTCGAGCTGGGTGACACGCTCACGCGGGAGGTCATGGTCCCGCGGACGGACATGGTCACCACGGACGTCGACACGCCGCTGCGCAAGGCGCTCGCGCTGCTGCTGCGCTCCGGGTTCTCCCGCGTGCCCGTGGTGGGCGACTCGGTCGACGACCTGCGCGGCGTGCTGTACCTCAAGGACGTGGTGCGGCGCGTGCCGACCACGCCGGGTGCCGAGGACGACGACGCGCTCGACGCCCCCGCGTCGAGCATCGCGCGGCCCGCGGTGTTCGTGCCGGAGTCGAAGCCGGTCGACGAGCTGCTGCGCGAGCTGCAGGAGGGCTCGTCGCACCTGGCGATGGTGGTCGACGAGTACGGCGGCATCGCGGGCCTCGTGACGATCGAGGACGTGCTCGAGGAGATCGTCGGCGAGCTCACCGACGAGCACGACCCGAGCGCGCCGCAGGTCGAGGACCTGGGCGACGGCACGTTCCGCGTGCCCGCGCGCCTGGGCCGCGACGAGCTCGGCGAGCTGTTCGGCCTCGCGGTCGACGACGAGGACGTGGACTCCGCCGGCGGCCTGCTGGCCAAGGCGCTCGGTAAGGTTCCCCTGCCGGGCTCCGTGGGCGAGATCCACGGGCTGCGCCTCGTCGCGGAACGCGTGGAGGGCCGCCGACGCCGCCTGGCGACCGTCCTCGTCACCCGGGTGGAGCCCGGTGACGACGACGCCCTCGACGACGACGAGCACGGAGCCACCTGATGACGCACCCGCAGCCCCCGGCCGACGGCCCGTTCCGATCGGGGTTCGCGTGCTTCGTCGGACGCCCGAACGCGGGCAAGTCGACGCTCACCAACGCGCTCGTCGGGCAGAAGGTCGCCATCACGTCGGGCCGGCCGCAGACCACGCGGCACACCATCCGCGGCATCGTGCACCGCCCGGACGCGCAGCTGGTGCTCGTGGACACCCCGGGCCTGCACCGGCCCCGGACGCTGCTGGGAGAGCGCCTCAACGGGCTCGTCAAGGACACGCTGAGCGAGGTCGACGTGGTGGGCTTCTGCCTGCCGGCCGACCAGAAGGTCGGCCCGGGGGACCGGTTCATCGCCGAGCAGCTCGCGGACATGCACCGCGACGGCCGCGGCACGCCCGTGGTGGCCGTGGTCACCAAGTCCGACACCGTCTCGCGCCAGCGCCTCGCCGAGCAGCTGCTCGCGGTGCAGGCGCTCGGCGAGTGGGCGGACATCGTCCCCGTCTCGGCCGTGGACGGCTACCAGGTCGAGCTGCTCGCGGACGTGCTCGTCGGGCACCTGCCGCCGGGCCCCGCGCTGTACCCCGAGGGCGAGCTGACGGACGAGCCCGAGGAGGTCATGGTCGCGGAGCTGGTGCGCGAGGCCGCGCTCGAGGGCGTGCGGGACGAGCTGCCGCACTCGCTCGCGGTGGTGGTCGACGAGATCGTGCCGCGTGAGCGCGCCGCGGCCGACGGCACGCCCATGCTCGACGTGCGCGTGCACCTGTTCGTCGAGCGCGACAGCCAGAAGGCCATCGTGATCGGCCGGGGCGGCGCGCGTCTGCGCGACGTCGGCAGCGAGGCGCGCCGCGGCATCGAGGCGCTGCTCGGCGCGCGCGTCTACCTGGACCTGCACGTCAAGGTGGCCAAGGACTGGCAGCGCGACCCCAAGCAGCTCGGCCGCCTCGGCTTCTGATGACGGTGACCCGCCCCGCGCCCGCCACCGACGCCACCGCCCCAGGCGTCGGCGCCCCCCGGCGGGACGCACGTGAGCACCACCTGAGCGGCGGCTACCGCGTGCTCGCCAGCACCGTGCTGGGCATCGTGGTGCTCGCCGCGCTCGGCGCGCTCATGGGCCCGCAGTGGGACCCGGTCCCGCTGACCGACCCGCTCGTGGTCTCCTCGCGCGACACCGCGATCGGCTCGGCGCCCGCGCTGCCCACGTACGACGTGCGCACGCGCGTGGTCACGGTGCAGCTCGACGGTGCGACGGTGCGCGCGCAGGTCAACGAGCCCGTGGGTGCGCCGCCCGGACCGGGCGTGGTGTTCCTGCACGGCGCGGGCACGGGCTCCTACACCGAGGCGTTCGTCGAGCAGGCGCGTGCGCTCGCGACCGCGGGCGTGGTGACGCTCGTGCCGGACAAGCGCCTGGACACGTACAGCGCGCGGTACCGCGACTACGTGGGGATGGCGCGCGACTACCAGCGCTCGGTCGAGCTCGTGCGGTCGCTGCCGACCGTCGACCCCGACCGCGTGGGCGTCTACGCCGAGAGCGAGGGCGCGTGGATCGCGCCCGTGATGGCCGCCGCGGACGAGCGGCTCGCGTTCGTCGTGCTGGTCTCGGCGCCCGTGGTGCCGCCGCGCGAGCAGGCGGCGTTCGCCGCGGACAGCTACCTGCGCAACACGGGGGTGCCGCACGGCGTGTTCCGGGCGATCCCGCGTGCCGTGGGCATGGCCATCCCGGGGGGCGGGTTCGAGTACGTCGACTTCGACGTCACCTCCTACCAGCGCCGCATGTCGCAGCCCGTGCTCATGGTCTACGGCACGGGCGACGCGTCGATGCCGATCGTGCAGGGTGCCGAGCAGGTGATCCGGGACACCGCGATCGCGGGCAACGGCGCGGTGACCGTGCGCTACTACGCGGGTGCGACGCACGGCATCAAGGTCGACGAGCAGATCGTGCCCGCGTTCCTGCGGGACATGACCGGCTGGGTCGTGGGGCTGCCCGCGACGGCGCACGCCGAGCCGAAGATCGCGGGCGACCAGCCCGAGCAGCAGTACCTGGCGATGCCCGTGCCCGAGCCGCGGTGGCTGCACAACGGGGACGTGGTCGCGCTCATCACGATCGCGGCGATCGCGGGCATCGTGCTCGCGGGCATGGTCGGCGGCGTCGCCCGTGGCGTGCGCACGCTGACGGTGCGCCGGACGGGGGTCCCCGCCCCTGCCGGTGCACCGCGGTTCGCCGGGGGAGTCGTGCGGTGGGCCACCGCGCTCGGGGTGGGGGCGGTCGCGACCGTCGTCGCGCTGGTCTGGTACATCTTCGCGATCGCGCGGCTCGCGCTCGAGTACGAGCACAACGCGTGGGTGGTGCAGGGCGGCTGGGTCGCGGTGCGGCTGCTGGGCATCGCCGTGGTGGGCGCCGCGGTGCTGCTGTCCCGTGCCGTGGTCCGCGCCCGCACCAGGGGTGTGCCCGCGGCGCCGGGTGCCGTCCGCGTCGTCGTCCTCGGGCTCCTGCTGGTGTGCTCGTCGGTGCTGCTCGTCGTGCTCGCGTACTGGGGCGTGTACCAGCTCGGCATATGAGGGCACCCGTCGCACGGCGCAGGCCGCGCGACGGCCTAGGATGCCTCGGGCGCACACGCGATCGGACGAATGCCCGTACACCGGGCGCCGACCTCCGTCCCGGTGACGCGTGAGGCACCATGTGGGACGAACGACGAGACGGCCGACCGGCCGGACCAGGAAGGGGGGCCGGGTGCGCACCTCGTGGGGCTCTGCGACCGACCGCGGCCTGGTCCGTGAGGTGAACGAGGACGCGCTGCTGGCCTACCCGCCGGTGTTCCTGGTCGCCGACGGCATGGGCGGGCACGACGCGGGCGACCTGGCGAGCCGCATCGCGGTCGAGGAGTTCGCGCAGCTCGCGGGGCAGGCCGCCGCGACGGCCGACGACATCCACTCGTGCTTCGCCCGGACCTCCGCACGGATCCGTGGCGAGTTCACCGGCGGCCGCCAGGGCGGCACCACCGTGGCGGGCGTCGCGGTCACGGTGCACGACGACACGTCGTACTGGCTGGTCTTCAACGTGGGCGACTCGCGTGTGTACCGCTGGGCCGACGACGTGCTCGAGCAGGTCAGTGTCGACCACTCGGTGGTGCAGGAGCTGCTGGACCAGGGACGCATCGAGCCCGCGGACGCCTCCACGCATCCCGAGCGGCACGTCCTCACGCGTGCGCTGGGCACGGGGCAGGAGCCCGAGCCCGACTACTGGCTGCTGCCCGCGGGCCTGACCGACCGCCTGCTGATCTGCACCGACGGTCTGACCCGCGAGCTCGGCGACGCCGCGATCGCGGGTGTGCTGGCCCGCGTCGCGGACGCGCAGGACGCCGCGAACGAGCTGGTGCACCACGCGCTCGAGGCCGGCGCACGTGACAACGTCAGCGCCGTGGTCGTCGACGTCGCGACCTCGGCCGGGGCTCTCGACGACGTCCACATCACCGTCCCGCGCGCGGGCGCGCACCTCGGTCCGCACCTGTGGGACGAGATGCTGCACGGCGCGACCGTGCCCCGCTCCGCTCGACCGTCCGCGCGTGGCGAGGACGCCCGCCCGGACGCCGACCCCGCATCCCAGGAGGCCAGCCCATGAGCGTCGCCGAGTACCTGCCCGGCGGGTGGACCGCAGCGGTCCGCCCCGGCTTCGTGGCGCTCGTGTCGCCGCTCGCGCCGCCGCGTACGGCCCGCGGGCTGTGGGCCGCCGCCGACGACGGTCTCGTCGCCTGCCTGGGCGTGATCGCGCACGACGGGTTCGCGGGTCTGCCGTCGTTCGCGCTCGTGCACGTCGACGGCGGGCGCGCGCACCTCGCGCTGCGCGGCGACGTCGCGGTGCACGTCTCGACCGCGGACGGCACGCGCGTCGTGCGCTCGGGCGACGTCGGCACGTGGTCGGAGCAGGTGGTCGACGACGTGCTGCGGCTGAGCGTGGTCGCGGACGCCTCGGCTGCGACCTCGTCCGACGCGGAGGACGACGACGCGGCGCGCCCGCTGGCGGACGGCGTCGTCACGGCGGGTGCCGTGCGCCTGGTCGTGGCCGACGCACCCGAGCCGGACCCGGGCACGTCGCAGGACGCCGAGGTGCGGCACGACGACGCGCCCGTCGCGTACCCGCCGCTCGTCGCCGCGCCCCCGCTCGACGAGCCCGTGAGCGTGCCCGTGCCGGCCGAGGCGACCGCACCGCCCGCACCCCCCGCACCGCTCGTGGCCGACGCGCCCGCGGGCACCTCCGCCGAGCCGCTCGGCGCGCCGCAGGCTGACCCGCTGACCGACCCGCTCGTCGTCGTGCCGGCCGACGCACGCGCCGAGAACCTCCCGGCGGCCGAGCCCGAGGACGCCCCGCCCGCCGAGCCGGCGACCGCCCCGCTGCTCGTCAAGGAGCCGGTCGCCGACGTCCCGCTGCCGCACGAGCCCGTGGAGCCCGCGGCGCCGTTCCTGTCGCTCGTGCCGGACCGTGCGGACGACGCGCTGCTGCACGCCGCTCCCGAGGACGGCGCGCCCGCAGGGCTCGTCCCGCTCGGCGACGTGCCGGCCGAGGTCGAGTCGACGGTCGACGACGTGCGCACGCTCGTGGGTCCCGCCTCGCCCGACGACCACGACGGCATGACCATCCTGTCCTCCGACCTGGCCCAGATCCGCGAGCAGCTGCCCGCCTGGGCCGCGCAGTGGCCCGACGAGGGCGCGACCCCGGGACCGTTCGCGGTGCCGACGACGGCGACGCCCGAGCACCCCGCGGCACGCATCGTGCTCTCGACGGGCCTGGACGTGACGCTGGACCGCACGGTCCTGCTCGGACGCGCACCGCAGGTCGCGCGCGTGACCAACCGCGAGCTGCCGCGCCTGGTCGCGGTGCCGAGCCCGCAGCAGGACATCTCGCGCACGCACGCCGAGGTGCGGGCCGAGGGCGACCACGTGCTGGTCACCGACCTGCACTCGACCAACGGCGTGCACGTCTCGCGGCCGGGCGAGGGCGCGCGCCGGCTGCACCCGGGTGAGCCGAGCGTCGTCGCGCCCGGCGAGACGGTGGACCTCGGTGACGGCGTGACGTTCGTGGTGGAGCGGGGTCTGTGAGGAGGATGCACCGATGACGGCGAGGCGTGAGGCGTCCGCGCCGCCTGCCCTGCCCGGCTACGAGCACGTCCGGACGCTGGGGCTGGGCGGCTTCGCCGACGTCTTCCTCTACCGGCAGGACCTGCCGCGGCGCGAGGTCGCGGTCAAGGTGCTGCTCGCGGGGAGCCTGGACGACGAGGTGCGCCAGCGGTTCCAGACCGAGGCCAACCTCATGGCCCAGCTCTCGCACCACCCGTCGATCGTCACGGTCTACCAGGCGTCGATCGCCGCCGACGGCCGGCCGTACCTGGTCATGGAGTACTGCTCGCGGCCGGGACTCGCAGAGCGCTACCGCGTCGAGCGGATCGCGGTGGCCGAGGTGCTGCGCATCGGCGTGCGCCTCGCGTCCGCGGTCGAGACCGCGCACCGCGCGGGCATCCTGCACCGGGACATCAAGCCCGCGAACGTGCTGACCACCGACTTCGGCTGGCCCGCGCTCGCGGACTTCGGCATCGCGGCGACCACCGGCCACGGCGCGGGTGTCGCGGTCGGCATGTCGATCCCGTGGTCGCCGCCCGAGCTGCTCGCCGAGCACCCCCGTGGCGACGAGCGGTCCGACGTGTACTCGCTCGGCGCGACGCTGTACTCGCTGCTCGCGGGACGCACGCCGTTCGAGATCCCCGGCGGCCAGAACGGCGCGCAGCAGCTCGTCGCGCGCATCGAGCGCCAGCCGCTGCCGTCCACCGGACGCGACGACGTGCCGCCGCAGCTGCAGGCGGTCCTCGAGCGCTCGATGGCCAAGGTGCCCGCGCTGCGGTTCGGGTCGGCGGCCGAGCTGGGCCGTGCGCTGCAGCAGGTCGAGGCCGAGCTGCGCCTGCCCGTGACGCCGCTCGACCTCCTCGACGAGGGCGTGCCCGGACCGGATGCGGGCGGTCCCGTGATCGACGTCGCGGACGCCACGCGCCTGCGCTCGATCGTCGCGATCCCGGACGCGCAGCCCGCACCCGCGGGTGAGCAGGAGCCGACGCGCGTGCGCGGCCCGGTCACGGTCGACGCGCAGCGCGCGCGGCCGGGCTTCGTCGCACCGCCCGAGCAGGCGCCCGAGCTGCCGTCGCTCGGTGAGCCCGAGCCGGTCGAGGACTCGTCGGCGCGGCGCGGTCGCACCGTCGCCGCGGTCGCGTCGGCCGCCGTGGTGCTCGCCGCGATCGTCGCGATCGCGACCGCCGCGACCTCCGGGCGGGACGAGCCGCGCCCGGGCGACACCGACTTCGCTCAGGAGCCCGTCACGCACCAGGCCGTGGTGCCCGCACCGCACACGCTCAAGGGCGAGCGCGCGCAGGACGGCTCGGTGCGGTTCACCTGGGTCAACCCCGACCCGCAGCCCGACGACGCGTACCTGTGGTCCGTGCTCCAGGTCACGGGCGAGCCCGAGATCGAGCGGATCGAGGAGCCCGCGGTGACCATCCCGGCGGCCCGGGCGGGGGACGAGGTCTGCATCGAGGTGTCGATCGTGCGGTCCGACGGCCGCGCGACCGCTCAGCCCGCGGAGGCGTGCGCATGATCACGGACACGGTGCGACGCCGCGCCACGACGACGGCCGCGGTGGTCACGGTGCCCGCGGTCGTCGCGGTGCTCGCGCTGCTCAACCCCGGCTTCCCGCTCGCGCAGGTCGAGCTCAACGACGGCGCGGTGTGGCTCACGGCGACGCAGGCGCAGAAGGTCGGCCGGTACAACGTGCAGGTCGACGAGCTGAACGCCGGCCTGGTCACGACCTCGTCGACGTTCGACGTGCTGCAGGACGAGGGTGCGGTCGTCGTGGTCGAGTCCGGGGCGGTCTCCGTGGTCGACCCCGCGTCGGTCGCGATGACCACCAAGGTCAGCGTGCCCGGCGTGCAGCCCACCGACCTGCCCGGCGGACCGGCCTCGATGGCCGCGGGCGTGCTCGCGGTCGTCGACACCGACGGCGACCTGTTCGTGCGCACGCTGGCCGAGCTCGGCGGGCTGCGGCCCACCGAGGACGACCCCGACGTCGCGCTCGGCGAGGACGGACGCGCGGTCGTCGGGCGCGACGGCGTGGTGCACGCGGTGGACGCGAAGGGCGCCGTGACGCAGGTGGACGTGACCGCGGGTGCGGGACGGACCTCGGCCGACGGCTCGTTCAGCCCGGGGGCGCTCGACCAGCTGACGGTGGTGGGCGACGAGCCGGTGGGTCTGCGGGGAAGCACGGTGGTCACGCGCGACCGCGACATCGAGGTCGAGGGTCAGGACCTGGTGCTCCAGCAGCCCGGCCCGGACTCGTCGCGCGTCCTGGTGGCGAGCAGCACCGCGCTGCTCGAGGTCCCGCTCGACGGCGGCGACGTGATCGAGCACCCGACGCAGGGTTCGGGCATGCCGGCCGCACCCGTGCAGGTCGACTCGTGCGCGCACGGCGCCTGGGCGTCCGCGGTGGGGTCCTACCAGCGGCTGTGCGAGGGCGAGGCCCCGCAGGTCGAGGCGCTCGAGGAGATGTCCGCGCAGGACGACCTGGTCTTCCGCGTGAACCGGTCGATGGTGGTCCTCAACGACACGCTGCGCGGCCGCGTGTGGGAGCCGCAGGAGGACACCAAGCTCCGCGTCCTCAACTGGGAGGACATCCAGCAGAAGGAGGACCCGGAGCAGGACGACACGACGTCCGACCAGACGACGACCACGCAGGAGCTCGTCGAGGAGTGCTCGTCCGACTCCGCGAACCCGGTCGCGACGAGCGACGAGTTCGGCGTGCGGCCCGGGCGCACGACGGTCCTGCCGGTGGTGGCGAACGACTCGTCGTCCGACTGCGGCATCCTCGCGGTCCGCACGTTCGACCAGCTCCCGCGCAGCTTCGGCAAGGTCGAGACGATCTACGGCGGACGCTCGCTCCAGGTCGAGGTGGCGCCGGGCGCCTCCGGCACCGAGACGTTCACGTACACGATCGACGACGGTCGCGCGACGTCCACGCCGTCGACCGCGACCGTGACGCTCTCGGTGCACGGTGACGGCACCAACGCCCCGCCCGTGCAGGACCGCGTGGGCACGCTCCAGGTGGAGCAGGGCGGGCAGGCGCGGTACGACGTGCTGTCCAACTTCCACGACCCCGACGGCGACGACCTGCTGCTGGTGGACGCGTCGACGGACTCGGTGTCCGGCACGGTGCGGTTCCGCCAGGACGGCACGGTGACGTTCCGCGCGGACGGTGCCGAGCTCGGCCGCACGATCGTCACGGTCCTGGTCTCGGACGGCTCCGACGACGAACCGACCGAGGGCCGCCTCGAGGTGGACGTGCGGCCCGCGGGCTCGGTGCCGCCCGTGATCGACCCCGTGCACGCGGTGACGTACGTCGACCAGACGGTCGCGCTCGAGCCGCTCGCGGCCGTGCGCACGTCGGGGTCCGAGCCGTCGAGCCTCGCCGCGGTCGACGACGTCCCGGGCGCGACGGTGACGCCCGACCTCGACGCGGGGACGTTCACGTTCAGCGCGCCGCGCGTCGCGACGTACTACGTGCCGTTCCTGGTGGTCTCGGGCACGCAGCAGGCCACGGGACTCGCCCGCATCGACGTACAGGCGTGGCCCGAGGAGGCGCAGCCGCCGGTGGCCGTGCGGGACCGCGCGTTCCTGCCCACGGGCGGCGAGGTGACCATCAACCCGCTCGCGAACGACAGCGACCCCGCGGGCGGTGTGCTCGTCCTGCAGTCCGTGGACACGAGCGACGCCGCGGGGCTGAGCATCGCGGTGCTCGACCACCAGCTGGTCCAGGTCCGGTCCGAGCGCACGCTCGACCACGCCGTCGTGCTGCCGTACGTGGTCTCGAACGGCCATGCGAGCGCGACCGGGCAGATCGTGGTGCAGCCGCTCCCGCCGTCGGCCTCGACCCAGCCACCGGTCGTCGAGAACGTCGAGGTCACCGTGCGCGCCGGCGGGGTGGTGACCATCCCGGTCCTCGAGTCCGCGTACGACCCCGACGGGGACACGCTCACGCTCAAACGTCAGCTCGCGGTGGGGCTCGCGGCCGACGAGGGGCTGCTGTTCGTCTCGGGTGACGTGCTGCGCTACCAGGCGCCCGCGCGACCGCTGACCGCGCGCGCCACGTTCGTCGTCGAGGACTCGACGGGCAACGAGGCGTCCGGGACGGTGACCGTGCGCGTGCACGAGTCCGATGCGTCGAACAAGCCGCTGCCGCGTCCGCGGGACCTGCAGGCCCGCGTGTTCGCGGGGGAGAAGGTGCGCATCGAGGTGCCGCTGGTCGGCATCGACGCGGACGGCGACGGCGTCGCGCTGCTCGGGCTCGCGAGCGCTCCGGCCGAGGGACTCGTGACGCAGGTCGGTGCGGACTGGCTCGAGTACCAGGCGGACGTGGCCGGCGCCGGGACCGTCGAGTTCCAGTACGCGGTCGAGGACTGGGTCGGGCAGCGGGCCGTGGCGACCGTGCGCGTGGGCGTGAGCCCGCGTCCGCTGGACGCGGCGCAGGTGGTCGCGCGCGACGACGAGGTCACGATCCGCCCGGGTGAGCGTGTCGAGGTCCGGGTCCTGGCGAACGACGTCGACTCCTCGGGGGACGACCTCGAGCTCGAGCCCACGCTCAGCATGGAGGAGGGCGTCGCCGCGCAGGTGCGCGGCCGGCGCATCGCGGTCACGGCGCCCGAGCAGGAGGCGGTGCTGCAGATCGGCTACGCCGCGACCAACTCACGCGGCGGACGCGACCACGCGGTGCTCACCGTGAAGGTCGACGAGGACGCGCCCGTGCTCCCGCCGATCGCCGAGGACGTGATCGTGCCCGCGATCGAGACGTTCGGGCTGACCGAGGTGGCGGTCGACGTCCTGGAGACCACGCAGAACCCCTCCGGCCCGCCGTCCGACCTGCGCGTCACGGTCCCGGACTCGGTCGCCGGGGTCGCCCGGGTCAACGACCAGCAGATGGTCGTCGTGACGCTGACGGACCAGACGCAGACGCTGCCGTTCGAGGTCAGCAACGTGCGCGACCCGGAGAACGCGACGTCCTACGCGTTCGTCACCGTGCCGCCGCTCGGGTTCATCCGCCCGACCCCGCGTCCGGGCGCACCCGACCTGCGCGTCTCCTCGGGTGAGGAGCTGGTGATCTCGCTCGACGAGCAGGTGCAGGTCGCCCAGGGCCGCCGGCCGACGGTCGCGAACCCGCTCGAGGTGACCGCGACGCGCGGCACGGTCAAGGTCAGCGAGGGCGGCGAGAGCCTGACGTTCGTGTCCGACGAGGACTTCGCGGGTCAGGCGTCGGTGACGCTGCCCGTGACGGACGCGACGGATGCGAACGACACGACCGCGCGCACGTCGTTCCTCACGTTCCCGATCGAGGTCCTGGCCGTCGAGGACCACCCCCCGACGTTCGCGCCCTCGGAGATCACGGTGGGGCCCGGTGAGCCCGCGAACGACATCGACCTGCGCAAGATCACGACGACGCCCGAGGGCACCACGCCCGAGGAGGGCCGGTACTCCTACCAGATCACGTCCGCGATCCCCGCAGGGTTCATCGTGTCCATCGAGGGGTCGGTGCTCTACGTCGCGGCCGAGCAGACGGCGCGCAAGGACACGCGCGGGCTGATCGAGCTGCGCATCGGGTTCGGCAAGTCCGGTCGGCTCGACGTGCAGCTGCCGTTGCGCGTCACGGCCTCCAACCGCGAGACGGCGCGCGTGCTGGACCGCACGGTCCCGGACGCCGTCGAGGGTGAGCCCGTGACCCTCGACGTGCTCGAGGGCGCGTTCAACCCGTTCGCACCGACGCCGCTGCGCGTGATCGGCGCCTCGGTGCTGACGCCCGGTGCCGGGACCGCGACGTCCAGCGCCTCGAGCGTCACCGTGACCCCCGCGATGGGCTTCATCGGCTCGATGCAGGTCCGGTACCGCGTGCAGGACGCCACGGGCGACCCGGACCGCGTGGTCGAGGGGCGCATCGCGCTGACCGTGCAGGGCCGCCCGGACGCGCCCGGGCGGCCGCAGGTGGTCGAGACCGGGGACGGCGTGGTCCGGCTGCGCTGGGACGCGCCCAACAACCGCGGGAGCAAGATCACGGGCTACCGGCTCACCGCGTCGTCGGGCCAGCAGGCGCAGTGCGCGACGACGACGTGCGACTTCACCGGGCTGCCCAACGGCAAGGCCGTGACGTTCACGGTCGCCGCGCAGAACGGCGTGGGCTGGTCCGACGAGAGCGTCGCGTCCAGCCAGGCGATCCCGGACGCCGTGCCGGACGCGGTCGGCTCGATCCGGTTCGACGGCCGCGGCGACGGTTCGCTGACCTGGTCCTGGGACGTGCCGCCGTCGAACGGCACGCCCATCCGCGAGTACGTCATCAAGCTGCTGCCGGCCGAGGCGGGCGTCACGTCGGTGGTCACGCGCAACGTGACGTCCTGGACGTTCACGGGGCTGACGAACGGCAAGCGCTACAGCATCTCGGTGCAGCCGTTCAACGACCTGCCGACGGGCGGTCCGACGACGCGCAGCAGCGAGCAGTACCCCGCGGCGCCGCCCGGGGCCCCGGGCGACCTGCAGGCGCGGCGCGCGAACACCGCCACGGGTGGGCAGATCGACGTGACGTGGAGCGACGCCGCGAACAACGGCGACCCCGTGTCCGAGTACCAGATCGTCGTCGACGGCCCGGGTGGTGGCACGTTCGGCCCGACCGGACCCAACTCGTTCACGTTCCGGAAGGCCGAGAACGGCGTCGAGTACACGTTCCGCGTCCGCGCGAAGAACATCACGGGCTGGGGCCCGTACGCCGAGAAGACCGCCCTCACGTACGGCGTGCCCCTGACGCCGGGCGGGCTGTCCGCGGACGCGCCGGCCGGCGCGGGCGAGGTGCGACTGTCCTGGAACGCCGTGGACCGCAACGGCTCGCCCAACCCCGTGCGCTACACGGTGTTCGACGGCGGGACGGAGGTCTACTCCGGGCAGAGCACGTGGTTCTGGCACTCCGGGCTGGCGGGCGGCAGCGAGCATCGCTACACGGTGATGGCGACCAACGACGCGGGCAGCAGCGACCGGAGCGGTCCCGTCTCGGCCACGCCGACGACCCCGCCGGGCCAGCCGCAGGGTCTGAAGATCGAGAAGACCGCGCCCGCGGATGCGAGCCATCCGCAGACGGTCGCGGTCTCGTGGGATGCCGTGTCCAGCGGGGGCGGGGCGGACCTGCGGTACGAGTACAAGCTCTCGACGCGGCGCGGCGACGACACGAACTGGATACCGACGACCGGGACCTCGGACAACGTGACGGTGACCGACTGGGACATCCGCCCCGACGGGACGACGTTCACGCTGCGGGTGCGCGCGATCACGAGCATCGGCCAGTCCGAGGCGAGCCAGGTGAAGGACATCGGCTACGGCGAGAAGCCGTCCGAGCCGACGTCGCCCACGCTCACGCTGGCGACGGGCGACGCCGGGAACGTCCTGACGGCCGACTGGGGCGAGCCGACCTACCTGGGCGGCCTGCCCGTGCGGTACGAGTACTGCTGGCGTGTCGACGACCGCAAGGCGCAGTGCACCGACACGGGCAGCCACGACCCGGTCTCCCGGTCGTTCGGGTCCTTGGGCGTCGACGCCGACGAGGACCACACGTTCCGGTTCTCGGTCGTCGCGTACAACGACCGCGGCTCGTCGGCGACCGTGAACGCACCCGACGTGACGTACCAGCCGACCCCGCCGCCCGATCCGCCCGCCTCGGGTGGCGGTGCGGCGGACGTGGGCGTCGCGGCGCTCCCGACGACGGCGTGGCGCATGACGCGCCGTGCGGCGCGTCGCGAGCCCGGGCGGCGCACCCGGTCGGCCACACTCGGCACCCGCGCCGCACGCACGCGCACGACACCCACCCCCGACGGACGACCCACGGAGAGCAGCACATGACGCCCGAGCAGAGCACCTGGTTCGCGGAGACGTTCACGGCACTGGTGGACAACGTCGGCCGCGCGCTGCTGGGCAAGGAGGCGACCGTGCGGCTCGCGCTCACGGCGATGGTCGCCGAGGGGCACCTGCTGCTCGAGGACGCACCGGGCACGGGCAAGACGTCGCTGGCCAAGGCGCTCGCGGCGACCGTGCAGGGCACGCACCACCGCATCCAGTTCACGCCGGACCTGCTGCCGTCCGACGTGACGGGCGTGACGATCTACGACCAGGGGACGGGTCGCTTCGAGTTCCACCCCGGGCCGATCTTCGCCTCGGTGGTGCTCGCGGACGAGATCAACCGCGCCTCGCCCAAGACCCAGGCCGCGCTGCTCGAGGTCATGGAGGAGGGCAACGTCACGGTCGACGGCGTGAGCCACTCCGCGGGCCGTCCGTTCATGGTCATCGCGACGCAGAACCCGATCGAGCAGGCGGGCACGTACCGGCTGCCGGAGGCGCAGCTGGACCGGTTCATCATCAAGACGAGCCTGGGCTACCCGGACCGCGCGTCGGCGATCGAGATCCTCGCGGGTGCCAAGGACCGCACGCTCGGCCTGACGGCACGCATCACCACCGAGGCGGTCGGCACCATGGCCGACCTCGCCCAGACGGTGCACATCGACCCCGTGGTGCTCGACTACGTCGCGCGCATCACCGAGGCGACGCGTGACGACTCGCAGACCGCGCTCGGCGCGAGCGTGCGCGGCGGTCTCGCGCTGGTGCGGTGCGCCAAGGTGTGGGCGGCCTCGCAGGGCCGCGAGTACGTGCTGCCGGACGACGTCAAGGACCTCGCCCAGCCCGTGCTGGCCCACCGTCTGGTGCTCGACGCGGAGGCGGAGTTCGCCGGGGTGACCGCGACGGACGTGCTGGCCCGCCTGCTCGACCAGGTCGCACCGCCGGCGCTGCGGGCGGCCTGACGTGCGGATCTCGGCCCTCGGCTGGGGGACCGCGTTCGTCGCGGCCGTCGGCCTGGTGCTCGGCCGGCTGCTCGGCTGGGTCGAGCTCGCCGCGCTCGGCGCCGGCGCGGCCGCGGTGGTGCTGCTGTCGCTCGTGATGACGCTCGGGCGCGCCCGGTACGCGGTCACGCTCGACATGGCCGACAACCGCGTGAAGATCGGGGAGCGCGCGGTCGGCCGCCTCGAGATCCGCAACGCCGCGCGCCGGCGCTCGCTGCCGTCGCGTCTCGAGCTGCCGGTCGGGGCGGGGCTGGCCGAGCTCGGCGTGCCGTCGCTCGCACCCGGTGCCGCGCACGACGAGCTGTTCGCCATCCCGACCGCGCGCCGTGCGGTCGTCGTCGTCGGCCCCGTCCGGTCGGTGCGTGGCGACCCCCTCGGGATCGCGCGGCGCGCGGTGCTGTGGACGCGACCCGTGGACCTGTACGTGCACCCGGCGCTCGTCGCGCTGGGCGGCGCGAGCGCGGGCCTGCTGCGGGACCTCGAGGGCCAGGCCACGCGCGACCTGTCCGACTCCGACATGTCCTTCCACGCGCTGCGCGACTACGTCGCGGGCGACGACCGGCGGTACATCCACTGGCGCACGACCGCGCGCCGCGGGCAGCTCATGGTCAAGCAGTTCGAGGACACGCGCCGCACGCAGACCGTCCTGGCGCTCGCGACCGACCCCGCTGACTACGCCGACGACGACGAGTTCGAGCTCGCGGTCTCGACCATCGCCTCGATCGGCGTCCAGACGCTGCGCGACGAGCGCGACCTCGAGGTGCTCGCGGGCGCGGGTTCGCTGCGCGTGACCACGCCGCCCGTGCTGCTGGACGACTGCGCGGGCGTCGAGATGTCGCCCTCGGGTGCCGGCGTCACGCTGCTCGGCCGCCGGATCGTGCGCGAGGCTCCGCAGTGCTCGGTGGCCGTGCTGGTCACGGGTTCGGCGCCGAGCGACACCGATCTCCGCCTCGGCGCGCGACACCTCCCGGCGGGCACGCGCACGCTCGTCGTGCGGTGCGACCTGGGCGCGGACGTGAGCGTGCGGACGCAGGGGCTGCTCACGCTCGGCACGCTCGGCGCGCTCGACGACCTGCCCCGGCTGCTGCGGCGCGTGGTCTCGTGAGCCCGGCACCTCCCGCACGGCCGTTCGCGCGCGCCGTCGTCGACGCGGTCGTGCTCGTCGGCGTCCTGGCGCTCGTGCTGTACCCGCTGCTCGACGTGTACGGCGGCACGGTCGCGCTGCCCGCGATCGCGGGCGGCCTGCTGCTCGGCTCGGGGCTCGCGCTGGTCGCGGCGTGGCGCCGCTGGTCGGCGCTGGGCGTCGTCGCGTCGGCCGTCGCGGTGTACGTGCTCGCGGGCGGCGCGCTCGCCGCGCCGACGACGACGCTCGCGGGCGTGGTGCCGAGCGCGCAGACGTTCGTGGCGCTCGCGCGCGGTGCGGTCACGTCGTGGGCGCAGGTGGTGACGCTGCAGCCCCCGCTGGGCCGGTCCGGCACCGTGCTGGTGGCCGCGCTGCTGCTCGCGTTCGTCGGGTCGCTCGGTGCGGTCGCGACCGCGACGCGCCTGCGCGGTGCCGCGGCGTCGGCCGCCGCCGTCATCCCCGTGGCCGTGCTCGTCGTCGTGATCCTGCTCGGCACCGCGAACCCCACCGTGCCGCCGCTCGTCACGGGTCTGGTGACGGTCGTCGTGCTGCTGGGCTGGGCGGCCTGGCGCGCGGGGACCTTGCGGGCCCGCAGGTTCGTGGCCGCGGGCGCGCTCGTCGCGGTCGCGCTCGGTGCGGGTGCCGCCGGAGCGCCCGCGGTGGTCGCCGACGAGCCGCGGTTCGTGCTGCGCGACGTGCTGACCCCGCCGTTCGACCCCCGCGACTACGCGAGCCCGCTGTCCGCGTACCGCAAGTACCTCAAGCAGCTCGACGAGAAGACGCTGTTCACCGTCTCGGGCCTGCCGCAGGGTGCGCGCGTGCGCCCGGCGACGCTCGACCACTTCGACGGCGTGGTGTGGAACGTCGCCGCGGGCGGCGCGGAGAGCTCGGGGGAGTTCCGCCGCGTGGGCGGCGAGAACCCCGTGAGCGTCCCGGGCGCACCCGCGCACGTCGAGTTCACGATCGACGCGCTCACGGGCGTGTGGCTGCCCACCGTGGGCCTCGCGAGCGGCTTCGACCTCGGGTCGCGTGCGTCGCAGCTGCGCTACAACGACGCCACGGGCGCCGCCGTGATGACGGGTGGGCTGTCCGCGGGCATGCGGTACGAGCTCGACGTCGTGGTGCCGCGCGTGCCCGAGGACGCCGAGGTCGGCACGGCCGAGCCCGCCGACCTGCAGCAACCGTCGATGCAGGCCGTGCCCGACGTCGTGGGCACCACCGCGGCGGACGTGGCACGCGACGCGGGGCAGGCGGTCGAGGTGGCGCGCGCGCTGTCCCAGTTCCTCATCGACGACGGCTTCTACAGCGACGGCGAGGGTGACCAGCTCAGCCTGTCCGGGCACGGGTCCGACCGGATCGCGACGCTGCTGGGCGACCAGATGATGATCGGCAACGGCGAGCAGTACGCGTCCGCGCTCGCGCTCATGGCGCGCGAGATGGGGCTGCCCGCGCGCGTCGTGCTCGGGTTCGTCCCGGCCGAGGAGGACGTCGCGTCCGACGAGCCGGTGGCGGTCACGGGTGACGACGTCGAGGCGTGGGTGGAGATCGCGTTCCAGGGGCACGGCTGGGTGCCGTTCGACGCGACGCCGCCGCGTGAGCAGACGCCCGACAACAAGGACCAGGAGACCGAGCCCGAGGACGAGCCGCAGGTCGTGCAGCCGCCGCCCCCGCCGCCGGACTCGGTGACGCCCCCGGACGTCGACACCGAGCAGCCGGCACCCGAGCCGGGTGACGAGGAGGCCGGGTCGAGCGCGCTGTGGCGCACCGTCGCGGTCGTCGCGGCGAGCGTGCTGCTGCCCCTGCTGGTGCTCGCCTCCCCGTTCCTGGTGATCGCCGCGATCAAGGCGCGTCGTCGCCGGCGCCGGCGACGGCGGGGCGATGCGGTGACGCGCGTGGCGGGCGGCTGGGCCGAGGTGCTGGACACCGCGACCGACCTGCGTCACCCCGTGCCCGCGCTCGCCACCCGCAACGAGTCCGCGCGTGCGCTCGCGGCCGCGTTCGCCGCGCACGCGCAGCCGACCTCACGGCGGCACCCCGACGTCGCGGGGCAGGTCACCACGCTCGCGCGGTCGGCCGACCGCGCGGTGTTCGGCCCCGGCGAGCCCGCGCCCGAGCACGTGCAGACGTACTGGGCCGAGGTGGACCGCACCGTGGCCGCCATGTGGCGCGCCGTCGGGTGGCGCCGCCGCGTGCGCGCACGCCTGTCCATCGCGTCGCTGCGGCGCGGGGGCCGGGTCCGCCGTGCGCACCGTGCGGGACTCGCACCCGAGCCCGCTGTCACGCCCGCGCGGCGTGCTCGAGAGGAGAACCGGTGAACCGACCGAACACCGCGGCGCCGGTGGCCGGCCTGGGCCGTCGCGCGGCCGCCGTGCTGCTGGACGGCCTCGTGGCCGTGCTCGCGGGCGGCTGGCTGTGGCTGGCCACGTCCGCGCAGGCGGGCCTGCGTGCGGTGCAGGGCCGGGCCGCGGACGGCGCGGGCCCGGACGTCCCGGGCTGGCTCGTCGCTGCGTGCGGCGCGGCGCTCGTCGTCGTGGTGCTCGTGCAGTGGGTGCTGCACGGTCGGCTCGGCTGGACGCTCGGCCGGCGCGCGCTCGGCATCAGGACCGTCGACGAGCGGACGCGGCGCCCGATCGGCATGGCGCGTGTGCTCCTGCGCGGTCTGGTGGTCGCGGCCGGCTCGCTCGCGCTCGGCGTCGGTCAGCTCGTGGTGCTGATCTCGCCGCTGTTCGACTCCTCGGGCCGGCGCCGCGGGTGGCACGACCAGGCGGCGCGCGCGCTCGTGGTGGACGTGCGCGGCCCCGCGGGCACCGGGACGCCCCCGCCGCCGCGTCCGGAGGTCGCGCAGGCGCCGACGGCGCTCGCGTGGCGCGGACCCGCCGGCGCGACGTCGGCGCCGGCCGGCCGGCCCGCCGAGACGCCGTGGACCGCACCCCCGCCCCCGCCCGGCCCCCCTGCTGCGCCGCCGCCCGCCGGGCAGGGTCGCCACGTGGACGCGCCGCCGGCGCCCGCCGTGCCGCACCCGCCGACCGCGCCCCTGGTGCTCGCGCCGCTCGCGCAGCACCGCGCCGGGCCCGACCTCGACACGCGCGCGATGCCGATCATCGCCGCGAGCCCCGCGGCGGTGGCGGGGGCCACGCCGCCCGTGCCGCCTCCGCCCGCTGCTCCGGACCCCGTGACGCCGGTGCCCGCCCCGCCCGCCTCCGCGGGGGTGACGGCGGACGCGCCGCGCCCGGGCCGGCCCGCGTTCCTCGCGGGTGTGCCGGGTGCCTCGGTGCCGCCGCCGGCCGACGAGCTCGAGGACGTCGAGGCCACGCGCCGCCACGTGCCCGGTGTCCGTCCCGGTGACGTACCCGAGCCCGAGCCCGGTCCCGCCGGTGCGGTGGTGGAGATCAGCGACGGGCAGCGTGTCCTGGTGCAGCACACCGCGCTCGTCGGGCGGAACCCCGCAGCGGCCGCCGACGGCGTCCAGCTGGTGCGCGTCGTCGACCCCACGCGCTCGGTCTCCAAGACGCATCTGCAGCTCGCGGTCGAGCCGTCCGGGGTGTGGGTGGCCGACCGTGGCTCGACCAACGGCACCGTGGTGACGCTGCCCGACGGCGCGCAGGTGATCTGTCCGGTGGACCAGCCGGTGCGGCTGCGCGTCGGCGCGGTCGTGGTGTTCGGCGACTGCGCGCTGCGGCTGGTCGAAGCCACCGTCTGATCACCCACGGCCGGGCCGTCCCGGGCCTACGCTGGCGGGATGGCACACGCGGGCCGTGCTGCGTCGTTGCAGCCGGTCGAGGTGGTGGAGTCCTCGACCGACGACGTCCGCGCGCGCCCCGACCGGGGGAGCGACCCGGAGGGCGGGTCGGACGCCCAACCGCGGCGGTGGTCGCGGTCACGCGTCCTCCTGCTGGTCGTCGTCGTGCTGGTGCTCGTGGTCGCGCTGCTGGCCGTGCTGGACGGGCAGCGCCGGGCCGCGGCACGCCGCGACGCGCTCGCGGTGCCGGGTCTCCTGCTGCCGGTCGACGGGCCCGTGCACGAGCAGTGGCGCGTCCGGGCCGAGCAGGGCGCGGGCGCCGTGCTCGTCGGGAGCGACGCGGTCGTCGCGGTGACCGCCGATGCGGATGCCTGGCGCCTGACCGCGTACGACGAGGAGTCGGGCGAGCCGCGGTGGACGGCCGAGGTCGCGGCACAGGGCCCCGGCATCGAACGCGGCGACGTGATGTGCCCGAGCCACCTGGGGCGCCGCGTCGACTCGCTGGTGCTGTGCGTGCGGGTCGAGCCCGGCGCGGTGTACCAGGACCAGGCGCCCGACGAGATCGTCGCGACCGACGTCGTCGACGTGCTCGCGTACGACCTGACGTCGGGACGGCGCGTCGGCACCTGGCGGGTCGAGGGCGAGTTCCTGGACGCCGAGCGCGTGGACGACGACCTGGTGGTCGCGATGTCGGACGCCGAGGGCCGCACGCACGTCGAGCGCCGGGCGGGCACCGACGGGACCGTGCGCTGGGCGTACGTCTCCCGCACACGGCTGTTCAGCCAGCTCGACGTGAACCAGGTGACGATCGAGACGACCGAGCAGGTGGCGGTGGTGCGCGGGGCCGACATCGCGGTGCTGCGCCTGAGCGACGGCCATGCGCACGAGGTCGCGTCGCGGCTGGTCCCGCTCGCCGTCGCGCCGTTCCGCGACGGCTACGCGACGTGGACGCCGCTGCACGGCGGCGTCGTGGTGGACGCGCGCGGCGACGAGGTCGCGCAGGTGCCCGCCTTGCCGACCCGGCTGCGGGTCGACGACGGCTCGGGCGACGGGTACGCGCTGACGATGACCGGCTCCGCCGTCGTGGCGGTGGGCCTCGCCACCGGCGACGAGGCGTGGCGGCTGGTCACCAACCAGCGCCCCGTGGGCGTCGTGGACGGGACCGCGGTCGTCGCGGAGGGCCCGCGGGTGAGCGTCCTGGACGTCGCTCGGGGCACCGAGCTGTGGTCCTACGAGATCGAGCAGTGGCTGCCCTGGGAGCCCGTGTCCGACGGCGCGCTGCTGCTCGTGCCGGGCGACCCGGCCGGGCTCGGCGGCCCGTGGGTCGTGGTCGCGTGCGACGTGCGGGACGGTCAGCGGGTGTGGCAGGTCGAGCTCCCGCGCGACGTGCGGTCGATCACCGCGGTCGGCGGTCTGCTGCTGGGCCGCACACCCGACGGCGTCGCGCTGCTGCGGTGACGCCGGGCGGACGGGTTGCCTGTGGCACGTGCGGGCGTTGTAGTGTGGCCGACGTGCTGGGCAACCTCCTTCTTCGCTGCCGCGGCGAGGCCTTCTAGGCCGGATCCTCGCCGCGGTGTTCGTCGTGCCGGCTGATCCCTTGCCGAGTCGAGCAGCAACGAAGGACACGCACCCATGAGCGTCAACCCCGTGCAGAGCAGCCCCACGAGCGGCGGCTACCACGCGTCGAACCCGCAGCAGCCGTCGGGCATGCCGGTCCACAAGTACCGGCCGTTCCACGAGCAGATCCGCGTCGACCTGCCGGATCGTCGGTGGCCCGACGCGAAGGTCACGCACGCACCGCGCTGGTGCGCGGTGGACCTGCGGGACGGCAACCAGGCCCTGATCGAGCCGATGAACCCCGCGCGCAAGCTCGAGATGTTCGAGCTGCTGGTGGACATGGGCTACAAGGAGATCGAGGTCGGGTTCCCCGCGGCGTCGCAGACCGACTTCGACTTCGTGCGGATGCTCATCGAGGAGGGGCGTATCCCCGACGACGTGGTCATCCAGGTGCTGACGCAGGCGCGCGAGCACCTGATCGAGCGGACGTACGAGGCGATCGCGGGTGCCAAGCAGGCGATCGTGCACCTGTACAACTCGACGTCGGTGCTGCAGCGCGACGTCGTGTTCCGGTCCGACGAGGACGGCATCGTCGACATCGCGGTCTCGGGTGCCCGGTTCTGCAAGAAGTACGAGGAGATGGTCCCGGACACCGATGTCTTCTACGAGTACTCGCCCGAGTCCTACACGGGCACCGAGCTGGAGTTCGCGCTGCGGATCTGCAACGCCGTGCTGGAGGAGCTGCAGCCGACCCCCGACCGGCCGGTGATCGTCAACCTGCCGGCCACGGTGGAGATGGCCACGCCGAACGTGTACGCCGACTCGATCGAGTGGATGAGCCGCAACCTGCGCTACCGCGAGTCCGTGGTGCTGAGCCTGCACCCGCACAACGACCGGGGGACCGCGGTCGCGGCCGCCGAGCTCGGCTACCTGGCGGGCGCCGACCGCATCGAGGGCTGCCTGTTCGGCAACGGCGAGCGCACCGGCAACGTCTGCCTGGTCACCCTCGGCATGAACCTGTTCAGCCAGGGCATCGACCCGCAGATCGACTTCTCGGACATGGAGCGCATCCGCCGCACCGTCGAGCGCTGCAACCAGCTGCCGGTCGGAGAGCGGCACCCCTACGGCGGGGACCTGGTCTTCACGGCGTTCTCGGGCTCGCACCAGGACGCCATCAAGAAGGGCCTGGACGCGCTCGAGCAGCGCGCCGCCGCGTACGGCAAGACGGTCGACGACGTGGTGTGGGCCGTGCCGTACCTGCCGATCGACCCCAAGGACGTCGGCCGCTCGTACGAGGCGATCATCCGCGTCAACTCGCAGTCCGGGAAGGGCGGCATCAGCTACCTGATGAAGTCCGAGAAGGACCTGGACCTGCCGCGCCGGCTCCAGATCGAGTTCTCGCAGGTGGTGCAGCGGCACACCGACCAGCACGGCACCGAGGTCACGGCCGACGACCTGTGGCGCATCTTCGTCGACGAGTACCTGCCGGTAGAGGCGGCGAAGGTCCACACCTCGGCGCAGGACTTCGGGGACCTGGTGCCGTGGGGCCGGTTCTCGCTGCAGGGCACGCGCGCGACGAGCGCGCAGGACGGTCCCGACACGCTCGAGGTCGACGTGGTGGACCGTGGCGAGGTGCGCACGCTCACGGGTGCGGGCAACGGCCCCGTCGCCGCGTTCGTGACCGCGCTCCAGGGCGTCGGCGTGGACGTCGCGGTGCTCGACTACGCCGAGCACGCGCTGTCGTCGGGTGGCGACGCGACCGCGGCCGCGTACGTGGAGTGCGCGATCGGCGACCAGATCCTGTGGGGCGTGGGCATCGACCCGTCGATCACGACCGCGTCGCTCAAGGCGATCGTCTCGGCCATCAACCGCCACCTGCGCTGAGCCTCCGGCGCCGCCGGTCCTGCGGGGCACGGCGGCGCCGGACGCCGGTGCGTGGGTGGCGTGGGGGAGGATGGGGCCGTGAGCCTCTACCGCGACGAGGCGATCGTGCTGCGCACCCACAAGCTGGGCGAGGCCGACCGCATCATCACCCTGCTGACCCGGCAGCACGGCAAGGTGCGTGCGGTCGGCAAGGGCGTGCGGCGCACCACGTCGCGGTTCGGCTCGCGGCTCGAGCCGTTCATGCACGTGGACCTGCAGCTGTCCACGGGCCGCAACCTGGACATCGTCACGCAGGCGGAGACGCTCGGCCCGTACGGCCGCGCGATCGCCGAGGACTACGCGCTCTACACGGTGGGCACCGCGATGCTCGAGACCGCCGAACGGCTGGTCGAGGCCGAGCACGAGCCCGCGCTGCAGCAGTACTGGCTCCTGGTGGGTGCGGTCCGTGCGCTGGCGTCACGTGACCACACGCCCGGGCTGGTGCTCGACTCCTACCTGCTGCGTGCGCTCGCGGTCGCGGGCTGGGCGCCGAGCTTCGCGGACTGCGCGCGGTGCGGCGAGCCCGGTCCGCACCACGCGTTCAACGTGTCCTCGGGCGGCGCGGTGTGCCCGGCCTGCCGCCCGCCCGGGTCCGCCTCGCCCGCCCAGGAGACGTTCGCGCTGCTCGCGGCGCTCCTCGCGGGCGACTGGGCGGTCGCGGACTCGAGCGCCGAACGGCACCGGGGCGAGGCGGCGGGGCTCGTCGCGGCGTTCAGCCAGTTCCACCTGGAGCGGCACCTGCGGTCCCTGCCGCACGTGGAACGGGTCTGACGCGCGGCACAATGTCCGACGTGCCGCAGCCCGTCGCCCCGTACCCGCACCCGTCGGGTGCCCGCCCGCCCGCGATCCCGCGGCAGTTCGTGCCGCGGCACGTGGCCGTGGTGATGGACGGCAACGGACGGTGGGCGAACGCACGTGGCCTGCCCCGCGTCGAGGGCCACAAGGCAGGTGAGGCGTCGCTGCTCGACGTGGTCGCCGGCGCGATCGAGGTGGGCGTCGAGTACGTCTCGGCGTACGCGTTCTCCACGGAGAACTGGAGCCGGTCGCCCGACGAGGTCCGGTTCCTCATGGGCTTCAACCGGGACGTGCTGCGCCGCCGGCGCGACCTCATGGACTCGTGGGGCGTGCGTGTGCGGTGGGCCGGGCGCCGCCCGCGGCTGTGGCGTTCGGTGATCGCCGAGCTCGAGGAGGCCGAGCGGCGCACGCGCCACAACACGGTCTGCACGCTGACCATGTGCGTGAACTACGGCGGCCGCGCGGAGGTCGCGGATGCGGCCGCGGCGCTCGCCAAGGACGTCGCGGCGGGGCGGGTCAACCCGGACCGGATCTCGGAGAAGGTGTTCGCGCGCTACCTCGACGAGCCGGACCTGCCGGACGTGGACCTGTTCCTGCGCTCGTCGGGTGAGCAGCGGACGTCGAACTTCATGATCTGGCAGGCCGCGTACGCCGAGCTCGTGTTCCTCGAGGAGGCCTGGCCGGACGTGGACCGCCGGCACCTGTGGCGCGCGGTCGAGGAGTACGCGCGACGGGACCGCCGGTACGGGGGAGCGGTCGACCAGCCGACCACCTGATGCCGTCCTCCGCCAGGGGGACGCCCCGGGTCGCGCCCCCCCGCCGGGGGTCGTACGCCCGCCGGCGGGCGCGCGACCCGCGGGGGACGCCGCGCGGTGGGCCGGACGCCCAGTGTGGTCGCATGAGCGCTCCCGGTCTGCGACACCGTCCCGAGCCGGCGACGACGGCTGTCGCCGCGTGGTCCACGCCGCCCGCGCGCGTGCGTCCGCCGCGGCTCGCGGGCCGGGGCCTGGTCAAGCACTTCGGCCCCACCGCCGCGCTGGCGGGCGTCGACCTCGAGATCGGCGAGGGCGAGTCGCTCGCCATCACCGGTCCCTCCGGGTCCGGCAAGTCGACGCTGATGCACGTGCTGGCGGGGATCCAGGTGCCCGACGCGGGAGTCGTCACGCTCCGCGGTCGCCAGGTGCAGGGGTTCTCGGAGCGGCAGCGTTCGGTCCTGCGGCGCGGCCGGTACGGGTTCGTGTTCCAGCACGGCCAGCTGCTGTCCGAGCTCACCGCGCTCGAGAACGTCGCGGTGGCCGCGATGCTCGACGGCGAGCCGCGTGCGGACGCCGAGCACCTCGCGCGCCAGTGGCTGGCGCGGCTCGGGCTCGCCGGGTGCGCGCAGCGCCGACCTGGCGAGCTGACCGCGGGAGAGGCGCAGCGCGTGGCGGTGGCCCGCGCGCTGGTGACGCATCCGGACGTCGTCTTCGCCGACGAGCCGACCGGCTCGCTCGACCACGCGACGGGCTACGAGGTGATGCGCCTGATCGTCGCGACGACGCGGGACGTCGAGGCCGCGCTCGTCGTCGTGACGCAGGACCCGCGCGTCGCCGCGTGGTGCGACCACAGCGTCGAGCTGCGGGACGGCCGCGTGGTACCCGCACCCGCGGCCGCGCCTGTGCCCGACCTCGCACCGTGAGCTCGCTCCTGGTCCTCGCGCCGCGCCTGCTCGTCGCACCCGGTCGGGACGGGCGGACGCCGACGGTGCTCACGGTCGCGGCGTCCGGCCTCGTCACGGCCACGGCCGCGGGCGCGCTCGCGACGGCGCTCGCGTTCGCCGGGCGTGCCGCGCACCCGGCGTCGTCGCTCCAGCAGGACCTGGGCGGTGCGTACGCGCTCCTGGCGTGCGTCGCGCTGCTCGCGCTCGCGCTGCCGCTGGTCACGGTGGTGCGAGGGGCCGCGCGGCTCGCCGTCGTGCACCGTGAGGAGCGGATCTCCACGCTGCGGCTGCTGGGGGCGACGCCGCGTGAGGTGACGGCGCTCGTCGTCGTGGAGACCGCCGGCCAGGCGGCGCTCGGCGGGGTGCTCGGTGCGGCGTCGTACGGCGCGCTCCTGCCGCTGGGTGCCGCCGTGCCGTTCCAGGGGGCGTCGCTGTCCGTGCGGGAGCTGTGGGTGGGCCCGGGTGTGCTCGCGGCGGTCGTGGTCTCCGTGTGCGCGGCCGCGGCCGTGCTCGCGGCCGTGGAGTCGCGCCGTGCGGGACGTCCGCGGCCGGGGCCCGCGTACCGGCCGGCGCCCCGCCGGTACCGGCCGGCGCGCGCGGCGGTCGCGCTCGGTGCGGCGCTCGGCACGTTCGTGGTGACCACGTTTCTCGAGCTGTTCGCCGCGGCGGCGATCGCGGCGCTGCTCGGCTGCCTGCTCCTGGCGTCGGTGGCGTTCGACGCCGTGGGCCCGTGGCTCCTCGCGGCCCGCGCGCGCCGCGGCGCGCGCCGTGCGCCCGGGCTGCCGCAGCTGCTCGCGGCGCGGCGGCTGCTCGACGACCCGCACGCGGCCTGGGCCGCGGTGCGCGGTGTCGCCACCGCGTCGTTCGTGGTGGGAGCCGTCGTCGGGGTGCCCGCGGTGGCGACCCAGGACGGTGAGGCGCACGCCCGCGTGCTGACGGCCGACCTGCTGACGGGGGCGCTGCTCGCGCTCGGGGCCACGTTCGTGCTCGCGGCGGGGTCGGCCGCCGTCACGCAGGCCGTCGAGGTGCTCGAGCGGCGGCGCGAGCTGGTCCTGGCCGACCGCGCGGGCGTCCCCGCCGCCGCGCTCGACGCCGCACGGCGGCGTGCCGTCCTGGGGCCGCTGCTGCAGGCGTCCGCGGTCTCGACGCTGCTCGCGCTCGTGCTGCTGGCTCCGTTCTTCGGCACGGCGGCGCTCACCCGGCCGGGCGCGCTGGTGGCGATCGGGGGCGTCGTGGCCGGGGGCGCCGTGCTCGTGGCCGCGGCCACGTGGACCACCCGACCGCTGCTGCGCCGTGTGCTGGCCCAGGATGCGCGCCCGGCTGTCGGAGGCCACCGGTAGCGTCGCGCGTATGGCACTCACGGTGGAGATGATCACGTTCGACACGACCGATGCGCCGCCGCTCGCGGCGTGGTGGGCGCGGCAGCTGGGCGGGACGGTCGAGGACGAGTCGCAGGGCATGTTCGTGGTGGTCAAGGACGTGCACGGCGTGGCCCGGCTGGGGTTCCAGGCGGTGCCCGACCCGACGCCGGACAAGAACCGCGTGCACCTGGACCTCGCGTCCGACGACGCGGCGGCGGAGGTGGAGCGACTGGTGTCCGAGGGCGCGAGCCTGGTGGCCCGGCACGACGAGTGGGGCTTCGCGTGGACCGTCCTCGCGGACCCGGAGGGCAACCAGTTCTGCGTCGCGCAGGGGTGAGCCCGCCGCGCTGCTGAGCGGCGGCGGTGACGCGCCTCCGAACAGGTGGGCGACGCGCCTCAGGACGGGTGGGCGTCGTGGTCGGCGGCGCCCACCCGGTGGGTGGCGTGCGTGGGCCGCGGCTCGGCGGTCGCTGCGTCGACCCCGGCCAGGCCGGGGTCCGCGAGCAGGTCGTCGACGGACCTGACGTGCCGGCCGTGCTCGTCGTACTCCTGGTGCCGGTGGTGCTCGGCGCGCTCGTGGTAGCCGTCGGCGGGGCCGGACGGTGCCGGGGCTCCGGCGCGCGTCCGGCGTCGGCGCAGCGCCACGCCGACGAGGGCGGTGGCGGCGGCCGTCAGCGCGGCCGCCGCCCACGGCGACGACGCGACGAGGCGGACGGCCCCCCACACGGCGGACAGCCCGACGGTCGCCCAGATCACGGCCCACGCGGCCGCACCCGGGATCGTCGCGACGGCGAACCGCACGTACCGCATGCGCACCAGCCCGGCCGAGACGAACACCGCCGTCTGCACGCCGACCGTGAGGAACGCGAACGTCACGGCGACGGGACCCCAGCGGCGCACGCGCTCGAGCCCGCGCACCGCGGTGCGCGAGGAGGTCCACGCCTGCAGCCGGGCCGTGGCCGCGCGTGCGGGGGCGCCGTCACGTGCCGCGGGGTGCACGGCGCGTGCTCCCCGGGCCAGCCCGCGCCCGACCCAGTACGTGGCGTGCGAGCGCGCCAACGCGATGACGAACAGCGCGGCGAGGGCGACCCCCAAGGACGCCGCACCGAGCCCGAAGGCGCTGAGCGGGTCGTCGTCCACGCCTCATCCTAAGGAGCGGCGTGCGTGCGACCCGCGTCGGTCCGGGCCGCACGCCCGCTCCTACTCCGCGGCGAAGAACACCTCGTCGCCGAACAGTGCCTCGACCGACCAGGCGCCCGTCCGCGCATCGGCCTCGGGGATCTCGAACACGATCGAGGCCGTGGCGCGCGCGTCGCCGTACATCTCACCGAGGTCCATGAAGTCGTCCTCGAGGCCTGTGCCGGGCTCGCTCTCGATCGTGACGCCGTCGGCGGTGACGTAGCTGAGGTCCAGCTCGGTCCACGGCGTGCCCGCGTCGGTCCCCTCCTTGGTGAGCTCGACCTCGACCTTGACGAAGTGCGAGCCCGCGTCGGGCGTCTCGGCGAACTCGTCGGCGGTGCGCACGGCCTCGTCGACGTCCCAGTCGACGGCGACGACGTCGACGGTCCAGTCCGGGTCGCCCATGCTGCTGAACGTGACGCCGCCCCCGTCGAGCGCGAGCGGGTCGGACCGCGTCCCCGTGCCGGACGTCGTGTGCACCTGCGTCTCGGAGAACTCGTCGATCGCGCGCTCCGCCGCTCGGCCGAACACGACCAGCGCCAGGATCGCCGCGACCGTGCCCACCAGGCTGAGCAGCGAGACCACCAGGCCCCCGATCGCCAGGCCCCGGCCATCGGTGCCCTCGCGCTTGGTCTTGCCCATGCCGATGATCGACAGGACCAGCCCCGCGGGCCAGAACACGAACGCGAAGACCAGCCCGAGGATCGCGGTCGGCTCCGTGCGGCGGGGCGCGACCGGCGGGTACGGCTGCGGCGGGTAGGGCTGGCCCGGGTGCTGCGGCGGGTACTGGCGCGGGTCGTAGGACATCGCAACTCCTGGTGGACGGGTGTGGGTGGAAGGGCGGGCGTGGCTCGCCGGGCAGGGTAGCGAGGTTCGGCGAACTCGGGGCGAACCCGCCCACACCGGGCGGCGGCGCTGCGGCGCGCACCGGACCGGGCCCGCCCCGCCGGGCCCGGTCCGGTGCGCTCTCCCGGTAGCCTGGGCGCGCTCCGCGGTCCCGCCGCCGAGCAGAGTCGCACCGACTCGCACCCCAGCCCGCGGCACCCAGCGGCGGGCCCCGAGCACTGGAGAGCATCGTCGTGGCAGCACCCTCGCGTCTGGATTCCGTCGTCTCCCTCGCCAAGCGGCGCGGCTTCGTCTTCCCGAGCGGGGAGATCTACGGCGGTACGCGTTCCGCGTGGGACTACGGACCGCTCGGCGTCGAGCTGAAGGAGAACATCAAGCGTCAGTGGTGGCGCTCGATGGTGACCAGCCGCGACGACATCGTGGGCCTCGACTCCTCGGTCATCCTGCCGCGTCAGGTGTGGGTGGCCTCGGGCCACGTGGGCGTGTTCACCGACCCGCTCACCGAGTGCCTGTCCTGCCACAAGCGCTTCCGCGAGGACCAGCTGCTGGAGGAGTTCGAGGAGCGCAAGGGGCGCGCCCCCGAGGGCGGCCTCGCGGGCGTGCCGTGCCCGAGCTGCGGCACCAAGGGCGAGTGGACCGCTCCGCGCGACTTCAACATGATGCTCAAGACGTACCTGGGCCCGGTCGAGGACGAGTCCGGCCTGCACTACCTGCGGCCCGAGACCGCGCAGGGCATCTTCGTGAACTTCAAGAACGTGTACACCGCGGCGCGGATGCGTCCGCCGTTCGGCATCGGCCAGATCGGCAAGTCGTTCCGGAACGAGATCACGCCCGGCAACTTCATCTTCCGCACGCGCGAGTTCGAGCAGATGGAGATGGAGTTCTTCGTCGAGCCCGGGACCGACGAGACCTGGCACCAGTACTGGATCGACCACCGCACCGACTGGTACGTGGACCTGGGCATCGCGCGGGACAACCTGCGCCTCTACGAGCACCCGGCCGAGAAGCTCTCGCACTACTCCAAGCGCACGGTCGACATCGAGTACCGGTTCGGCTTCCAGGGCAGCGAGTGGGGCGAGCTCGAGGGGATCGCGAACCGCACGGACTTCGACCTCAGCACGCACTCCGAGCACTCCGGCCAGGACCTGTCGTTCTTCGACCAGGCCAAGAACGAGCGCTACGTGCCGTACGTGATCGAGCCCGCCGCGGGCCTGACCCGCTCGCTCATGGCCTTCCTGGTCGAGTCGTACGCCGAGGACGAGGCGCCCAACACCAAGGGCGGCGTCGACACGCGCGTCGTGCTCAAGCTCGACCCGCGGCTCGCGCCCGTCAAGGCGGCCGTGCTCCCGCTCTCGCGCAACGAGCAGCTCTCGCCCAAGGCGCGTGACCTGGCCGCCGAGCTGCGCAAGCACTGGAACGTCGACTTCGACGACGCGGGCGCGATCGGCCGCCGGTACCGCCGGCAGGACGAGATCGGCACGCCGTTCTGCATCACGGTGGACTTCGACACGCTCGACGACCAGGCCGTGACGATCCGGCACCGCGACGACATGTCGCAGGAGCGCGTCGCGCTCGACCAGGTCACGTCGTACCTGGCCCCGCGCCTGCTCGGGTCCTGATCGCGTCGACGGAGGGCGGGCACCGCATCGGTGCCCGCCCTCCGTCGCGTCACGTCGGGTCAGCGCCACGCCGCCCTGACGTCGTCGACGACCCCCGGGCGGCCCGCTGCCTCGCACTCGGCCTCGCCGAGCCCTTCGCAGCCCTCCACGACGACCTCCCCGTCCGGTGACACCCAGGCCGAGACGCCGTTCGACGGGTCGACGAGCTCCGAGGGCGCCTGCGCGAGCAGCGCGGTCACCCGTCGGCCGCGCAGCTCCACGGTGGGCAGCTCGACCGCGCCGCCGCCCCGCGCGGCGGCGGGCGGCAGCCACACGAAGGCGCGCCAGGCGCCCGCACCGGGCGAGACCCCGAGCCGGACGACGCCGCGTCCGCCGTCGAGCGCAGCGGTGGAGCTGCTCGCCCCCGGTGACGTCAGGTCGCGCTCACCCGGCTGACCCTGCTGGAGCGCGTCGCCCCGGAAGAGCAGCGGAGCCCACGTGTCGCCGAACGTGCGTGCCCGCAGCCACACCCGCTCGCCGTCGAGCTCGCCCAGGTCGAGGACGTCGTCGTCGCGAAGCTTCGTCGCCGCCGATGTGCCGTCCGCCACGGTCGTCGCGGACGACGGTCCCGCGGGCGGCGTCACGCCGGCGCCCGGCTCGGCCCCGGTGAGGTCCGCGCCTGCGGACCGTAGTGCGGCCAGGAGGCCCGCGCCGCCGTCCGGCTGCGCGTCGAGGCACTCGCGGGACAGGCCGCGGCAGCTGCCGCTCATGGAGAACACGTCGCCGTCCGTGGGGTCGACCGCGAGCACCAGGGCGTCGAGCAGCCCTTCGGGGTCGTGCCGCACCGCGGCTTCGTCGAGCTGGACCGCGTACAGGCGCGCCCCGCTGCCGGACGGGTCGTCGAACGTGGGCACCTCGACCGCCTGCACGCGCGTCCCGTCGTCGGCCACCAGGCCGCGTGGGAACCACATGAGGACGCGCCCCTGCGCCATCCACGCCGGGACGGCGCCGACCAGCACGCGGAGGTCGTCGTCCATCGCCCAGCTCAGGGAGCCCGGGTAGTGCGAGCCCGGCGCGAACCGGTCGGGTGAGTCGTCGGCGGACCAGGTGATGACATTGCCCGCACCGGAGAGCGGATCGACCGTGACCCGCAGGCCGTGCTCGGCCGGCACGCCCCAGGTGCCCTCGGCCGCGTCGAGCTCGGCCGACGTCGCGCGGGACAGCTCGACGTGGCCCGTCGACCCACCGGTCCGGGGGACGTCGAGCCCCGTCGGCCAGGTGACGCCGCCGACGCCGAGCCGGGTGGTGGTGGCCGCACCCGGTGCAGGGCTGGTGGTCTGCGCGCGGTCGGGCTCCGTGCGGAACGCGTCGATCGCGGCGACGAGCCCGGGCACCTCCTCGATCGCGGGGCAGCCCTGCGTCTCGTCGGCCGGTTCGCACGGTGCCTCGACCACGCGCCCGTCGGTGCCGACGAACACGACGCCCGTCGTGGACTCGGCCATCGACTGTGAGAGTGCGGTGTCCGCGAGCGTCGCGGCGAGCAGCTGGCCGCCGGGTGCGGCGAACGTCGGCAGCTCGACCGCGACCTGCTGGCCGCCGGCCCGGTCGGTGAACCCGCCCGTGCTCCAGAGCAGCACGTGCGGACGCGGCATGCTCGTCGGGACGACCACGACGTCCGAGGTCCGGCCGTCGCGCGCCTCGGTGGTGAGACGTCGGCCCTGGCGCATTGTCTGGGCGTCCCACGTCCACGTGCCGCCGCCACGCGTGGTGATCCAGCTGCCGTCCTCCTCGTCGGCCGCCACGAAGCCGGCCCAGCCCGACGCCGGGCCGGTGTCGTCGGTCCCGGTGAGCAGCACGAGCTCGCGCACCCCGGCCGTGAGGCCGAGGTCCATCCGCATGTCGGCGTCGGGCCGGACCTGGCGGACCGCACCCGTCGCGGCCACCGGTGGCGCCGGACGGTTCACGGCCGACAGGCCCTGCGCGACGAGTGTGACGGGTCCGGTGCCCAGCGGGCGTGGCGCGGTGGTCACGCGCGGTGCGGGCGTCTGGGCGGGATCCGGGGAGCGCTCCAGCCGCGGCACGGTGACCGCCGCGGCGGCGACGACCGCGACCGCGGCGATGCCCGCCCCGACGCGCACCGCGGCGCGCCGACGCACGTGGCGGTGCGCGGCGTCCAGCAGCGCACCGGGGTCCAGCGACATCGCGGGCGTCACGCGTGCGGCATGCTCGGCGAGCTCGCGGTCGGGACGCAGGTCGGTGCTCATCGGGTGACCTCCTGGCCGGCGGCGGTGGACAGAGCGGTGCGCAGCGTGGACAGGCCGCGCGACGCGGTGGACTTGACGGTGCCGATGCTCACGCCGAGCTCGGCGGCGACCTCGGCCTCGGGCAGGCCGACCATGTGCCGCAGCACCACGATCCGGCGCTGCCGCGGGGTCAGCAGCGCGAGCGCGCGGACCAGCTGGTCGCGGTCCTCGGTGCGCGCGTGCTCGTCGGACCCCACGCGCACGGTGTCGGTCTCGGGCAGGTCCTCGGGTGCGGTGAGGACCTCGCGCCGACGGCGCCGCCACGTGTCGACGCGCAGGTTGGCCAGGACACGCCGCGCGTAGGCGAGCGGCTCGTGCGTGCGCGGCCAGGCGGCGTACGTGCGGACGAGGGCCTGCTGCGTGAGCTCCTCGGCACGGTGCGCGTCACCGCACAGCAGCCATGCGGTGCGCAGCAGGTCCGCGCCGTGGCGGGCGACGAACGCGCTGAACTCGTGGTCGATCTCGGCCCGCGTGCGGGCGGTGCGGGTGCCGACCGCGACGACGGTGAGCGACTCGGCGTGTGCCGGGTCGTCGTCGTCGCGGGCCCCTGCGGTCATGGTGGTCACACCGTAGGAGACGCGCGGGCCTCGCCGAAGGTTGAGTCGGGCGGCTGCGCCGATCGGGTGAGGCGGGCTCGGGCGCGGGCCGATGGGATGATCGTGCGGTGACCGTGACGAACCAGCCGACCGACGACCGTGCGCCGGGTGCGGTGCTGCCCCCGCTGCGGATCGGTCCGCTGCGCATCGACACGCCCGTGGTGCTCGCACCCATGGCGGGCGTGACCAACGCGGCGTTCCGGCGGCTGTGCCGCGAGTCGGGTGCGGGCCTGTACGTCGCGGAGATGGTGACCAGCCGCGCGCTGGTGGAGCGCGGCGAGGAGTCCTTCCGGATCATCTCCCACGAGCCCGATGAGCGGCCACGTTCGGTCCAGCTGTACGGAGTGGACCCCGCGACGGTGGCCGCCGCGGTGCACCTGGTCGCGAGCGAGGACCGGGCCGATCACGTGGACCTCAACTTCGGCTGCCCCGTGGCCAAGGTGACGCGCCGCGGCGGGGGAGCCGTGCTGCCGTGGAAGCGGGACCTGTTCCGCGCGATCGTCACGCAGGCGGTGGCCGCGGCCGCGCCGTACGGCGTGCCCGTCACGGTCAAGATGCGCAAGGGCATCGACGACGACCACCTGACGTACCTCGAGGCGGGTCTCGTCGCGCAGGAGGCGGGTGTCGCCGCGGTCGCGCTGCACGCCCGGACCGCCGCCGACTACTACTCGGGCACGGCCGACTGGGAGTCCATCGCGCGGCTCAAGGAGACGGTCACCGACATCCCGGTGCTCGGCAACGGGGACATCTGGTCCGCCGAGGACGCGCTCGCGATGGTCGCGCAGACGGGCTGCGACGGCGTCGTGGTCGGGCGGGGATGCCAGGGCCGGCCGTGGCTGTTCGCGGACCTCGCGGCGGCGTTCGCGGGCTCCGACGAGCGCGTGCGTCCGGGCATGCGGCACGTCGCGGCGACGGTCCGGCGTCACGCGGAGCTGATGGTCGAGCACTTCGAGGACGAGGACAAGGCGCTGCGCGAGATGCGCAAGCACATGGCCTGGTACTTCAAGGGCTACGTGGTGGGCGGCGAGCTGCGCGCACGGTTCGGCCTGGTGTCCAGCCTCGCCGAGCTCGACGACCTGCTCGCGCTGCTCGACCTGGACCAGCCCTACCCGGGTGAGCCCGCGGAGGGTCAGCGCGGGCGTGCGGGAGCGCCCAAGCGCCCGATCCTGCCGTACGGGTGGCTGGACTCGCGCGAGCTCTCGGACGAGTTCCGCCAGGACCTGCACGAGGCCGAGCTGAGCGTCTCGGGCGGCTGACCGGTCACCGGACGCGGGTGACGCGCACGCCGTCGGCCAGCGCGACGACGGCGGCGGGCTCGGCCTGCGGTGCGCCGAGCCCCGCGGTCGTCACCGCGATCGCACCGACCGCGGCCGCCTCGGCGAGCGCGCGCCCGTGCGGTGCGCCCGCGAGCGTCGCGCGCAGCAGGCCCGCGAGGAACGCGTCACCCGCGCCCTCGGTGTCGAGCACGGGTCCGGCGTGCGCGGCCTCGACCTCCCACCAGCCGTCGGCGTCGCGGGCGAGCGCGCCGGCCGCACCGCGCGTGCAGACCGCGAGCGTCGTCCCCGCCACCACGGCGGCGTCGAGGTACGCGGCCGCGTCGGGCAGGCGTGCGCCGGACACGACCAGGACGTCGGCGGCGGCGACGAATGCGCGCGCGTAGGGCGCGGCTCCGTCGTCGTCGTGCACGTCGCACCACACCGGAACGCCGGCCGCGCGTGCGACGTCGAGCAGGGGCCTTGAGGAGTCGGCCAGGTCGAGCACCGCGGCGCGTGCCGTGCGCACCAGGCCGAGCACCTCGTCGTCCGGGGGCGGTGCGGACGGCAGCTCGAGATACACCGACAGCCGCGCCCCGTCCCGCGCGACGAGGTTGACGTGCCGCTCGGTGCGGCCCTGCACCGCAGGCCTGGGCACCACGCGCAGCGCATCGCCGCCCCGCCCCGCGTGCAGCGCACGGCGCACGAGCGCGGCCTCGTCGTCGTCACCCAGGGTCGTGACGAGGGTCGTCGGGACCCCGAGCGCGGCGAGTGTGACGGCCTTGCCCGCGGACGTGCCGCCCAGGCCGTCGTGGTGCTCGCGCGCCAGGACCATGTGCGGACGCGGCTCGGGCAGCGCGTCGAGGTGGACGACGGTGTTCCAGGACGCGGGTCCGTGCACGACGACGTGGCTCACGGCTCGCCAACCTACGGCCCGGGACCCGTACTCTGGTACCCCTGACCGAAAGTTGCAGCAAGGCCTTGCAGTATCGGGCCCGAATCCCGGTGGTGACGATGACGCACCTGCTCCGCCGCACGTCCGGCGCGATCGCGCTGACCGCGGCGCTCCTGCTCACGGGCTGCACCGGCGGCGAGCCTGCCGACCCGGCCGCGCAGCCCGCCGCCGACGGCTCGGGCCACGACGTGGGCGTGCAGCTGTTCCAGTGGACGTGGGACGCGATCGCCGCCGAGTGCACCGACCAGCTGGGCCCCGCGGGGTACGCGTGGGTGCTCACGTCGCCGCCGAACGAGCACATCACGGGCGAGGCGTGGTGGACGTCCTACCAGCCCGTGAGCTACCGGCTGGAGTCCCGGCTGGGCACGCGCGAGCAGTTCGCCGCGATGGTGCGCACGTGCCACGCCGCGGGTGTCGACGTGCGCGTGGACGCCGTGCTCAACCACATGACCGGCCAGGACGAGCCGGGAACGGGCTGGGCGGGCTCGTCGTACGAGCACGACTCCTACCCGGGGCTGTGGACACCGGCGGACTTCCACCGCTGCGGCCTGACGCCGAGCGACGACATCGCGAGCTACGCCGACCGCGCCCAGGTGCAGACGTGCGAGCTGCTCAACCTCGCCGACCTCGACACCGGGGCGCCGCACGTCCGTGCCCGCCTGACCGCGTACCTGCAGGACCTGGTGTCGCTGGGCGTCGACGGCTTCCGCATCGACGCCGCCAAGCACATGGCCGCGCAGGACGTCGGCGCGATCCTCGAGCCCCTGCCCGACGACGTGGCGGTCATGCAGGAGGTCATCCGCGGCACCGCCGAGCCGGTCCAGCCCGACGAGTACGTCCCGCACGGTCAGGTGTACGAGTTCACCTACGGCAAGGAGATGCTGGGCGTGGTCGCGGGCTCACCCGGGCTGGCGCTCGAGCTCGGCACCGCGACCGCGCGCTACCTGCCGTCGGACGACGCGGTCGCGTTCGTCGAGAACCACGACACCGAGCGCAACGGCTCGACGCTGTCCTACCGCGACGGCACCGACGACGCGCTCGCGACCGTGCTGCTGCTGGCGGGCACGTACGGCACGCCGCAGGTGTACTCGGGCTATGCGTTCGACGACGTGGACGCCGGCCCGCCGCAGGACGCGACGGGCCGGGTGCAGGACGCGACGTGCGGGACGGCCCCGGGACCCGGTGCCTCGCTCGCTCCCGGCGACTGGGTGTGCCAGCACCGCTGGCCCCAGGTCGCCGGCATGGTCGGGTGGCGCGGCGTCGTGGGGGACGCGCCGGTGGTCGACGCGTGGTCGCAGGGTGACGCGGTCGCGCTCGGGCGCGGCGAGCGCGGCTTCGTCGTCGTGAACCTCGGCGACGCCGAGCTCCGCGTGACGCTTCCGACGAGCCTGCCGGACGGCGGCTACTGCGACGTCCTGACCGCGGGCGGCACGTGCATGCAGTCCACGGTCCGCGACGGCGCGGTCAGCGTCGTGGTGCCGCCCGGCGCCGCGCAGGCATGGGACGTCGCCCACCGCGCCTGAGTGCAGGCGGCGTCACGCGCGCCGCCGCGCGAACGGCCGCTCGATCGGGACCTCCACGAGGGCCGCGCGCAGCGCCGAGGCATCGTCGTGGCCCGCCCGCGCGAGGATCGCATCGCCCAGCTCGGAGCGTTCGAGACCCCGGCTCACGGCGATGGCCACGACGTCGGCCACCACGTGCGGCACCACGTCCGACGCGGTGGCGAGGCCGTGCACCACGGCCGCCACTCCGGGCACGTCGTCCGGCAGGTCCAGGACCAGCAGGTCCCGTCCGACCTCCCAGGAGCCCTCCACCGGGTCGCCCTGCCGGAAGCGCGCGACGACGTCCTGCCATGTCGCGCTCAGCTGGGTCGTGCAGCTCAGGACCCACGTGCCTCGGTCCTGGTGCGACCAGACCTGCGCGAGGCCGACGGCGTGCACGTCGGTGTGCGAGACGAGAGTGCCGGTCTCCTCGCGGACCTCTCGGGCGATGGCACGGATCGGGTCGGGCAGGCCCATGGCGTCGAAGTCGTGCCCGACCTTGCGCCGCGCCCGCAGGTCCAGGTTGCCGGTCGCGAACGCGCTCACGGCACCCGGGCGGTGCTCGAGACGTTCGTCGCGGCGCGACAGGAGCAGGCGACCGCCCGCGTCCACCGGGGTGCATGACAGGGTCAGGAGACCCGTGGGTGGGAGCGTCGCCGGCTGGTCACCCCACTGGGCCAGGCGTGCGGCGTTGATGCCCCGGAAGCGGTAGTAGGTGGTCTGGGAGAACGCCAGGTGCAGGCGCGGGCGGCCGTTGGTGGCGTCGGTCTCCAGGCGCGTCCCGGTCAGCCATGGCAGCCACCCGTCGTAGGACCGGCCGAGGACCGCGGGCGGCTGGTCGACTGCGGACTCCGACTCGGGGTGTGGCGTCGCGCGGTAGGCGACGGCGACGTCGCACGGCCCCGGGGTCCGGACGAGGTCCAGGCGGAAGCCCGTGCCGACGAGCGTGAGGACGGTCGGATCCGGGTCAGGGCCCGGGTGGCCCGACGGGACACCGTCGATCGCGGACTGCACCACCTCGGCGACGTCGCGCGCGAGCGCGATCTGGTGGTCGCCCCACGGGTGCGACCCGCGGCGGCTCAGCGTGGCGGCGTACCGGCGGTACGCGTCGCGGAGGTCTTCCGCCTCGGCCGGCAGCAGTGCCGCGTCCGGCCCGTGCCCCACCAGGAAGGAAGGTGCGTGGCGGAACAGCCCCAGGATGTCGCTGACCTCCTGAGCCGCGTCGCGGTCGAGCGACCCGTGCCCCGTCGCGCGCTCCCGCATGGCCCTGAGCCGGTCGGGGTCGACGTGGCGGGCCCCACGCAGCGACTTCTGGACGGTGCGGCGCCAGGTGCTCGCCGCGCGTGACCTGACCCACCGCAAGCTTCCGACGACGAGCACGACGAGGGCCAGCACCGTCGCAGCCACCGTCGAGACGTCGATCAGCACCGCGAGCACGTCGCTCCTCCCGTCGGACCTGAGCATCCTCGCAGACGGGGCCTTCGCGCGGGGTCCGGGCTGGGTGGGCCGGTGCGTCGGGTCCCGGTGGAGGCGTCACCGGGACCCGACGCGGCGTGCGTGGGTGGGCGTCAGGCGCGCACCCACACGGTCGTGTCGCCCGGGACGACGAGCGCGCCGTCGGACGCGTGCGTGACGGGCCCCGACGCGAGCAGCAGCGTGGAGCCGACCGGCAGCGTGACCGGCTCGGCCCCCAGGTTGGCGACCACGCGCACGTCCCGGTTGACCAGGTCGAGCACGTCGTCGGCGCTCTCGAGCCAGGCGAGGCCGCCCGAGCCGAGCGCCTCGGCGCGGCGCACCGCGAGCGCCTCGCGGTAGGTCTCGTACGTCGAGCCGGGGACGCCGCGCTGCGCGTCGGCGGCGTAGGAGCGCCAGGCCGCCGGCTGCGGCAACCACGTCGCGCCCGTGGGGGAGAAGCCGAACCCGGGCTCGTCCGCGGCCCACGGCAGCGGGACACGGCAGCCGTCGCGGCCGCGCTCGGCCCCGCCGGTCCGGAAGAACGCCGGGTCCTGGCGCACGTCGTCGGGCAGTGCGGTGTGGTCCGGCAGACCCAGCTCCTCGCCCTGGTACAGGTAGGCCGAGCCGGGCAGGCCGAGCATGAGCAGAGTCGCGGCGCGCGCGCGGCGCAGGCCCAGCTCCTCGTCGGGCTGCTCGTCGTCCGGGCCGATGCCGTTGGGCCGCGAGCCCGGCACGGGCAGGCCCAGGCGCGAGGCGTGCCGCACCACGTCGTGGTTGGACAGCACCCACGTGGTCGGCGCGCCCACGGAGTCCGACGCCCGGTAGGACGCGGTGATGACGTCGCGCAGGGACGGCGCGTGCCACAGCGTGGCCAGGAACGCGAAGTTGAACGCCTGCTGCATCTCGTCGGGACGCACGTAGCGGGCCAGGCGGGACAGCGGCTCGACCCACGCCTCGGCGACGAGTGCGCGGTCGCCGTCATACGCGGCCAGCACGCGGTGCCACGCCCGGTAGATCTCGTGCACGCCGTCCTGGTCGAACATCGGGCCCTGGTTGCCCGCGCCCGTGACCTCCTCGACGCGGTCGCCTGCGTGCTCGTGCAGCTCGTGCTCGGCGGTCTCGTGCGCGAGCTCCGAGCCCTCGATCATCGACACGTGCCCGGCCCAGTCCGGCAGCCCGGGCGCCTTGACCATGCCGTGCGCGACGTCGATGCGGAACCCGTCCACGCCCCGGTCCAGCCAGAACCGCAGCACGTCCTCGAACTCGGCCCGGACCTCGGGGTGCTCCCAGTTGAGGTCCGGCTGGCGCGTGTCGAACAGGTGCAGGTACCACTCACCGTCGGGCAGGCGCGTCCATGCGGGACCGCCGAAGATCGACTGCCAGTTGTTCGGGGGCAGCTCGCCGTGCTCGCCGCGCCCCTCCCGGAACAGGTAGCGCTCGCGGGCCGCCGAGCCCGGGCCCGCCGCGCGCGCCTCGACGAACCACGCGTGCTCGTCGGACGTGTGGTTGGGCACCAGGTCGACGATCACGCGCAGTCCCAGACCGTGCGCGCGCGTCAGCAGCGCGTCGAAGTCCTCGAGCGTGCCGAACAGCGGGTCGACGTCGCGGTAGTCCGCCACGTCGTAGCCCGCGTCGGCCTGCGGCGAGCGGTAGAACGGTGAGAGCCAGACGGCGTCGACACCGAGCGCCGCGAGGTGGTCCAGGCGCGCGGTGATGCCGGGCAGGTCGCCGATCCCGTCACCCGAGCCGTCCGCGAACGACCGCGGGTACACCTGGTAGATCACGGCGTCGCGCCACCACTCGCCGGTGGGCGATCCGGGCTCGTGCACGAGGGTGCGGGGGGCGTCGAGGGTCGTCACAGGGCATGCCTCTTTCCGGGTGGCCGCGCGTGGCGGCGCTGGGGGAGCGGTGGCGCGCGGCGGCGCCCGTCCCGCGCACGAGCGCGGGGACGCGGGGGGTCAGGACAGCGGGTGGGCCGCGGCGTTCGCCAGGGCGGGCACCGGCGCGGCGCCGGTCGAGCCGCGCACGATGAGCTCGGGGTGGAACTTGAGCTCGATGCGCGAGGCCGGCACGTCGTTGATCTCGGCGACGAGCGCCGAGACCGCCGCGTGGCCCATGGCCAGCACCGGCTGGCGGACGGTCGTCAGCGGCGGGTCGGTGAACGCGATGAGCGGCGAGTCGTCGAAGCCGACCACCGACAGGTCGTCCGGGACCTGGAGCCCGCGTGAGCGGGCCGCGCGGATCGCGCCGAGCGCCATCATGTCCGAGCCGCACACGATCGCGGTGTGGTCCGACGCGATGAGCTCGAGGGCGGCCGCCTGGCCGCCCTCGACCGTGAAGAGCGTGGACACGACGTGCTCCTCGGCGTCGGTCACGCCCAGGTGCCGTTCGAGCTGCGTGGCGAACGCCTCACGCTTGCGCCGGGCCGGCACGAACCGCTCGGGGCCGATCGCGAGGCCGATCCTGCGGTGCCCGAGCGAGACCAGGTGCCGGAACGCGAGCTCGAGCGCGGCCTCGTCGTCGGTCGAGACGAACGGTGCGTCCACGCCCTCGGCGAAGCCGTTGACCAGCACGACCGGCATGCCCCGGCTGCGGAGCCGGTGGTAGCGGTCCTTGCTCGCGGACGAGTCGGCGTGCAGGCCCGAGACGAAGATGATCCCGGCGACGCCGTGCTCCAGGAGCATCTCGACGTACTGGTCCTCGGTGGTGCCACCGGGGGACTGCGTGCACAGCAGCGGCGTGTAGCCGCGCTCGGTCAGCATCGACTCGATGACCTGCGCGAACGCCGGGAAGACGGGGTTGGCCAGCTCGGGCACGACGAGGCCCACGAGTCCGGCGGAGCGCGTGCGCAGCTTCTCGGGGCGCTCGTAGCCGAGCACGTCGAGGGCGGCGAGCACGGACTGCCGGGCCTGGGCCGACACGCCGTGCTTGCCGTTCAGCACGCGGGACACGGTCGCGGTGCTGACACCGGCCTGCTCCGCGAGATCCGTCAAGCGGGTACGCACGGGGGGCAGCGTAGGGGACACAGGACCTCCTCGTCCTCGGCCATTCAGGGGTCGGTACGGCGGTTGCACCGATTCCTGGACGACCGCCTGAAACCGTTGCCTG